>JAEUTI010000017.1 GCA_016788065.1 Bacteroidia bacterium | reverse complement strand
AGAACTGGAACCCAGGCTTAAAAAAATCAGACACGCAAAAAAACTTGTTGACTTTTATGATGGAATTCAATTATATTTGAAACCAATTAATCGAAAACAGTTATTGTCTTCTTAATTTTCAACTAGAATTGGGACACTCTCTTGCCAAATGCTGAAGATTTTTTTAATTTAACAAATAAATAAAATAGATTAAACAAAATTTTGAATTTTTATAATTACTTTTTATTGTTAAAGGAAGTTGCCTTTTCTCACAATCTTATTTTGTATTAAATCAATCACTTTATCAAAATCATTCAGTTTTGAATAATAATCTTGCCTGAGGTTACTTTCATCGGTTTCAACTTTATTATTTCTAACTTCATCATATGGCATTTCAATTGAGTAAGTGATTGCTTTCTTGAAAGAAATTGATTCAATATTATTCTTAATTTCATCAGTTAAAATCTTATCATTTAGTAATATTTCAATTCTAATAATATGGGCTCGAAAAGTGGCTATTAAAACTCCAATTTCCCTTTCAATAGTTCGATACTCATGTTGACTTTTGAGATGGTAAATATACCTTTCCTCCTTGTCCTTTGAATTGTCAGCAATTTTAGAGAAGTATTCCCAATAAGCTGCATGAGTTTTGAACATGGCTAACTCTCTGAAGTTATTTTTAAGATTTCCATTTGTTGTAACAATTACACCAAGAGTATTCAATAATTCCAATTGTTTTTTATTTTTTCGACTAAAATGTTCCAAAATAAAATGACCTAATAAAACTAATGTTCCTCCTAAAAATGCGGATAATAAATTAAAAATCTCTGGATAATAATTATTTGTTCCTTTGTTATCAATATTCAGATAAATACTGTCTGGAAAACTAACATCATTACTATGTAAAGTGTCAATGGCAATTTGATAAATTGAAAGTATTGAATCAATGCTCATTTGGTTTTATGTATTATAAAATTATTGATATTGTTTGTGGGCTAATTTGTATTTTGGGATTTTGAGTCAACAATTTCAATCTCCTCTGGTGTCAATTCATAAAGCTGATAAACAAGTTCATTTATTCGATTTTCACAGAATTCGATTTTGCTATCAAGATGGGAAATTTTGGTAGCTAATTGTGTGCTTGCTTTTTCTTCGTTCAACTTCAGCAATTGGTCAACCAGTTTAATAATTTCATTGTGTTGCTGCACCTCAGATTTGTTGTCAAAGTCAATGATTTTTATTGGCAATTTCACAAGGTTTACAACTTTTACTTCAGCGAAAACTCGACCCTTTTCTGGTATTAATTTCTGATACCACCAATCTAACAATTTAGAATTTAACAATGCTAATAAATATTCATATGTTAAATTTTTGTAAGTAACTCTTAAGTTGTGGACATTTTTAAGCGACAAATATTTGTTTGTGTCCAAATGGGCAATTAGTTTGTCAGATGTTTGCCGAACTACTATCTTTTTATCATCATTAAAAGGTGCTTTATATCTGGGTTCTGCTATCCAATCTCCATAACTAATCCATCTTTCTTTATCAATTTGCCATGAATATTTCTTGAAATCTCTGCCCATCAGATATTGCCTATATGTATGATCCTTTTTGAAGTCTGCATCATAACTTTTTTCTTTTACAACTTTTGCATTTTGTGCTGGCTTGCCTTTACCAATTCTGTACGGAGTTAAACCACAAACCGTCAGTGCAACTTGTTTCAGTATAAGTTTTTTAGCACTGATTTTATTAAAAATCTCTTTTTCTTCTTTGTTAGAAATAACAAGATTTAACTCCGATTCCTTTAATATTGATAGTTGAGTAATAAGACTGGATTTGTATATAAATTCACTTGGCGCACTTTCAACTTCTTTAAATTCATATTGTGACTTGTTCGTCGGTTTTATGTTCTTGGATATAATTGTGCAAGTTTCTACCGTTACCTTTTCAAATACTGGCCTCCTAAACAATTGAATTTCTACAATATTTTTCTGAGTTATTAACCATTTTCTTACTTCCAGATATTGTGACATATAGAGCCATGTGGTAGGAATAATTAATGAAATATATGCGTCGGTCTTTGAAATATAATAGGCTCTTTTCAAAAACATTAAAAATGTATCAGCAACTGTTATATGCAGATCGTACTTTGTAGACAGATAATATTTCATATCATTGCCATATTCTGCTCCATAAGGCGGGTTGCCGATAACCGCATCAAATCCACCTTGTTTAAAGACTTCAGGAAATGCTTTCTGATAATTAAATGGATTCACTTTTTTCTCATTACCAAAATCAAATGCTCCTGAAAAATAATCTGTATCGACCAAACTATTTCCATCTTTTATGTTGTTATCCAGTGTTGGTAAAACTCGTTCATGAAATAATTTTGTTTGTGTTGAAATACTGGCTTCAGTTTCCCCTTCCATGCACTTTAAAAGTAAACTCAGTTTAGTTACCTCAACAGCGTTAACATCAATATCAACACCGTAAATGTTATTTAACAGTATTCTCTTTTTTTCCGCAGTGGACAAATTGCCTTCAGGAGTGAGCGGGTTATCTTTTTTACCTTTAGATTGCTTACCGTTGTTGCTGTAGTAATCTTTATGCCAATTCAACAAGTATTGGTATGCACCAAGTAAAAAACTTCCACTTCCACATGCTATATCAGCAATTTTGATATTTGCTATTTCCTTTGGAGTGCATCCTTCGGTAAGTTTGCCAACTGTATTTTTTACAATGTAATCAACTATGTATTGAGGGGTGTAATATACTCCCCCGGCTTTCCTAACTTCCGGCTTTTCTTCAATCTTTGCCCGGTGTGCTTTGTCAATGGTGATTTGTTTACCCAAAAATTGCTCGTATGCACTGCCCAGGATTTCAACCGATAAAACTGAAAATTCATAGGGACTTTCGGGATAATAAAGTTCATTTATAATTGATTTGACAACCTTATTATCAACTTTTATGGTTTTACTTATCTGATCCTTTTTGAAGTCGAAAATTCCGGAATTGTATTTGTCATCTGCATTTTTGAAAAGTTCAAACAAATTCTGGTATAAGTCCCCTTGCTTTAAAGCTGTTTTTAAATTTCCATAGGGTTCAACTCCCCGGTCTTCCGCTATCCTTAAAAAGATGATACGGTCAATGGTTTGTTGTACCACAAAATTCAATTCATCCTCATCCAGTTCCTTGTTATTCCAACTAATTGAAGTTGCCAGATATGTGCGCCATGAATCGAGGGAAGCCAAAAATTCCTTATCAACGGTTGCCGTTCCTTTTTTGTGAGTATCACTCTTAACATACTTGTCAAAGCTGCCTTTTAAAACCCGCTCTTTACTGAATGTTTCCCAGATAAAATCAAATTCCTTCAGGTATTCCGTATAGTTGAGGTATTTGATACGTGCTACTGACGCCTTGTCAGTAGGTTGAGGTTTTTTAGTGCAATCGTAAACAGAAAATTCCTGAAAGTCGGTAATAATGCTAATCGGAAGCTTTGCACTCCAACCATACCTACGAACCTGATAAGCGGGTTGAATTTCAGTTTTTACGGCTACATACGGTTTTTTAGCTTCCACAAAAAAGAGCCTTTTACCTCCAACCAAACGAAAGGAATAATCCGGGGCTTTCGTTGCTTTCCCAATTTTTACCCTGTCTTCATGGATTACTTCCCGGTAACTTTCAGCGTACCCATTTTCGTTATCAATATCCCATCCCAGAGCCTTGAAAAAGGGATCAATAAAATCCCTTCTGGTTAATGTTTCATTGTATTCCGATTTGATATAACTTTCATATTGTTCAGAAAACCTTTCAACCAATTGGGAAACTTTTTCAAATGCTACTTCCTTTGTTGTCATGAATCAAAATAGAATAGGTGAGGGGGTAAAATCAGGGTAAATATAAAGAAACAAATCTGGTTTGAGAATCATACTATGTAATAAAATACACTATTGATATACAGAGTGTTGTGTATTAATAATTTCTTGAAAAGGCAACTAATATAATTTGATGTGAAGTTTCTGATTCAACTGTAGATTTTTGTTTTCCAAATCTATAATTAAAAAAAATAATTCAATTTATCATCTATCATTTATCATCTATCATTCCAAAATCACTTTCCAATACAAAACTTACTAAAGATATTTTCCAGCAAGTCGTCAGTGGTAATGCTTCCCGTAATCTCCCCTAGGTACATTAGTGCCGACCTTATTTCGATTGCTATTAAGTCAGTTGCCAGCTTCGATTGCAAACCAGTTCTTGCTGCCTGCAATGCTTCGGTAGTTTGGTCGAGATGGAATTTGTGTCGGGAATTGGTGAGAATGATATCTGCTTCATTCAGCTGATATTTTTCTGAAACGGAAATAATTCGGTTCATCAGATTGTCGATGCCGCTATGGTTCTTTGCGGAAATAAAAATGGTATCTGCAATTGCAGCATATTGATCAGATAAATAAGCTATATTATATTTATCACTTTTATTGGCCACAGGAATGAGAATGAAATTGTCACCGGATTTACTCACATAAATTGCGTCCAATATTTCCGTTAATTCTGCTGGTGATGTTTCTGAGGGATCAAAAAGATAAATTACAACTGCGGCTTCCTGAATTTTTTCGAATGTTTTGGTGACCCCGATTTGTTCAATGGTGTCGGTACTTTCGCGAATCCCGGCAGTATCAATAAACCTGTACTTCATCCCGCCAAGGGAAATTTCCTCTTCAATGGTATCACGTGTAGTTCCGGCAATATCGCTGACTATGGCGCGATCATCATTTAACAGCAGGTTCAGTAGGGTCGATTTTCCTGCATTAGGTTTGCCGGTAATGGCTACAGGAATACCTTTCTTAATGACATTCCCTTCACGGAACGAATCCGACAGTGAAGTAGTTTTGGTTACAATTCGATCAATAAGTTGCATTAACTGACTCCTATCGGCAAATTCAACATCTTCTTCCGAGAAATCGAGTTCGAGTTCCAGCAATGAAGCGAAATGAATTAGTTGTTCACGTAGCAGGTTTATTTCCTTCGAAAATCCACCTCGCATTTGTTTCATAGCCAATTGATGCGAAAGTTTAGTGTCGGAAGCTATTAAATCACCAACTGCTTCGGCTTGGGCCAAATCCATTTTGCGATTCATAAATGCACGCATGGTAAATTCGCCCGGTTTTGCAGGTTGTGCCCCATGTTGAATCAATATATTCAAAATTTCCTTTTGAATATAGGTTGAACCGTGACAGGAAAACTCAATTGTATCGTCACCGGTAAAAGAGGAGGGACCCTTAAAAATAAGGGCAATCACTTCATCAATTATTTGACCATTTGCACGAATTACACCAAAGTAGGCTGTATGGGAAGTTGCATTTGCCAGTTTCCCCTTTCTGCTTGTAAAAACCTGATCACTGATCTGAAAAGCCCCGGGACCGGAAATACGAATTACAGCTATAGCTCCAACTCCGGGTGGAGTGGCGATGGCTGCTATGGTGGGGGTTGATTTGATTGCATTTTCCATCTCACAAAGTTACCGCTTCAATCAATACCTAACTATTCTTTCCTTTTTTGCATTCATTCCATTCAAAATTTTAACTTTGCACAATTATTGCCTAGCGTAGTAATTATAATAAACTGATATTTAGCCTTATAGCATAATTTCAGAACTTCCGGGCATATTATTACCTATTAATTGACCATTTATAATTTATCATCTATAATTTATAATTCCCGCCATGAGTGTTTTAGTAAATAAAGATTCCAAAATAGTTGTACAGGGTTTTACCGGAAATGAAGGTACATTCCATGCAACACAAATGATTGAATACGGTACCAATGTTATTGGTGGAGTTACTCCGGGTAAAGGTGGTACTACCCACCTCGACAAACCGGTTTTTAATACGGTTGCCGACGCGGTGAAGCACGCAGGTGCCAATGTTTCTATCATTTTTGTTCCGCCTTCATTTGCTGCAGATGCAATCATGGAAGCTGCAGAAGCCGGTATTGGTCTGGTGGTTTGTATTACGGAAGGAATTCCTACAAAAGATATGATCACCGTAAAGGAATATCTACGTGGAAAAAACACCAGATTAGTAGGACCAAACTGTCCTGGAGTTATTACTCCGGAAGAAGCTAAAGTTGGTATCATGCCCGGTTTTGTTTTCAAGAAAGGTACCATTGGTATCGTTTCCAAATCAGGGACATTAACTTATGAAGCTGCCGATCAGGTTGTGAAGGCAGGAATGGGAATTTCCACTGCAATTGGTATTGGCGGTGATCCAATCATCGGAACCACCACTTTAGAAGCAGTTCAACTTTTTATGAATGATCCTGCAACTGAAGGAATCATTATGATAGGGGAGATCGGTGGAAGTCTGGAAGCAGAAGCTGCCAGATGGATCAAAGAAAATAATCGCAAACCTGTTGTGGGCTTTATTGCTGGTCAGACAGCGCCTCCGGGACGTCGTATGGGACACGCAGGCGCAATCATTGGTGGTGCTGAAGATACTGCAGCTGCCAAAATGAAAATTATGGCTGAGTGCGGTATTACAGTTGTCGATTCACCGGCAGTAATTGGCCAGACAATGGCTAAGGTGCTTGGAAAAGTTATGGCGTAATAATATAGTTTCTGGTATTGGTAAATACCGATCGTGAAATTAAAAAAGGCGAGCCCGAAACGGTTCGCCTTTTTTGCATAATATTTTTTCAGAGATACCGACAGGCGCCGATCCTCACTACCCAAATGTGCTGATCTCCCAAACGGATTTTAAATGTAAAATGTGCAATATAAAATACGTTATGTACAATGTAAAACTTACAATTTAAAATTTAGAATGCCGGAAGGAACTCAGACCCAAAAAGTGCGGATATCGCCGGAGGGATCTCTGATCCTGACCATAGAAATGTGCGGATGTCGCCGGAGGGATCTCTGATCCTGACCATAGAAATGTGCGGATCTCCGATCCGCCTTACCGCAAATTTCCTGCTTAATATCAACAGACCTATCCCAAAATAACCCCACAAAAAAAAAGCTGCCTGTTCGGGCAGCTTTTTTTTATAATATAGATTAGCAATTATTTTGCTGATCCAAATTTGTAAGAAACTCCTAAGTGAAGACCACCGAATACACGGTTAGTTGCTTCATAAGAGAAATCACCTTTGTCGTTGACATGAGCAGCAGAAGTTGCACCTGCTACTTCTTCATCATTTAATGCAGCAAATTCGCTTGTAGTGTATTCTTTAGTTACATCAGTAAATCCGTAACCTAAACGAAGACCGGCAGTTACAATTACATTCTCTGAAGCGTCAATATCAACTCCGAATCCAAGAATAGCAGCTACGTTTGTTCCATTCAATGTTCCTTTAACATCTCTGTCTTCATAGTTACCAACCCCGGTTGAATTCTCGCTATCTTCTTTTGCACTTGTTAAAATTCCAATTTGAGGTCCTAATTCAAAATAAGTACCGCTGGCAGATGTCAAACGGAACAAAATTGGAATATCAAGGTAACGCATTTTCAATTTGCTTTCGTAAGTTACTGTTGAAGTTCCAAAATCATACTCTCCTTCATATTTTTGGTTGTGTCCAGATGAAAGGAATCCAATAGATACTCCTGCTTTCTCACTGAAGCTATATATTCCTTCTAAACCAACAGATCCACCGAAGGTTACAGCAAAATCAAGCTCGTCACCTGCATCTGATACATTGGTATTCGCCAGCCAGGTAGTGTTAATGCCACCACCTAATCCAAGCCTGAAATCCTGTGCCTGTGCAGTCAATGCAGCTGCAGCAACAGCGATGGTCAATAATGCTTTTTTCATAATAGGTTATTTTTTAGTTGTTATATTTGATCGCAAATTTAGAAAGATATTATTAATGTCAACAAGAAAAGCCGATATTCTTAATTAAAATATTGATATACAATACTATATGAAGTTATTAGATCAGAAAGTAACCCTTATAACGGGTGCATCCCGTGGAATTGGACGGGGAATGGCCCTCGAATTAGCCAAACACGGATCATCCGTTGCATTCACTTATTTGTCGTCACCCGATAAAGCTGCCGAGCTCGAAAAAGAACTTTCCACCTTTGGAATTAAGGCAAAGGGCTATAAATCAGATGCGTCTGACTTCAAAGCTGCAGAAGAACTGATCGCATCAGTTTTAAATGATTTTGGAAGAATTGATGTTGTAGTTAATAATGCGGGCATCACCCGCGATAACTTGTTGATGAGAATGTCGGAAGAGCATTTCGACGAAGTTATCAGAACTAACCTGAAATCGGTTTTCAATATTACTAAAGCAGTACAGAAATCCATGCTGAAAGAGCGGAAGGGTTCAATAATAAATATATCTTCTGTAGTAGGAGTAAAGGGTAATGCCGGTCAGGCTAATTATGCTGCTTCCAAGGCAGGAATTATAGGGTTTACCAAATCAATTGCATTGGAGCTTGGCTCCAGAAATATCAGGTGTAATGCCATTGCTCCCGGATTTATTGAAACTGAAATGACTGCAGTACTCAATCCCGATGTGGTGAAACAATGGCGGGAAGCAATTCCTTTGAAAAGAGGAGGGACCCCGGAAGATGTTGCTAATCTGGTTGTATTTCTGGCTTCCGACATGTCATCTTATATTACCGGACAGGTTATTAATGTGGATGGTGGCATGCTCACTTAAATCGATTATTAATTGAATAAAATCATTATACATGAAGTATTATACAAATTGCGTTATACATTTTGTATAATACAATTTGTATAACACAAAAAATATAAATTATATGCGAATGAAAAAGTTTTTAATTGTTTTCTTGTTTACAGCATTGCTGGCACAGCATGTTTCCATGGCCGGAAATATTTTGCCATATCCAATTCTTCAAAAGGATATGCCGAACGGATTGAAGGTGGTAACTATTCCATACGACAGTCCCGGAATAGTTGCCTTTTATATAGTTGTCAGGGTTGGTTCCCGTGATGAAGTTGAGCCCGGCAAAACCGGATTTGCTCATTTCTTTGAGCATATGATGTTTCGCGGAACAGATAAATACTCGAAAGAGAAGTATTCAGAAGTACTGAAATCCACGGGGGCATCTGCAAATGCAAATACCTCCCTCGATCGTACTGTTTATCATATGACCGGTAATTCAGAGCAACTGGAAACGATGTTTGAACTGGAAGCTGACCGTTTTCAGAATCTGAAGTATTCGGTTCAGGCATTTAAAACAGAGGCCGGAGCTGTGAAGGGTGAGTACACTAAAAATAACTCAAGTCCCTACAGCAGGTTGTATGAAGCAAAAAACAACACCGCTTTCGATAAGCATACTTACAAGCATACCACCATGGGTTTCTTTGAAGACATTGTTGATATGCCTAACCAGTATGAATACTCACTTGAATTTTTCCGTCGCTTTTACCGCCCTGAATATTGTACGATCATTGTTGTTGGTGATGCCACTCAGGAAAAAGTTAATGCTTTAGCAGAGAAGTATTTCGGAAACTGGAAACGTGGCGATTTTAAGAGTTCTATTCCGGTAGAACCTGCTCAAACAGCCACGAAATATGTAAACATACAGGTGCCTCAATTTCCGCCATATCTGGATCTCAATTACAAAACACCGGCATTTTCATTGGAACGAAACGATTACCATGCATTGAGCATTTTGTCACAGATACTTTTTTCAGAGCGTTCACCTTTATATAAGAAACTGGTGGTTGATGAACAAAAGGCAAGATCCTTATCGGGTGGAATGTATCCTACCAGAGATCCGAATTTATTTAATGTCAGCGCTTCTATTCTCAATGCTTCAGATATGGCCTTTGTGAAATCGGAAATAATGAGAGCAATAGAAGGTGCTAAAAACAATAAGGTTGATTCGCTGGTTTTGCAGGAAACGAAGGAAAGAATTCGTTATTCTTTTGCCATGTCGATGGATACACCTGATGCTATTGCTAATGCAGTTTCAATGTTTACCTGGGTTACCGGAGATCCTGAGTCCATCAATAAGTCATATGCAATGTTTGAGAAAGTTACAGCAGATGATATTATGCGGGTAGCCAATAAATATCTTCGAACAGAAGTGTTGACAATTGCCACTATTTCACCCGACGAAAAACCAGTTTTAGAATAATTTTTATAAAAAACCTGAAATGAAAAAATTCCTGATTGCAAGTTACATATTCTTCTTTACCTGTACTGCTCAAGCAATGGAGCTGGTACAACTGCCATTACCTAATTCAGATAAAATTGTTGTCAAGTTTATGTTCCGTAACGGTTCCATTTCAGATCCAAAAGGAATGGAAGGACTTACAGAATTGACAGCTTCAACTATAGTGGAAGGCGGAACCGGAACCTATACCAGTTCCAAAATCAAAGAGCTTACTTACCCCTGGGCTGCCCGCTGGTCAGCTTCAGTAGATAAGGAAGTAACTATTTTCACATTTGAATTTCATAAGGATCATGCAACCAAAATGTTTCCGGTGATTACCGGATTGATCCTTAATCCACTTTTTGCTGAAGAAGATTTTAAAAGAGTTAAATCTAATCAGTCCAATTATGTGAATCAGGTAATCAAAGCATCTTCCGATGAAGAGTTTAGCAAAAAGGCTCTGGAAGATTTGTTGTTCCGGGGAACCAATTACCAGCACATGGTTAGTGGTACATCCACAGGACTTGAGGCACTGACTATTGCAGATGTCAGGGTTCACTATAAAAGCTATTTTTCAAGTGCCAACTTAATGCTCGGAATTGCAGGAAACTACACCAAAGAATATCTGGAGCAAATGAGAACAGCCATGAATCAGTTGCCTCCAACACATGCAACAATGGCTCCTCCGGCATTACCACGTCCAACCAACGGAATTAATGTTGAAATTATAACCAAGGAAAACGCTCTTGGATCTGCAATATTCACAGGATTTGCTTTGCCGATAAACAGAAGCAAGGATGAATTTGCTGCATTGATGATTGCTAACTCCTGGCTAGGTGAGCACCGTAAGTCTTATTCCAGATTGTATCAAAAAATCAGAGAAGCAAGATCAATGAATTATGGTGATTATTCTTATATTGAATGGTACGAAAACGGAGGATCAAATATGTTACCTCCTCCCGGAGTGCCTCGTTCATCCAATTATTTCAGCATTTGGATTCGTCCGGTTCAGACTGCAGAAGGACTTAAAAAGCAATACAAAGAACTGGCAGATATCAAAATCGGCCATGCCCACTTCGCCATTCGAATGGCACTTCGTGAAATGCAGTTGCTCATCGACAATGGAATGACAGAAGAAGACTTTAATTTAACACGCGATTTTCTTCGCTCTTATATGAAACTTTATATTCAAACTCCTTCCCGGCAACTGGGATATTTAATGGATAGTAAGTTCTACAACAGAGCTGATTATATCAGTGAAATGTCGACCTTGCTTAAAAAAGTTACCTTACAAGATGTGAATAATGTGATGAAAAAATACTGGCAAACCAACAGTATGTATATTTCCATTCTTACCGATGATAGTGAAGCTGAGCCACTCAAAGAAAGCTTGTTGAAAAATGAAATTTCACCAATGTCATATTCCGATGCATTGAAAGCTACTCTGCCTCAGGAAATATTGAAAGAAGACGACATTGTATCAAAATATAAACTCAATATCGGTCAGGTTTCTATTATTCCAATAGAACAAATGTTTAAATAAATAATATGAGCAGGACAACCAGAAATAACTTAGCAAGCTATGTGCTGTTTATTTATGGCTGTTTATTGCAATTATTACTTATTATCACTTTGGAAAGTGAACCTACAAAAACATCTTATTTTATAAGTATTTTGTTAGGTGCGGGAGCAGCAATGCTGGCTGCAATGTTTGGCGGAACCTACACTATTGGCATGCATTTTCTGAAAAGAAATGTGATCTTGTTTATTTTACTCACAATTGCAGAAATATCAATCTGGTACCTGGTTTGTGAAGGTACTTTTGAACTAAAAGGATGAGATAACTTATTTGGAGTATCTGGATTTGTACCAGTTTTTAAGCTCGGAAGAGGGGTGATCCCTTACAATGAGTAAAGGACGTAATCTCATAGCCGGAAAAAGATAAATGAACCATAGAAGCAGAAACATTCTAAATGGGTCGCCTATAATTTTAATATCTGATAACATGCTGAATATGTTATCGAAGAAGTAAACAGGACTCAATAATAGTCCTGAAATTATCGATAATACTTCATTATTCACTTTGGAATCGAAGTAAAATGAAGTTACTCCCCATGCCAGTACCATCGAAGATACTATCATCAGATGCAAGGTCGCTTCCCTGTTAAGAGTTCTAAAATTCATTTGTGTGTGTGTTTGCCCATCTCAAAATTGAACATAATTTTTTAATATTCAAAACATATTTAATTAAATTAGAGGTTATCAGCTTATAAAATGACAAAAAACTTGGATTATTCCAATGCCTGAGCCAATTTGCGGAACGATTCTTGAAATTGTACACTTAAAACCTATCGTATGAAAACCCATGTATTTGCCGGAATAATAGTTGCAATGATACTTGTCGCATGTGCTAAAGTGCCCTTGACAAACCGAAAGCAAATGAATTTATTGCCTGAAAGTCAGCTAATTGCAATGAGTCTTACTTCTTACAATGAATTTTTATCTCAAAATCCTCCTGTTGCTGCCTCAGACGCTGACTCCCGGATGGTTAAAAACATAGGTACCAGAATTTCCTCTTCCGTTAATACCTACATGGGTCAAAATGGTTTTGGCGACCGGATCAAAGGATTTAAATGGGATTTTAATCTGGTTGATTCAAAAGAGGTAAACGCTTGGTGTATGCCCGGAGGAAAAGTGGTAGTCTATTCAGGTTTGTTGCCGGTTACTAAGGATGAAGCAGGACTTGCGTTTGTTATGGGGCATGAAATTGCTCATGCTGTGGCACGACATGGAAATGAACGCATGAGTCAGATGCTGATGGCACAAGCCGGTGGTATAGCACTGGATGTTGCATTGGCAAGTAAGCCGGCTGAAACGAAAGCTTTATTTATGACCGCATATGGTGTTGGTTCTCAGGTAGGAGTTATGTTGCCATTCTCCAGAATGCATGAAACGGAAGCCGATAAGTTGGGGATGATTTTTATGGCTATGGCCGGATATGATCCGTCTGAAGCTCCAAAAGTTTGGGAACGAATGATAGCAATCAACAAGGGACCTAAGCCACCCGAGATTTTAAGTACCCACCCAGGTGATAAAACCCGGATTGAAGCTCTCAGAAAGTATGTTCCTGCCGCTATGAAGTATTACAAGAAAAAGTAATTGCTGTTTTTTCAACTTTTATGTCTCGGGCTTGCTTAATTTCAATATTTTTGCGCCAGTTTTAAGCAAGCCATTTATATTTTATGAATATTCACGAATATCAGGGTAAATCGATACTGAAAAGTTTCGGTGTTGCCATTCAGGAGGGAATCGTTGCTGATACCCCGGAGCAGGCTGTTGCAGCCGCCAAAGAATTAACAGCTCAAACCGGCACCTCCTGGTGGGTGGTTAAAGCGCAAATTCATGCCGGTGGCCGCGGTAAAGGTGGTGGCGTTAAATTAGCAAAATCACTCGACGATGTACATGAGAAAGCATCCGCTATCATTGGTATGCAACTGGTTACTCCTCAAACCGGACCTCAGGGTAAAAAGGTGAATAAAGTATTGGTTGCTCAGGATGTTTACTATCCCGGACCATCCAAAACTGCAGAATTTTACATGAGTGTTTTGATGAACCGTCAAACCGGCCGCAATATTATCATGTATTCCACAGAAGGAGGAATGGATATTGAAGAAGTGGCAGCAAAAACACCTCATCTTATTTTCAAAGAGGAAATTGATCCTGCTGTAGGTTTACAGCCATTTCAAACCCGTAAAATCGCTTTTAATCTGGGACTCAGCGGGAACGCATTTAAAGAAATGACCCGATTCGTTGCAAGTCTTTATAAAGCCTATGATACCATCGATGCGTCGATGTTCGAAATTAATCCTGTCTTAAAGACTTCCGACGATAAAGTAATTGCTGTGGATGCTAAGGTAAATTTTGATGAAAATGCTCTTTACAGACATCCTGATTATGCTGCTATGAGAGACATCACGGAAGAAGATCCAACTGAAGTTGAAGCCGGCGAACATAATCTGAATTATGTGAAACTGGACGGTAATGTTGGTTGCATGGTTAATGGTGCCGGTCTCGCAATGGCAACTATGGATATCATTAAGCTTGCTGGAGGTGACCCGGCGAACTTCCTGGATGTTGGTGGAACTGCTAATGCTGCGAGAGTGGAACAAGCTTTCCGAATCATTCTTAAAGACCTGAATGTGAAAGCAATTCTGGTTAACATTTTTGGCGGAATTGTTCGTTGCGACAGGGTTGCACAAGGTATCGTAGATGCTTACAAGAGCATTGGAGAAATTCCGGTTCCTATCATTGTTCGCCTTCAGGGTACCAATGCTCAGGAAGCAAAGAAAATTATTGATGAATCGGGATTGAAGGTATTTTCTGCAATCCAACTAAAAGAAGCAGCAGACCTGGTAGCACAGGTTCTTAAAAAGTAATTATGAAAGCTCTAGATACGGAAAGCAATTTTTTAGGAATTGAAGATCCTGCATTGTATGAATATGAAAATGCACGGTTTGTAATTCAATCTGCACCCTACGAACATACCTCTTCATATTTACAAGGTTCTGCAAAAGGTCCGGGAGCAATTATTGAAGCTTCTCATTTTGTGGAATTCTACGATGAAGAACTCGATCAGGAAAGTTTTCGCATGGGCGGAATTGCCACCATGCCACCGATCGATTTTACCGGTAAGTTTGATGCCGATGCCATTGCTGCTATTGAAAAAGCTACCGACAGACTAATCAATGACGGGAAGTTTGTTATTTCTCTGGGAGCCGAACATACCGTTACCCTTGGTTTTGTAAAATCGCACGCTAAGAAATATGGCAATATCTCCGTGCTGCAAATTGATGCACACTCCGACTTACGTTTTTCTTACCACGATAATATCTACTCACATGCTTCCGTAATGGCCCGGGTACATGAACTTGATTTGAATCTCGTTCAGATCGGTATTCGTGCGCAATGCAAAGAGGAATCAGATCTCATTAAATCATCTTCCAATATTCACACTTTCTATGCCCATCAGATCCGTCGCGATCCCAATTGGATGGAAGAAGCTATTGCCGCTTTGGGTGATGATGTCTACATCACTATTGACGCTGATGGCTTCGATCCTGCCGTTATTCCGTGCGTAGGGACTGCTGAACCAAATGGTCTGTTTTGGAATGAAACTGTTGAATTTCTTCAAAAAGTAATTCAAAAACGAAATGTTGTTGGATTTGATGTGGTAGAAGTGGCACCGGCTGAAGGTCAGATACTTTCAGAATTTACTCTGGCAAAATTGGTGTACCGGATGATTGGGTTTATTACCCAGAAAAAATAATTTCATACAGACTTGTCTTTTTAATCAACACTTGTTAGTTTTGTAGTTGAAATTCTACAAAGCTAACTTATGAAAGACGTCAGGATTTCAAATTCCGGTACAGGCAGACTGTTTAAAAGTGGTTTGCTCGAAAGTCTTACCCGCACCAATTTTTTATTCCCGGTTATTTTTTATTATGCCGCTGCTGCGGGATGCCTGCTGTATGCGCTTCTTCGATTGGAACACGATTCCTGGTATAACTGGATTTTATTGCCTTGTGGGATGCTAACTTTCACTTTAGTAGAATATCTCCTTCATCGGTTTGTCTTTCATTTCAGAGCAGAAACGCCTAAGGAACAAAAGCTAAAATATACTATTCACGGTGTGCATCATGCTTTTCCAAAAGACAAAGATCGACTTGTTATGCCACCGATTATATCTGTGGGTGTAGCCCTTCTTTTTTGGATATTTTTTTACACGTTGACCGGCGAATTTGTATGGTATTTGTTCAGTGGATTTCTGGCTGGATATTCCACTTATCTGATTATTCATTATTCTGTCCATCGCTACCGGCCTCCTCGTAATTTCCTGAAGATCTTATGGCGTCATCACAGCCTTCATCATTATTATTCTGATGATGTGGCTTTTAGTGTTTCATTCCCGTTATGGGACTGGATTTTTGGCACCATGCCGTCCCTTAAAGGAAAAGGTCAATCGAAAGAATCAGGGATGCTTCCTGACCGGTAAAGTACTCCTCAATCCTTTTGTTTTAGGAACGCAATTGTTTGCTTACTTTTGAGGCAATTAACTTATCATATGACTTCTTCCGGAATCAGATCCATAACTAAAATATTAATTGCAAACCGTGGCGAAATTGCTTTACGAGTGATGCGAAGTGCCCGGGAAATGGGGATTGCTACAGTGGCAGTTTTTTCAGAAGCCGATCGGAATGCGCCCTTTGTAAAATATGCCGATGAAGCGGTATTAATTGGTCCCCCGCCTTCATCACAATCATACCTGGTATTCGACAAAATTATAGGCGCAGCAAAAAGCACAGGTGCACAGGCAATCCATCCCGGTTATGGTTTTTTATCAGAGAATGCTGCATTTGCACGAAAAGTTAAAGAAGAAGGCTTAATCCTGATTGGCCCCTCTCCGGAATCCATGGAAATAATGGGTAGCAAACTTGCGGCCAAGGATGCAGTAAAAAAATACGATATTCCTTTAGTCCCCGGTACAGATTATGCTATCACTGATATTGAAAAAGCAAAAGTCATTGCGGGTGAAGTGGGCTTTCCAATTCTGATTAAAGCTTCGGCCGGGGGTGGAGGTAAAGGGATGCGAATTGTTGAAGACGCTTCTCAATTCGAAGAGATGATGAAACTGGCAGTGAGTGAAGCTACATCTGCATTTGGAGATGGATCAGTTTTTATTGAACGCTATGTTGGTTCACCACGACACATAGAGGTACAGGTTATGGGTGATATGCACGGTAATATTGTGCATTTATTCGAACGTGAATGTTCTGTCCAGCGCCGCCATCAAAAAGTGATTGAAGAAGCACCATCATCTGTGCTCACCCCTGAACTTCGCAAGCAAATGGGAGCATGTGCGGTGCAGGTTGCAAAATCGTGCAATTATATCGGTGCCGGTACCGTTGAATTTCTGATGGATGAGAAACTCAATTTCTACTTTTTGGAGATGAACACTCGGCTTCAGGTTGAGCATCCGGTTACGGAAATGATCACCGGAAAGGATCTTGTTAAAGAACAGATACGAGTTGCTATGGGACATCCTCTAAGCTTTTCGCAGGATGACCTTACTATTAATGGACATTCTGTAGAGGTTCGTGTTTATGCTGAAGATCCGGCAAATAATTTCCTTCCTGACATTGGAAAGCTGACCACTTATGTTCCTCCGAAAGGTCCCGGCGTTCGTGTTGATGATGGCTTTGAAGAAGGTATGGATATTCCAATCTATTATGATCCCATGATTGCAAAACTGGTTACTCATGGCGCAACCCGTGAAGAAGCAATAGCAAGGATGCTGCGGGCTATCGACGACTATCGCATCACGGGAGTGACAACTACTTTGCCTTTCTGCAGTTTTGTATTGAAACACCCTGCATTTGTATCCGGAAAGTTTGACACCCATTTCGTGAAAAGTTACTTCACGCCGGAGGTTTTGAATAATTCTTCTGAGGACGAAGAAGTAATTGCAGCTCTAACGGCAGCCCTTGTTTCTTCATCAGGCAAGTCAGTTCATAATGTTGATGATCAGCCTGCTACAAGATCATCCTGGAAAGCAAACCGCCTGTGATTAAAATTTGGCGCAATTGTTGAAATTGTCGGGCAATTAAAGTCAAAATGAAAAGGTTCATCTTCGTTCTGTTTCTGTTTATGACCACAGGTGCTTTAGCTCAATTGCCTGATGGCAGAAAAGTAGCATTAGGTACCACCGTAGGAAATGATACGATACCGATGGTCAACTTACCGGTTGTCGATATTTATGCAGCTATTGATCCAGCGCATGCCGAAAACCTTAAGCGTTATCTGAAACTTCGTCGTGATGTTTTGCGCGCTTATCCTTATGCCAAGCTTGCTTCACAGCAATTGAAACTGATTAATGACAGCACCTTGAAAATAAAATCTGAAAGGGCACAGAAAAAGTATATTAAGGAGAAAGAGAAAGAGTTGAAGGCTCGTTTTGAAAAGGATCTCAAAAACCTAACCTATACGCAGGGCAGAATCCTCATTAAATTAATTGACCGGGAAACCGGTAATACCTCCTATGAACTGGTGAAAGATCTAAGAGGTAGCTTTCAGGCTTTTTTCTGGCAAAGTTTTGCTCGCTTGTTTGGTACTAACCTTAAATCGGAATACGATGCTGCCGGAGAAGACCGGTTGATTGAAGGCATTGTACAAGCCATTGAAAGAGGTGAATTGCAAGTCATCAAAAAATAATTTTCATGGCTTTTTTAATCGAGTAGTCTGGCAATCAGATTTACTCTTGTCTGAGGCGTTTTCTGCTATTTCCGGAATTCCACCGGAATTAGCCTGAAGAAATTACAGTTGAAAATGTCAATTTTTCTGTTGGTAAATGACAATATGGCACATTAAAATAATGCTTTATGCCATTATGGCATGGAAAAGTACTTATTTTAGTTAAAAATTGGAATGGAACAGAAGTTGAAAAGGGTTGATCGTCCAACAATTTCTAACTTAAAAAACTTAAATAAAATGACACTGATTAAATTAAAAAGCGACAAGCCGGTAAGGGGCATGGAAAGAATGCCTTACATCTCAGACATTTTCAATGATATGTTTGACAACATGATTACTCCAGATTTCAGACGCAGTACTGTACCCGGAGTGAACATTGTAGAGACCGACGAAAATTACAAGTTGCAATTAGCGGCTCCCGGTCTGGCAAAAGAAGATTTTAAAATCAACGTAGAAAATGATGTGTTAACCATCAGTGCCGAGAAGAAGTCTGAGTCAAGTGAGACAAAAGAAAAATTCACCAGAAAAGAATTTTATTATGGCTCTTTCTTCAGAAGCTTTACCCTTCCTGAAATGGTTGCAGTTGAGAATATCGGAGCTTCCTATGAAAATGGTATTTTGGTAGTTGTTCTTCCTAAAAAAGAAGAAGCAAAACCTAAAGCACCCCGCGAGATTAAAATTTCATAATGGGTTAATTGGGATTGATTTAGTTTCTATGAAATAAGGCAGGGGTGTTTGGCTCTCTCAATAAATTGAGAGAGCCTTTTTTATTCCGACCGCTAATCAGTTTATAAAAGGAAGAAAAGCCTACTTTTGCAGTATGATTAAAGCAAAAAAGAAAGGGCCGGCATCCAAAAAGAAACGCCCTGTAATCTTAGTGACCAATGATGATGGCATCACTGCTCCCGGATTGCGTGCGCTGGTAGATGCCATGCAGGAAATAGGAGAGGTTGTGGTGGTAGCACCCGACAGTCCCCAATCGGGAATGGGGCATGCAATTACAATTGGAAAGCCTTTACGTCTGGAAAAGGTTGCCTTTCATGGTGAATTCTTGGGCTACCAATGTTCGGGTACGCCTGTTGATTGTGTGAAGCTTGCCGTGAACAAAGTATTGCATCGCAAGCCCGATTTATGTGTTAGCGGAATTAATCACGGATCCAATTCATCTATCAATGTGATTTATTCAGGCACCATGTCGGCTGCAATGGAAGGCGCAATTGAAGGAATTCCATCAGTAGGTTTTTCATTGAATAATTACAGCATGGAAGCCGATTTTACTGCTTGTCAGCATTACGCCAAAATCGTAGCTAAAAATATTCTTAGTTCAGGACTTCCAGTAAATACTTTGCTGAATGTAAATTTTCCGGATCTGAGTTTGAAAAAAATAAAAGGGCTGAAATTATGTCGTCAAGCACTTGCCAAGTGGGAAGAGGAATTTGATGAAAGAAAAGATCCGAGAGGGAGACCATACTTCTGGTTAACAGGTAAGTTCCGTAATTATGATAAAGGAGAAGATACGGATGAGTGGGCAATGAAAAACGGATATGTATCGGTTGTGCCGGTATCCTTCGATTTCACTGCGCATCATGCATTTCAGTTCCTCAATAAAATGAAGTGGGATGTTTAAAAAAGACTCCATGTGGCTGGGCATCGGAATCGGCATAGTTGTGCTGATTGCCGGTTATTATACCTTGCATTTTCTCAATGTTTGGATATCAGATTATTTTTTTAACCGTGCACCCGTATTTCGTGAACGCACCATTCAGGTACTTTCAATATTCCTGAATGTGTTTCCATTCCGTTATTTTATGCTGAAAACTGAAAAGGAATATACTGGCAGAGGTATTTTGCTGGTGACTTTTGTGGTTGGCTTAACATTTTTCTTTTATTACTTAAATCAATAAATCGGCTAGCTTTGAAATACTACATTATAGCCGGTGAAGCTTCAGGTGACTTGCATGCCTCGAATCTGATAAAGCATCTTAAACTTAAAGATGCCGGATTCACTTGCCGCGCGTGGGGTGGTGATTTAATGAAGGAACAAGGTGTGGATCTGGTTAAACATTACCGCGATCTGGCATTTATGGGTTTCATTGAAGTAGTTGCCAATCTCCGGACTATTCTGCGAAATATTGATTTTTGTAAAAAGGATATAATTGCCTATAAACCGGATGTGTTGATATTAGTCGATTATCCCGGATTTAATCTCAGGATTGCCGATTTTGCTGCTAAAAATGGAATTCATGTAGTCTATTATATTTCACCGCAAATATGGGCATGGAAGCAATCCAGAATTCATCAGATCAAACGAAATGTGAATCGCATGATTGTGATTCTGCCGTTTGAAAAGGAGTTTTATGGGAAGCATGATTTTAATGTCGATTTCGTAGGTCACCCATTGCTGGATGCCATCTCCAACAGAGCCAATAATGAAAATACAACATCCTTTATTTCACGAAATCAATTAGCATCAAAACCAATTATCGCCTTATTACCGGGAAGCAGGAGGCAAGAAATAAAAACAATGCTTCCATTAATGCTTTCCGTAAGAAATAAATTTCCTGACTATCAGTTTGTAATTGGTGCGGCTCCTTCACTGGAAGAAAGTTTTTACAAGGAAATTACAGGCGATTCCGTTGTCTCCATCGTATTCGGTCAAACTTATCCATTACTCGAAAATTCTTTTGCAGCCCTGGTGACTTCAGGTACTGCAACCTTGGAAACGGCATTATTTGGGGTGCCTGAAGTAGTTTGCTACAAAGGAAGCCTGATCTCCTATCACATTGCCAGGCAACTCATCAAGATCAAATATATTTCACTGGTAAATTTGATCATGGATAGGGAAGTGGTTACTGAATTAATTCAGGATGATTTAAATCCTAAAAGAATACAGGAAGAATTAACACGCATTACACTTGATGAATCCGGCAGGAGCCGAATGTTGCAGGATTACGATTCACTGAAACTCAAACTTGGCGGAACCGGGGCTTCAGAAAGAGCAGCTAAACTGATTTGGTCTGATATCAGTGGTGAATCTTGATTTTGTGAAATGATCCTTTCAGGGAAATCGAGAGTTCCTTTGTTTTGTGACGCGATGTTACCTTGGTTACCTGATCATCTACCTCATAAATTTTGGGCACAAATGGTAAGCCATGAATCACCACATTGATGGACTCATGAGGGAAAGCCAGCGAACCTGAAGTATCACAAATAATTCTTAATTGCCTGCGGTTACCAAATACGGTGAACTTCTGTAAGCAATATTTTCCATCGCGGTATTCATAACCATCATTTCCATCCCAATAAGCATAGCTTACATTTCGGTTTGTACCGTAAAAGACATGTAAAGTGACTTCTTTAATTACTGTTTTGGTATGTTGAATTATTGGAAAATGCGGAATAACTGCACCAGCCTTCACAAAAAGTGGGAATTGATCCAGTGGAGCATCAACTGAAATCTCATGTCCGCCTTTGATCATTTTGTGATTCCAGTAATTATACCAGTTTCCGGCAGGTAAGAACATTTTTCTGGTGAAAGTGGCAGCTTCCTTTATCGGACAAATCAGTAATTGATCACCGAAGCCGAATTCATCCATTCTCAACAGAGTCTCTTTCTCGTGCTGAGCAATGAATGCCAATGGGCGAATCATCGGAGTTCCCTTATTTACATACTGATGAAAGGTGGTATAGATATAGGGTAGAAGCTGATATCGCAATTCAATAGCTTTCCTGATCAAAGGTTCAAAAGAAGGGCCAAACGACCAGGGTTCTTTATTTCCATGATCTTTGGAAGAATGTCCCCGGAAAAAAGGATGGAAAACGGCCATCTGAATGTATCGAACAAACAGTTCACCATCAGGATTTCCTATGAAGCCGCCAATGTCGGTACCACAAAATGAAATTCCTGATACGCTGATACGCTGGCATTGGATGTTTGCAATCCAGAGATGTTCCCAACTGGAAACATTATCACCTGTCCACACCGCTGAATAACGCTGCACGCCGGCAAATCCTGATCGTGTAAGTACAAAAGGTCGTTCCTGCGGATTATGTTTTTTCATTCCCTCATAAGTGGAACGAGCCATTTGCATACCATAAACATTGTGCGCGCGCCGGTGACTCACATCGAGTCCATCGTAATTATGTCTGACATCATCCGGGAAGGTTGCTATTTCAAAAACAGCAGGTTCATTCATATCGTTCCAGATACCTCCAACCCGATCTTGTTTGACCAATGGAGCTACCAGATCGGACCACCAGGAGCGGACTTCAGGGTTAGTAAAATCAGGGAAATTACAATCGCCCGGCCAGACTTTTCCTCGCATGAGATCACCATCTTGCCTGCGACAGAAGTACCCTTTTTCAAGAGCATCGCGGAACACCAGATATTCGGGGTCAATTTTGATTCCCGGGTCTAGAATTAATACAGTTTCGAATCCATCCTTTTTCAGATCATCAATCATTTTCGGTGGATCGGGAAAGCGTTCCTTATCCCATGTAAAACACCGGTATCCATCCATATAATCGATATCGAGATGGATTACGTCACAAGGAATCTGTCGTGTTCTGAATTCAGAAGCAATTTCCCGAACCATACTCTCGGGATAATACGACCATTTACTTTGTTGGTATCCCAATGCCCACAAAGGTGGCAGTTCTGGTCGTCCGGTGAGCTGTGTGAAGTTCTCAGCTACATGCAGCAATTCAGGGCCAGCTATAAAATAGTAACACATTTCGCCACCCTCAGCCCAGAAGCTTGCAATGGAAGGGTTTTCAAAGCCGAAATCGAAAAATGTCTGATACGAGTTATCGAAAAATAGCCCGTAGCCCATTCCGTCGTGTAAACCGTAATAAAAAGGAATATTTCTATATAGAGGATCCTGCTCTTTGGCAAACCCGTAAGTATCGGTTCCCCAATTCAAAAACCTCTTACCTCTTAAATTTAAATCACAAGGTTTATCGCCCAGTCCATAAAAAACTTCATTGGTTTGAATGTGCTTACTGCAATAAACGTAATTGCCACCGTAACCTGCATTTGGTTCCCAATGGTATCCATTTTCATCTTCACAGATAACTTCTCCAGTAAGGGTTTCAATTCTGATTCGAAGATTATTTTTATTTATGAGTACTCTTACAGATGCAGTCTCAAGAATATAATTTATTTCATTTTCAGTAACTTCAGCACGAATAGCCTTCTCCACAATTGCGGGGTCAATAGCATAAGAAAAGTCACGGGCAAAGTAGTCCTGGTTAAACCGGAAACGGAGGATCTCATCACTGATAACCCGTACTTCGAGTTTTGAATTATCGGCATCAAAATAAAGTCTTCCGCCTTCTCTGTGAAATTTCTTAATTGTACCGGGAAAATCCTTACCCTGTACCGGACTTCCCTGGTTAAAGCCTATAGGGTTTGTTACAACTTCCATAATTAAATTCGTGAACTCGTTTTTACTTTAAATTTCATAAATAGTTTTAAACGATTCTTGTAATATTTTATAATTAAGAGTTATCTTTAGCACAATTGATCTGTTGTGTTTGTGAGTTCACAAAGATGCAGGTTTTATTATTAATTTCGCAAATAACTGAACTTGCTAAAAGTCAGACTTTTATGAGTAAAAACGAACCGAAAATACTGATGTTGGGATGGGAATTCCCTCCTGTGATCAATGGTGGATTGGGAGTAGCCTGCCACGACTTGTGCATTGCTTTATCAAAGCACGCCAAGGTAACCATGGTTATTCCGAAGACTTATCCTGAGTTCACTATTGAGAATCTGAATCTGATTGGACTGAACACCATTGACGCCAGGACACTCCGAAACATCTCTTATCGCAATGATTATAAGAATCTGGAAGAGGTTCATTATGTGCCTTCACGATTAAATCCATATTACAGCGATCACCATGCCGTAGAGCACTTACCTGAAATCAAGAGTAAATACCTTACTCCGGTTGAAATGGGTGATGAAACTGCTGAAGTTTTCACCATTGATGATCTTTATGGAGGGGATGTAATTGAAAAAGTTACTGTTTTCGGCAAACTTACTGCTAAGCTGGCATTAACACTTGATTTCGATATCATCCATGCCCATGACTGGATGACCATGGCTGCAGGGATGGAAATTAAAGCCCGCACCGGCAAACCTTTGGTAATGCACATTCACTCACTGGAAGTTGACAGAGGAGGAGAAGCCAGCAAAGGGTGGGTGTACCAGATGGAGAAAAAAGGAATGGAGTATGCGGATGTGCTGATGCCGGTGAGTAACTTTACGGCTAATGTGATTCATCAGCATTATGGAATCGGAAAGCACAAAATATTTCCGGTGCACAATGGAATTCGTCCGGTTAAAGCATATAAAGGTAAGAAGCGTTTTAAAGAAAAAGTAGTTCTTTTTGTGGGACGTTTAACCCGTCAGAAAGGACCTGAATTTTTTCTGGAAATTGCATCCAGAGTATTGGAAGTCCGGCAGGATGTGAGATTTGTAATGGCCGGAACAGGAGATGCCTTTCATCGCTTACTTGAAAAAAGTTCGTACAAACATATTGGCAACAGGTTTCATCTTACCGGATTTCTTAATCTGGAAAAGGTGCATGAAATGCTTTCTATTGCAGATGTATATTGCATGCCTTCCGTATCGGAGCCCTTTGGACTCTCAGCTGTGGAAGCGGCACAATTTGGTGTGCCTGTAGTGCTTTCAAAGCAATCGGGTGCCGCCGAAGTTATGAAAGGGTCGCTGACTTTTGATTTCTGGGATATCAATCGTGCTTCAGAATACATTATCCGTTTATTGGATGATGATGTATTGAGAGATAAAGTAGTTGCCGATGCCAACAAAGATCTGGAATCCATCAGCTGGGATTTATCTGCTGATAAGGTTATGGATGGGTATCGGAAGTATAAATTATATATGGAATAGTTT
Source organism: Bacteroidia bacterium (assembly GCA_016788065.1). GTDB lineage: Bacteria > Bacteroidota > Bacteroidia > AKYH767-A > OLB10 > JADKJB01. The sequence continues at coordinate 47,555 of JAEUTI010000017.1, read as the reverse complement.
GAAAATTATAATGTAATTTGATTTTGTCATTTTAAAGTTATCGCTTATGCCCTCAATTTGTTTTTACTTTCAGGTACACCAACCATTCAGAATAAAAAATTATTCATTCTTCGATATCGGTAATGATCATTTCTATGAAGATGATGAAAAGAACCGGGTTGTTTTGAATAAGGTTTCTGAAAAATGCTATTTGAAAACGAATCAGAAGATGTTGAGTCTGATCCGGAAGCACAAAGGTAAATTCAGAATTAGTTATTCACTAAGCGGTACTGTAATTGAACAACTGGAAATTTATCGTCCCGACGTATTGCAGTCGTTTGTTGATCTGGCAGAAACCGGATGTGTGGAATTTCTGGCAGAAACCTATTACCATTCGCTTTCATATATTTATTCCAAAGAAGAATTTACAAGGCAGGTGAAAATGCATGCCGAGAAAATTCAAAAATACTTCAAACAAAAGCCTAAAGTTTTCCGGAATACCGAATTAATTTTCAATAATGAACTTGCTTCTTTCATTGAAAAGATGGGTTACAAAGGTATTTTATGTGAGGGAGTTGATCGTATATTGAATGGGCGTTCACCGAATCATGTTTATCAGCCGAAGGGAACTTCTAAAATTAAAGCATTGCTGAAAAACTACCGGTTATCGGATGATATTGCTTTCCGTTTTTCAGATGTAAACTGGACAGAGTTTCCATTGACAGCGGATAAATATGCTTCCTGGGTACACAAAATTGCCGGTAATGGAGAGGTTCTTAATTTGTTTATGGATTATGAAACATTTGGAGAACATCAATGGGAAAGTACCGGGATCTTTGATTTTCTGGAGCACTTGCCGGCAGAGATCATGAAACATAAAGATTTTAATTTCTTGACTCCATCTGAGGTAATTGATAAGTATCCTGTTCGCGATACATATGATGTTAAAGATTTCACTTCATGGGCTGATGCTGAAAGAGATCTTTCTGCCTGGCTGAGTAATTCTATGGAACAGGAAGCTATTCAAAGAATTTATTCATTGGAAGAAAAGGTTCTGGCAACCGGAGATGCAGATATGATATCCACCTGGGGGAAATTCCAGACCTCGGATCATTTTTATTACATGTGTACTAAATTCTGGAGTGATGGCGATGTACATAAATATTTCAGCCCATATGATTCTCCATATGATGCTTACATATACTACATGAATGCCTTTTCCGATTTCGAAGCATCTATCAATGATTTTAAGCCAAAGAAAGTACCTGCCAAAAAGAATTCAAAGAAACTGGTAGCAGCCATTGAACCTGTTGCACCTGTTAAAAGAAAGAAATAACTCCACCCATGGAATACAAGGATTATTATAAAATTCTGGGTGTTCCCCGAACTGCTACAGCTGATGAAATAAAAAAAGCTTTTCGCAAATTAGCTGTTAAGTATCATCCCGATAAAAATCCGGGCGATAAATCGGCTGAGGATATGTTTAAGTCAGTAACCGAAGCAAATGATGTGCTGAGTGATCCTGAACGTCGTCGAAAATATGATGAAGTAGGAGAGAACTGGAAGTATTACCAGCAAATGCATCGCCAACATAACGGTGGGCAAAGACCGCGTCCTTCAGGCGGTGGTCGTCAGCAGGAAAGTGATTTTCATGATTTTTTTGAATCAATTTTTGGTGGTGGATTTGGTGATATTTTCGGGGGACAGGGTAGATCTTCCACTCGTGAAAATCAAAAAGGACGTGATGTGGAAGGTAAATTATCAGTAACACTGGAAGAGGCATTCAATGGTGTAACCAGAAGAATCATTACCGGAGGTCAGACCCTTGATGTAAAAATACATCCCGGAGTGAAAGATGGAGATATCCTGAGGCTCAAGGGAAAAGGGTCTGCGCCAAGAGGTACCGGACAAGCCGGTGATTTGTTGGTTACTATTGAAATTCCTGCTCATCCTGTGTTTCAACGAAACAACAATGACCTTACCTGTCAGTTGAATGTTGATTTATATACACTTGTTCTGGGAGGCAAAACGGAAGTTAATACTTTAAAAGGGAAAATTCTTCTTGATATTAAAGCCGGAACGGAAAATGGGGCGAAACTCAGACTTAAGGGAATGGGCATGCCAGTGGCACATTCAACAGTGAAAGGTGATTTGTATGTTATTGTACATGCTGAAATTCCTAAAAATTTGTCACCAAAAGAAATAGAGCTGTTCAAACAATTGCAGCAACTCAAAAAGTAGTAATAACAACAATGGCGTCTTACAGGACGCCATTGCTGGAAAAATAACCTAAATCATAAACCCTAAAAACAGTTCTTTCTACCATTGATGACCAGTAATAGTTACAAATAATATTAAATAAATTACAATTTATTGATATTCAATTCAATATAATGCCTTTAAAAACAAACCATATGTTCCAAAAATTGTTTGTTTTTTTACAATCTTAAACCAAACATACCTAAACCCTTTAAATTTCAAGAAATGAAGAAAAAAATCCAATCAATTTTAATGGCTGCAGCGATCACTTTAGGATCTGGAGTAGCTGCAATGGCTCAATTACAACTTCCAGCTCCAAGTCCAGCAGCAATGGTAATGCAAACTGCAGGTTTAACTGAAATCACCGTTGAATACAGCAGCCCAGGTGTAAAAGGACGTTCTGTATTTGGATCATTGGTTCCATACAATGAATTATGGAGAACCGGCGCTAATTCAGCAACAAAAATTAACTTCTCGAAAGATGTTACCATTGAGGGAAACAAAATCCCAAAAGGAAAATACTCTTTGTTTACTATTCCGGGAGCAACTGAATTTACAGTAATTCTGAACAAAGACTTAACAGCTTCAGTTGATTCCTATAAAAAGGAAGAAGATGTTGCCCGTTTCATGGCAAAAGTAAAAGCAATTGAGTCAAGAGAAAGACTTACCTTCCTTTTCAGCAACACTTCTGATACACAAACAACTGTTGACATGGAATGGGACAAAGTTAGAGTGTCTTTCAATGTTATAGTTGATACTGATGCACAAGCTAAAGAAAATATCGACAAAGAACTTGGTCGCACCTGGAGAACATATAATAGTGCTGCACGTTACCACCTTGATAATAAAAAGGATCTTGAAGGTGGTATGAAATATGCCGATATTTCAATCAGTCTGAAAGAAGATTGGTTTAATGTATGGACCAAAGCTCAATTATTTGCAGCAATGGGAAAGAATGCAGATGCTCACAAGTGGGCTTTGAAAGCAAAAGAACTTGGTGATAAATCCGGTAATTTCTTTTACAAGGATAATGTAGAAAAAGCGATTGTTGACTGGAAACCAACAACGGATAAAAAAGGAAAGAAGTAAAAAAAAAGCCGGCTGAGAGCCGGCTTTTTTTTTGATTAAAGATTAATGTTTTTCTGCTCAGAAGAGAATTTCGTTATTATGATAAATGATAGATGATAAATGATAGATGAATTGTATGTAACATGATATAACCAGAGTATGGTTTGATTAAACAATACTGTCTTTTAAGAAAAAAATACGAGTCGAGGAGCAGAAGGTACGGTTCAAACAAGCTCTAAATTTTGATCATTTGATTGATAAAATAACTTTAGTTGATTACGGATTAGCAGTTTTGGGTTTGGAGATGCTTTGAATTAACATTGCCAGAATCATGACTAGCAAACAGCCTATTACATTATACCAAAGGAAAGAGATCTCGGTAAAATTGTAACATACAATTACAACGCATTCAGCAATAACTGCAGCAATAAAAACGGCATTTCCTTTTACGTGCTTCAGATAAAAACCTGTGAGAAAAATTCCCAGGATGGTGCCATAAAAGATGGAGCCTAAAATATTGACCGCTTCAATTAAGCTACCCAATTTACCGGCAAACATAGCAATTCCAATTGCAAATACTCCCCATCCAATAGTTGCCCAGCGGGATGCATTCAGGTAATGTGTTGAATCGCCTTCTTTGTGAAGGCTTCGTTTATATATGTCTACTACAAAAGTTGAAGCAAGGGCATTGAGTTCAGACGATGTGGACGACATGGAGGCAGCGAAAATTACAGCAATAATTAATCCGATTATACCTACCGGTAGATAGTCTGTTACGAATCGAAGGAAGATATAATTGACATCATTGGTATCAGCCAGTTTATCATTTTCCTTTATAACTACTTTTAAATTATTTCGAATCGATTCCTGACTTTTTTGTTGAGATCTTATGATTTCCTTTTTCTGTGCAATCAATTCTGAATTGTCAGACTTCACAGCATCCAACAGTTCAAGCGTAGTTTCTCTTTTAGCCGATTGCAAAGCATTGAACTCAGATTCTATTGCATAATATTCGGAGGCATAAGCACTATTCTTTAATTTGTTGGTCTCGACCGAATTAAAAAATACCGGTTGCGGAACGAACATATAAAACACATAAAGTAAAGCACCAATAAACAGAATCGCCATTTGCATTGGAATTTTAACGATTCCATTAAATAGTAATCCAAGCCGGCTTTGCGTTATGGAGCTGCCTGACAAATAGCGCCCGACCTGGGATTGGTCAGTGCCAAAATAGGAGAGGGCGAGAAAAAATCCTCCAATTAATCCCGACCATAAATTATACCGATTATTTATTTCAAGAGATGTATCAACCAAATTCAATTTGTTGCTATGGCCAGCAATAGTAATTACATCACCAAATGAGAGTGAATCCGGCAACATCCGAAACAAAATAATTCCTGCCAAAGCCATTCCAGATAAAATAATTACCATTTGTCCGGTTTGTGTATAGCTCACAGCTTTGGTGCCTCCGGCAACAGTATAAATAATTACAATTCCACCAATGCAAATGTTGGTCAGGTAAATATTCCATCCTAACAAAGAAGAAAGAATAATGGCAGGAGCATAAATGGTTAAACCGGCAGCGAGACTTCTTTGAATCAAAAACAAAAATGCACCTAGAGATCTCGTTTTCAAATCGAATCTGTTCTCCAAATATTCATAAGCGGTGAACACTTTTAATCGATGAAAAATTGGAACTACCGTAATGCTGAGCACAACCATGGCAAGGGGCAGTCCAAAGTAGAATTGAATAAAACGCATGCCATCGGTGAATGCTTGTCCGGGAGCGGATAAAAATGTGATGGCACTTGCCTGAGTGGCCATGATGCTTAATCCGACTGTGTACCAGGGTAAAGTTTTATTTCCTAATAAATAGCCTTCTATGTTTTTGCTACCACGGCTTTTACGAATACCATACCAGGTAATAAAAACCAATGTTCCGATCAAAACCAACCAATCTATAATACTCATTGGAATGAACGGGTGATTAAAAGGTAAATAATAATTTGCACCAACAATATTAAAAGGACAGTTGAATACCAGCCTTGCCAGGAATTAAATAAAGGTGGTTTAGATTCAGGTGTTTCCAAGCTGGATTATTTTGAAGCATTAATTAAATTAAACATTAACCGGTATGCTCCGGGAACTCCGGCAGGTAATTGGCGGAAGAATGAGATGCCGGTATATATAAAATGTCCTTTACCTTTTGATGCAACAATTAATCCCCCCTCCAAAGGTTTTTCACCCGGATCACTCCAGCTTAAAATGGTTTCATATTCTTTCGCAGGTTCACTTGCAAAATACAGACCCCGCTCCTGAACCCAATTGTCGAAATCATTTTTTGTAATTGCATTAGGTGTATTTAACAGTTTATGTTCCGGTTTAAGAAAAGTAACTGCTGCCTTTTCATCTGTTACTCTTTCTCTTCCAACCTTAAAAGGGTAGGGGCCTATTTGCTCGCCAACTTTACTAATGAAATTATTGGTATTATACTGAACGATTAATGTTCCTCCCTGTTCCACATAATTCATCAGTCTCTCATAATACCCATCCATTTTTTCGTTCGTATTATAAACCCTGATTCCGGTAATAATTGCTCCAAATTCATTCAGATTTGCGGTGAGTAATTTTTCGTCATCCAGAATTACTACTTCAAGTCCGGCTTGTTTTAAAGAAGCAGCAACATCATCCCCGGGACCTTCGATGTATCCGATTTTTTTAACAGTGGTTTTAAGATCGAAGGAGACAATTTTAATTTTACTTTCTTCCAAACTGAAAAGTGGTGGAATATGATCATAATCAATTTTGTTAACCTGATGCTGAAATACTTTACCGTTTTCAATTGCTTCAATTGAAATAATTTTATCTGTTGCAGAATTGCTTTTACTGTTATCAGGAATCAAGGTGAATTCTGAAGTTATCATAGCATTCGTAGCACTAAGTTGAATCGGTATTTCAGTTGGGTTTATTTTATATCCTGCTGGCGCTTTGCAAACCAGTTTGCCATTGAAACTTTTTCCGGATAAATTTACCTGAACCTTAAATTTTTGAGGATTCGAATTGGTAACCAAAAGATTTCTGTCAAGAGGAGCAATGGAAATAGCAGGAATAATATCAAAGTTCCTGTATTTTTCGCCCTTAACAGGATCGGTGAACTTGTAGTTTACAGGTTTTTGTGTTTTAATATTTACGCCATAAACTTCCATATCAAAAGTTGCATTAAAAGCAGCATCATTCCATGGTTTTCCAATCATTTGCTGGTCGGAAACATTAAAAGATGAAATTCCATGAGGTTTGGTTAACCAATATGGCTGAGAAACCGGAGTGTCGCCGGGAATGTGGATTTTTTCTACAACAGTGACAGGTTCATTTTTGAGAGCAGATTTGGAATGAGTAATTACTTTTCCAGGTATTGAAATAGAATTTATTTTAATTTGATCAGACAGTCGGGCAATCGCAGTTATTGTGAGTTGCACCGAATCTCCCGGCGTAGCCTGAAAGACATCTGTATTGGCTTCTATCCACATACCGGAGCATGCAAGAATTAACTCGGTTACTTCCTTTTCTTTTAACGATTTATAGTGACCATTCTTTAACTTTCTTATTTCCTGGAGCACCAGTGTTAAAGGTTGAACCGATTTCTCCGGATGATAGTCATCGAAGTCTTTAATGATTTGTGCTATCATCGTTCCTATTTTGGAGCCGCCTTCAATCCGGTTCCAGGTCAAATCAATATTTTCAAATATTCCGGTAACGTTCGTATCACCATCAAGTTTTCGGAAGTTTTCCTTTATTGGTCCCCGTGCTCTTGCAACACCGAATCCCTGGCTTTTATGCATGCTTCTGCTGTTAGCCGCAATCTCGCCATACGATTCGCCGGTTAAAGGATTATAAGTGCCAACATCCATTGTAATTTGTCCGGGAACAACAGTAGGGGTTTGCCCTCTTGGTGTAAAACTGTTATGAAAGATTCTTTTGGCTTGCCAGACATCCACAAATTTTAATTGTTCAGGAAACCGCAACGGATTGGCTGCATCGCGAAAAGCTTTAACTGCCAGCATTGCTGATGCAGTATGATGTCCATGACCACCTTCGCCGGTAGTTGGGAATCTGTTTATGATCACATCTGGTTTGGTCAACCTGATTGCCCAAACAACATCAGCTAATATTTCTTCTTCCTTCCAGATTGAAAAAGTTTCTTCCGGATTTTTAGAATATCCAAAGTCATTTGCTCTTGTAAACAACTGTTCAGCACCATCTATTCTGCGAGCAGCTAAAAGTTCCTGTGTTCTGATCATTCCCAGCTCACTCCCCTGTTCTTTGCCGATCAGATTTTGTCCGCCATCACCACGTGTTAGTGAAAGGTAGACTGTCTGTAAGCTCAATTCCCTTGCCATGTAAGAAAGAAGTCGTGTGTTTTCATCATCGGGATGGGCTGCTACATAAAGAACTGTACCAACGGTGTTCAATTTTTGCAAATCGATGCGGATATCTGAAGAGGATTTTGGGACAGGATCCTGGGCATAAGAAACAGTTAAAGAAAGTGTATAGCCAAGAAGCAGAAATAGTAGTTTTTTTAGTTGCATATTTTAGTACGTGGTATATGGACAAAAGTAAGGAACTCGGATGATAAAGGGATTCCAATTACCACAACAATACAAATTCATTTTTGTAACATTGCAACAATGAAAATTAATTTTTGGAAAATATTGAGGAATAGTGTCATAATAATCCGAAAGGTCATTCGCCGGATTTTGTTGGGGTTAGGTGTTATTGCCTTGATTATGAGTGTGTTTGCATTTACTCGAGTGCCCTATGACTTACACCGTTGGTTAGGGGAACATGGGAGTGATTTTACATTTATACCTTCGAATATTATTGTTTTAGGAGGAAGTGGTATGCCTTCCGAATCGAATTTAATCAGATTGTACTATGCTGCTTCCTTGGCTAAAGTTTACCCAAAGGCAAGTATTGTGATAGCTCATCCTGAAGATTCTTCCGTATTTGAAAGTATGAGGCATCATTTAATGAATCTTGGAGTTGATTCTCTTCAAATTCATTTTTGTATGAAAGGGACCAACACCAGAGAACAGTCATTACAATTAAAGCAAACATTTCCATCTTTAATAAAAGATAAAAATGTCATTGTAACCAGCCCTGAAAATATGTATCGTACATTAAAAACTTTCAAAAAAAGTGGGTTTGAACATGTCGGTGGAATATCAGCTTTTGAGTATGATATGTATATTAATTTATCCTATAATCATAAGAAAGTAGGAGGGGCAGTGATTGCACCGGATGTTTCAGAAAATATGGATTTACGGTATAACTTCTGGAATTATTTGAAGTACGAAATTACCTGCATCAGGGAGTATGTGGCCATTTGCTATTATAAACTGAATGGCTGGATCTGATCTACTCTAAAATGTAATTTTCCAGAATATCTACACGGTCCTCAAACTCAGGATATGCCATAAGAGTTTCTTTCATACCTTCCATTACAAACTGGCAACCTTTGAGTAAAGTGCTTCTGATTTCAGCAAATGATGCTGATCCTTGCTTTAAAGAGTCGCTGTTCATTTGTTGCAATTCATCTCCTAATTCTGTAAGATAAGCCTTGCAGGTAATATCCATAGCCGTATATATCAGAATTTCATCTTTTAAAGTCAGTTGCAGGGTTTGTCCGGTACGGGAAGCTCTAATTTTTTCAATAAACTCATCCATGTGCTTGATATCGAACAATTTAAACTGACGGATAGCATTAGAAAGCGGATGTTTTTCATGCAGCATAGCGAATTTGCACATTCCTAACGAAGAGAGCAGCAGATTCTGCACCATTAAATTTACAGGCAGCTTAAAAGGAGCATTTAACGAAGATTTGTTTTCCATCCCACAAAGGTAATAATCAAATTTTTATAGCTGCTAAAACATACACTAAAGGAGTTTTTAATGAATAAATTTAAAACTTGATTTTTAGGACTTTACGAAGAATATAGCCTATTTAAACAGTTTAAATACAGGAATGAAACAACAGTTTAGAAAAAACATTAGATTTGTTCTTCAACAAAAATTCAACATGAATCTTAAAAGCCTACTCCTTACCACTACATTGGGGGCCATGCTCAGTATGGGTGCCAATGCCAGCGGAGATGTAAAGTACTATGCTGATCCGCTCCGTAAAATTTTTATTGAAAATCCACGTCAGCTTCCTGATTATGCCTATCAGAATCAGTTGCGGAATAAGCCATTCTGGAAGCAGTTTGCTTCGGAATCGGGTAACTGGACAGCTATGTTTAATGAGTCAAATGGACTTCCCCGACTGGCGATAGGAAAGCCTTTGGCAGTAGCCGGTTCATCAGCAAAGGCTGTGGCGGATAATTTTCTAAATAACAATTTGAGTAATTTTAATATTCCTGTTTCATCACTTGAATTTCAATCTGAAGCGACTTCTTCTAAATACCGATATGTAAACTACAAACAGTTTTATCAAGGTATAGAATTGTTGTTTTCTAAAGTTCAGGTAAAAATGACTATGGATTACAGAGTGATGCAATTTGGTTTAGGGTGCCACCCCAACATAAATATCAGCACTCAACCTGCGCTAACCGAATCTGCTGCTATTCAGTTTGCAACAAACGGAGTGGCGGGTATAACCGGCATTTCTGTGAATCCGGATATAAAAATTCTTCCTATTCCTGTTTACCGCAACTATAATTACCGACTGGTTTATGAAGTTACGGTAAACAATCTCGATGCACAGGGAATTCCGGGAAAATATTACACCTTGATAGATGCAAATAATGGCGAAGTATTATACAGAGCCAATCAGGTGCATCATGTGGCTGCAAATACCGATGTGAATGTTACCGGTACACTTCACCTCACGCATCCATATGATCCTTCAACTGTGGAGCCACTTAAAAATATGAAAGTTGTTGAAGGTGGGACAACATATTATACGGATAACACAGGTTTTCTGGGGTTAACCAATACTGCTGCTACTACAGCAACTATGTCACTGGAAGGCCAATGGGTAAGAGTAAGAACCAATAATGTTACTCCTTCATGGACAGTAAATCTGACACCGGGTGCAAATGCTGTGAATATTGATGGTAACACTGATATCAAACAACGCACAACCTATAATGCTATTGTCACCGTTCATGATTATATGAAATCCAAGTATCCTGCTTTTACGGGTCTTGATTTTGCATTAACAGCGAATGTGGATGTTGCAGGAAGCTGCAATGCATTTTATGATGGTAATTCAGTTAATTTCTTTGCTGCCGGTGGTGGATGCAATGCAACTTCATTAGTAGCTGATGTTTGTTATCACGAATACGGTCATGGAATAAATGATAAATTTTATCAGTCAATTGGTTCTAGTTTTCAAAATGGTGCCATGGGAGAAGGTTACGCAGATCTTTGGGCACTGGGCATTACCACATCTCCGATTTTAGGAATAGGATTTTTCAATAACGATCCGAATGGTTTTGTGCGTCGTTATGATATCGATAAAAAAGTTTATCCTCAGGATTTAGTTGGAGAAGTTCATGCTGATGGAGAAATAATAGCAGGTGCATTCTGGGATACGTATTTGAATTTAGGCAACCTTCAGCAAATGATGGATCTGTTTAAAGAAACATTTTATGCTGGAATCACTGGTGCTGATGGTACCGAAGGAACCTTATTCCCATTGATCCTGGTTGAGACGCTTACAATTGACGATAATGATGGTGATATAACTAATGGTACTCCTAATTTTTGCGCAATCACTTCCGGATTTGCCATTCATGGTATCACAACAAGTGCATTATCTGGTCTCGATCATAACGAAGTATTGGGAGCAGCAGCGTTTGCACCTGTTACTGTTGATGCAGTAGTTCAGAGTCTTGGTGCAGGAAGTACCGTACAGGGCTATTACCGTACTACTAACACAGGAGCTTACACACAATTCACACTTTCCAACACAGGAGGAAACAATTTCCAGGGTACAATTCCGGCACAACCAAACGGAACAATCATTGAATATTATTTAGGTGTTGAAGACAATTGCGGAACATTCCTGAATGTTCTACCTGGTGGTGCAGCTGATGCGAATCCAAATATTCCATATTACATTTTGGTAGGATTTAATGAATTGGTTTATGAAGAATTTGACAGCAATTTCGGAATCTGGCAAACAGGATTACCATCTGATGATGCTACCACAGGAATTTGGACAGTTGATGTGCTCATTCCTTCTTTTGTAGGAACAGGAATGGTTCAACCCGATTTACAGGTAACACCCGGAGGAACTTTCTGTGCATTCACCGGTAATGCAGCAAACGCTTCTTCAGGTGCTGGTGATAATGATGTGGATGGAGGAAAGACTACTTTGATTTCATCGGAACATGATCTTACAGGATACACTAACCCAGCAATTACATTCTACAGATGGTATACGAATGATCAGGGAGCAACTCCGGGAACTGATTTCTGGCAGGTGGCTATTTCCGGCGACGGAACAAATTGGGTGCCTGTAGAAAATACCAATGTGGCTGATCATAGCTGGAGACGTTTTGCTTTCAAGGTTCTCGATTATATTACTCCAACATCAACTGTTTCTTTGCGTTTTATTGCAGAAGATGCCAATGCCGGAAGTTTAGTTGAAGCTGCTATCGATGACTTTAAAATCTGGGATGAGATTCCGACCGGAACTTCAGAAACAGCATCACTGGCAACTGTGCATGTTTTCCCGAATCCTGCTGCAACTGCCATCAACTTAAATGTAGGACTGGTCAGAAACAGTGATGTCAGCATTTCTGTAGTTAATAGCCTGGGTCAGGTTGTTCACAGCTATAAAAATAATCTGCCTGCCGGAAATAATATTATTACGATAGATGCTCTGGAATTTGCAACCGGAGTCTATCAGGTTCAGGTGATTACAGGTGATAGTATGAAAACTGAAAAGATAAGTATTATCCGATAAGAATATTGCATACAACTTAAAAGCCCGGGAATTTTCCGGGCTTTTTGTTTTTACAGAAAATAATTGCCATATTTGTTTACATTCATTTGAGACTTATCTAAAACCCAAAACTATGAGCAAAACAATTACTAAACTCGCAAAATGTATGTCGTTATTTACGGCATGTTTTGCATTAAACTCCGCTGTTCAGGCACAAACATCAGGAGGTCCTGATACATACGGTTATGTTTGGCGCGACAGCAATGATCCTGCAGGGCCGGCCTATAATTGGATCGACCTTACCACAGCTCCAGGAGCTATTCAGGTTACCGGTTTGGCTGATGATAACATCAAAGGGCCATTTGCTGTGGGTTTCCCATTCCATTACTACTGGTATGATGTGACAACTTTCAGAGTTGGATCAAACGGATATGTTGGGTTTTCAAATACACCTGTAGCACATCCATTTCCGGTTATTCCAACTGCAGCAGGCATTCAAAATTACCTGGCCATAATGGCATCAGATTTAACATTTACAGATCCTGCAGGTGCTACACTTCCAGGAGTTGAATGTTGGTACTGGACCAGCCCGGGTAACGATTCGCTTGTTGTATCGTATTTGAATGTTCCGTTCTGGGATCCTTTGGCGCCCGGCTACACCGGATCTAACACTTTCCAGGTAATATTGAGCAATGTTGATAGCTCCATCACCTATCAATATCAATTGCAGAGTGGGGTTTACAATAATCCTGCAAACTTTTGCACCATAGGAATTGAAAACAATTCCGGAAATATAGGTTTGCAACATAGTCATGATGTTTTCCCTCCTTCTGTTTATGCTATCAAATTTTACTATCCTGCAACTACATCTTTCAGTGTGAACGATGCATCCACAGTGTTTGCCGACAATGAAGATTCAGGAGGATTATTTCTTGCTAAAGATGGAGGACCATTTACGTTGACCGGTCAGGTTAGAAACACAGGAAATCAGCCATTAGCTTCATACAATGTTTCAGGCAGGGTAGTGAATGCATTAAATGTGAATCAGGTGACCAATACATTTTCTACAGCTCCTTCAACACCTGGCCAGGTGGAAGATATCATTTTCCAAAACACATTTAATCCTGCGGTTAATGTTGGAACCTATCGTTTCATAACAGAAACTCAATTGGCGGGCGATGCTACACCAACGAATAACTTGAAAACAGTTGAGTTAGTGGTTGTAGATACCAATCTTACAAACATTAATTTATCATTTGACAATGGCGTTGATGCTGGTCTTGGTGGACTAGGATGGCAAGGTGGAGGTGGTGGTGCAGGAATTGAATTTATTCCACCATTTTACCCATGTAATGTTACTCAACTTAGTGCTTTCATTGCAGCGGATGCAAATGCTGTAGGTTTCGCTATGATGATTCTCGATGATGATGGTCCAAATGGAACACCTGGAACTGTCCTTGATTCAGTATATGTTGGACCTTCCATCGTTATTGTAGGTGGATGGAATAACGTGACCCTGCCAACTCCGGTATTGGTTACATCTGGAAGTTTCTATGTTGCCTGGGTGATGGGTGGTGATGGTGTGAGTATTGGCCAGAATCAAATTGCGCCAATATCAAACAGAACATATGAAATTCTGGGACAAGCTTCGAATCCAAATTCATGGGCTGCCTACCGTTACCGTGAAATTGAAGATGTAATGATTAATGCTGTTATTCAGCCTATCTCAATTGGGTTAAACGAAAACAACTTCACCAACCAGTTAAGCAATATTTATCCGAATCCGGCTACAAATAATATTCAGGTAAACTACAATTTCACAGAAGCTACCGATTTAAGCTGGTCAATTTTAGACGTTACGGGTAAAAACGTGATTGCAGGAAATACCGGATCTCCTGTTTCTTCCGGAACACTTCAAATTGATATTTCTACTGTTCCTGCAGGTGTTTATGTGCTCTCCATGTCGAATGGTACCGAATTCTACAACAAGAAAGTTACAGTAATACGTTGATTTACAACTAAACTTAATGTTAAAAGGGAGGCTCCAAAAGCCTCCCTTTTATTATTCAATACTTAATATTCGCTTAACATTAGAATTAAGGGAATAGCTAATTTTGCAAAAATATTATATCAGCACAAATACATCCGGAAATGCAAAAACTGGAATCCCGCAATCTTCAGCTTTATTATGGTGATTTTCATGCCCTTAAAGGAATTTCCATGGGGATGAAAAAGAACACGGTTACTGCGTTGATTGGCCCCTCAGGATGTGGAAAATCGACATACCTGCGGTTGTTTAACCGCATGAATGATCTTATCGATAATGTCAGAATTGAAGGGGAAGTATTACTCGACGACAAGAACATTTACTCCAAGGATACCATTCCTGATGAATTGAGGAAAAAGGTAGGCATGGTTTTTCAAAAGCCAAATCCATTTCCGAAATCCATTTTTGAAAATGTGGCATATGGGTTACGGGTTAACGGAATTACACATAAAACGTTTATTGAAGAGAGGGTTGAACGTTCCTTGAAACAGGCTGCCTTGTGGGAAGAAGTAAAGGATAAGTTAAAAAAATCGGCATTTGCGCTTTCCGGTGGTCAGCAACAAAGGTTGTGCATTGCACGGGCATTGGCTATTGAACCTTCCGTTTTGCTGATGGATGAACCTGCTTCTGCATTGGATCCTATTTCGACAGCCAAAATTGAGGAGTTGATTTATGAACTGAAAAGAGATTATACAATTGTGATCGTAACACACAATATGCAGCAGGCAGGAAGGGTTAGTGATAATACTGCCTTCTTTTATCTGGGTGAATTGGTTGAGTACGACGACACAAAAAAAATATTTACCAATCCCAAAGATATCAGGACCCAGAATTACATTACAGGCCGATTTGGTTGATAAAAATTAAAACATGACACATCTCGATATTGAATTAAAGAAACTTAGGTTAGACATGGTTGAGATGTTCAACCTGGTTTTATCTCAGCTGGAAAAATCGCAACAAGCACTTTCTGAATTTGACAAAGATCTTGCAAGAGAAGTCAGGGTAAATGAAAAGCGGGTTAATTCATTTGAATTGAAACTCGACCGCGATTGCGAAAATATCATTGCACTTTTTAATCCGGTAGCAGTGGATCTTCGTTTTGTTTTGGCAAGCTTGAAAATGAACTCAAATCTTGAAAGAATTGGAGATATTGCTGAAGGAATTGCGCAATTTGTTTTAAGCATAAAAAATGCACCTGATCAAAATCTTTTGAAAGCTACACGGGTGATGGAAATGTTTGCTACTGCGAATTCTATTGTAGCAGATGTACGGACTTCATTTGAAAATGAAGATACCCGATTAGCCAGAAATGTTTTTATGAAAGATGAATTGCTGGATGAGATCAATATTGCCTCAACCAGTGCAGTTGCAGAATTTATCAAAAATAACCCTGATAAGATAAATCAGAGCTTGTACATGCTATCTACCATCCGCAAACTGGAGCGGGTAGGTGATCAAAGCAAAAATATTGCTGAAGAGATTATTTTTTATGTGGAAGCAAAAGTCATCAAACACAAAAAGATCTCTGAAAAAATCAGTACTACCGATTCATCACAGAGTGAAAACCCGGGAGACATTAAATCCTAAGCGAATACCATTATCTTTCCAGGACGTCGTGTTATAAGGATAGAACTGGTTATCGGCAATTCCAAAAGCATTCGTTACATGCATTTGAAATACGTGACCACCTGTTTCAATGTCAATTCCGATCCCTAAAGGATTAAAGTAATCTTTAGTTTTCGTATAGTCACGTAAATTGTATGCATATTCAGCTGTTATTGCCAGACGCTTGGTAATTTTTACCCTTCCTGCAGCTGCAATAAAGAACATGTCGTTCAAATCAGTGAATTCATCAACCAAATTGTAATGAACCATTACAGGTGCAATTTGTGCAGAGATGGACGGGCTGAATTTACGTGCAACAATTACCTGATGTACAAATGACATTCGGCTGCTGAAATTCTCATATTTATCGAAACCTGTCGATGCTTTATTAGGATCTTTTTGCATCGTAGCATATGCAGAAGTGAAGAGCGTAAGACTAATTGGCATACTGTTATTTTCAGTTTGCCGTAACCAGCGAAACTTTATAAATCCATCCAATTGCTTTTGGTAAGATGAACGTCCAAAACCAGCCATTAATCTGCCATCATAACTGTATTCAAGTCCCAAGCGAATACTTGCGGGACCATCAAGACCGTATGCATTTTCAGAACCGGAATTAAATTCTCCAAAGCGGTGTGAAATACGGAAATCCAGAGTGCGTTTTCCCAGCACTTCACTTGTTTGAAAATTGATCACTCTTGTTCCCTTAAAAGTAGCCTGAACAAAATCTTTTTTTGCTTCAGATTCATCTTCCTGAATAGTACCAAGTAGATCATCCTGTGCCATTGCGGAAAACGGCACATTCAAAAGTGATAGCAGGAAACAACTTGCAAATATTTTCTTTAAAAGAGTAGTTTTCATAATTATTGAGGTTTTCCGTTCTGAATCCAGATTTTAATAAGGTTTATATTACAGTCACTGATTTTTCCGGTTGGAGGCATGGCTACATATCCGGAAGCATGTTCAACTGATCCGATTAAAGTAGCATCATCAACAAGTATCGCCAATGAATAATCATCGAGAATCACTCCACCTTCACCAATTGATGAACTGTGGCAGGAATTATTTGTGCCGCAATAAGAAGTCATTATTGGCGCTATCTTGCCTGAAAACGTAACATTGGTAGTGTCACAGTTTAAATCGAGGCCGGCTGCCGGATATAATTCCGAAGTGTTATCGTAATAACAAGCACTTATTACCGCCATAAATGGAAGTATGTATATTAATTTTTTCATCTGATTAATTGTTTTGAGCACCTTGTTCAATCCACACAAAAATGGAACGGATTTGATCTTCTGTTAAAGGGTCTGAAGGGGAGGGAGGCATGAATTCGAATGCCCTGCCTGTTATTACCCGATAGATTTGACTCTTTCGTCCATTACCTGGTTCTACACGACCACTTATTTCATCGTAATTGGTTAATGGAAACTCTAAATCATTCTGACCATGACAACCAGACTGGGTACAATTTCCTACAATGATTGGCTGTACTTCATTCGTGAAGCTTACAACCGGGTAATTAGTTAAATCGCTTTCACGGGTACAAGATTGAAAAAAAAGCAGTGCCACTATTCCTGCTGGTATTATTAATGGCAATTTAAGTTGTTTCATACTACATTTTATGCCTTTGAGCGTACAAATGTGGTGAAAATTCAGGAATTGCAAGGTGATTATTATCACATAAAAAAAATCTGCCTAGGAAGCAACTTTTGATTTGTTGAAAAATTTGCAAATCCCGGTAATTCCGCAGACTTCACACTTAGGTTTTCTGGCTATACAGATATACCGTCCATGTAAAATCAACCAGTGATGAGCTTTGTGGACGATGTTTTCCGGTAAATATTTTATCAATTGTTTTTCAGCGGCCAATGGTGTTTTGGCATTAACTGTAAGTCCAATTCTTGCTGCAACGCGAAACACATGGGTGTCGACTGCCATTGCGGGTTTTTCATAAATAACTGAAGCAATTACATTGGCTGTTTTACGTCCCACACCCGGAAGTTGAATAAGCTGCTCGATTTCGGATGGAACTATGGAATTAAATTCGGAGACCAGCTTTTTAGCCATCCCCGCAAGGTTTTTTGCTTTATTGTTTGGGTAACTGATACTTTTTATGTGAGGAAAAATTTCTTCTGCTGAAGCAGCTGCCATAATTTCAGGTACAGGAAAAGCTTTCATGAGGCCCGGCATAACCATGTTTACCCGTTTATCGGTGCATTGAGCGGATAATATAACTGCTACCAGAAGTTCATAAGGTGAATCATAGGCCAATTCCGTTTCAGCTACTGGCATGTGTTCACTGAAATAATTCACAAAACTATCAAAGCGTTCTTTTCTGGTCATGTGCAAAAATAACAAAAGGCTCCGTTTTAGCGGAGCCTTTAATAATTCTTAAGCTTTGATCAGGCTGTAGCAGCCGAATAAGCAAGTATCTTCGTGAGACAGTGTGGAGCCGGAGCGATAAGTGCTTTGTCAACAAAATCCATAGCACTTTTTATAGTTTCAAACTCGTGTTCCACTTCCGGATCTTCATCGATGTCGCGCTGTATCAGCACTGAATCAGACATTCCGGTTTCATTGAAGAGATAAAGAACTAAATTTTCAGTTGTAGAAGTTTTGATCATCCGCGAATTTATTGGTTCACGGTAATAACGGAACTGCATCCCGTTTATTTCATTACCTGAAAATTATTTTGCAAGGACCAATTGTTTCTCCTTAATCAACTTTCGCAGGTTGATCAAAGCATAGCGCATCCGACCTAAACTTGTGTTAATGCTGACATTAGTACACTCTGCAATTTCCTTGAAACTCATGTCAGCAAAGTGGCGCATGATAACCACTTCTCGTTGGTCAAGTGGTAGAAAATCAACAAGTTGTCGAATTGTATCGTGAATTTGCGAGGTAATTATACGGTCTTCAATGTTCTCATCGGTTAACTTCAGACTATCCATTACGCTGTAATCCTCGGTATCCCTGACCATGGGCATCCTTTTTTGCTTGCGGAAATGGTCGATGACCAAATTGTGCCCGATTCGGATTACCCAGGGAAGAAACTTGCCTTCTTCTTTATAATTTCCTGATCGTAAGGTGTTTATAACTTTTATGAAAGTTTCCTGAAATATATCTTCAGCCAGTTCTTTGTCTTTAACAAGCAATAAAATGGAAGTATAAACTTTCTTTTGATGACGAACAATAAGAGTTTGCAACCCGGATTCGGAACCGGATAAATATTGTTCAATTAATTCATTGTCAGATACATCTGTCTGGCGCATAGGATCTCTGGTTTACAAGTTTGTAACACTTTCGTAAATCGGTTCAGAGTAAAATTTATCCTATGTATGTCCTCCCAGTTTAGTTAAAACAGAATTGTAATTAATGCTCTTTAACGGCGGTATTTTAAAGAAATTGTGCCAGCCCTTAAATATTTATTCAAATTTAGTGCATTTGAAACGAGAATGCAAGTATTGTAACGTTTTACAAGGTCATATAGTTCAATTTTACATGGATTTGACATAAAAATAAGATGGAACAAGGTACCTTTGTGCCTTCTAAATAAACATTTATGCGAATTATCCCTTTATGTGGTCTGTTGGTTTTGAGTGCTTTAAATACGATTGCGGGTGAAAATCCCGATTCGGTGAAGACCAAAGCTCCATCCACCATTGTACATTATCCTCAGGAAAAGCATCTGGCAAATATCAAACAACTCACTTTTGGAGGCGATAATGCAGAGGCCTATTTTAGTTTCGATAATACCAAAATCACTTTTCAGGCTACCAATCCAAAATGGGGCGATCAATGTGATCAGATCTATTTCACAGATTTGGCTACGGCAGATATGGGTGCCAGGAAACCGTCTTTGATTTCAACCGGTCAAGGCCGTACTACCTGTTCCTATTTTATGCCTGATAATAAATCTGTAGTTTATGCATCTACACATTTAACATCTGCATCTTGTCCACATGTTCCCGCAAAGCGCCCTGATGGTAAATATGTATGGAGTATTTATGATTCATTCGACATTTTTGTTGCCGATATGAATGGTAAAATTATGAAGCAGTTAACCAATACACCCGGTTATGATGCTGAACCAACGGTATCCCCGAAAGGAGATAAAATTGTATTCACCAGTCTTCGTTCAGGTGATCTGGAATTATATACCATGAATATTGATGGTAGTGATGTTAAACAAATTACATTCGGTCTTGGCTACGATGGTGGAGCTTTCTTTTCTCCGGATGGTTCCAAAATTGTTTTCAGAGCATCCCGTCCAAAAACAGAAGAAGAAATTAAAGTCTATAAAGAGCTGCTAGCTGAAGGATTGGTAATGCCAACTAACATGGAGCTTTATGTTTGCAATGCAGATGGATCAGACCTTCGTCAGGTGACAAATTTAGGACAGGCTAATTGGGCTCCATTCTTCCACCCATCCGGTAAAAAAATAATTTTTGCTTCCAACCATAAATCAACCAGCAGAGGTTTACCGTTTAACCTTTTTATGATTGATATTGACGGAACCAACCTGGAGCAAATTACTTATGATGGATTCTTTGATGCCTTTCCGATGTTTAGTTTTGATGGAAAGAAATTAATTTTTTCATCGAACCGTAATAACAATGGTACACGAGATACCAATCTGTTTATTGCCGATTGGGTTGATTAATAAAAGATAAAATTCGAAAGAATTAAGTCAGCATCATTCAGAGATGCTGACTTTTTTTATGCTTAACAGGTTCATGGCATTGTTCCCCAAACCATGCACATTGTTTTGATACAATCGCACTACCTGATCATAGTATAAAACCACAACCGGAGATTCATTCATCAATTGCTGATCGAGATCTTTATAGATGGAGAATCTTAAAGAATCGTTTGTGGTTGCAGATGCATTACGATAACCCTCATTGAACTTTTCACTGTTAAAATGAGTATAGTTAGGGCCACGTGGCGACAAGTTATCACCATAAAAAAGAGAGAGATAATTTTCTGCATCGGGATAATCTGCAATCCACGAAGCTCTGAAGAACGATAATTCTTGCTTAGCAACCATTTCACGATGAGCTGCACCCTGATTTACTTCGAGCTTAATCCGTATTCCTGATTCAGCAAGCTGTCCCTGCATAAATTCACATATATCCTGATATTCGCGGGTAGTCGACATAGTAATTACAGGAAGACCACGTCCGCCGGGAAAACCTGCCTGAGCCAGCAATTCAGCAGTTTTACCGGGGTTATAATGATATCCCCGAAAGTTAGTTGAGTCGAAGGAAGGCAATCCGGGTGGTACAATTCCAAACTCACCGGGAGTACCGATTCCATTTCTCAAAAAAGTAATCATCTTCTTCCTGTCAAAGCCATAATTGATTGCCTGCCGGATCAGGATATTATTCAGTGGATTATTTTTCATTACTCCCTGAGTCGAATCCATTATAAATCCCAAATATTCTGTATTCAGATATGCGCATTTTTCCATCTTAAACTTATTCTCATATTTAGGTTTTAAGGAACCTTGACGGGAAATGAGTTCATCTTTATAGCTGGCATCTATTCCAGAAAGGAAATCGAGATTGCCTTTTACAAACTCCATAAATGCCGATTGCCTGTCGTTGATAAAAGATATCACTACAGCATCCACAAAGGGCAATCTTTTATCATTTTCAAACTCAAAATATTTTTCATTCTTATGAAAAATAAGATTGGTTCGTTCTACCCACAGGTGAAACCGGAACGGTCCAGTGCCCACTGGATGAGTACGAAAATCGTTGCCATAATGATTTACAATTTCGTGAGGAACAACTGAACAGAATGTGGTAGAAAGTAAACCTGAAAAAGGAGGGAAGGGTTGTTTTAATAGTATTTGTAGAACGGAATCAGACAATGCCACAAAGCCGCCATTTTGAGTATCTACCTGATTAAAAACCCAGGCTCCGGGAGAAGCAAGTTTTGGATCCAGAATCCTTTTAAAGCTGAATACAAAATCGGATGCTGTAACAACCCTTCCTTTACCATTTGGAAATAACGGGTCATCATGAAAATGTACATCTTTTCTTAAGAAAAAGGTGTAAATTTTTCCATCCTCACTGATCTCCCAACGATAGGCAATTGCTGGTGTAGTTTCCAGTTTGTCGTTCATTTGCACCAGACCATTGAAAATTTGATTACAAGCCCAAATATCAGCTTGCCCTTTTGCAAATGCCGGATCAAGTGTACGGATTCCTGATGCTTCATTGTACCTGAAAACCTGCTTGCCTGTACTCGCAGATTGCTGACGTTTACATCCGCCTAAAAGGTTGATTATAATAAGCAGGATTAGTACCGGATTCCTCATGGCTCAAAGTTACCTTAAGATGTTGAACGTGTGCCGTATGCGGAATCAAAATATTAACAACTCAGTTAACTATTTCAAAATGTATCAATTAACTCATTATTAAGTACTTTCCTGACTACGTGAAAATGCCTAACTTTGCAGAGTGAATTCCAACCGGACCATAGCATTTCATACTTTAGGCTGCAAACTCAATTTTGCCGAAACTTCAGCAATTGGAAGACAGTTGACTGAATCAGGCTACCGGAAAGTTGGTTTTGAAGAAAATCCTGATGTTTTCTTAATCAACACATGTTCTGTAACTGAAAATGCAGACAGGGAATGTCGCTCCATTGTCAATAAAGCACTTGCCATTAATCCGGATGCTATTATAGCCGTTACTGGTTGTTTTGCTCAATTGAAACCGGAATTTATTGCCGGTATTCCAGGAGTAGATTTAGTTTTAGGTGCCTCAGAAAAATTTAATGCACCCAAATATCTGGATGACCTTCATGTGAAATCTGTGCCGCTGATCAAAGCATGCGATATCAATGATGTGCATGAATTCAACAGTTCCTGGTCGGCAGGTGACCGCACTCGGGTATTTTTAAAAGTTCAGGATGGATGCGATTACAGTTGTACCTTCTGCACGATTCCTGCTGCACGAGGAAACAGTCGAAGCAATTCGATACAAAATGTTTTGCATGAACTGAATGAACTTGAAATAGCAGGAGCCCGTGAAGTAGTGCTCACCGGAATCAATCTTGGTGATTATGGTATTTTCGATTCGCGCCTGGGAGTCAGGGAATCCTCATTCACTGAACTGGCACAATTAATTGAACAAAACAATTCGCCTGAACGAATTCGGATATCATCTATTGAACCTAATTTGTTGGAACCGGAACTAATTAGTCTGGTCGCCAATTCCAATAAGTTTGTCCCTCATTTTCACATCCCACTGCAAAGTGGCTCAGATACCATCTTGAGGAAAATGCGAAGAAGATATCTCACCGCATTGTATGCAGAAAGGATTAGTACAATCAAGACACTTATTCCGGATTGCTGTATAGGAGTGGATGTAATAACTGGTTTCCCGGGAGAATCGGAAACTGAATTCTTAGAGACCTACAATTTTCTTAACCAATTGAATGTTTCATATCTGCATGTATTCACTTATTCGGAACGCGACAACACTCTTGCTGATTCCATGCAGGATGTTGTTCCAATGGCGATACGAAAAGAACGCACTAAAATGCTTCGGATTTTATCAGCCAAGAAACAAAGAGCATTCTACGAGCAAAATTTGGGAACTGACAGAAAAGTATTATTTGAAGCAGATAATAAGCAGGGATGGATGCATGGTTTTACAGAAAACTATGTTAAAGTTAGAACCCCATACAATCCGGAATTAATTAACCGGATTATTATTTGCAGACTCGATTCTATTGATGAGAGTGGTGATGTAAACGTAACTCACAATGAAACTGTTTTTGCGGTGTAAATACTGCGAAATAAAAATATATGTATCCAACAATCTCCGATCTTATATTTGATCTCACCGGATTAAATATTCCTTTGCCGATTCAAAGTTTTGGCTTTTTACTGGCGATTTCTTTCATCTGCGCTGCTTATACTTTGTCACTGGAGTTAAAGAGAAAAGAAAAGCTTGGAATTTTCAAACCGCTGCAAACTAAAGTTCTTGTAGGCGAAAAGGTTACTACAGTTGAATTGATAACATCAGGTATTATTGGCTTTTTACTCGGGTACAAATTACTTTATGCCGCCTTGAATTATTCTGATTTTGTGAGTGATACGCAAGGTATTTTGCTTTCAGCTCAGGGATCTGTATGGGGAGGAATTATTGGAGCAGCAATTGGCGCCTGGCTCAAATACAGCGACAATAAAAAGCAACAGCTCGATAAACCTGAGTGGAAAGAAATCACCATCAGACCTTATGAAATGGTTGGTAACATCACCATGGTGGCAGCCTTTTCGGGATTAATTGGTGCTAAGATATTTCATAACCTGGAAAATCTCGATGATTTTGCGGCTGACCCTTGGGGATCATTAATTTCATTCAGTGGACTAACCATGTATGGTGGTTTAATTGTTGGAGGGGCAGGCGTTATCTGGTATTCGATGAAACAGGGAATGAATCCGTTTCATTTTGCTGATTCCGCAGCGCCGGGATTAATGCTTGCATATGGAACAGGTCGTTTGGGATGTCAGATTTCAGGTGATGGAGATTGGGGAATTGTGAACAATAATCCAAAGCCATCCTGGATGGAGTTTTTACCTGATTGGTTCTGGTCGTATAATTATCCACACAATGTGCTGAGTGAAGGAATTCCAATTCCAGGCTGTACCGGTCCGCATTGTATGATGTTACCCGAGCCGGTTTATCCCACACCGTTATACGAAGCCATTGTTTGTATCGGTTTGTTCTTTGTGTTATGGTCGTTACGCACCAGAAT
Organism: Bacteroidia bacterium; assembly: GCA_016788065.1. Classification (GTDB taxonomy): domain Bacteria; phylum Bacteroidota; class Bacteroidia; order AKYH767-A; family OLB10; genus JADKJB01. Next base: position 22,863 of record JAEUTI010000017.1, on the reverse strand, counting down.
TAACATTGCAGGAATGCTATTCAGTATTTACCTTATTTTAAATGGGGTTGAAAGATTTTTTATTGAAAAAATAAGAGTTAATACCAAGTATCATATTTCGGGACATGAAATTACACAGGCTGAAATTATTTCTGTAGTATTAATAATTCTTGGTACTGCAGGATGTTACTTCTTTTATAAAAAATCGCAAGCAAAAAATAAACCATGAGCCATCAATGGGAAAACGTTTGCCTGGAGGCCAGGAAAGTTATTGCTGAAACGGTAACATTTATCCGCGAGCAGGCGAAAAACTTTGACCATACGGTTGTTGAGCACAAAGGATTTAATGATCTGGTATCTTATGTCGACAAAACAGCAGAAGAGATGCTGGTGAATGGTTTGCGACCTTTGATTCCGGGATGTGGATTTATTACAGAAGAAAATACTGCCGGAGCAAGTGGTGAACAATTCCGATGGGTGATTGATCCCCTGGATGGCACTACTAATTTTGTGCATGGAGTTCCTTGCTATTGTGTAAGTGTGGCACTTTTAGATGGTGAAGAGCTGATTATGGGAATCATTCATGAAGTTAATCTGGATGAATGTTTTTATAGTTGGAAAGGTGCAAAAGCATTTAAGAACAATACTGAAATACGTGTATCTGACAGAAAGTTGCTTGCCGATTCTTTGATTGTTACCGGTTTTCCTTATACCAATTTTTCGCGATTGGATGATTACATGAAAATTTTCGATTACTGCATGCGAAATACACACGGTATCAGAAGACCCGGATCGGCAGCCGTCGATCTTGCTTACGTTGCCTGTGGCCGTTTTGAAGCATTTTACGAATATGGCTTAAACGCATGGGATGTTGCTGCCGGAGCATTCATTGTGCAACAGGCAGGAGGGAAGGTCAGCGATTTTTCAGGGCACTCCAATTTTGTTTTTGGAAAAGAAATAATCGCCACCAACGGTGGAGTACATCAGGAATTTCTGGATGTCGTAAAATCGAAAATGAATTCCTGATCACGAATAGAATTCGTACTCATAACGGCTGTGTGTATTAGCCATTGAAGTACTTCTGTTCATGTCGGTATAAAATCCTGATTCAGAAATCAGCAGGTTATTTTCATCAAATTCAAACTCTGATTTCATGGTCAGATTACCATTTTCATCCAACATTTCTTCCACTATACAATTGTTACGGTCATCAAAAGTGAAACGTAATGTTCTGGAATGAAAATCCCGGATCCGACGTTCTATAACATTGTCGCGTTCATCATAACTTGTAGTTATGTCAGAGGTTACTTTCCCTTCTCCATTAGTTTCAGTGACTCGTGATAACAGACCTTTTTCATTGTACCGCAGGACTATATTTTTGATCAGTTTATCATTTCCATCATAAACATTCCTCTCCACCGGCTTATTATTTTCATTGTAAGAGACTTCACTTCGTTCCATAACTTTTCCGGCAGGATCCATTTTTTTATGGGTAACAGGGAAGCCGTTAGCATTAAAAGTGAGGTCTTCGGTAGTCTCCAGTTCACCATCAGCATCATATCTTTCAATATGCACAGGACTTTCATGCTCATGATAAGAATTTACGATTCTTTCTCCCGGATCATCACCATATAGTTTGGTTTCGCATACGACGCGACCTTTGTCATCACGTTCATAAATCATGGTTTCTTCAACTTCTTCATTAGGAAGTTGCATGATATGCTTGATGATACGGCCATCTTTATCATATTCGAAATAATTCTTTTCATTGATGCCCTCTACTTCATTTTTTATTTGCTCAATCAAATTTCCATTTTGGTCGTAGAACGATTCAACAGCTAATGTTTCGCCATCTGGTTCACCGCCAAAAGCCATTCTCTGAAAACGCAAAACATATTCACGTGACACTTTTACTTTCATAATATCAGAAATGATGTGTTAAAATTTACGCACTGCTGCATGAATAGCAAGCAACTTATTCAGCATATTTTCCATTTGATTTAATGGAAGCATATTGGCTCCATCAGATAGCGCATTAGCAGGGTCGGGATGTGTTTCAACGAAAATGCCATCTACACCAACTGCAATGCCCGCACTGGCAATGGTACTGATTAAATGAGGTTGTCCACCCGTTACACCTGAACCCTGATTCGGTTGTTGAAGTGAGTGTGTAATATCCAGAATTACCGGCGTGCCCATTTCTTTCATAACAGAGATGCCTCTGAAATCGACTACCAGGTCGGTATAACCAAGCATGGTTCCACGTTCAGTAAGGCAAATATTCTGGTTTCCGGATTCTCTGATTTTATTTACAGCGAACTTCATGGATGAAGCAGCCAGAAACTGTCCTTTTTTCACATTAACCATTTTGCCGGTTTTTGCAGCTGCAACCAATAAATCGGTTTGCCTGCAAAGGAATGCAGGAATTTGGAGTACATCCACAAAAGGTGCTGCTTCGGCAGCTTCGTGACTTTCATGAATATCAGTAACCACAGGAACCTGAAAGTCATTGCGGATGCGTCCTAAGATTTCCAAAGCTTTCTGATCACCGATTCCTGTAAATGAATCGAGCCGGGTGCGATTTGCTTTCCGGTAAGATGCTTTAAAAATAAATGGTATTTTTAACTTGTCTGTTAGTTCTTTGAGAGAAGCAGCAATGCCTCTTGTCATTTCTTCACTTTCGACCACACATGGTCCTGCCATCATGAAAAAATTACCTGTTTCAAGGTGTTTTATGTTGGGGATATTAGCTAACATGAATGAGATTTTTTTGCAAAGTTAAGCAATAGCAGCCATTGTCTAATCAACTCTCAAAACCAGGCCTTTCAGGTATTCACCCTCAGGATGATAGAGGCTCACAGGATGATCGGGGCCTTGCGTCATTTGATGCAGGATTGTTACATTTCGTCCGGTTTTAGCTGCGGCCATGAACACTATTTTTCGGAATAAGGTTTTATCGATAGCCTGGGAACAGGAAAAGGTAAAAATCAAACCACCCGGCTTAATGCGCCTTATAGCTTCCTGGTTCAGATTTCGGTATCCGATAGTTGCCCGATCCACAGAGCTGAGATGTTTGGCAAAGGCAGGTGGATCCAATACAATAATATCATGAACGGCATCATTCTTTCCTAAGAAATCAAATACATCTTCACACCATGCAGCATGTTTTCCGGCATCAAAACCATTCAGCTCTACATTTTGGCTGATCCATTCAATGGCTTTTTTAGAACTATCAACTGAATCAACATGAGCAGCACCTGCTTGCAATGCATACATCGAAAAGCCTCCGGAATAACAGAAGGTGTTTAATACCCGCTTTCCTTTTGCATAAGTTGCAAGTAGCTGACGGTTCATACGCTGATCGAGGAAAAATCCGGTCTTCTGACCTTCTTCCCAATTCACGTAAAACTTCACACCATTTTCAGTCACAACCTGATTGGTTTTGCTTCCCGCAAGGAATGAATTAGGAATAGGAGGCATCCCTTTTTTGGATAGTGTTTCAGAACTTTTATCGTAAACTGTAGTTATATTCAAACCTTCCAGCTGTTGTAGTTCAGATGAAATAGTATCAATTGCCTGGTGCATCCCTTCTGAATGAGTTTGCACAACGGCAACATCATCATAAATATCAATGATTAATCCGGGCAGTCCGTCTCCTTCACCATGTATTAATCGGAAGGTATTGATTTCAGGATTGTTTAATAATCCCAGAACTTTCCTTAATGCCAGGGCTTTTTGAAATTTTTCTTTCCAGAAAGTGGCATCGATAGTCTGTTTTTTGAAACTGATAATACGAACCATGATAGTACCATGTCGGAAATGGCCGGTTGCAAGATAATTGCCGGCATGGTTATAAACTTCCACCAATTCACCATCAGTAAATGACTTTACATCGGTTTGAATAGCTCCTGAAAAGATCCAGGGGTGAAAATTCAAAACAGAACGATCTTTTTGCGGTTTGAGGATTATTTTTCGGTACATTTGTTCATTAATCAACGCAAAGATAGGTTTTGATACTATTCCTGAACCAATCAACACTGAAATAGCTATTTTTACGGTACTTTTTACCGTTTTCCAATGTCAGAACCAATTACTTCAACCAAAGAAAAGTTCCTCAGTCTCTCGGCAATCAGCCAGGGTATAAGAACTGCTATCCAATCAAAATTTGGAGATCAGTTGCTTTGGATTGTTGCTGAGATTTCAGAAATGAGTGTGAGGAAAGGACATTGTTACCTGTCACTGGTAGAAAAATTACCTGGAAATTCGGCTCCCGTTTGTGAGATGAAGGGCATAGTATGGGCGACTAAATTTGAGCGTATCCATACCATTTTTCAAAAGGCAACAGGAAATGAACTCCGGTCGGGATCGGTAATTTTATTTCAGGCTTGGGTACGATTTGATGTAAAATGGGGATTAAGTCTCATTGTAGAGGATATTGAGCCCAAATATACTATTGGACTGCTTCAGCAGGAACGCGATAAAACCATTGCCGCTCTGCGGGAAGAAGGAATTTTTAACAACAACAGATTATTACCTTTCCCATTGGTGCCACAGCGCATTGCAGCCATTTCTGCCCGTGATTCGAGAGGGTATGAAGATTTTATAAATAAGCTTGAAACTAACAGCAAAGGCTACAAATTTCAGGTCGATTTGTATCCATCCTTATTGCAGGGGGAGAAGGCCGCAGGTGAAATGGTTGATAGGCTGATTCGTATTTTTAATAATAAAGAAAAATATGATTTGGTGGTGATTGTGAGAGGTGGTGGTGGTGCAATTGATTTGAATTGCTTCAATGACTACAGGCTTTCGAGAGCCGTTGCGCGTTTTCCTATTCCGGTTTTAACCGGTATCGGACACACCACAAACAAAAGTGTAATTGATGAAGTAGCACATGCCGATGCTATTACACCCACAGATGCTGCTGATTTTATCTTAGAAAAAACAGCCAATTTTGAATTGGGGTTAGATCAGATGATGGTAGGTATCAAGGATGCATTTGAATCGGGTATGGCAGCAGAAGCTCTCCGGCTGAATGAACTTTCATCTGAAATCCGAAGCAGTGTTGAACAGCGGTTGCAGCATGAAAATTATTATGTGGAAGGTTCAGCAGCCCAAATCAGGAATTTTTCCATGAATACCCTGAATCAGGCCCGTTCCAATTTAGGTGTAGCCGTGAGAGAGTTAACTTATAAAACTCAACAAAAAATTATTAGAGGTGAAATGCTTCTGCAAGAAAAGTTTAAGGTACTGCATTCCTTACCTCAGGGTTTGTTAAAAATGGCTGGTCTAAAATTATCCAGGCAAGAGGGAATTATTCAAACATTAGATCCGGTGAATGTGCTTAAAAGAGGGTTTTCAATTACTCTGCACAACGGAAAAGCAATAAAGAGTGCTGAATCGGTTCAACCCGGAGCAGTTTTAAAAACAATTTTATATGAAGGAACCATCGAAAGCGAAGTCAAAGGGAAGTGAAGATATAAGCTATCAGGATGCAGTGAATGAACTGGAAGCCATTCTCGAAGAAATAGAAGAGGGCAATACAGATATTGATGTGCTTTCTGAAAGAGTTAAGAGAGCTCTGTTTCTTATCAATTTGTGCAAGACAAAATTGCGACAAACTGATGAAGAAGTGAAGAAGCTGCTTTCCGGTTTAGAGGATAACGAAGAGGAGAAATAATTAACTGTTTTGGTAGGCAAGATACAGCTTCACTACTTCAGCAGCTTCTTTTACATCGTGTACCCTTAGAATGGAAGCGCCATTCATTAAAGCTGCCATATGAAGCGCAGTAGTGCCATTGAGTGCATTAACCGGGTTTACCTGCAAGGTTTTACAAATCATCGATTTCCTTGAAATTCCTGCAAGTACCGGACAGCCGGAGTTCCTAAAAAAGCCGAGCATTTTTAGCAATTTGAAATTATGAGCCACTGTTTTACCGAATCCAAATCCGGGGTCAAGGATAATATCTTTCACACCTTTTCGTCTCAACGCTGTGACTTTTTGCAGCAATATTGAATAAATATCGGGAACGACATCATCATATTCCGGATTCGTTTGCATGGTTTCCGGTGTGCCTTGCATGTGCATCAAAATATAAGGAATTCGTGACTGGGCAATAAAGTCGAACATAGCCGGGTCATGATCACCACCTGAAACATCATTTATTAACGAAGCGCCGGCATCAACAGCTTGTTTAGCAACCTCACATCTCAGAGTATCGGCAGAAATGAGAATTTCCGGGAAGTTTTTGATAATCAGTTTAATAGCTGGTATTAATCGGGCAATTTCTTCTTTTTCTTCAATAATTACTGCTCCCTGACGAGTTGATTGAGCACCAATATCAATGAACGTAGCACCGTGGAAAACCATTTGCTGAACCCTTTCAATAATTGCCTTTTCTTCGGTAAATTTGCCACCATCATAGAAAGAATCGGGTGTTACATTCAGGATTCCCATTATTTTAGGTTCGTCGAGATTGATCAATTGGCCTTTACAATTCAACATAATTGGGCCATTGATGATCGGAGGCAGGGATTCCTGAAAATTATTCATCTGAAATACATTTAGTTTAAACTATTTTGCGCTCTGAAACAGGGCGAATTCATTTACAGCCAATGAACACAACATTAACCATGGAGAACAAACCTGCACTAACAGTTGCTCAATTTGATCAGGCCGTTTCGGAGTGCAAATATATATTTACTGCCAAGATGAAAGACTATGGCAGCGCCTGGAGAATCCTTCGGCTGAGCTCCATTACGGATCAAATGTTCATTAAAGCGCAAAGAATCAGAAGTATAGAAGAAAAAGGTACCCAAAAAATTGAGGAGGGGATTGCCTCTGAATACAAGGGAATTATCAATTATGCGATCATAGCTCTCATTCAAAATGAGCTTGGAATATCAGATAAACCGGATTTAGGAAACCAGGAGGCTGCAGATTTGTTTGAGAAGCATATTAAAGCCGCAAGGTCACTCATGGAAGACAAAAACCATGATTATGGTGAAGCCTGGCGAAAAATGCGTGTCAGTTCTATCACAGATTTGATTCTGATGAAACTACTTCGCGTTAAACAGATTGAAGACAATAATGGGGCAACCCTTATTTCGGAAGGCATAGATGCCAACTATTACGATATTATAAACTACTCGGTATTTGCATTAATCAAGTTACAAGAACCAAAATAAAACTGATTCAGATATGAAACAATTAAGCTGGATTTCCAGAATTCTGGTAGGAGCACTGTTCATCGTTTCCGGCCTCATTAAAGCAAACGACACCCTGGGTTTTTCTTATAAACTCGAAGAATATTTTACCGTATTCAACACTCCCTGGATGAGCGAATATGCTCTCTTGCTTGCTGCTTTTGTCTGCATTTTAGAAGTTATTTTAGGGGTTGCCGTAATATTTGGAACCAGAATGGTAACCGTGTCGTGGCTGCTCTTATTAATGATCGTGTTTTTCACATTCCTGACATTCTATTCCGCTTATTTCAATAAGGTAACCGATTGCGGATGCTTCGGAGATGCTTTGAAACTTACACCCTGGGAATCGTTTACCAAAGATCTGGTATTGCTGGTACTAACACTCTTTATATTCTTCGAAAGAAAAAATATTAAGCATGGCGATATGAAATCTGATATGGTGAATGCCGGACTTTCACTTGTGCTTATAGCCTTCTTCAGTTTCGTGGTAATCAACTGGTCATTTCCATTCTGGTTTTCGGCAGGTCTCCTTTTTGCAACTGTGATGCTTAAGCAAGTATTGCCTTCCATTCCGAACACGATTGTTTTGGGATTATCAGGTATAATTACTTCCTATTTTACTTATCATTGCTTGAATCACCTTCCAATCAAAGATTTCAGACCTTATGCTATTGGTAAAAATATTCTGGATGGAATGACGATTCCGGAAGGAGCTCCTAAAGACAGCATACTGATGGTGTTTCAGTATAAAAAAGATGGCAAGGACTTCGAATTTACTCCTGAGCAACTACCTGAGGATTTAGATAAATATGAGTTTGTAGACCGGATCGATAAGGTTATTAAAAAAGGATATGTCCCGCCAATTCATGATTTCACCATAACCGATGCCAATGGTTCTGAGTATACCGAAGACTTTTTGGTTCGGGAAGGCTATTCGTTCATGCTGGTAGCTTATGACTTAACTAAGACCTGTGATAAAGTGCAGAATGAAGTGAATGCTTTGGTTGCAAAGTGTGATGAAAATAAAATTCCGTTTTTCGGACTCACTTCAACGGCACCTGAAGAAACGGATAAAATCAGACATGAATATCAATCGATGTTTGATTACTATTACTGCGATGCAACAACTTTGAAGACAATCATCAGGTCAAATCCAGGTCTGGTATTGTTAAAAAAAGGAACTGTAGTTGATATGTGGCATCATCACGATTGGCCTACATGGGACGAAGTGAACAGCAAACACAAACTCAAGTGAGCCTAATCATACCATCACGATGATCGGTTTTCTGGCTAGGAAGTTTTGGTATGGCCTGCTGGTAATTGCCGGTGTTGTTACTGTTGTATTTTTTCTATTCAATATTTTGCCGGGTGATCCTGCCCGAATGATGTTAGGTCAGCGGGCTGATATATCCAGCATTGAAAACATCAATCGGGAACTGGGGCGCGATAAACCCATGGTAGTGCAGTTTGCCATGTATGTAAATGATTTGTCGCCACTTTCTTTTCACGATACTGAAAATAAGGCATCGGTTTGGTTTGCCGATGAATCCCGTTATGGAAGTATGTTTACCATTTTACCTCTTGGCAGTAAAGCTTTGATGGTTAAAAGTCCCTATCTGAGACGGTCGTATCAAACCAGACAAGAAGTTTCAGAAATAATAAAAGATGCTTTGCCGGGAACTGTAATACTTGCAATTGCAGCTTTACTTTTTGCTGCTGTAGCAGGAATTGCACTGGGTATACTTGCTGCTTTATATAAAAACCGTATTATTGATCATCTGATAAATGTACTTGCAGTCTTCGGAATGGCAGTTCCATCGTTTTTTGCCGGAATTATTATTGCCTGGCTATTCGGATTTGTTTGGGCTGATATAACCGGACTCAATATGACCGGAAGTCTTTATCGCATTGACCCTTTTGATGGGATGGTGCTGGAAGTGAAAAATTTATTGCTGCCTGCTTTTACACTAGGAATTAGACCATTATCTGTGATCGTTCAGCTTACCAGAAGCTCTATGTTGGATGTGTTATCACAGGACTATATTCGAACTGCAAAAGCTAAAGGACTATCGAAACAGGTTGTAATCCTGCGTCATGCCCTTCGGAATGCACTAAATCCGGTACTGACCGCCGTTTCCGGATGGTTTGGATCATTGCTGGCCGGAGCAGTCTTTATAGAATATATTTTTGGATGGAAAGGAATTGGAAAAGTCACTGTTGATAGTTTGGAAACTTATGATTTTCCGGTTGTGATGGGTGCAGTTTTGATTGTGTCCGTGTTTTTTGTAATTATAAATCTTATAGTAGATTTGCTCTATGGAGTGCTTGACCCAAGAATCAGGGTTTCATGATTTATTTTAATTGATATTTAAATTTCTTTTGAATGAGAACTAAAATTGTTGCCGGTAACTGGAAAATGAATACGAACAGGGAAGAAGCATTCAGTCTTGCTACTGAAGTTTCCGGAATGTTGAAAAACGAGCAGATTTCTGCTGTCAAAGTTATTTTAGCTCCGCCCTTTGTACATATTGGCGCTGTTGCACAATTGTTGAATGGAACCGGTATAGGTGTGGCTGCTCAAAATTGTGCATCAGAAGTTTCAGGAGCATATACTGGTGAAGTTTCAGCGCCTATGATTCATTCTGTTGGAGCAAACTTTGTTCTCATAGGTCACTCTGAACGAAGAGCTTATTTTAATGAAGATAATGCGCTTCTTGCCAAAAAAACTCAACTGGCACTCGATCACCACCTGACACCTATTTTTTGTGTCGGGGAAACATTACCTGAAAGAGAATCCGGAAAACATGAAGAGACGGTATTCAGTCAACTGGAGGAAGGTCTGTTTATTCTTCCAGACACCTTATTTTCAAAAGTGATTATTGCCTATGAACCGGTTTGGGCGATTGGTACAGGCAAGACTGCCTCTCCCGCACAAGCTCAGGAAATGCATGCATTCATTCGTGGCAAAATAAGTAACCGTTACGGTGATGCAATTGCACAAGCTGTTTCAATTTTGTATGGTGGCAGCTGCAATGAAAATAATGCAACGGAATTGTTTGCACTACCGGATGTTGATGGAGGACTCATAGGAGGTGCTTCTTTAAAGTCAAGAAGTTTTGTGAATATTATTAAGAGTTTTAGCTAAGCTCTGTCCCAATAAAATAGCATATCAGCTGATGATAGAATACAGCCACGTGAATTCAGAAAAGTTAATTTCCGATGGGTGTTATAGCTATGTGAAAATGCTGATCCACAAAAACGGCCTGAGGATATTTTTAATATTGAGTTTATTTTTTCTGGCTAATGCGGAGCTGTATGGACAGACGTTTAAAAATGCATTAGAAGTTGGAGCAGGAGGAGGGCGAATGATTCGGAACTATCCTGACTTTCCGGAGATAAATGAACAGGCATTGGTTGGTTCGCTCAGGTATTCTCAAAAGTTTTTCGGCAATAAGCCCTGGCATAAATATTATAATAATCCGGTTTTTAGTTTGTATGCCACAGGTGGTTCGATGGGTAATAATAATGAACTGGGTTACTTTACAGGATTGATGGCAGAGCTTTCATTTGAAAAGCATAAGCCCTTGAAAAAATTGTTCTGGGGTCCAAGGTTATCGCTTGGCAGTGCCTATTTTACGAATCCTTATAATGAACAAACCAACAATACCAATGTGGCAATTGGAAGCAGTTTTACATTCCTTGCTGCAGCAGAAGTAATGATTGGTTATAATTTAAACCCAAAGACTGATCTAATCGGCAGGATATCGATTTTACATGCTTCCAATTCTCATTTTCAACTGCCTAATGTTGGGATGAATATGCCGGTGCTTAGCGGTGGAATCCGTTTCAAATTATCTGAACAACAAAATAATCAGGTAGATTCGGTATCTCATTCATTGAACAAAAAGATTCAGTTTAATGTGCGTGTTGCATTAGGGGTTAATGAGCAAGGTAGCTCTACTGCTCCGGTCAACGGGCCTAAGTATCCTATATTTCTGACTTCTGCATTTTTATCAAAGATGGTTTCACCCATTAACAAAGTTACATTGGGTATTGAAGGGTGGTACAATAAAGGAGTCTATGATTTTATTGTTAGTCAGGAGTTTTATGAATCCAATGCTGCCGGTAAATCTTATGCTGTAGCTATGGTATTAGGTCATGAATTTATTATGGGACATTTTTCAATTGTTACTAACGGAGGGATATACCTGTACAATCCTTTTTACAGGGATCGATTGGAACGTAATGAACTCACTGGTACTAAAGATAAATTGAAAGTGTGGATACCGGCCAGGTTAGGATTTCAGTATTATGCTAAAGATGCTTTTTTGTCACCAAAAAATAATTGGTTTGCTGGAATTTACATAAAGACAAACTTAGGTCAAGCCGATTTTCTGGAATCCGGAATCGGTTATCAGTTTTGATTGTGTTAGAATTGCATCGGTAAATGATTGTACAGCTTAGCAATAGTTATTGAATAATTATTTTCTCATTTTTCAAGATAACGCCATCCGATTCTATAACTATAAAGTACATTCCTGAGGCCATGTTATTCAATTGCAACTTCTCAGTGTTCCCTTCGGTTTTGGAAGAAAGCCGGTAAAAACGTCCCGTAAGGTCACGCAAAGAAATTACGATATCGCCCGCATTATACTTTTCAACTATGATATAGTCTTTTGCAGGATTAGGATAAATCAGAACCTCCGGATCATTACCGGTTTTAATCTTAACAACTTCTGATAACGACCACTTGCCGTCGTAGTCAACCTGTTTCAAACGATAAAACGAAGTGCCTATCAATGGATTGGTATCGATGAATTCATAATTGATAATGGAGGTAGAATTTCCTGCACCATCCATGAATTGTAATTCTTCCCAATCTGAACCGTTCTGAGATCTTTGGAGCAGAAAATAATCGTTGTTTATTTCGGTTGCTGTAGACCAGTTAACCTTTACATCATCATCAAGATTTGTAGCTGTAAAATCTAACAACTCAATTGGAAGTGAACCACCGGGATCTGCAAAGCCGAAACCAAATGAACCTGATGCGGAAGTGGCACCTAACCCCGAGCCTATGCAATTGGTAAACGGTACGGGGCAACAACCCAGTGCTAAATAACCATTTACAGGAGCCCCAAAACCATCGCTATAAATCTTCACATCCACATTGGTAAGTTGCGGATCATTTGAGATGGGAATTATAGTGAAGCAAAATTGATAAGCTAAGCATGTGTTTGGAAATCCTGTAAAATCACCCCTGTTTAGAGGTGCGATATCGCTGAACATATAGTTCCAGTTAACACCACCTCCAAACCTGATCCAGCTTCCTAAATTGTAATAGCCAGGAAATGATGGTTGTCCAGTTACCGAAGAAAATCCGGCAGGATTAAATTTAAACTGAAATTCTTTTACGCCTTGAAGTCCAGTAGTGTTTTTGAAAAATGTAGTGACACACAAATTGCCAGGAACTCCGAGAGGTGCTAGTGTCATAGGATTTACTTGCGGTACTCCATTGTAAGTAACCTGGAAAAATGGTTTTGCTGGACTAAATAACGGCGAAGCACAACCACTGGAATCAAGTTGTAAATTCCCTAACAAATTTGGTTGACTTATCCATACCGAACCGGTATCAGCTCCTACGGATAGATCGTATGTGATAGAAGTTGCTGCATCAATAGTTAGGAATAATGTTGTGATGGTTGTAGGATTAGTTAAATTAATAGCATAAGATCCATTTCCTGCATTGCTATTTCTTGCATGGCATACACCGGTAATGCAATCCGATTCTCTTAAGAATAAAAAATAAGGTCCACTGGCATTTTGAATTGAAATGAAAATACTTTGTGCGCCATTCGGTGCATTTAATTTGTATACTACATCCTCACCTAATAAATTGCAAGGAGCAAATGCATCATCGCCTTTGCCGGCGTTTGTTTCGTTTGTTAATAGTACACTCGGGCAAACATCAAGGTTCGTAGGATTGTTACATGTTGATTGACCAAGTGTGGCACTGGTGCACAAAATTTGCAACAGAGAAATTGCCAGAAGAATAGTTCTCATGCAAAAATGGTTTTAAGTTCAACAAAAGCAGAATTGAATGTAAACGTAAATGAAAAAAAGAGCCGATGTAAAAAATTTGGTAAGTGAACAGCTTTAGTGGGTAGATGCAGTTGAAATCAGTAGCTAGTATTAATAGAGTTGAAATTTGAAACAATTTCAATTTTTAGAAAAGAAAAAATTTAGGGACTGTAATTAAAGTTGAAAATTCCCCAAAGGAAATCAAGCATTCAGAAAATTATTTTCAATTGTTGATATCAATAAGATAAAGTCCGCCATTTTTTGCGGTTGCCAGCAATTGCTGCTCATTGATCCATTCCAGACTAAGGATATCATTGTGCTCACAGCACAAACGTTCTGTCCACGAATTTCCTTCATTATCAGACCAGATAATATATCCATTTGGACCCGCAGCGGCAATGGTTCCCGAGGAGGAAACAGCGATACAGTTAAGAGCCCGGTTAGCTGAATCCCAGGTAGAGCCCTTTTTCTTTATAGTCCAGTTTAAGCCATTATTTGAAGAATATAATATGGAGCCATCAAATGCTGAAGCCCAGTAGCCAGAATTGATGTTGTATGCAATCCCGGTATAAAAAAGTCCGGTATTCGGAGTTAGATTCCAGTTTAGACCGCTGTCACTTGTTCTGTAAACAACACCGTATCCAACCATAACTCCATTTAGTTCATCTGCAAAAGCAATACTTCGTAATTCGTGATTATATTCTGTGAAGTTCCAATTTTCGCCCCCGTCATCTGTCCGGTAAAGGACACCATTTTCAAAATTTTTCCCACCACAAACAAAACCGGTAGTTGCATTAGCATAACATGAACTTCTTAATATGCGGTTGACTGAAAGTGGAAAAATATCCGGGTAGAACTGTTCCCAATTTATTCCACCATTGGCAGTAGTATAAAGCAAAATATCTGAATCTCCGGCAACACCATTCAAAGAATCCTGCATTTGTATGGTATTTATTTCATTCAAAAAATAGGTAGTCGACCAGGTAACCCCGCCATCCTTGCTTACAAGCACAATTCCTTTATCCTGATGTTTACCGCAAACAACCCAATGATTTTTCTGAGGAATGGAAATGTCTCTCATAGTTGTACCTGCCGGTAGCGGAATACGAACAGAAGGAGTGGAAGGCACATCCTTTTTGCAGGAATAAAAAAATATCAAAAGAATAAAACAGAGAATAATTCTTTTCATTTAAAAGCTGAAAAGGAATACAAAAAATAAAACAACCCAAAGAACATCTACAAAATGCCAATAGACTGAAATCAATTGAAGGCGTGTATATTGAAAGCCATCTGTGAAATACAACAGCGATTTCACAACATCATTTTTTTTCGTGGCAACGCGGTGTGTAAGCAGGGCAATATATACCAGTCCGGCAACAACATGCAGAAAGTGCATCCCGGTGATAACATATAAATAAGCAACTCCCACATTAGAGCTTAGGAAAATTCCGGATTCATAAAGTTTAAGCCATCCATAAACTTGTGTAAAGCAAAAAATAACTCCTAATGCCAGTGTACCCGCTAAACGGTTTCGGATTTCAGTAATGCCATCATTTTTATATGCTCTCAGAATTCCTGAAATTGAAAAACTGCTTAACAATAAAAATACTGTACTTACAGAAAATGCTTTAGGTAAATGGAATTCGGGGAGAAATTGCGTTCGAGAAAGTGTAACAAAATAAAGAAACGTCATTGAAAGAAAGAGGATCGTGCTGCCAACAAGTCCGAAAAACACCAGCGTTTTGTAGGGATGCATCTTCTCCAACCTTGAAAAGTCGGTGATGCTTTTGGCGTCGGTATGTGTTTTACGATTGGTGCTCATTCAATAGCTGATAACAGAAAATCCACAACCAAAGTTATCAAAATATTGAATAAAATGCAATAACTCAAAAAAATCACTTTTATGCTGCAGAACCTCCGGGTAACAGCATTTTGAGGAAGGAAAATTTGCTCTCCTGCTTTTCCCGGAATACCCCCTGATTGGAATTCCGGATGTCTTCGATCGTGTAAAAAGCATTCGGCGTGTGCTTGTTGATTAATTGGTCAACTAGCTGCACATCACGCCTTTTTAAAGTCGTGAAAATCACTTTTACGGGTCCTTTTGCCCCATTGCCATCCAAAATGGTGACACCCATATTTGCCTCTGACATGGCAGCAATTAAGGAAGTGGTATCCTGGTTGGTGATAATCCTGACCACCTGCTTTCCAAGGGCAAGTTTACCTTCAATGGTAATCCCAACAAATATTCCCATGGAATACCCCCCGGCAAAGCCAATATAGCAGGCAATATTGTGCAGGTTGTTGATGGTTTGACTGACTGCGACAAGCCATATCAGCACTTCAAAAAATCCCAATAGTGGAACAATTTTCTTGATATTTCTGGCAATAAATATATTTCTCAAAGTTGCCAGGGTTACATCGCAGGTACGGGCAATAAAAATTAACAAGGGTAAAATTACCCAGTTGAATAAATCGGATTGAAGAAATTCGGCACTTATTGTCATTGTTATGCTAATAATTTTTTAACCAAAGCCGGAACTGCTTTTCCTGCAGTACTGGCTATGATAGTCATATTTGGCAGATGTCCTTTTTCAGAAGCACCCGGATCAATAAAATATTTTTCTGCCTGTTCCTTGGCAAAATCAATTAAGCTGGCAGCAGGATAAACTTCCAGTGAAGTACCTATGATAATAAAGATATCAGCCTGAGCCACTTTCATGATGGCTTTGTCCATCATAGGAACCGGTTCGCCAAACCAAACAATGAATGGCCGAAGCGGGAAACCTTTTTCACAACGGGCATCCATGCTTATTTCGTCCCCATCCACAGGATAAATCAGTTCAGGATACCGGCTGCTACGGGCTTTGGTAATTTCACCATGCAGATGCATTACATTAGACGACCCGGCGCGTTCATGTAAGTCATCAATATTTTGGGTTATGATGGTAACTTCATACTTGCCCTCCAGTAATTTCAACGCATGATGTGCATCATTGGGACTTGCCTGGAGAACTTGTTTTCTCCTCTCATTGTAAAATTGCTGTACTTTAGCGGGATTTGCCTCCCAAGCCTGTGGTGTTGCAACTTCCATCACATTGTAGTTTTCCCACAACCCACCGGAATCCCTGAAAGTACGTATTCCACTTTCTGCGCTCACTCCAGACCCCGTAAAAACAACTATTTTTTTCAACTCACTATATGCTTTTAGTCCAATCGGAACTAACCTTATAACTGATGTTGCAAAATTGAGATTTTTAAAACGGCAAAAGGGGAGTGTTAAGTGTGTGTTATTAACAATTTCCTGTCAATACTGTTATTCTGCCTTCCAGCCTTTGTCTTTTCTGAATCCCAATAAAAAACTTTTAACATCCATCCGTTTTTTACCTTCTTGTTGCAATTCCAAAACCTCAAGAAATGATCCATTGCAGGAAATGAAAAATTTACCTTTATCGATACTTAATGTTCCAGGCAAATCAGATGAAGGTATTCCTGATAAATGCGACCGATAAATTTTAAGTTGAATCCGGTTTCCGGCCTGATCTGTTAACCCTGTAAATGCTCCGGGGAACGGACTTAATCCTCTGATCTGATTATGAATGGTACCGGCAGTATGATTCCAATTGATTTTGAAATCTTCAGGAAACAGTTTTGGAGCGGGTTTTAATATTTCACCATCTTTAACAAAATTCTGCTGGGGTGTTTCAACTGCTGTGCCATTTTCAATTGCTTGCACTGTTTTTAGTATTAGTTCAGCCCCCACATGCATCATTTCATCATGTAATTCGCCGGCTGTAGTATCGGGTCCAATTGGAATTTCGGTTCGGAACAGAATATTTCCCGTATCAATTTCATGCTTCAGAAAAAAGGTAGTTACTCCGGTCATTTTTTCACCATTCATAATCGCCCTGTTTATTGGAGCAGCACCCCGATAATTTGGAAGCAGAGAGCCATGCAGGTTAACCGTCCCATGGGGTGGCATATTCCAGAGCGCTTCAGGCATCATGCGGAAGGCGACAACTATTTGTAAATCGGCCTTTAAGGATCTTACCTCTTCAAGGAATTCAGGATCGTTCAGTTTAATGGGTTGAAGGGTTTTGATTCCTTTTGAATCGGCATATTCCTTAATCGCAGATTGTTTCACCTGCAAACCTCTGCCAGCCTGTTTTCCGGGAGCAGTTATAACTGCAGCAATATCATATCCATTTTGAACTAAGATATCGAGTGATGGCACTGCAAATGCCGGGGTTCCTAAGAAAATGATTCTCATACCTGATTTATTTTTCGGCTTTAATGTAAGTCAGTTCCACTGGGTTACCAGACATGCAAATGCTCATAATTTCTACTTTTTTATACTTAACCCTCACTTTTAAGCCGGCTTGCTGATATTCCACGGGTATTGCAGTTGGTTGTAGTTTCATGCCATCCTGCAATTCGAGCAAATAAGTACAGCCATCCAATTCACGCATGTCAATTACCGTCGCTGAAACAGAGCCGGGTTCGGTTGGGGAATGCGCTGTTTTTTCAGGGGATTTACATCCAATGGCAAGTGTGGCAGTTAAGCAAATCAGGGTAATAATTGAATTTATAACTCTACGTGTTTCCATTTTTTTGAAGTTAAATACCAGTAAGAAAATAATCCCATTAAAACCCAATATAAAATCTCCGAAAACCATACCCATTCTATGGATGATTGTAAGATTACGGCACAAATGTACACGTATGTCATGTATATGAAAATATTTACCAATTCAATGTACATGGCAGCTTTGGTATTACCCAGTCCTGAAACGACATTCAGCAAAATTACACTTGCCGAAAATAAAAACATGGCCCCGACAATGATATAATAACATCCCAAAGCATCTGTAATTAATTGCTGATCGTTGGTGGTGATTCTTAATAACCATTGAGGTGAAATGAGGCTTGCCAGAAACAAAATCACCGTTGTGATCATACTCAGCTGGACAATTTTCAGCACCAAACTTCTAACTTCATGTTGTTTCCCCTGGCCAACAATATTGCTTACCATACTGTTGGTAGCAGATGCAAACCCCCAAATTGGAGTCATTAGAATCATGTAAGTCGCCCGGATAACATTCGAAATTGCAAGCTCATGTTCTCCCATTCTCTCAATGAAAACGAAAAATAAGAACCAGGCACCCATAGAGAGTCCATTTTGCAAAACCAAAGGAGCAGAAATGTTAAAAATTGCATTGATTCGCTCCATCCCCATGTTTTGAAAACGGAACAGATTAAATTGTCTGAATTCTTTTTTGAAAAATGAATAAATGATAAGGTAAGCGGCACCTGTAAATTCTGCGATTACAGAAGCCAGGGCAGCACCTTTAATCCCCATTTCCGGGAAGCCATAATGTCCGAAAATGAGGACATAGTCCAAAATCACATTTACTGCCATCATGATAAAGGCAGAATAAGTTATAATTCTGGTTACGCTTATACCAATATAAAAGGAACGGAAAGCGATTGCGATCAGTGTAAAAATGATCCCATAACTTCTTATTCCAATATAGTCATTGCATGCTTGCGTAACATTAGCTGATTTCAAAATGGCCTCTAAAAGTGGGGGGGAAGCAAACTTCAAAATCAGAAACATACCAGTGGCTATAACTGACAGCAGCAATAAGGTATGATCAAACAATCTACCAATTTCCGGTGAATTGCCTTCCCCGGCACGACGGGCCATCAGGATTTGAGCTCCGGTACCCAATGCGATACCGGTCATAACCAGGACAAAATAGGCAACTCCTGCGATTGCCATTGCACCCAATTCCACTTCCCCGACCCTGGCCAGAAAAGCGGTATCTGTAAGATTTAGTACCGTTGTAGCCAGACTTCCCAATATGATTGGGTAGGCTATTTGCCATATCTGACTGTATGAATTATTGACTTTCATGTAAAAGAGTCGGCAAAGATCGTGATTTCCGACCTGTAATCAATATGTAAGTATGAGCGCTATTTCACCCTATTTAAAGATTGATTCAGAGCAACCTTTGCAAAGTAGGTGGCGTAAACCGAGTTCATCCACTTCTACCAGATTTTTATGAACAAAAACGACAAAAACGAAATTACACAGATAAAGGAACACATCAAGGTTCTGAATATCACCGGAGGAATTGCTATCACAGCTTTGGCTGTGGCCGGATATCTGATGTTAACCAAAAGTCCGACTGCTGAACAGCCTATTGTTCAGGAAGTTCGATTAGAAGCTTCTGCGGCATCTCCGTCAGCATTTGATGAACCTGCATCTTCTGACAAGGTGAGTAACTTGTTGAGTGAAAACCGTATTGAAGAGCCTGCACAACCCGTCATTGATGATGCACCGGAGCAGGTTGCAAAACAAGCACAACCTGATGAAAAGGCAACTGAAGCTGAAATGATGGAACGCTCTTTTGGCTCCAAAACTATTGCAGAAGAACTCCATAGTTTTGAGGCAAGTTGTGACAATGGATCTATTTTATTCAACTGGGTAACTGAAGGTGGCGCCAAATACGCTTATGAGGTTGAAAAGACCTACGATAAAGTACATTATGAAGTGTTTTCAAGAGCTCCGCAACCTCAGAAAAAAGAAGGTAAAAACTTCTATTCAATAGAGGAAGCAACTGAGAAAGATGAAACAGCATATTATCGCCTCCGTAAAGTAATTGGAAAAGGGAAATATGAATATTCAGACCCTGTTCAGGTGAAATGCGAATCAGCTATGAGCGCAAATACTGAAGTTGACGTATTCCCAAATGGTTATGGTTCATTCAGGATATTAATTAATACTGGTTCGGAATCAGAATTTAAAGTGTCTTTGTCTGATATTGATGATAACGAATTGGTAACTGATAATTTCGAAGCAAAAGCAGGAAGCAATGAGTTTGTTATCAGCTCCAGCTCAATCTCAAAAGGAAATTATGTACTCAGAGTAACCAATGGTTCAATGATTAAGGAAAAACGGGTAGTGCTGAAGTAATTCCTACTCCGGATTATAAGTCATAACAAAGTGGTCGATGTTTGCTTCAACAAACATCGGCCCTTCTTTTTTAAAGCCATATCGCTCATAAAAGCCAATTGCAGTGACCTGCGCATTCAGGTAAATGCGTTTTTTAAATGGTATAACATCTGCAAGCACCTGTTGCAGAACAGCTGCAGCAACCCCCTTATTCCGGAATTCTTTTAAAACTGCAAATCTTTCAAGTTTAATTCCTTTTTCAGTAAATCGCCAGCGAGCAGTTCCTGCAGGTTTTCCATCCAGGGTGCCGAGATAATGTAAACTCCCTGATTCAAATCCATCAAATTCTTCCGACCTGTCAACCTGCTGTTCATCAACAAAAACTTTGGTTCTGATGTCAAAAATTGGCTGGCAAGCTCCTTTGGGGTCATACAAGGTGTGCAAAACTTCGATTTTCATAGGTCGGCAAGTAGGTATTTAAACTGGCTATAAAAATAATACAAATTAGTGACATCACGTAAAGTTACTCATAATCAACTATTTATGATAATTAAAGGAGGTCGTTACTAAAAATGTTAATTGTTCATCTATGGTGTACTTATACCGTCTTAAAAAATTGTTTACTTTGCATTAATAAATTGTTACCTGAACATTAAACCAACTAAAAATAAACCCATGCCTAAAATCTGTTACTCATTTAAAATCTGGTTAGCATCAGCTGCTATGCTAATTTCAGTCAATGCAGGTGCTCAAGTGGTCATTAACGAATACTCATGTTCTAACTTAACACAATTTGCCGACAATTACGGCGATTATGGTGACTGGATAGAGCTTTACAATGCCGGGGGTTCCGCAGTGAATCTGGGAGGTTATTATCTGAGTGATGATTCCCTAAACAATATGAAGTGGCAGATTCCTGCAACAGTGAGCATAGGGGCTAATGGATTTTTGAGATTTTGGGCCGATGGTCGTGATGAAGTTTCAGGTTTGAATATGCACACCAACTTCAAAATGACTCAAACTAAAAACAATCCTGAGTTTATCGTTTTGTCGAATCCCTCCGGTGTAATAGTTGACTATATTTCAATCAGCCAGAAAACACAATTGGGACATTCTTATGGAAGAACATTAAACGGTGTTGCTTCCTGGAGTATTTTCACCAATCCTACTCCCAATGCCAGTAACAACGCTGCTGCTCCGTATGATGATTATGCTGATCGCCCTGATTTTAGTCTGGGTGCCGGATTTTATCCCTCTTCAATTACAGTTGCCATTACAACCAATGAACCAAGCGCTGATATTCATTATACAATCGATGGTTCATTACCAACAACTGCTTCACCAATTTATACTACACCGCTTACAATTTCATCTACTAAAGTAGTAAAAGCAATAACCATAAGCTCTGATCCTGCAATCTTGCCAAGCTTCATTGAATTTGAAACTTATTTCATCAATGTTTCACACACTATCCCGGTTTTATCTATTTCCGGAACTCAATTAACCACACTGGCTAACGGTAGCGGTAATCTGGAACCAAAAGGATCTTTTGAATTATTCGATATGGCTGGTGTACGTGTAGCCAAAACTTATGGTGAATTTAATCGCCACGGACAAGATTCATGGGCAAACAGCCACCGAAGTCTCGATTTCGTTTCTCGCGATGAAATGGGTTATAACCATTCTATCGAGGAGCAGATTTTCCCAACATCACTTCGTGATAATTTCCAACGCATTATAATGAGAGCTGCCGGCGACGACAACTATCCTGCCGATCATGCTCCTGCAAATGCAGGATCTGCACATATCCGTGATGCATATATTCACATGCTTGCCGATCAAGGTGGACTTAATCTCGATGTCAGAAGAGCTGTGAAATATATCATCTATCTGAATGGTGCTTATTGGGGTGTGTATGACTTGAGAGAGAATCCGGATGAGCACGATTTTACGGATTACTATTATGGTCAGGGAAAATATGATCTGCAGTATATCGAAACATGGGGTAATACCTGGGCTGAATATGGAGGACAGCAGGCATTGACTGACTGGAATACTTTGTATAATTATACAATGAACAACAGCATGACCAATCCAGCGAATTTCCAGTATGTGTCCGATAGACTCGATGTTACAAGTCTGGCTGATTATGTTATTGTAAATGCTTTTACGGTTTGTTCCGACTGGTTAAATTATAATACGGGATGGTGGAGAGGATTGAATCCTGCAGGAACACATCAAAAATGGGGTTATATCCTTTGGGATAATGATGCCACCTTCGATCATTATATTAATTACACAGGTATACCAAGTACTGCCTACAATGCTGAGCCTTGTGATGTAGATGGGCTTTCCGGTTCATCCGATCCTGAAGGCCACATTGAATTACTCAATAAACTACGTACGAATCCGGATTTTGATCAGTATTACATGAATCGTCAGATCGATTTATGGAACACTGTTTTTAGTTGCGATAATATGTTGTTCCAATTAGATAGCATCATTAATTTATTATCACCTGAAATGACCGCACAGGCTAACCGCTGGGGCGGGACGTATACGGAGTGGTACAATAATGCTATGCAACTGAGAACTTTTGTATCCAACCGTTGCAACTATCTTTCATCAGGATTTATTTCCTGCTACAG
>JAEUTI010000015.1 GCA_016788065.1 Bacteroidia bacterium | reverse complement strand
ATGTGCTAATGTGCTGATGTGCTGATGATTTGCACTGAGCGTAGTCGAAGGGTTGAATGCGCTGCCATGAGTGCAGTTGATGGGTGATCAGTTATCAGTGATCGGTTATCAGTTATCAGTAAAGCGTTTAGTAGCCGGATTTTAAGTTTGCGTTTTTCACTTGTGATTTATTTTGTTGCTGCTAAAGGTGAAGGAATCTTGTTCACATGCTCATTCTTATTGAAAATTGATTAACAAGAATTGAAAAGTGAAGAATCACATTTTTTACGACTAAAAAAATCCTTAATCCATAATCTTTAATTCTTAATCCTGTTGAAGATTGATTATCAAGAATTGAAAAGTGAAGAATCACATTTTTATTCGAATCAAGTATATCTTCTGAGAAGAATTCAATTTATCATCTATCATTTATAATTTATCATCATAACGAATTTCCTTCTGAGCAGAGAAAGTTATAAAAAAAGCCCGCAGAAAATTTCTGCGGGCTTTTTTTATATGAATTTTGGCTTAGTACTCCCAGAGATCGTGCTCTAGGTTCGTAATATCCATTTTAATTCTTTCAGCTTCTACAAGAGCATCCATACCTTGTTTATAATCTTCGATTCTTCGGTCGTAGACGTTATTCTCTTTATAGATATAGCTTGAGAACATTCTTTTGAGGAATATATCATCCCAGGTACGTCGATCGGAGTCGTTTCCTCTCATGAACACCTCCTGATTAGCAAAAATCTTTCTTGCTTCGGGATAGTAAATCCACATAATTGGAATTTTGAGATCACCTTCACGACGATTTCCTTTATCATCGACTGCATAAATAAGTGGGGCGATTCCGATTATTCTAACATCGATTACAGAGCGTTGTTTATCGAAGAACCATTCTTCTTTCACACGATAAGCGATAACGTTGGTAGTAGAAAACTCCCGAACGATAACGGTATCACGCGTAAGATACGGAGGTTCCGGATCTGTAATTTGAGTAGTATCGACACCTGCACCACCGATTCTTTGAAATTCTTCCCTGGTCATCGGGCTCATGAATTCCTCATCGAGATAAGCGGTAAGCGTACCTTCTTTAACGGCATTGTAAAGAATATCATTGAGACTAAGGCGATCATTGATTTTCTCTGTGGGATAATAGAATGGCAGGTTCATCTTTTCTTTAAGATCGATGATTCTCCAAACTTTTTTGGACCACATTACATCAGCTTCACGCAGGTAGGACAACTGCACAGGCTGCCTTACAGGCACATGTTCCCGTACATAAACACCATCGAGTACGTTTTGAGCCGACGCTGACGTTGCAAACGATACGATAATGGAAAAGATAATTGCGATTCTTTTCATGATATCCTCCTTTTTTAGTTTCTTCTCAATTAATTATTGAAGTACAAAGTTTACAGAACCAAGAGAACGTGTTGTTCCATCGGGACCTGAAGCTTTGATATATTCAAAATACACTTTAGCACCCGGAGCAGAACCTGCGATTGCCTGTTTCATAGCCGGAGTGATCAGGTTATTAGGGGCATCGAGTTCAATTGGATCTTTACCTTTCTTAATCAGGGTCATACGGAACTTAGTAACTTTGAAATAAAGTTCGAAGTCGAAATTCTCCATGATTGAGTTCACTGAGGTAGCAGCAGCCAATTCAGCTTTATTGATTGGTCCACCTTTTTTACCGTTGATCATAGCAACCGGATCGGGTACTCTTTTCACACGATATTTAAACTGGCCCATTGGTACATTTTTACCATCAAGTTTAGCAGTTACAGATACTGTAGCTTCGCCTTGCGTTGTAGCTTTAGCAATGTATTTGCTGCTTCCGTTCTTAGCATCTTTTACGATAGTAACACCGCCGCCGGTTACAGAAGCTGTAACATTAGCATCGGCAACACCGGGAACAGAGATCGACATTGGATTTTCAACACCGATATAAAGAACGTTCATCTTGTCAGCTGAAACTACAGATGCCGGTTTAGCAGCGATATATTCAGCTTCGAAAGGGTATTCTTTCATAGTATTATCAGGATTTTTCACCTTGATAACACCACCCCATTTTTTAAGACCTTCACTACCTGGACGGGTAGAATATTTACCCATTCCACCTTCTACGGTGATAGGAGCACCACCAACAAGGATTTCAGGATTTGATGTACTGCTGAATGCTGCGAGGAACACATCTGCTTTATATTCCTGTCCGGTTAATACATAACTGGTAGGAGCAATAACGCGTGCTTCAAGAGCATCAAATTTAAAGCTGGAAGCATCGATACCTGTATACAGGTGGTTAATGATTTCAGACTCTACATTTCGTACGTCGGCCTGGAATTTTGTAAGGAGTGCGATAGTAGCAACTACAGGATTATGGTAGAAATTTGCCATTTCCCAGGTAGTTTTATTATCAGCAACCATATCAGGAGCCGGGTCTTTAGTATTCAGCAATGTTTCCAAACGTGGTCCGAAAAGTTTTTGATCTTCCGGATTCAGGTTTTTAAGAACATTGGTCTTGAATTCAACGATTTTATTTTTGAACTCAGTTGCTTTGTGTCCGCGACCATCTGCTTTATCACCGCACATGATATTAGTTGGGACATCATAATCATCTTTCTTTTCTATGTTCCGCACTTCAGGAACCTTTGCATTTGCTTCCAATCCGTCAACAACTACGATCAGTTCTTTTTTCAGTCCGTCGATATAAGCAATCATATCGGCAGAAAGTTTTTTAGTTTTCTGAGCTTTGTCGTTGAAAGGGCCTACTTTTTTGGCGTCATTAGCCATGGCCTTTTCGAAATCGGAATAAATTCTGGTATTTCTCGCTGTTGTATTCGTGTTTGAAGTTTCCAAACTATCATTAACGGTGACAAATGCGTTAATAATTTCTTTAGAAACGTTCAATGCGAGGAGTGCGGTCAATACTAAGTACATCATCCCGATCATTCGCTGCCTCGGGGATAGTTTACCACCTGCCATTGTTTATTCTCTCGTTTTTAGGTTAGTTAAAATTGGTTGATTTAGTTTGGTTTATTTGTTCGGGTTCATGTTCATTGCTGAAAGCATGTTTCCGTAAACCGTATTGAGAGAAGTGAGGTTCTTAGCAAGTTTAGAAACTTCATCTTTGTATTTCTTAGTATCTTCAAGAGAAGCATTAAGACTTGACATAAGTTCATTGATACCATCATAGAACTTAGAAGTTTCTTTAAGGTGTTTATTAGAATCCTGTAATTGCAGTTCATAGATAGCATTCAGAGCTGCAAGGTTTTTACCTGCAGAAGATACCTGATCGCTGTAAACTTTTACATCGTCGGAAGAAGTGCTCAGGCTATTCATAGCAGTAACTGCTTTATCGTAAGCGCCGGCAAGATTTCCAACAGATTTAGAAGCATTCTGAACATTTTTCACATAATCATCAGTTGCTACACTTGCACTGGAGAGGTCGCTCATTTTAGCGGTATTTTCTCCAAGTGTACGTAAGCCAGTTCCAAGACTTTGAATCAAATCCGGACCAATTTTAGCGTCAGATAATAATTTGTCAAGTTCCTGAGCGATCGGATCAGCTTTCTTTTTCTTGTGTTTGTCATGACCTGGTTCATGCATTCCCGCAAGTTCAGGGTAAACCAATGACCAATCAACATCTTCATGAGGTGGTTCAAAGGCAGAGAAGAAGAAAATCACAGCTTCGGTAAGAAGACCGACTGTAAGCATCAGTCCGGCACCTTCCCAGTGCTGAATTTTAAAGAGGGCACCCACAATTACGATTGCAGCTCCGATACCATAGAGCTTTGCCATCATGTTTTTAAATCCCTTACTTTGGGTGATTGAAGCTAATCCCATAGTGTTTTTAGAAGTTTTAAGTTAGTATTTAAGTTGGTTAGATTAATAATTAGGCAAAGGTAGTTATCAGAAATCAGATTTGTCGCGACCCATGAAGTCCATTACACATCTGAAACCGACATAACATTTCGAAGTATCCTGATATTCATAAGAACGTGTTCCGGTCTGTAAAAAGTATCCAACATCTTTCCATGATCCACCACGAATAACTTTTCGTTTAAGAGCAGGAGGGTCAGATTCTTTTGACTCGTAAGTATAATCAGGATTTAGGTCATGCTGAAAATTAAACGCAGATTCGTCGTATGCATTGCTTGTCCACTCAGAAACATTTCCTGCCATGCAATACAAGCCATAATCGTTAGGCCAGTAAGAGGTTACTTTAACGGCATAGAATCCACCGTCATCTAAGTAATTACCACGCATAGGTTTAAAGTTTCCAAGGAAACAACCGCGGCTGTTACGGATATAAGGACCTCCCCAAGGGTAAGGCGATAAATCGAGACCACCACGAGCGGCATATTCCCATTCAGATTCGGTTGGAAGGCGGAAATCCTGAACAAACGATTCGCCGTTATCATTCAGATAACTATTCAGCAACTGGGTTCTCCAGATACAGAATGCGCGGGCTTGTTTCCAGTTCACACCAACCACAGGATATTCATCGTAGGATGGATGCCAGAAGTACATATTAGTAATAGGGTCATTAAAAGAATAGGTGAAATCATGAATCCAGGCAAGGGTGTCGGGATAAACATTAATCACGTCTCTCTTAATAAATACAGAACGATCTGTCTTTCCTTGTTCGCGGCTTGAGCGTTGAGCAGCTTCATGCAGGTCGATCCAGTAGTATTCGAAATTCAATTTACGGGAATCTATCTCTTTACGGCGATAGAAACGTTCAGCTTCAGGGAGATAGAGTTCATTTAATGTTTCCACATTCTCTTCATCTTCCCAGTCAATTTTCTTTCTCCAGTTGATACGTTCGCCGTATTCACCTTCATCCACCAGGTGTTCTCCACCAATTAGTCGATGAGCTAATGAATCGCGCACCCATTCTACGAACTGGCGGTATTCATTGTTGGTAATCTCGGTATTATCCATATAAAAAGCGTGTACCGATACTGAACGGCTTTGCGCAACCTGCGCATAAGGAACGTCCTGGTCGCTGGGTCCCATATTATAGGAGCCGGAAGGAATAAATACCATGCCGTATGGATCGGCCTGATACCATCGTTCCCGATTGCCTGCCCCCACCAGCTGACCGCGGTTACCACCACCACAACTGCTGAGTATCAGCAAGATTGCAGAGTAAATGATCAGTCTTTTCATGTTCCGCTATTTAGGTTTATTTTCAAGTAGTCGATGTAATTGTTCCAGTAACGTTGGAACCACCCTGTTATTTTGCTTGTAAGTACTCAGTTTTCAGGATTAACAGGTATTAACGGTGAATCCAAAAATAAGTTACTTCCAGATGTATTTGTTGCAAAATATTAGAGAAATCTTACGTTTCTGATGATAGGATTAATCTTTTTCTTGAATTTATAACAGTATCCAAGCATTATTTCATGGGTACCATCGCTGTAATCTTTCAGATCGGAGGTGGTCATGTCATATGAGTATCCCAGGCGAAGGTTGGGGGTTATATTGAGTCCGGCCATCAAAACAATAGCGTCCTCAAGCCTGTAGGATCCACCGACCCAGAAGCGGTTATTAAAGTGAAGATTGGCATTAATGTCCGCCTGAGTCTGGTCACCGGTGTTTTTCACATGAAATGATGGTATCAGGGAAATTGCCGGAGAAAACTCGAAACGATATCCTCCCATGAAATAGTAATGACGAGCCATTTCTGTAGTGAAATCACCGTAATCTACTTCACTCTCAAGGATATGAGACATAGATGCTCCTAAATATAACTTATCAGAATTGTAATAAATACCGGCACCAAGGTCAGGGAATACACTTCCAGAAACAGAAGACGTTGGAATAACCTGATCATTTGGGTCATTGAATTTGAAATCACCATCAAGTGATTTTTGTAAAATTCCAAAATCAGCACCAATTGCTAAGTTACCCTGACCGATATTGAAACGGAAGGCATAAGCCAGCTTTGCTGAAAATGTATTTTCAAAACCAAGTTCATCAGCAGCAAGAATGGTCAACCCTAAACCTCCATGAAGGAAATTTACCGGAGCATCAATGCTAAATAAACCTGTTTTAGGAGCACCATCGAAACCAGTCCACTGATTTCTGTATAACAAGGTACCACAGATACCATCACTACTTCCCGCATAAGCCGGGTTGGCATGCAGTCTGTTGAACATGTTCTGACTGAATTGCGGATCCTGCTGACCAAAGGTTGCGGTAGACGCTGAAATGATAAACAGTGCAAGGGATAAAAGTTTCTTCATAATGCAAGTGCTGTCGTTAGGTTGACTCGGTACTTTTTTGGGCTAATGACTATAATCAGGGGGCTAAAGTAACTAAAATTTTATTTCAAATACAAAAAGTGAAATTGTTTTTTCGTTTTCTGTTTCCGGCAATTTGACCTTAATAATACTACTTATGAACAGGTTAATAACTAGATAATATGTTTATTTTCAATTATATAAGATGTCAAATATGAACATTTTTAATAACTCAAACTATTTAACTGCATTAGAATAAATTCTATTCAAGAGTTTGGGTTCGGCAACCTAAACGGAATAAATCCGGATGAAACAGCCATAAATCAACAGTAAATTATTTCAGGGAAACCGGATCAGGATAACTTTTGGAAAGCCTGCCAGTAACGGTCGGGCATTTCGTTTTGACATGCCTGCTGGTAATCTTTATAAGAACAAGGCAGGAAGTTATGCCTGCTGAACCGGTTACTTTTCCCTTGTACCGGCATTTCCATCCACCAGCGGCCTGTTGTTTTGTGTTTCAGAAACACCAGTTCACTGCCATTTGCATCGAGGGTAACTGTATATGTGATGAATCCATTATGATTCAGCATAGGAATATCATTCTTACGATTGGTAAACCCTTCAATAAAGTACCAAATCATTTGTGCAACCAGGTGAGCAGTTTGCTGATTCAGGTCGGCATTCAGATCATATTCAAATATACCTGCTGCGGTTAAGCGGTCATTTAGTCCTGCATACATCATTGCCTGACAAGCCTCCTCCCCTGCCATACCATTAGGCGAGGGATTTGCAGAACCGGGTGCATCAGATTGTCTGATTACCGACAAATCTACAGTTAACATATCGGCACTTCTTATTACAGGTTCTATTTCTGTAATATCGGAGCGTACCATTCCTACCCGGTAAGCATCAAAATAGAGTTTATTCATCAGATCAACCGAAGCTGCACCTACGAAGTATGTCTGGTAACCAATATTACTGAAGTTAAAGAGGTAGTTGGGTTGTTGTAAAACAATTTTCCCTAACCAGGTATGACTGTTTAACGATTCTTCGGGTAAACCCAAATCGAAACGAGCATCTAGTCCAACCAGATTAATTATCTGTTCAAAATTTTTATATGCATTGAACTGAGCAACGGCAATATCCTGTGATCCGCCAATAATTAATGGAATTACTGCTTTGCGCAAAAGTGCAGTGACTATTTCCGTGAGTGCATAGTAGGTATCCTCAACTGTATTGCCGGGTTTCAAATCACCAAGATCAACAACTACAGCACTTCCTTCATGTTTTTTTAAACGGTAAAGTTTTTCACGAATGGCATCAGTGCCTTTTCGGAATTCGCGGTTAAAAGCTGAGCCGCGATATTCATTTACACCGATGATGGCGATTTGTGCTCCCAACAAATCAGGGAATCCACTTTCAAAAGTATAGATGCGAACCGCTGAAGCAAGAGAATCAGAGATATTATCACGTTGAAATGCAATTCCGGGATCACTTACCGGATTAAAGAATTCAGGCTTTAACATATCAATTAACGCTTACCTGATTTTTTTTTAGCTGCCGGTTTAGCTGCCTTTTTCGCGGGAGCCGTCTTTTTAGCTGTTGTCGTTTTTTTTGCGGGAGCAGTCTTTTTTGCGGGAGCTGCTTTTTTCACCGCTGTGCGGGATGGTGCAGCAGCAACTTTAGCAGGAGCAGGTTTAGCAGCAACTTTTTTAGCAGGAGCCGATTTTTTAGCAGCAGTTTTCTTTTTTGCTGCAGCTTTTTTAGGAGCTGTTTTGGCAGGAGCAGCTTTAGTATCTGTATTCTTTTTGGCAAATCGTCCAAAGCGACCCTTAGGTGCATCCGGAGTATCCTTTTCCAAACGTACACAATCAGCGTAAGTAATTTTTTCAGGTTCCAGATCTTTAGGAATCTTGATATTTTTCTTACCAAAAACGATATAGGGTCCCCAACGACCTTTCAAAACTTTTACTTCCGGATTTTCATCGAACAACTTAATAGTTTTCTCGCTGTCAGATTTCCTTTTTGCTTCTATGAGTTCTATAGCTCGGTCGATATCTATAGTATAAGGATCATCGGTTTTTGGGATAGAAACAAACATGCTGTTATGTCGCACAAATGGTCCGAACCTTCCGATTCCGATGACCACTTCTTTCTCTTCATAATCTCCCAGATTCCGTGGCATCTTGAACAAGTCGAGAGCCATTTCAAGAGTAATTGTTTCGAGACGCTGATCAGATCTCAGTTTTGCATATTGAGGTTTCTCATCATTTTCATCGACACGCATTTGAACAAGAGGACCAAATCTTCCGATACGTGCTGAAACAATTTTGCCTGAGACAGGATCTTTGCCCAGAATTCGTTCTCCGGTTGCACGCTCTGTATTTTTTTCGGTGTGTTCAACAGTCTTGTGGAAAGGCTTATAAAATTCCCCGATCATTTTACTCCAGGCAATTTTTCCTTCTGCAATCTCATCGAATTCTTTTTCAACCTGAGCAGTAAAATTGTAATCGAGGATTACTTTAAAATTCTCTACCAGAAAATCGTTTACAACTGTACCAATATCTGTAGGGAACATTTTGGATTTTTCAGCACCTGTAATTTCGGTTTTCACTTCCGTTGCCAGCTGATTATTTTTCAATCTGATGATTGTAACATTCCGTTCTCTTCCCTGACGATCTTCTTTAATCACATAACCTCTTTTCTGAATGGTAGAAATGGTTGGTGCATAAGTAGAAGGTCGACCGATACCAAGTTCTTCAAGTTTCTTTACCAGACTTGCTTCGGTATACCTTGCAGGAGGATAAGTAAACTTTTCGGTGGCAGTTAATTCATTCAGTTGCAAAACCTGGCCAACATTCAGCGGAGGCAACAATCCTTCAGGTGCATCATCGGTATTTTCATCATCAGATGATTCCATGTATACCGTGAGAAAACCATCAAACTTTACCACTTCACCGGTAGCGGTGAAAATATCTTTTGAATTAGAGGTAGCAACCGAAACAATTGTTTTCTCCAGTTGTGCATCGCTCATTTGTGATGCGATACTTCTTTTCCAGATCAGTTCATACAATCTTTTTTCATTGTAATCACCTTCAACAGTCGACTGTTCAAAATAGGTGGGTCTGATTGCTTCGTGAGCTTCCTGTGCCGATGCAGACTTCGTTTTATATTGTCTTGGATTAGAATATTTGGGACCGTATTGCTTTGTGATTTCAGCTTTGGCTGCATCGAGTGCAGTCTGGCTTAAATTCACAGAATCGGTTCTCATATAAGTGATCTTTCCCGATTCGTAAAGCTTCTGCGCAATGAGCATAGTTTGTGCAACTGAGAAACTCAATTTACGACTTGCTTCCTGCTGCAGCGTGGAAGTAGTAAAAGGTGCCGAAGGTGATTTCTTAGCCGGTTTCTTTTCGAGGTTAGAGATCGTAAACTTCGCACCTTTACATGTTTCCAGGAATGCTTCTGCTTCAGCTTTGGTTTTAAAACGGTTCGGAAGTTCTGCCTTTAAAACTGACTTCCCTCCTTTTCCATCTTCAACCATAAAAATAGCCACCACTTTAAATGAACTGGCGGTTTGATGCGATTCCACATCTCTTTCGCGCTCCACGATAAGGCGTACGGCAACCGATTGAACCCTTCCAGCAGATAAAGATGGTTTAATTTTCTTCCACAGAATTGGAGAAAGTTCAAAACCCACCAAACGATCGAGAATTCTTCTGGCCTGCTGAGCATCCACCAGATGTTTGTCGATTTTCCTTGGATTTTGAATTGCCGACATGATAGCCGGCTTCGTAATCTCATGAAAAACAATCCTTTTGGTATTACTTTCCTTTAATTTCAGTGTTTCGTATAAGTGCCAGGAAATAGCTTCTCCTTCCCGGTCCTCATCCGTTGCCAACCAAACGGTGCGGGCATTTTTTGTGAGACGGGTGAGTTCGGCAATAACGGCCTTTTTATCCTCACTGATTTCATATTTGGGCAAGAAATTATTTTCAATATCGATAGCTTTATCGCTCTTAGCGAGATCCCTAACGTGACCGTAACTCGACTTCACCACAAAATCCTTCCCAAGGAAACCTTCAATAGTTTTAGCTTTCGCCGGGGACTCCACAATAACCAGATTATCTGCCATTTTTTAAACTAAAATTTAAACTAATAATAAGTGCCGCCACATTTTAAAACGGCGGGCAAAGTAAAGAATTAAAATTAGAAACCTCCAAATGAGGCCTAAAAGTGACATTTTGTCAGATGCTCAAAAATCACTAATTTTGTCCAAAAGTAACAAAAAAACTAATGATTCAGGAAAATAAAGTCATTGATGAATCGCGCCAGGGCGAAGCAGTGATGGTTGAAAGTACGATGAGTCAGGGCACCCGGAAACTCTATTTGGAGAGCTATGGTTGTGCTATGAATTTCTCTGATAGTGAGATAATTGCGTCAATTTTGACGAAACATGGATATGAAACTACCACCGATGAAGCGGAGGCTGATGTTGTATTTTTGAACACCTGTGCAATCCGGGAAAACGCCGAATTGCGGGTTCGGCAGCGTTTGACTGAGTTTAAAAAAAGGAAACAGCAAAAGCCGGATTTAATAATTGGGGTTTTGGGCTGCATGGCAGAAAGATTGAAGTCGAAACTTTTGGAAGAAGAGAAATTAATCGACATTGTTGCGGGTCCGGATTCCTATCGGGATTTGCCAAAACTCATTGAATCGGTTGACAGTGGTCAGAAGGCGGTAAATGTATTATTGTCGCGGGAAGAGACCTATGGAGATATCAGTCCGGTTCGTTTGGGAAGCAATGGGGTTACTGCATTTGTCTCAATTACGAGAGGATGTGATAATATGTGTTCGTTTTGCGTAGTTCCCTTCACCAGAGGTCGTGAAAGGAGCCGTGATCCGGAATCGATTGTTGCCGAAGTGCGGGACTTGTTTGAAAGAGGCTATCGTGAAATTACTTTACTGGGTCAGAATGTCGATTCTTATATATGGGCAGGTGGTGGTTTAAAGAAAGAAATACTCACTGAGGAGCAGAGACTGGCAAGCACTTCATTTGCTCAGCTGATGGAAAAGGTTGCACAGGTATCACCCGAATTAAGGGTTCGGTTTTCTACATCCAATCCACGTGACATGACCGACGATGTATTGCATGTAATTGCCAGGTATGATAATATTTGTAAGTACATACATTTACCGGTTCAATCGGGAAGTACTCGCGTTTTGCATCGCATGAATCGCGGATATACCCGGGAAATGTATATGGAGCGGATTGAAGCTATCCGTAGAATAATTCCGGGATGTTCCTTGTCGACTGATACCATTTCAGGGTTTTGTGGTGAGACTGAAGAAGATCATCAGGAAACCTTATCTCTTATGAAATGGGTGGGATACCAATTTTCATACATGTATAAATATTCAGAACGTCCGAGAACACAAGCGGAACGTGAATATAAAGATGATGTAGATGAGTCTGTAAAAAGCAGACGACTTGCAGAAATTGTTGCACTACAGCAATCGTTATCGAAAGAAAAAACATTTGCAATGAAAGGGCAGGTACATCGCGTATTGATCGAGGGCCCGTCAAAAAAATCGGCTGACTATTTAATGGGTCGAACCACCGGAAATATAGTAGTGGTATTTCCTGCAGGAAATCATAAGAAGGGTGAATATGTAGATGTGTTTGCATCAGATTGCACAGCTGCAACATTAATAGGAGAAGTAGTTAATAAGGCCTAGCTTTAAAACTAACAAAGAATGAATATTCAGGATATAAAGCAACGATTTGGTATTATAGGTCATTCACCTTTATTGGATCATGCTATAGATACAGCGCGACAAGTTGCTCCCACTGATATTACGGTATTGATAACCGGAGAAAGCGGAACGGGAAAAGAAGTTTTTCCTCAAATTATACATCAACTGAGTGCACGCAAACATGGTCCTTATATAGCTGTGAATTGTGGTGCTATTCCGGAAGGAACAATTGATTCAGAATTATTCGGCCACGAAAAAGGAGCATTTACTGGAGCTCATGAAGCGCGCAAAGGATATTTTGAAGTAGTGAATGGTGGAACTATTTTTCTGGATGAAGTTGCAGAATTACCATTGCTGACACAAGTGCGTTTGTTGCGTGTACTTGAGAGTGGTGAATTTTTAAAAGTTGGTTCCTCCAAAAGTTTGAAGACTGATGTTCGTGTGGTTGCTGCAACCAATGTTAACCTGCCTGAAGCGATACACAACAACAAATTTCGTGAAGATTTATATTACCGTCTAAATACTGTTCCCATTCAGGTTCCTGCATTGAGACAGCGAAAAGAAGACATACATTTATTATTCCGAAAATTTGCAAACGACTTTGCCGAGCGATACAAAATGCCGACAGTGGTATTGCAGCCGGATGCGATGCAATTATTGAGCGATTACCGTTGGCCGGGAAATGTGCGTCAATTAAAAAACGTTACCGAACAGCTTTCTATTCTGGAAAGGCAGAAAAATATCAATGCTGAAATACTGATGAAATATATTCCTCAGGATACAGGAAGTCGCCTGCCTGTTTTGGTAAAAGATGAAAACAAGGGAGGTGATTTTTCAGAAAGGGAACTGCTTTATAAAGTCCTTTTTGAGATGAAAAAAGACATTGTAGACTTGAAGAAACTTGTTGTGGAATTGATTTCAGAAGGCAATGTTCCAGGATCGATTCATGAAAACAATTCGCAGATTATAGACAAGCTATATCAGGAATTCAGTCCGGGGATTTCAGTTTCACAACCACAGGCTATTTCCATTCAGCAGGTGAGTGATTCACCACATGAGGAATTGGCTGAAGAGTTGCTTTCGCTGGAAGAAAAAGAAAAAGAAATAATTAAAAGGGCTATAGAAAAGCATCGTGGAAAACGCAAGTATGCGGCTAAGGAGCTGGGAATATCAGAACGGACTCTATACAGGAAAATTAAAGAATACGATATTAAATAATGGCTGAGCATATGCGAAAACTAGTTGCATCTTTACTACTGCTTACCTCCTGTTTGGCAATTACCGGATGTGGTGTTTATTCATTTACCGGAGCTTCCATTTCTCCTGAGATCAAGACCATTTCGATTGCTACTTTTCCAAACCAGGCCTCCCTGGTTCAGCCTTCCTTGAGTCAGGTTTTCACAGAGAAATTAAAGGACAAATTTGTTTCACAGACTAACCTCACGCAAATCAATTCTTCCGGTGATATCAGCTTCGAAGGATACATCAGTGATTACAACAGTCAACCCACAGCAATTCAGGGAAATGAGCAGGCGGCATTAAACCGTTTAACCATTACAGTCAAAGTAAAATTCATCAATACCAAAGATGAAAAGCAAAACTTCGAGAGTTCATTTTCACGGTTTGCCGATTATGATTCCAAACAAAATCTGAGTACGGTGGAGAACCAGCTCATAAGTGAAATATGCACTCAGCTGGTGGATGATATTTTCAATAAAGCAATGATTAACTGGTAGCAAAATGACGAAAGAACAATTCATACAACTACTTCGCAAACCTGCTACCATCAATCTGAATCTGGTTTCAGAGCTGGAAGATATTACCGAAAGATTCCCTTACTATCAGAATGCACATTTGCTTCTTGCAAAGCAATACCAGGGTCACGAAAACATCCGTTTTGAAAGTTATCTGCGCAAAGCATCGGCCTATGCACCCGACCGAACTGTTCTGTACCGACTGATCAAAGAAGAAATACCTGAAGTCATACACATGGAAGCCGTTCAGGAAAAAGTTCAGGAACCGGCTGCGGAGATGGAATCTGTACATGTGCAACAGATTGAAAATACAGCCGCTGATACAACAGAAAAAGAACCAATTGAAAGCACACCACTTCTTCATATTGTAAAAGAAGAAACTGAGAATATTTCTGAAAATACAGTTGATCCAAGAGCAATAATTGAACAGCGTTTGCGAGAATTGAATGGTGAAAAAAACGAAGTTATTGCAACACCTTCAAAAGCTGAAGATCAAAAAGAGCAATTAATTTCTGCCGAACCACCAACGCCAGAAACAGTAGTTCAAACACCGGAAGTAACGGGGCCAATAAACATTGAAACACTTTATCAGCAAAGACAGGAAAAGGCGGAATCGACATCAGGGAATGAACCGAAGCCTGTTAAAAAAGAGCCGGGCACTCATTCATTTTCGGAATGGTTGCAATTAAAGCGGGTGCCGGTCGTACCGGTTGAAAAGATCAATGAACTGAAGCCGGAAGAGGTTCAGCCAACAATAGAACCGGTGGTTCCAAAAAAGGAAAAGGTTACAGATCATATCATTGAACGATTTATTCAGAGTGAGCCACGGATTGTTCCTGCGAAAAGCGAATTTTATTCACCGGGCAACATGGCCCGAAAAAGCCTGGTTGAGCATGAAGATCTAATTTCCGAGACATTGGCCCGGATTTATGCCCAGCAAGGGAATTTACGCAAGGCAATTGAAACTTATGAGCGATTAAAGTTGAAAATTCCGGAAAAAAGTACTTACTTTGCAGCCCTCATAAAGGAATTAGAGCAAAAAGGAAGCTCGTAATTACATCTATTACACTGATTATAAATAAATTATAAACAAAATGTATACTGCAATAACTGTTTTCATCATTATCATATGCATCCTTCTTGCATTGGTGGTATTAATACAAAATTCAAAAGGCGGAGGCTTAGCATCTGGTTTTAGTTCATCGAATCAGATCATGGGTGTTCGTAAAACCACGGATGTTTTAGAAAAACTAACCTGGGGATTAGCGATTGCACTGATGGTATTCAGCATTGCCGGTACTATGGTAATGCCGAAAACACAAGAAGCAGAAACAACTTCGGTTATTCAGGAACAAATTGATAATGCGGCAGTTCCAACACAAGGAGTGCCACAAGCGCCACCAGCGGGACCAGCAGATGGTCAGCCAGCGGGGCAACCAGCTGAGCAACCTGCTCAATAACCGGGTACAACCCTATAAAAGGTGTCACAGACTGTCAGTTTGACAAACTTCTGTGACATCTTTTTTTTTGATCACTGCCATAGACTGAAAAACTGACACAAAAGTGCTGTTGGCACAGTAGATGCAGGGGCTTAGGCCTAAGAAAACAATCATAAAAACAACCCTAAAAAATCAATACAAACATGAGCAAAATTAAGATTACACCATTAGCCGACCGGGTAATAGTTGAGGTTTCGGCTGCTGAGGAAAAAACCAAGAGCGGGATCATTATTCCTGACACGGCAAAAGAAAAGCCACAGCAGGGAAAAGTGATTGCAGTAGGAACAGGTAAAAAAGATGAGCCAATGACTGTAAAAGTTGGCGATACCATTTTATATGGTAAATATGCAGGTACAGAAATCACCCATGAAGGGAAAGAATATCTGATCATGCGTGAGTCTGATATTTTCGCAGTTATCTAATCTCTGATTTCAAGTAAATCCATTAAATTAACTATTCTTAAATCTATAAAAACAAAATGGCAAAAGATATCACCTTTAACCTTGAAGCACGTGATGCTCTGAAAAGAGGCGTTGACGCTTTAGCGAATGCAGTAAAAGTTA
The DNA here is from genome assembly GCA_016788065.1 of Bacteroidia bacterium. Lineage (GTDB taxonomy): Bacteria > Bacteroidota > Bacteroidia > AKYH767-A > OLB10 > JADKJB01. The sequence goes on along the minus strand of JAEUTI010000015.1, from coordinate 1,997 downwards.
CTCTTGGACCAAAAGGTCGTAATGTAATCATTGACAAAAAATATGGTGCACCATCGATCACAAAAGACGGTGTTAGTGTTGCTAAAGAAATTGAATTAAAGCATCCTGTTGAGAACATGGGAGCACAAATGCTGAAAGAGGTTGCATCAAAGACTGCAGATGTTGCAGGAGATGGAACAACTACAGCTACGGTACTTGCTCAGGCAATCATCACTGCAGGATTAAAAAATGTTGCTGCGGGTGCAAATCCAATGGATTTGAAACGCGGAATCGACAAAGCAGTAATTGCAGTAATCGAGAATTTGAAAAAGCAAAGCAAATCGGTTGGTGACGACAATAAAAAAATTGAGCAGGTTGCAACAATTTCCGCAAACAGCGATCATGAAATTGGTAAGTTGATTGCTCAGGCAATGGAAAAAGTAAAAAAAGAAGGTGTTATCACCGTTGAAGAAGCAAAAGGAACAGAGACTACTGTTGAAGTAGTTGAAGGTATGCAATTCGACCGTGGTTACATTTCTCCATACTTCGTAACCAATGCCGACAAAATGGAAGCAGTATTGGAAATGCCATACATTTTATTGTATGACAAAAAAGTTTCCAATATGAAAGAATTACTTCCTGTTTTAGAGAAAGTTGTTCAAACAGGAAAACCACTTTTGATCATTGCTGAAGATGTTGACGGAGAAGCATTAGCAACTCTTGTTGTAAACAAAATTCGCGGATCACTGAAAATTGCAGCTGTTAAATCGCCAGGATTTGGTGATCGCAGAAAAGCAATGATGGAAGATATTGCAGTGCTTACCGGAGGAACAGTAATTTCTGAAGAGCTTGGCTTCAAACTGGAAGATGCAGATCTTACCAAATTAGGTAAAGCAGAAAAAATCACTATTGACAAAGACAACACAACTGTTGTTGGTGGTTCAGGTAAAAAAGCAGACATCACTGCCCGCGTAAATCAGATTAAAGCTCAGATCGAGACTACCACTTCTGATTATGATAAAGAAAAACTTCAGGAACGTCTGGCGAAACTTGCCGGTGGTGTTGCAGTTCTTTATGTAGGTGCTGCTACTGAAGTTGAAATGAAAGAAAAGAAAGATCGTGTTGATGATGCACTTCATGCAACCCGTGCTGCTGTTGAAGAAGGAATTGTACCAGGTGGAGGCGTTGCTTACATCCGTGCAATAAAGGCTATTGAAAACCTGACCGGAATCAATGAAGACGAAAACACAGGTATTGCAATCATCCGTCGCGCGCTTGAAGAGCCATTGCGTCAGATTGTTGCTAATGCAGGTGGTGAAGGTTCAATTGTAATCCAGAAAGTTCGTGAAGGAAAAGACGATTATGGTTACAATGCACGCACTGAAGTTTATGAAAAAATGCTTGCTGCTGGTGTTATCGATCCAACTAAAGTAACTCGTGTTGCATTAGAGAACGCTGCATCAATCGCAGGTATGTTGCTTACAACTGAATGTGTTCTTGCAGAAGTTAAGGAAGATAAAGCTCCGGCAATGCCAGCAGGTATGGGCGGAATGGATGGAATGATGTAAGAGTGATCAGTAAACAGTGATCAGTGAGAAGTGATCAGTAAACAGTGATCAGTAAGAAGTGATCAGTAAACAGTGATCAGTAAACAGTGAGAAGTGATCAGTAAACAGTGATCAGTAAACAGAATTCTTAATCCTTAATTCTTAATCTTTAATCTTCTAAAATAAAAAAAGGCTTCGTTTGAAGCCTTTTTTTTATTTTAGAAATATCTCGGTGTGACAACCTTTTTCTTATTGAAGGAGAAATCGTATCCCAGATGAATTTCGTGTGTTCCGTTGTTGTAGTTATTCAGTTCGGTTAATGTGTAATCGTACGAGTAACCGATTCGCAATTGCGGGGTAATCTGGAACGTGGCAAGTCCTGCGAAGGAATCTTCTGTACGGTAGCTTACACCTAACCAGAATACATCTTTTAGCAATGCATGAAGTGTGATATCGGCAATCAGCGGTGCT
>JAEUTI010000067.1 GCA_016788065.1 Bacteroidia bacterium | reverse complement strand
AAGAAATTCTTTTGCGTTTTTCTTTTGCGTACAAATTTTCGGTTTGCTTCCATCGTGTAAAATTTTACAGGTTAAACTAAAATTTAAGAATTACCGAAAATCTTACATCCACAAATAGCTCACATCACCAAAGAAATTCGGCTACCAGACTTTAATAGATAAAATATATTATCACACTTAATAATCACTACAGGTACAGGGGGGCAATGTGGCCGGTAGCATTCGCATTAAAATTCTTTCCAAATAAAATCGCGGAAAGAAGCACTTCAATAATTAACAGTATTTTTATGTAATTACTAATCGAAGATAATCAAGATTCTTAGTGCAAAAAAAAAATCAAATTCTTTATTAACAATTTAGCTAACAATCAATCGCTACAAAATTAATCATTTAAGTCTGTTCGAAAATTGAAACTGTTAATTAAAAATACTTCAACATAAAAACCAATCGCAGATTTGATTTACAGTCATTAATTCCTTTACAGATAGTATGCGAATTTCCTTGAAAAAATTGCTTAAAAAAATATATTGCTTAAGTCATTGCTAAGTTTCTGGTGATTTTAGTTTTATATGCAAAAAACAAAATGAAGAATACTGAACAAATATTCATTGATGAATTTCCCCTATTACTTATGACCAATTACCCAATGACGCGGCTCTGCCGCAAATGACCTAATGACTAAATTGAGCAGCTCTGCTGCTCAATTTAATTTCATCGCAGTAAAGTAATTCGATCAAACTTATTAATCACATTTCCTGCATTATCTATGATAGTTACTTTGTACACATACACGCCTTGAGGAACAGGATCGCCGGTGGCAATATCATTTCCATCCCACGCTACATCCTGGTTTTTGGCACGATGGACTAATTTTCCCCAGCGGTCATAAATTGAAATCTCATAAGAGCTGAAGCCCACACCATAAATCTGAAATACATCATTCACACCACTGGCATCGGGTGTAAATGCATTCGGAATAAAAATTTGCATTTCTTCGCCTACATGAATTGCTTCAGCAACTGAATCGCGACAACCTTCCGAAGTACTTACTCTAAGATGTACAACATATTGTCCGGTGTCACTATAGATATAGCTGGTATTTTGATCACGTGACTCTCCTATGTTGTCACCAAATGTCCAGTACCATAAATCGGCTCCTGTACTTCTGTCGGTAAAAAATACTTCGGGATGATTTAATGTTGGTGCGGGCGGATCACTGATAAAACGTGCAATCGGCTTTTGGAAAACTTTTACTGATGCCGGGAAGTTCAATTCTGATGAGCATCCACCGGCACCTGCGTATGCTACTGTGAGAGAAACGTTATAGGTTCCACTTTGTAAATAGGTATGGCTTACATTTGGCAATTGTGATACATAGCCGTCACCAAATTCCCAGGTATAAACAAAGCCTGAAGGAGTACCGGAAGGAATTGCAAAGTTTGTTACCAATGGTTCACAACCCGATTGCTGAGGAATATTGAAACTCAAAGTCGGTGCTTCTACTGCTGTTATAGCAACAGCTGCGCTAACAGGCGGTGTATTGCAACCATCTGCCAACTGAATGGTTAACGATGTATTCCCTGAAATTAAAATCTGATTTTGTGATCCAGTCAATCCATTACTCCAGGTGTAAGTGTAATTTCCATCACCACCACTTGCAAGCAATTGTACCGTAGCATTCGAATTTTTACAAACCGAATCGGGATAAACTGCCGATAATGCCAATGGAGATCTTACGGTAATAATTACAGGACTGGATGCTACAGAACAACCATTCGCATCGCTGACAGTTACCTGATAGGAAGCATTGGCAGATGGACTAACCATAATTTGTGCAACAGCAGCACCATTGCTCCAGTTGTAGCTGTATGGTTGTGTTCCTCCAGTTACAGCACTTGTTACAACGGTATTTCCTCCATAACAAATTGTTACAGGTGCTGAAAGCTGAACTGCTATTGCTGATGGCTGATTAATTGTTACCTGATCAAATGCCTGACATCCCGATGCATCGGTTACAGTTACATTGTAAGTTCCAGCTGGAAGATTATTAGCTGAAGTTCCTGTTGAAACACCATTTTGCCACACCCATGTATAAGGCGTAACACCACCTACAGCACCAAAAGACGCTGATCCGTTTGAACCTCCAAAGCAAGTAACATCAGTTGAGTTGATCAGAGAAATTACCGGTGCATTTGATGCTTGTACATTGTATGTTGCAGAATCAATACATCCATTAGCATCTGTAACGGCCAGAGCATAGATGCCGGGAACAAGTCCGGTTAATGATGCTGATACAGCACCTGTATTCCAGTTGTAATTGTATGGAGTTGTACCTCCCGTTACATTTACCGTAACTGCACCATCACTGTTACCACATGTTGTAGCTGTGACTGTTCCTTGAATATTTACTGCTGTTGCAGGTTGTGTTATTGTTACTGAAACAGATGCAGAACATCCATTCTGATCGGTAACAGTTGCTGTATAGTTTCCGGCTGCAACATTATTTATAGAAGGCAATGTGGATGTGGAGTTAGTCCATGACCACACATTTCCACCTGCACCTCCCGATGTTGAAACGGTAGCTGCTCCGGTACTTAATCCGAAGCATTGTATGTTGGTACTATTAACCAGTGTAGCAGTGAATGCTGATGGTTCTGTGAGAGTATCGGTCAAAACTTTTGAACAACCTGCAGCATCCGTTACAGTAACAGTATAAATGCCGGCACCGATATTTGAAATGTTAGCAGTAGTTTGTCCCGATGACCATAATATAGTATATGGAGTCTGGCCACCAGAAACAGCAACTCCTGTTGAACCTGAATTTTGTCCGTAGCAGGCAACGTTGCTGTGATTCTGCAATGTTGCAGTAACCGGTGATGAAGGCGCAACGGTTGCATTTTGAACATTGCTGCAACCATTGGCATCGGTAATGGTTACCGAATAACTTCCGGATGCAAGCCAAGTCGCTGATGATCCGGTTGCAACCGGTGGATTCCAGCTATATGAATAGGGTGCAACACCACCACTTGCATTAATTGTTATAGACCCATTATTAATTCCACATGAAGTGGGAACTATTGTTTTTGATACCGATAATCCGGTTGGTGGTTCAGTGATTACAACTGTAGCTGTTAAGGTACATCCGGGCGATACAGTTACTGCAACCGAATAACTTCCTGCTGCAAGATTATTTGCTGTTGCACCAGTTCCACCTGAAGGCGACCACAGATAAGAAAATGGTCCTGTAGCATTTGTAACACTTACAGTTGCGGAACCATCATTACCACCAAAGCAGGATACACCAGAGAAAGTATTGATTGCAACCGAAGGTCCTGCAGCAGAAGGAACATTCAGAAAATAATTTAACACACATTGATTGGCATCTGTAATGGTAACCATGTAACCACCTGCTGCAAGATTGTTTGCAGTTGCAGCATTACCACCTGATGGCCACCAGCTATAAGTATAAGGAGCCTGTCCGTTGGAAGGAGTTACAGTTGCTGATCCATTCGATGCGCATCCATTTGCAGGTGTAGTTACAACACTTGCCGATAAACCGGTGAGTGGTTGATTGATAGTTACAGTTGATTGCGCGGAGCAACCTAAGGGACTTGTTACAGTAACGGTATAATTCCCCGCGGTAAGAAACTGTGCTGTGGGACCGCTTCCGCCTGAAGGCGCCCATTGGTATAAAAACGGACCTGCAGTGCCTGTGATATTCGCTGTTGCTGAACCGTTGTTACCACCGAAGCAGGTAACGTCATTTTTGGTGAAAGAAATATTTACACCTGAAATAGGAATTGGAAATGCCTGCGGAACTGATGCATTATTATTACATAAATCGGTTACAGCACTAACCATTGATAAAGTATAAGTTCCGGCAGTTTGAATTGCCGGACTAAAATTAACAATGAAATCGCGTGAATAAGTTGCATTCAAACTACAAGAAGTTCCTGTAATTGAAGTGATGGTATAAGGACCACCGGGACCTGTGAGCGTGAAGTCGGATGTAGAAACGGAATTACACTTTACTCTTTCAGAGAAGGAAAGATTCATGGTGGTAGCACCGCAATTCATGGCTGTAATACTCGACATAGTCGGTGTGGTATTATCAGTCACTACTGCTGTTGATCCGGAAAGATCTATGGTATAACCACCTTGATTGATGGAAGAAAATCCGCTTACATTAATAAGGTATGTCTGGCCGGCAGTTGCAGGAATAACAGCGCCATTTTGAGCACCAGGCAATCCGTTTGGTCCGGTAGTTCCTGGAGTATTACTATAATTACATGCTACTTCAAGAGCGGGGTTTGTAAATATCTCAGAACAAACTGCAGAAGTTAAATTATAAACTGCCCAATCATAATTGTGGGTAGCCACGTTTGGAACAATTGAAAATGCAAGATTACCGGAAGTTGATGTTGTGATAATGTACCAAATGTCGTTTCGTTCTCCGGTAAGAAGGCAGGAAGTAGCTGGGTTTATTTCATTGGGAATGTTTCCGGTTCCGGTAACCAGATTGGCATTGGCGTATGAACTAAGGCAAATAGGCATTGCACCCAGGCAATCCTGATAATTAGGAACCTGAGCACTGGCAAAATAAGGCAACGAAATCGTGCTTAGAAGAGCTACAAGGGTGCGACCGGAGCACCTTTTTAACCAATTTGTCATTTTTTTCATCTTTTTAGCATTGGGAAGTGACTAATATCCCCATGTTGTATTTAAAAATTGTTATAATTTTGACCCCGGTTAAACACCGGAAATTAAACTTTAATTAATCTGTAAACCCCCCATTTGCTCATGAAAGTTACTGTTGTAGGCGCAGGAAACGTAGGTGCAACCTGTGCTAATGTTATAGCTCACAAGGAGTTATGTAATGAAGTTGTATTGCTCGATATTAAAGAAGGCACTGCTGAAGGCAAGGCTCTCGACATCTGGCAGACTTCACCGATAAACTTATACGATACCCGGGTAAAAGGTTGCACGAACGACTATGCAGCTACTGCCGGATCAGATGTGGTGGTTATCACATCCGGTTTGCCAAGAAAACCAGGTATGAGTCGCGATGACCTTATCGCTACCAATGCCGGTATTGTTAGATCGGTGACTGAAAACATTATGAAATACTCGCCAAATGCGATTATCATAGTGGTTTCCAATCCTTTAGATGTAATGACTTACTGTGCATTCCTGACTGCCGGAGTTGATTCCAGCAAAGTTTTCGGGATGGCAGGAATTCTGGATACAGCGCGTTATCGTGCCTTTTTGGCAGAAGCGCTCGATACCTCACCAAAAGATATTCAGGCAGTATTGATGGGTGGTCATGGTGACACTATGGTTCCATTACCACGCTACACTACTGTTGCCGGAATTCCGGTTACTGAATTAATTGCTGCCGATAAGCTGGAAGCAATTGTTGATCGTACGAAAAAAGGTGGTGGTGAATTAGTGAACCTGATGGGAACCTCTGCCTGGTATGCTCCGGGTGCTGCAGCTGCTCAAATGGTTGAAGCGATTTTGCGTGATCAAAAAAGAATTTTCCCATGCTGTGCCTGGTTACAGGGTGAATATGGTTTGAAAGATATCTATTTAGGTGTTCCTGTTAAATTAGGAAAGAATGGTATCGAAGAAATTATCGAACTCCAATTAAATGCTGACGAGAAAGATCTTCTCAGCAAATCAGCCATAGCAGTTAAAGAAGTTATGGATGTACTTGATAACATGCAGACAGCTGCAAAATAATCAGGAACAGAATTATTTGAAAGGCATTCCGGTTCGGGATGCCTTTTTTTATCTTTATGCATTCTCAAAAAAAAATTATGGCCCGTAAGAAAAAATATACCATCAAATTAAAAATACTTCGAATTGATAAGCAAGGTGCGCAACTCGCTGTTACCGGAAAAATCAAAAGAAAAAGTGTTAATCTGATTTTGGATACAGGTGCTTCACAAACCGTTTTCGATATCAACAGAATTTCCGCTTTTATCGGACATGGTGAATTTGAAAAAGTAGAATCTCTTTCTTCCGGATTAGGAACTTCGACTATGGAAAGTCACCTGGTTTATGTACCTGGATTTAAAATCGGGGATTTGGAAATCGCCAATGAAAAGATGGTGTTACTCGATCTCTCCCATGTAAATCAATCGTATGAAATATTAAAACTCAAACCGGTTGATGGTGTGATTGGTGGCGATTTACTTAAGCGCTATGAAGCCATTATTGATTACAGCAAGAAAACTTTGGTGCTGAAAGGGTGACTCAATAATTGACTTCTCCTCTACTCCATTCAACAATCAATTCTTCACCATCACTGAATAAGGATCAACTGACAATTCCATTTTAAAGTCATCGTCGAGTTCGAGTGTATTCAGATTGATCAGAGTCATATAACCATTTCTTCCTCCGCATGAAGAAGTGTGGTGAGGAGCCGGCCCGCCACTCGTAGGCGTATTACGGTTTGCTACGAAAACAACACCTTCAACTTCATCAACAGCCAAACCATGAGGCTGGTAACCTACATTAATTGTTTTTACTGCAGTGAGATTATTCATATCAATTACAGTAACTGCATTTCCAACTTCACAGGAAACAAACATCAGGTTATAAGAAGGGGCTATCGACATTTCCAATGGAAACGATCCGGTTGGAATGGCAGTAATGAAAGAATCATCAGCCGTATTAAACACCCTTACTTCATCTCTTCCCTGACAGGTCACGAAATATTTAGAGCCATCGGGACTGTAAGCTGCTTCATGTGGATCGGCTGCATTACCTCCTGTATTATTAATTGTTATTTCTTCATATTCAGGGAACATAGGATCAGTAACATCCCATTTAAAAATTTTGTTGCCTTGCTGTCCGGTAACTAAAAGCGTATTGCCATCGCTGCTGATTGTGCTTCCATGTGGTGATTGAAAGAAACCGGGATCGCTATACATTTTTTCCAGCGTCATGGTTTGGGTATTCACATAGGCAATTCTTCCTGTTTGAGAAAAATCAACTACCCAAGCTTTAGTTCCGTCGGGGGAAACAACAAAAGTATTCCACGCACCTTGAGTAATCACAGCTTCGCCAACAAAGGTATCATCGGAAGTTCTGTATTTCTGAAGTACATTTCCATTTATGAATGCCACATACCAAAACTGACCATCGGGAGAAATCCGGACCATGTGAGGCGATTCAATGGCAGCACTATTTCCCACATTAATATAACGCATGACCACTTTCGTTTCAGGATCATGAACACCAATCAAATCACATCCCTGATTGGCAACATAAACTTTTCTGCGATTCGGGTTATCTGAAAATTTAACAAATCCATTGCAATTAGGCGCACCATTGTCGATCCAGTTACGAATAGTCAATACTTCAGCCTGCGTCAAAGGATTCGCATTGTATGGCATGGTAGGAATTTGAGTAATTCCCAGAGTAGAATCGGTATTAATAAAATAAAAGAGTGTACTTTGATCGGAACGAAATGGAATTGTAGTTGCACCATTTCCATTGCCGGCGAACATGGCTTCCCAGCTGCTGAGATCCAGGCCGCTGGCAGCATCTTTACTTATGGTATTGTGACAACCTGCAGTTGCACACTTCTTCACTAAAATCTCAGCTACTTCTGGAGGATAACATCCATCATCAAAAGGCACTATCGGATCTTCCTTATCATATTTACAGGAAGAGATAAGAGCAATGGAAAGTAATCCAAAAGCAAGTAATGTTCGATTAAGTCTAAACATATTCTTAATTCTATTTTACAATAAATTTACGGGTAATCACATTACTGTTTTCAACTACACGGCACAGGTAAACTCCCTGAGATAAATTGCGGGTATCAATTACAGCAACATTATTATCAGTTGTCAATTCTGAAATTATATTTCCAAGCAAATCGATAATTTCAATATTTCTGGACTTCAACAACTGACTATCGAATTTAACGGTTATCATTTCAGAAGCAGGATTCGGATAAATATTAAATCCGAAAGTGGTTCCGATTACTTCTGAAACTTCAGAAGATGTATCCCATTTATACAACGCAATTCCACCGGCATTATTTCCAACAGCAATTTCATTGATACCATCTCCATTTAAATCGGCTACATCAACGGTGCTGCGATCAGGTTCATGGATTCCATAGTACATGGAATCGACTAAATTGAATGTGCCATTCAGATTACCATCGATATTATTATACTGATACATATAACCACTGATGGAACCAACCAGCAATTGATAAGTTCCGGCACTGTCATATAAGCACGGATTACTGTATCCATAAATAGTGAGTGAAGTATTTACATTAAGTCCACCAAACTGAGTAGTAACCAAAGTAAACTGAGGAGCAAATGGGGTTCCGGTATTTTCATAATAATTAATTGTTCCGGTTCTTTCTCCAATAATCAGATCAAGTTTGCCATCACGGTTTACATCCACAATTTGTGGGCTGCTGAATTGACCAACATCAATCGGTGAACCTGTGCTTGCTAAAAGTTCCGGTTGAGTAATGGTGTAGACCGGAGTATTTCCTGCACCGGCAGTGTTGGTGTACCAGATGATGGTACCATCGGTATTTCCGAGAAATAAATCCTGATCACCATCGCTGTCGATGTCACCGAAAGATGGATCTAATCCGGTTAACGAAAGCGAAAAGAAATTTCCGTAATCGATAGTCTGCAATTCAAATGCAGGATTGGTAGCTGTTCCGGTATTGCGGTAATAAGATAATCCTGATTCAAATGGAGGAATTGGACGGAAGTAGCCATAATTACCAACGATGAGATCTTTCAATCCATCGGAATCGATATCAGTGAAAGTCACGTTTGCTCCTGCTCCAACTTCAACCATGTCTTCAACAAAAAGTCGGTTTTGCTGATAATTGAAAATGTTTGAATTATTATCTGTGGTATTGATGTAATAAAGAACGTTATTGTAATTCTCTGCAGAGCCGGAGATACAGGGAGCTGTAAGCAGATCTTTATTGCCATCATTATTCACGTCGAGATAATATGGCGAAGGGAAAGTAATCAGATTGATTGGAGTGTCATAAGAAGGAAAATTATCATCCTGAACATTCATATTTGCTACGGTTGAGTCACCACCATTATAAAGCATCAGCATGTTATTCCCGAGAATATCACCATTCATAATATCACGGTCGTAGTCACCATCGATATCAAAGGCAATCATACAAGAACCACTGTGCATGGTGCTTAAATTTTCGAGATCAATAACGGGTGCTTGTGGTTCACCCATGCGACAACCGGCATTCAAGATTCCGGTATTTGCTAATCCACTCAGTCCAAAATTTCCAAAACATGATGGATTTAGCTGATAAACCAGCGTATCGCACTTGCCAAATAGTTCTACACCTTTATTCTCGTGATATTCAACAAAACTTCCTGATACAGGAAAAGTAAGTACATCCAAATCGCCGTCATAATCGACATCAACCAATGCAGGCAAATTAACTGCTGCTACGTATAGGTTCGCCGTTACTGGTCCGTATTTGCTATAAACCAGATTGTAAGCCAAATTAAATTTCAATCCTGAAGAGGATGAGTAATCATTTTTGTAAACTGTCATTCCACCACTGTAGGAGTAAGTAAAAATATCTTCCTTCCCATCGCAATCGAAATCTTTAAGCAACACCCAGTCGTGCATGCTTACCGGAAATTTCTTAGCATATTCGGGAGCATAAACATAATCTACAGTATTGGGAGTTCCCTGATTGATGAAGGTGGAAATTCTGTTTCCATCTTTTTCAAAAACAAAAATATCTTTCCGACCATCTCCGTTCATATCAATTTCCGAAAAAATAGGAGCATTAAAACCGCCAACCCACGGATTTTTGAGCGTAGTTCCCAAAACGGTCACAGGAATGTTATTTGCATGGACATATTTGCCCTGAGCAAGTGCCTGTTGCGAGCAAAATCCAAATGCCAGCAAAGTTAAAATTACAGATATCTTTTTCATGTATACAAAATTAAGTAAATTTATGCGATAAAGGAATGACATTTATCGTATTACATTACAACATGTCAGGAATTAATCATAATATTCAAAATTAGACGGAAATGCCTTCATTTGATATAGTTAGCAAGGTAGATGCTCAATTACTCGACAATGCCATAAACACTGCCATTAAGGAGATTTTGAACCGTTACGACTTCCATGGTTCTAAGTCAGAGGTCGAATTAGACAAGAAACTGATGGTTATACGCATACTGACGGAAAATGATATGCGTATGGATGCAATTGAAGGAATTATTATTTCCAGAGTCATAAAACAAGGTCTGGAAGCCAATTGTTTGGATTTCGGAAAGGAGTTTCAGGCGGCAGGTTCCATGATCCGCAAGGAGGTCAAAATTAAGAACGGAATTGATAAAGAAGCAGCCAAGAAAATAGTTAAAATACTGAAAGATAGCGGATTAAAGGTTCAGGCGAGTATCATGGAAGATCAGGTTCGGGTTACCGGGAAAAAGATAGATGACCTCCAGGCTGCCATTTCTGTGGTCAGACAGGCAGGATTCGACCAACCACTTCAGTACATTAATTTCAGAAACTAAAATTATTTTTTTGAAGTTAATGGTCTGATAGACCGCCATTTGAGGGAAACCTGTTTTTCCATGTAAGATATATGACAATTATTCATCAAATCGTCATCCCTATATCGTAATATTGGCATACCATTTGACAAACCACAGTGGTATATTTTGACAAAGGTCATTTTTCTGCCCGGCTCATTGTTTTAAAATAGCGGTTCATAAGTCGGTTAAGAATTATTTGACAGGTGTATTGTTTATACCAAAAAATTGTTTACTATTATAGTTAAATACCAACAACAAAATGAGATCTTCAAGAAGCAGGAAAAAAACGAAAGCGGTGAGTGATCATCCCTTAATTAAAGTTCAATTGGATGAGCGTACAACAATCACAATCCGTAAAATGGAAATGTTGAAATTCTGGAAAGAGCGTTACCCTGCAGCAAAAGTTATATCTGCATAGTATTCCACCATTATTGATTTGCCGGCTTGCGTTCAAGCTGGCTGCTTATGATTTTTAATCCTTCGGGAAGAGTATGTGGATGATATCCTAATTCTCTTCTTGCTTTATCGAGTTTAAAACCTGTTCGTGCGGGTCTTTTTGCCGGTTGCTTTAATTCATCCGACGATACCGGATTTATCAGTGAAGTATCGAGATTATAAAAAGCTGCAATTTTCTTTACCAGATTAATGATGCTGTCGGTGTCCTCTTCGGGACCTGCAACATGAAAAATTCCTTTAGCATGTCGAAGTGCAGCACTGATGCAAGCATCAGCTAAATCCTCGGCTAAGGTTGGACTTCTGAACTGATCAGTAATAACATTGATTTTTTTGTGTTGCTCAAGCGATGATTTGGTCCACAACACCAGATTGGAACGTTGTGTATCATCAGTAACGCCATAAATTATGATCGTTCGGATGATTGCCCAGTTATCGCATGAATTCATCACAGCCAATTCACTTTCTAATTTTGATTTGGCATAAACACTTAATGGATTCGGGATATCATCTTCAGAATAAGGCCCATCTTCACCATCAAAAACAAAATCTGTTGAAAGGTGAATTAAATGTGTATCGGAATTTTGAATGGCTTCAATAATAAAATTTACTGCATCGACATTAAGTGCTTTACAACCTGCAGGATCGAGCTCACAGGCATCTACATTTGTCATTGCAGCAGTATTGATAATACAATCGGGTTTAACCTTTCCTATTATATTCAATACTTCCTCACGATTTGAAATATCGAGCGATAAATATTCATAACCATCTTTACGTGAAATCCGGTTCTCACCTTTTGAGGTTGCAATAACAGTGATTCCGGGAGTTTGAAGTAACTGGTACACCAGTTTTTGACCGAGCAAACCGTTTGATCCGGTAATCAGAATTTTCATAGCGCAAAATTTCAGGGCAGTTTAACAATCAGAGATCCCAGACACTACCACGGTGTCTTTTCACCAACTTCCGTAAATTCAAAACAAAAGCCATGCTCATGTAAATGATCACAGGTGAGCCGATGGTTAAAAAAGAAGTATAAATAAAAAACAGGCGGATATTAGCCGACTTGATCCGGAGTTTTTCGCCCCAGTATTCGCACACGCCAAAAGCATGGTGTTCGAACAGCGTTTTTATTTTATCAACAGGGGATGTCATCTTATTTGCGGAGGATAGCAGTTCCGAGGCTGCAATTTAAGCATTTTTTTTCAGAACAATAGTTCTTATACAATCCAATAAGTGCCTGACCTTTCCAGGCATTTTCCACTTCTATGCCCAACCTCGACCATTCGGTGAGCAGGTGGTTGACTTCGGAAGGGATTCCCTGAAGAATGGAATAGGCTTGAACAGAGGCTTTTTCATCGCCCATTGTCTTGCCATAATAGAATAAAAACGGGGCAATGGTATTGATCAGAATATTTTTAACCGATGTATCTCCCAGATGGCGGAAGGCAAAACGGGTGGTTTTATCGAATACAAAATGATTGCACCAATAATGCGAGGCCCTGACCTGAAACAGGTTCATAATGCGGTGCATATCATCGATTTCGCGGATCAGCTGAAACGATACCCTGCCCGAAACCCAAATTGATGCAAATTGAGATATTCGCAAGGTCGGGAAGTTTGCGGGGCGCATCCGTAATTGCTTCCAGATATGCCGGTCGAGGGGCAACAAACCATATTTTTTCGCCAGAAACCGATATTCTGCCTGAAGGGCTTTTGGGTACTCATCCTTAAATTCATCTTCCAGAAATCCGGCTTGCCCGAACAGCAATGCTTCCACCTGCTGCAGCTGATCAGCATGTTTGAGCAGCAGCTTCCTTGGCATACATCGGGCCAGCATCTCAAATGGACCTGCATTAATGTTAAACCCAAAATTACGTGCCAGCAACTGATAAAAGGCATCATCCCAATCGCCACGATTAACTTGCAGCGCCTGTTCAATAACAAGCGATTTTTGTTCCAGTCGTTCTACCAGCATCCGCTCGAGCCATATATTTAAAACAGGTGGAGGAACCTCGCTAATGTTACTTCCGCATGGAATGGTTAAAGGCGACAAGCGCATATCACGGTATCGTTGCAAAATGCCGGGTTCGGTTTGTGTGGCCAGGCAGACTGTAGGCACCGTAGTCATGTCATTGATAATAATCTCGGCATCGGCTTCATACACCACATGTAAAATAACGCTGTTGTATGCTTTATCATGTTGATGCATGTGGCGGTACCAATCGGATGCCTTCACATGTATTTCAATGTTACCGGCCCATAAGGTATCGCCTATTCTGATTCGAGCATTAAAAAAATCGGGGCCGGCATTGCGATGCTGTTCACCGGGCTTGAGTACAGTAACAGTTTCGCCGGTAGTGGTAACAAGATCTTTGGAATACAAACGGTACTTCCATACAAAAGAGAGAAAATCTTCATTCATAAGTGAAAAGTTTTAATGAAAAACTAAAATGCTGACACAAAAGTATAATTTATTTTTTCGAATGCAAACGGTAAAAAGTCGTTTAATCGGATAGAATTAAGTACACGGATAAAAGGCTATATTAAAAATACCTGCAACACATTAAAAGATGTTGTAGTGGTAAATAAAACAAGATATAATAATTATTCAATTACTTCAAATTGCTTTAAAAGCACTTCCATATCCGATTGAATAGCTTTTGCTTCTACAGCAGCCTTTTCAGCGAAATCGTTTCCGTTAGAAGCATACAGGATGTTACGCGATGAATTAACCAGCAAACCACAATCTTTGTTCATACCAAACTTACACACTTCTTCCAAACTGCCTCCCTGTGCTCCAACCCCGGGCACCAGTAAAAAATGATCGGGTGCTACTTTACGTACATCGGTAAACAATTCACCACGGGTTGCACCAACCACGTACATCATGTTTTCAGTTGTACCCCATTTTTGAGACTGCGTTAATACTTTTTCAAAAACTCGTTCACCGGAATGAATGGTATCCATTTGAAAATCCATGGCCCCTTTGTTTGAAGTGAGCGCAAGCAGAATAACCCATTTGTTATGGAATTCCAGAAATGGTGTAACTGAATCTTCGCCCATATACGGTGCTACTGTGACCGAATTAAAATTGTAACGTTCAAAAAATGTTTTCGCATACATGGAAGATGTGTTTCCTATATCTCCACGTTTTGCATCGGCAATGGTAAAAATATCAGAGGGAATATAATCAAGTGTTTTTTCAAGACTATCCCAGCCTTTTGGTCCCATGCATTCATAAAAAGCGATATTGGGTTTGTAGGCAACACAAAAATCTTTAGTAGTATCAATAATAGCTTTGTTAAATTCAAATACCGGATCTTCCGAATTCAAAAGGTGAGCAGGTATTTTAGCAATGTCGGTGTCGAGACCAACACATAAAAAAGATTTTTTTCTCTTAATTTCAGTTACTAATTGCGTACGATTCATAGTCAAAATTTTTATTTTTCCGCTTAAGCGGGATGATTAACCGGAATAAGTTATGAATCCGGTTACGACATAGATGCTTCTTTCATTTTTTCTGCATTTTCTGCCATCTGAAGTGCATCGAGAAACTCCTGCAGATCACCATTCATGATAGCAGAAAGATTATAACTGCTTAATCCAATCCGGTGATCGGTAACACGGCTTTGCTGATAATTGTAAGTTCTGATCTTAGCTGACCGGTCACCTGTTGATACCAATGTTTTTCTACGTTTAGAAACCTCCTCCTGGCGTTTGGCGATTTCCATTTCGTACAATTTTGTTTTGAGAATATTAAAGGCGCGTTCACGGTTACCATGCTGTGAACGTTCTACCTGGCAGGTTACCACAATCCCAGTAGGGATGTGAGTCATCTGAACCTTGGTTTCCACCTTATTTACATTCTGTCCACCGGCACCACTTGAACGGGCGGTCTGTACCGAAATATCTGCGGGACTGATTTCAACTTCATAATCTTCATCGGCTTCAGGTAAAACAGCCACAGTGGCAGCAGAAGTATGAACACGTCCCTGTGTTTCTGTCTCAGGCACCCGTTGTACACGATGCACACCGCTTTCATATTTCATGATGCCATATACATTTTCGCCGGTCACTTCAAAAACAACCTCTTTATATCCACCGGTATTCCCTTCATTGGCATCTACCTCAATAACCTTCCATCCCCGACTCTCGCAATAGCGGGTGTACATGCGATACAAATCACCGGCAAAAATACTGGCTTCATCACCTCCGGTACCACCTCTGATTTCAATGATGGCATCTTTGCTGTCTTCAGGATCCTGAGGTAACAAAAGAATTCTTATTTCTTCTTCCAGTTCCTCTTGTCGTGTAGTATATAATTCGAGTTCACTTTTTGCAAGCATTCTGAATTCTTCATCCTTTTCGTTCATCATCACATCCTTAGCTGTGTCGATGTTGGTCAGGATTTGATTGTATTCATTGGCAGCAACAACTACTTTCTCCAAATCACGATATGATTTGGTCAGTGCTTTATATCTTTTACGGTCGGCGATAACGCCGGGATCACCAAGTTGCGTTCCAATTTGTTCGTAACGGTGACGTAAAGATTCTAATTTTTCTACTAATGAACTCATTCTTTGGTTTGCTGTTATTTCACATTAATTTATTATTCCCATCCGGTCAAAATCGCAGTTCTTATTTCTGCAGATGGCAGTTACGAGTTATAAATAAACTCGCCGTACACAGATTTCACTGTTAATTCTTTCTCTGATGCTGCCTCACAACGTCCCACAATCTTCGCATCAATATTAAACGAATGCGAAATAGCAATCATCTCATTTGCAATTTCAGCAGGCACATACAACTCCATCCGGTGTCCCATATTAAACACGCGATACATCTCCTGCCATGGGGTACCCGATTGTTTCTGAATTAATTCAAACAGCGGGGGCACATCAAACAAATCATCTTTTATGATATGAAGCTGGTCGGTAAAATGCAACACTTTAGTCTGCGCACCACCGGAACAATGCACCATGCCATGAATTTGATTTCTGTATTCGTTTAATATTTTACTAATCACAGGAGCGTAAGTTCTGGTAGGAGAAAGAACCAGTTTTCCGGCATGGATTTCTTCATTTATCTTTGAGAAGTTATCTTTCACATGTACGGAGTCCGTTAGTTTCATATTACCGGAATAAACCAATGACTGATCGATTCCCTGATCAAAAGTTTCGGGGTATTTTTCAGCTACATACTTAGCAAAAACATCATGTCGCGCCGAAGTTAATCCGTTGCTGCCCATACCGCCATTGTATTCCTTTTCGTAGGTAGCTTTGCCGTATGAGGAGAGCCCAACAATGACATCACCGGCAGCGATGGTATGATTCGATATTACATCGCTTCTTTTAATTCTGGCACAAACGGTTGAATCAACAATAATAGTTCTTACCAAATCGCCAACATCAGCGGTTTCACCACCGGTACTGTGAATATTAACGCCAAAATTTTTAAGTTCTTCAATCAGTTCTTCCGTACCGTTAATAATAGCGGCAATTACTTCACCGGGAATTAGTCGTTTATTTCGTCCAATCGTTGATGACAGCAGAATATTATCGGTGATGCCGACGCAAAGCAGGTCATCCAGGTTCATAATAAGTGCATCCTGAGCAATTCCTTTCCAGACCGAAATATCTCCTGTTTCTTTCCAATAGGCATAAGCTAAAGATGATTTGGTTCCGGCGCCATCGGCATGCATCACATTACACCACAGGGGGTCATTGCCCAAAAAATCGGGGACTACTTTACAGAACGCTTTTGGGAAGAGACCTTTATCAATATTTTTTATTGCCTGATGTACATCTTCTTTAGAAGCCGAAACTCCCCGGGCCATATAGCGAGACTGATCATTCATGTGGATGGTGTATAAACGGGGAAAGCATCCGCCAATGGCGAATGCTTTCCGTGATTTTTAATTGTGAAGCTATTTTTTCTTTGGAACGAAGTCGGTGCCAAGTACACTGAATTCTGTTCTTCTGTTTTTCTGGTGTCCAGCTTCTTTTTCTTCTTCGGTTGCCATTTTAGCAATCTCATCATCAGAAACTCTGGTTTTGGTTTCACCAAATCCTTGTGAGCTCAGACGATCTTTATCGACACCATTTTTCACAAGGTAATCGACAACAGATTTAGCACGACGATTCGAGAGGTCAATGTTGTACTCATCACTTGCGCGTGTATCGGTATGTGATTCGATACGGATGGTGATAGTTGGATTCTCATCCAATACTTTGATTAAGCCATCAAGTTCTTTCTTAGATTCAGCACGTAAAGTTGCTTTATCAAGGTCATAGAAAATTTCAGGCAATTCGATTGGCTTAGCAGTAGACTTCAGTGGGAAGTCGAAATCGCCTACAAAATCTTTAGAATCATCCATACCTACAGTAGTAACTTCAAGGAATTTAGTGAGGTAACCTGTGTAAGATGCAGATACTTTATATTTAGTAGATGGTTTAAGTTCGTAACGATACATTCCGTCAGCTCCTGTTTTAACGCTAAGTGAAGTTCCATCGCTACCAAATAATTCAACAGTAGCACCTGAAATACTTTCTTTAGTATCGGTATCATAAACGCGACCTGATACAGAGAAGATCGGAGGAGGAACACGGAAAGACCAGATATCATCGGCACCAAGTCCGCCTTCACGATTTGAAGTCAGGAATCCAGTGATATCAGAATCGAACATGATACCAAAATCATCACCAGGTGAATTCATTGGTGACTTCAGGTTGTTTACGCTTGCATAAGAACCACCTTCTTCAACTGCAGAGAAGATATCAAGTCCGCCCATACCGGCAAGACCATTAGAAGAGAAGTAAAGTTTACCGCTTGGAGCAACATAAGGATACATTTCATCACGTGAAGTATTCACGTTAGAACCAAGATTAACCGGAGTTCCCCAGTTATTATTAGCTGCATCCCATTTAGCCATGAAAATATCTTTTCCACCCATGGTACCTGGCATATCAGAAGCGAAATACAATGTAGTTCCATCAACTGAAAGAGCCGGGTGACCGGTGTTATAGTCTTCACTTGCAAAAGGAAGTGCTTCAGGAGTTCCCCATGCAGTTCCGTTGTATGCAGATTTAAAGATACGGCAGAAACCTTCTTTACCTTTAATTTTTTCGCAACGGGTGAAATACATCACATTATTTTTAGCGTCCCAGCATGCTGCTCCGTCAGAGGAAGCTGCATTTACAGGAGGAGGAACAACAGCAGGTGTGCTCCATTTGCCGTTATTATCGAGGGCAGCTGTAAACAAATCGAAGAATTTCTCACCATACCATCCATCACTTCCATTTCCGGTAGCTTCCATTCTTGAAGAAGTGAAGAAAATTCCGGTTGGGTTATTAGAGCGGGCTGGAGCGAAATCAAAATATTTGGTATTCAGTGCAGAAACGTTTTCTACAACTGCGCGGGTTGGTTTATCTTTCCATCCCTGAGCAACAGTAGCTGCCTGAATAGCGCCATCAGTTCTGCCATCTTCAGGTGCCAGAGCTTTATAGGCATTGTATTGTGCAATTGCCTCATCATAACGACCGGTATTTTGCAGAGATTCTGCAAAACGCCAGGTTGCCATTGGGTCTTTGCTTTTACCGGTAACAGCTTTTTCGTACCAGCCAGAAGCTTCTTTCCAGTTGCTCATCATACGATAAGATTCACCGGTTTTGAAAGCGATATCAGCTTTTACAGGGGCTGATTTTTGTTTGGCATAGCACTTTTTGTAAAGTTCGGTTGCGCGGATGTAATTAGCCTGATTGTAGGCATTGTCAGCTTTGGGCGTTTTGCTTTTTGGTGTTTTCGCCTTTTGCGCTACAACAGGTAGCGAAAGAAGCGTAACCAAAAGAAAAATCAGGCATTTTGTGCGGCTCATCATAATCTGAATGGTGTTAATATAAATTTTGTCCTTTTCTGGGTTTTAAGAAAGCAAAGAAAAAAATTATTTCGTTCATATCAAAACCTTATCTTAAATTGTTACCCGTTCCCTCAAAATTTCTTAACTAATTATTTTACAGGTAGTTACATAAATTAAATGCGTTATTATTGAAATTTGACTGCTGAATTTTGAATAAGACTCAACATCTGTGCACAAACGCAAGTTGAATTTGGTCATTAAAGCGAGCGATAACCTGAAAAAGGAGCGGATTTTAGAGAAGCAACACCCATCAGGATTTCATGTTCAGGGGTTAAGGGTTTGAAAAATGGAGTATTCTGGTAAAAACTATAAAACCCCGTGAAAATCACGGGGTTTTACAATATTCCTAAAATGGTATTGGGATTACTTCGCCATTACAGCATTCATCAAAGCTTCCATATTAGAAGCAATTTTCACGCCTGGAAGTTTAACAGGAGCACCAACCTGAGCAAGGAAGCTACCCTGAACATCACCTGTTTTGAATGTTGTAAATCCAACACGGTATAATCCGATGGTAAGTGACTTCAACGGATCGCTGGTTTCACTGGTAACACGCATTAATGAATTGTATTTACTTCCTGATGGTTGAGCAGGCATTTCAGAAGAATCGTCATTTACTCCAAAAGAGTTCCAGGAAGCAGATGCTCCTTTAGCAACGATATCTTCAGGTTTGGTAACACCACTAGCCTTTTCAAGAGTGATCCATGTATCAAAATAGTTAGTTCTTTCAGCTTCATTAGCTTTGTAATCGGCACCAACGAAATCAGTTTCTTCCGGAGACATTGAAGAAGGGATCGGAGAAATCATGCGAACTCCCACTTCAGGAGCAACAGCCGGGATCCATAAATAGAGGTAGTAATAATTTTTACCACCAACTTTAGCGTCTGGAGTTGCACCCGGTTTGATGTAGCCATAATAGCTGATCAAATCAGTGTAGGGAACACGAACTTCCTTACCCATTACAGATTTTTTTCCTAAATCGGCCCCGAATTTATCGAGTTTTTGAGCCTGGACAGAGGCTGTGCCGGCAATAATAGCAGTAGCAGTTACTGCTGCAGCAAGAAATTTAATTTTCATAATAATGTTAATTAAGGTGATTAGTGAAGGTTAAAACTAGGCCGAAAGTAGAAGAAATTCTAATTAAAAATAAATCTGCCTGAAATTTTCCATTAAATGCCCAATTATGGTGAATAAGTGAAACTAAAGGGTCTCCAAAAGTTTTATCAGTTCCTCCTTTTTACGGGTTGAAACCGGAACCGATGCTTTATTCCTGAGAATCAGGTAGCCTCCCTCCCGCTTATCAAATTTGTCGATAAACTCAACATTTACCAGGTGACTTTGATGCACCCTCAAAAAACCATATTCTGTAAGCAAATCATCATACTCCTTCAAAGTTTTACTGACCAGAATAGATACATTACCATCCAGAAAAAAGGTAGTATAATTCTTATCCGATTCGAGCCGGATGATATCTTTAATTCTAACCACATGAATTTGCTCTGCAGTTTTCAGAACTATTCTTTTATTTTCTTTGGTATGGCTGGAAAGATTAACAACAAGGCTCTTAATTTTAGTCTCCATTTCAGAAGCCATCAAGCGATCTTTTGCTCTTGAAATAGCATCGGCGAGACTGTCGGGATCGACCGGTTTTAACAGATAGTCAATTGCACTGAACCGAAAGGCTTTCAATGCATAGTGTTCAAATGCAGTAATAAAAATTATGATAGGGTATGGTGGTTCCAGTTTTTCAAGTAAATCGAATCCCGTTCCATCTGTCAATTTTACATCGAGTAATAGTATTTCAGGTAAGGTCTTCGAAATTAATTGTAATCCATCAGCCACACTTTCCGCTTCACCTACTACTTCAACATCCAGATGCAGCAAATCCAAAAGCGAACGTACAGAATCGCGGGCTTTTTTCTCATCATCAATTATAACTAAACGTGACATATTGAGCACCTGAATTTAAAGTGGTAAATCGATTTCAACAACTGTCCCTGTATTTTCAGGAAGATCAATGATACGCAATTTTGCTTTCTTTTTCCACTTCCTGTTAAATATTTCCAAACGGTCTTGGGTAATTCCCATGGCCAACGATTTGTGTCTGTTATTTCCGGATTGCATTTCAGCGGCCTTTTTCCTTCCAATTCCATCATCGGACACACGTAAATGTATGAAAGTGTCGCTTACATTAATCTGTACCTTTACAGAACCCTTTCCCTCCTTCATTCTTATTCCATGTTCTATAGAATTTTCAATAAATGGCTGCATCAGCATGGGTGGAATCTGAATGAACTCTATTCCATTTCCTTCAGAAACTTCCAGTGTATAATCCAATTTTTCTGAAAACCTCAGCTTCTGAAGTGATAAATAATATTTCAAAGTTTCAATTTCTTTCGATAAAGGAATTGTTTCAGCTGTAGAATTTTCAAGGATCAAACGGATTAAGCGGGAAAAGTCGGCCAGATATTTTCCGGCTTCAATAGGAGAATTTTCAAAAATAAAAGCTTGGATAGACTGTAATGAATTAAAAATAAAATGTGGATTCATCTGACTTCTTAGCAGACGTTGTTCCAATTCCATTTCCTGTTGTTTCGATCTTAATTTTGCCTGCTTAATCATTAACCAGGAGATCACCACTAAAAGCGCCAGCAGAATTCCTAATCCGATATTGATATACCTGTTTCTGTCGAGTAAAATTTTCTGAATTTCATTCTCTTTTTGTAAGAGTTTATTTTCTTCATCTTTCTTACTGGATTCATATTTGACCAGCATTTCTGTCAATTGAGCTGCCTTTTCCTCATTCAGCAAGGAATCGCTTATTACCTGAAATTTCTGCTGATAACTGAATGCATTTTTGAAATCACCTTTCCGGGAATTCAATTCAGCCATGTATTTATAGCCTTCTTTAATGTCTTCTTTGGAATCTATTTCCAAACCTAAATCAAGACCTTTTTTTATGAACTTTTCTGCATTATCCAGATCACCTTTATCGAGATAAAGACTTCCAATATTAATTGAAGTAACAGCAATATCATAAAACTCATCACTGTCTTCCAGATAGGCAAGCGATTTCAGATAGTATACCAGTGCTGTATCTTTATTGCCCATCAAATCATACGTGAGGCCAATATTTCCTGTTGCAGTTGCAACCATGCCCATGTCGCCTGATGCACTGTATCCATAAGCCGCTTTAGAAAGGTAAAACAAAGCACTATCATAAGCAGCATCATTAATAAAACTCACTCCCATATTGTTGTAAGTCTTGGCAATACTTACAGTATCAGAAAAAGTAAGTTTAATTGCAAGTGACTTTCTGAAGTAATCGATTGCATCCTTATTTTTCCCCTGGCGTGAATAAATCTGAGCAATATTATTGAGACATTTCGCTACACCCATTTTATCACCCATCTTCTCTTTCAACTCAATACTCTTGAGGTAGTCATCGAGCGCTGCTACGTAATTGGCTAAACCTTCGTCACTATTACCTTTGTTCAATAAAAGTGTAGCATGAATTTCATCATAGCCATTTTCAGCAGCTATCTGAATGCCCTTTTGCAATACCTCAACAGAGGGCCCCAGAAGTCCTTTTTCCTTATAACCAACACC
>JAEUTI010000021.1 GCA_016788065.1 Bacteroidia bacterium | reverse complement strand
AGTTACACCAACAGGTGGTATTGCGCCATTCACCTATTCCTGGAATACTAATCCGGTACAAACCGGTGCTGTTGCCACAGGTTTGGGCGCAGGAAATTATCAGGTTGTTGTTACCGATTCAATCGGATGTCAGGTTACTTTGAATGGGTCAATAACTGAACCATCATTACTGAATGCAAGTGCTGTTGTAAATCAAAATGCAACCTGTGCCAATGCAAATGGAAGCGCAACGCTTTCAGGTGGCGGTGGTGCCGGTGGATATTCTTATAACTGGAGCAATGGAGTAACAACTGCACTTAACTCCGGGTTATCTCCTGCAACTTATACAGGAACTGTAACCGATGTGAACGGATGTACCGCAGTTGCTCAGGCAATTATTACGAATGTAGGAGATCCTTCTCAACAAAATGTTAATGCATCAATATGTTCAGGTGGTTCTTATTTGCTGCCTGATGGATCCTCAGTTTCTGTTGGAGGTGTTTATACCACAACTTTAACGAGTTCATTGGGATGTGATTCCGTAATTGTAACTACTTTAAGTGTAAATTCAGTTATTACTTCGCAGGAAAGTGTTGCAATTTGTGATGGTGATTCCTACTTGTTGCCGAATGGTCAGGTCGTTTCAACGGGTGGTGTTTACATTTCTAATTTACTGACTTCAGCAGGATGCGATTCTATTATAACTACTACCTTGACCGTAAATCCGATGTATGCATTTGTTGAAAATGTTTCGGTTTGTGATGGTAATTCTTATACACTTCCAAATGGAAATTCAGTTAGTACAGCAGGAACTTATGTGAGCATGCTTACATCTGTTTCAGGTTGTGACTCAGTGATAACAACCAATCTTTCTTTGAATCCGATTTATGCATTCGTAGAAAATATTTCTATCTGTGATGGTGCTTCGTATGTATTGCCAAATGGTAACACGGTGAATGTAGCAGGTTCGTTTGTGAGTATACTCACTTCAGTTTCAGGATGTGATTCAGTAATTACTACCAATGTTACTGTCAATCCGGTTTATGCTCTTGCAGAAAATGTTTCTATCTGCGATGGTTCATCATATACACTTCCAAATGGTCAGGTGGTTTCAACCGGTGGTGTTTACACATCAAATCTGCAGACTACAGCAGGTTGTGATTCCATTATTACCACAACATTAACTATCAACTCAGTTGCAGCTTCTACAACCAATGCGGCCATTTGTGCAGGTGGTAGCTACACATTGCCTGATGGTGTTGTTGTAAACCAAACCGGCACTTATACCAGCACCTTACAAACTCAGGCTGGTTGTGACAGCATTGTAACAACAAACCTCACAGTGAATGATGTGTTTCAATCTGCAGAATCAGTTTCAATTTGCAGCGGGCAAAGTTATGTACTTCCAAGTGGCCAGACTGTTAGTCAGCCGGGTGTATATACTTCCAATTTAACTACACAGTCGGGTTGCGACAGTATTGTAACCACCACTTTAAGTTTCATTCAGGTTTCGGTACCGGTAATCACTGCTCAGGGTTCAACTACTTTCTGTGCAGGAGGTTCAGTGACTTTAAGTTCATCTGCGGAAGCCAATTATCAGTGGTTAAGAAACAATGCACCAATAAATGGAGCAACTTCTCAAACTTATGTAGCAAACAAATCCGGTAATTATAAAATGCAGATAACTACTGCTTGTGGTTTAAGATATTCCAATAAAATTGTAGTTACTAAAAATCCATTGCCTGTGGTTTCTGTTTCTCCAGGTGGATTCAATAATGTGTGTATTGGTGATAGCATTTTATTAACGGCATCAGTAAACTTGTCAGGTAACGTTGGATACCAATGGTATCGTAACAATCAGCCAATAGCTGGAGCTACTAATGCAACCTACTATGCAAAAACTACCGGAAGGTTTAAGGTTGTTGCTACTAATCTGCTAACAGGTTGTACCGGACTCTCCAATCAATCCAGAATTACCGTATTGAACTTCACTGCGAATATCACTCACGACATTCCATTGGTTACTTGTTATGACGATATTACTTTAACACTGAATACCACAGCAGGTGCAGGTGCTATTTATCAGTGGAGAATGGATGGAATTGATATTCCTGGAGCAAATGGCTTAACTTATGTCACTAAGAACCCCGGAGTTTACAATGTAAAAGTTACAGCTGCAAACGGTTGTTCTAAAATTTCAAACTCATTAACAGTAAGTATCAATTGCAACGACACACGTTTATCTGATATGCTTCAGGTTTCACCTAACCCTGCAAAAGGTCAGGTAGCAATTGAAACCTTCTATCACAAAGAAGTGCTTATGAGCGCCGAATTATATGACATGACAGGTCGCCAGTTAAAAACCATTTGCACAAATTTAGTAGCAAAAGGTCAAACCAAAGTAACCTTTAATACCACCGGATTGAATGCCGGAATATATCTCATCAGAGTTAGTGATAGTGGAATACCTCGGACAATCAGGTTGATTGTGGAATAAGTTAGTTTATGATGATGAGTTGAGTAAAGGGCTGTTCCGAAAGGGCAGCCCTTTTTGTGAAATGATAGATGATAAATGATAGATGATAAATTTGTTGCTGCTTAAAAAATATGCATAGGACGGATTTATTAAGAATTAAGAATTAAAAATTAAGGATTAAGAATTAGTGGATTCTGCGCAGAAGGAATGCACCGAAAATATGATAGATGATAAATAATGATACATGATAGATGTGTTGCTGCTTAAAAAATATGTTTAGGACGGATTTATTAAGAATTAAGAATTAAGAATTAAGAATTAAGGATTAAGGATTAGTGGATTCTGCGCAGAAGGAATGCACCGAAAATATGATAGATGATAAATGATACATGATAGATGTGTTGCTGCTTAAAAAATATGCTTAAGACGGATTTATTAAGAATTATGGAATTTTTGGTGCTGCTCAGAATGAAAATTCGTTATAATGATAGATTATAAATGATAGATGATAAATGGAATTTTTGGTAGAAAACACTTCAGTGCTCGATCCAAATGTCTTAATTCAATTCTTGCTAATCAATATTCAATAAAAACATCTTGAGAACGATAAAATTGCATGTTTTGCGGAAACATTCTTAATCACAATTGAAACAACGAAATTCCGAAATTTATTTAAATAATACTTAACACTAGTCACTGAACATTAGGAACTGAACACTAGTCACTGAACTCTAGGAACTAAACACTTGTCACTGAGCACTAGTCACTGAACACTGGTCACTGATAACTTATCACGAAAAACTAGTGCCATTCTTTATCAGCTAAGAAACTAACGTTTTTTCTTGATCATTTCAAAAATCTGTTTGGCTTTCGTGAAAAGGGGCATCTTATCGTCAACCGAGCGGTCTGATAATAACCTTTGGAAATAGGACTTTTGTATGATTTCTATTTTGGCTGTACTTTTCATTTTCTTCGGTAAAGTTGAATTTAACGTAAAACTGCGTTTGCTGGTTTTAGGTAAAACGGAGAAAATCGACCTTTGTTATTAACATTTATCAACATCATTGGGTTGTTTTTTCAGAACCCTGTTGATTTTGTATCTTGCAGGCAGGTTAAAAAATGCATCGAAATTAATTAAGTAATTAATAATCAATAAAATAACATTAAAAATGGCCTTTGATATTGACATGATTGGTAAGGTTTACGAATCTTTTCCATCCCGTATTGCAGCAGCACGCGCTGTTTTAGGTAAACCACTAACCCTGACTGAGAAAATTCTTTATTCACATTTGACTCAGGGAAATGCTACGGTAGCATATGAAAGGGGTAAGTCATATGTCGATTTTAATCCCGATCGCGTGGCTATGCAAGATGCGACGGCTCAAATGGCTTTACTGCAGTTTATGCAGGCCGGCCGCCCTAAAGTTGCCGTTCCTTCTACCGTGCATTGCGATCACCTGATCCAGGCTAAAACTGGTGCTGTTACTGATTTGGCAACTGCTAAAGATGCCAACAAAGAAGTATATGATTTTCTTGCTTCTGTTTCTAATAAGTATGGTATCGGCTTCTGGAAACCCGGAGCCGGAATTATCCACCAGGTAATTTTGGAGCAATATGCTTTCCCGGGTGCAATGATGATTGGAACCGACTCCCACACTGTTAATGCAGGTGGTTTAGGTATGATCGCCATTGGTGTTGGTGGTGCCGATGCTTGTGATGTTATGGCAGGACTCCCCTGGGAACTGAAATTCCCTAAACTTATTGGTGTGAAGCTTACCGGTAAACTAAGTGGGTGGACTTCCGCGAAAGATGTTATTCTGAAAGTTGCTGGTATCCTCACCGTTAAAGGTGGAACAGGTGCCATAGTTGAATATTTTGGCGATGGAGCCGATTCCCTTTCTTGTACCGGTAAAGGAACCATCTGTAACATGGGTGCTGAAATTGGTGCTACCACTTCGGTGTTTGGTTATGATGTAAAGATGGCCGACTACCTTCGCTCTACCGGTCGTGCAGATGTTGCACAAATGGCAGATAAAGTAGCTGAACATCTGAAAGGAGATCCGGAAGTTTATGCTTCTCCAGAGAAATATTTTGATCAGGTTATTGAAATTAATCTTTCAGAACTCGAGCCACATATTAATGGACCATTTACTCCCGATTTAGCCTGGCCACTCTCAAAATTTGCTGCTGCCGTTAAAGAAAATAACTGGCCTGCAAAACTTGATGTTGGTTTGATTGGTAGTTGTACCAACTCTTCTTATGAAGATATTACACGTGCTGCTTCTGTTGCTAAACAGGCAGTCGATAAAGGCCTGGTTGCAAAATCAGAATATACAATCACTCCCGGTTCTGAACAGGTTCGTTATACTGTTGAACGCGATGGGTATTTAGGTATATTTGATAAAATGGGTGGTGTTGTTCTGGCAAATGCTTGTGGTCCATGTATCGGACAATGGGCACGCCATAATGCAGAACTCGGAGAAAGAAATTCTATCATTACTTCATTCAACAGAAATTTTGCAAAACGTAATGATGGTAATCCAAATACACATGCATTTGTTGCTTCTCCCGAAATAGTTACTGCATTAGCAATTGCAGGTGATCTTACTTTTAATCCCGTAACAGATTTCCTCACTACAGACAAAGGAGAGAAAATTAAACTTGACGAACCTAAAGGTATTGAACTTCCTGCCAAAGGTTTTGATGTGGAAGATGCAGGATTCCAGGCACCCGCTGCAGATGGAAGTAAAGTTACAGTTGCAGTTGATCCTGCTTCAACACGTTTGCAATTACTCGAATCTTTTCCTGTTTGGGAAGGAACCGATTTACATGGATTGAAGTTGCTTATTAAGGTTAAAGGAAAATGTACTACCGATCACATCTCTATGGCAGGTCCATGGTTGAAGTATCGTGGTCACCTCGATAACATCTCCAATAATATGCTCATTGGTGCAGTTAATTATTTCAATGATCGTACCGATAATGTAAAGAATCAGCTCACCGGTGAATATGGTGCTGTTCCTGCAACTCAACGGGCTTATAAAGCTGCCGGCATTGGTAGCATTGTTGTTGGGGATGAAAATTATGGTGAAGGTTCATCACGTGAACATGCCGCCATGGAACCACGATTCCTGGGTGTGCGTGCAGTTCTTGTAAAATCATTTGCAAGAATTCACGAGACGAATCTTAAAAAGCAAGGGATGCTTGCACTCACATTCGCCGATAAATCTGATTATGATAAAATTCTGGAGAATGACTCAATCGATATCAAAGGATTGATGACATTTGCTCCCGGTGTGCCACTTACACTGGTATTGAATCATGATAATGGAACAACCGATGAAATTAAAGTGAACCACACATATAATGAAGGACAGATAGAATGGTTTAGAGCCGGTTCTGCTCTGAATCTTATTAAGCTGTCACTTAAAGCATCGTAAAAGGTATTCCGCTGTGGCGGGATGGGATTCTTATCTCTTATACTCTTGAATAAAACTGAGGCATCTGCTCCTGCTCTTGTTGTGAAAGGCAATAAGAAGATCATCAACGCCTGGGCGATGTATGACTGGGCGAATTCTGTTTATTCATTAACGATTACCACCGCAATCTTTCCTATTTATTTTACGGAAGTAACTACTCAGAATGGTTCTGATATAGTAAATTTTTTGGGAAGAGATTTTAAGAATACTGCCTTATATACCTACACCTTATCGATTGCGTTTTTACTGGTTGCCTTGTTATCTCCCATGCTTTCTGCAATTGCCGATGCAAGTGGAAGTAAAAAGGGATTTATGAAATTTTTTGCATGGATGGGTGGTTTTTCCTGCGCCGGTTTGTTTTTCTTCGACAGTTCAAACCTCTGGCTGGGATTACTCTTCTTTATGCTCGCAAGTATCGGGTTTTCCGGCAGTATCGTTTTTTATAATTCCTATCTTCCCGAAATTGCCGATCCCGCCGATCAGGATCGGGTAAGTGCTAAAGGATATGCATTAGGATATATTGGCAGTTCCATTCTGCTTATTCTGAATCTGGTTATGATTATGAAGCCCGATCTGTTTGGAATTGCTGCCGGCACAACGCTTCCTGCACGACTTTCATTCCTGATGGTTGGAGTTTGGTGGATAGGATTTTCATCTTATACTTTTTATCATCTTCCGTCAAATGTTTACAATAAGAAGCGGGAAGGTAAGTATCTGATGAAAGGATATTCAGAATTGATTAAGGTATTTCGTGAGTTGAAAAATCTGAAATACCTGACAAGATTTTTACTTTCATTCTTTTTTTACAATATGGGAGTGCAAACAGTCATGTATGTGGCAACATTGTTTGGTGAGAAAGAAATCAAACTGGGTACTTCCGAACTCATCATTACTGTTTTAATTATTCAGTTCGTTGCAATCGGAGGAGCGTTTATGTTCTCTTCGCTTTCTGCTCGTTTCGGGAATATGAAGGCGTTGATGATTGCAATAAGTATCTGGATTGGAATATGTATGGGTGCCTATAATTTATATGATCCCAATGCATTTTATGTGCTGGCATTTGTAGTAGGAATGGTAATGGGTGGAATACAATCGTTAAGCAGAAGTACCTACTCTAAATTGCTGCCTGAAACGCAGGATCATGCCTCATATTTCAGTTTCTATGATGTATGTGAAAAAATGGGATTAGTCTTAGGTTCCGCATCCTATGGTTTAATAGAAGAGCTCACCGGAAGTATGCGTAATTCCGTGCTCGCACTTATTTTCTTTTTTGTTATTGGTTTATTCTTCCTGCTACGCTCCATGTTTCTGCAACGAAGAGATGCACGACAAATAGCAATAAATTAATAGTTAATACCTCGAATGAAAATTATATGATTGTTGATATTTTTATACCTTGTTACATTGATCAGTTTTATCCTGATACCGCCATGAATATGGTTAAGGTTCTCGAGAAAGTTGGTTGTGGAGTGAATTACAATCCGGAACAAACATGCTGCGGACTTCCGGCATTCCATGAAGGATATCGCGATCATTGTAAAGAAGTAGGGGAGAAGCTGATTCATGAGTTTCAAAACGACCGTTACATTGTTTCCCCCGGTGCATCCTGTGTCAGCATGGTGAAAAATTATTATCCTGAAATGTTTCATAACTCATCGTTGCACAATGAGTATAAACAAATGCAAAAATATTTTTTCGAACTTTCCGATTTTCTTGTCAATATTATGCATGTCTCCGATGTAGGAGCAAAACTAAATACCAAAGCAACTTTCCTCGATAATTGTACCGCGATGCGTGAGTGTGGTATTCATGAAAGTCCGCGATTATTACTGAGTAAAGTCAAAGGATTAAAATTGGTGGAGATGCGGACTTCCGATACGGAAACCTGTTGTGGCTGGGGTGGTGTTTTTGCTACAAGGTTTGAAGAAATTGCTGTGAAACTGGCCGAGAAGAAAGTCGAACAAATTCTTAAAACCGGTGCCGAAGTAGCAATATCAACAGATATGGGTTGCCTGATGCACCTTGAAGGATATATCAATAAAAATAATATCCCACTCAAAGTAATGCATCTTGCGGATGTATTGTCGGAAGGCTACGACCTGGTTTAAACTAAATTATTTTGTAGTTTTTGTATTCCCCCGGACGCCAACCTGTAAATTGTTCCACACCATGGAGCAATGAAGTTAACAACGGCATTTTCTTAGTGGTAGGATCAAAAGTAAACTTCCAGTTCTGCCGTTTGATTCGCTCTTTAATAACTTCAGGATGTGTTCCTCTGAATACTGCAAGGGAATCAATTTTAGAATAATCAAATTCATCCGATTTCGGAATATTTGCTTCCACCCATTTATCATCATGCCACATCTTGTGAAACTCTTTCTGTTTCTCCTGCATGGCTTTTGGTGGCTTTACCCAACCATAGTGATGAATGAAAGCATAAACCGGCTTTACTTTTAATTTCTTGCCATTCTTACGAAATCCCTGAGCATCTTTGTACGATTTGATGGTTTTATCATTCTTGATAACCCTGATTTCCTTACGATACCATTTTCTGGAATTTCCAACATAATCGTACGATCCGTAGAAGTGACGATAATTGAAAAGCAAACCTTCTACATTACTATCATCCTTATATTTTTTTAAAGCATCATTAATGGCTTCATAGCTATGCTCATGCAATACTTCATCACCCTGAATATAAAATGCCCAGTCAGAATCAGCAGCTACGTGACTCAATGCTTTATTTGTTTCATCAGCCAGTACTTTACCGCCTTCACGTAGAGAATCATCCCAGGTGCTATCAATTATTTTTATTCTGTTATCAGAAATTGATTGAAGCAATTCTCTGGTGCCATCCTCTGACTGTCCCAGCATCACAATCACTTCATCGCATAGAGGTAAAATCGATAAGATTGCCTCTTTTATCGGGTAGTCAAATTTGACTGCATTTCGGATGAATGTAAAACCTGATACTTTCATTTAGCAAATTTTGAACTGTGCAAAAACTGTTTTAGAAAGTAAATTATTTCTGATCAAATTTCATTGCCATCCCAACATAAGTGGAAGGTGAAAATTGCATTAGTTCCTGCTTTATGGCATCACTGACATTCAAGCTTGCAATAAAGTTGTGCAATGTTTCGCTCGTGATTTTGGATCCTGTTCTGGTCAGATCTTTTAATGCTTCATAAGGATTTGGATAGGCTTCCCTTCGCAGAATAGTCTGTATGGCTTCTGCAACAACTGCCCAATTATTTTCCAAATCAGCAGCAATAGTGGCTGTGTTAACGGTAATTTTATCTAGACCACGAAGCAAAGACTTTAATGCTATGAGTGAATGAGCAAATGGAACTCCGGCATTCCGCAATACGGTAGAATCGGTCAGGTCGCGTTGTAAACGGGAAACCGGAAGTTTAGCCGACAAATGTTCAAATACGGCATTTGCAATTCCAAAATTACCTTCCGCATTTTCATAATCAATCGGATTAACCTTGTGTGGCATGGCGCTCGATCCTACTTCACCTTTTTTTACTTGTTGTGTAAAGTAGTTCATGGAAATATAAGTCCACATATCGCGACATAAATCTACCAGAATGGTATTTATTCTTTTAAAACAATCGAATAGTGCTGCGAGATTATCGTAGTGCTCTATTTGAGTTGTAATCTGTGATCGGTGTAATCCCAATGAAGAAACGAATTCATTACCGAATGTTACCCAATTGATTTGAGGATAAGCTGCATAATGTGCATTGAAATTTCCTGTTGCACCACCAAATTTCGCAGACCAGGGAATATGTTTCAATTGAGCAATTTGCGAATCAAGACGCTCCACAAAAACAGCGATTTCTTTTCCCAAGCCTGTTGGAGATGCAGGCTGCCCGTGCGTATGAGCAAGTAAAGGAATAGTTCTCCATTCTTCAGCTAAGGATGCAAGTTTGCTGCGTAATTGGTCAAGCACCGGCAACATGATTTGTTCAACTGCATCTTTAGTTGCCAAAGGAATGGCGGTGTTATTGATATCCTGTGATGTAAGGCCAAAATGAATAAATTCCGAAGCATGTCCTAGCATGGATTCGTAATTTTGTTTGATGTAATATTCTACAGCCTTCACATCATGATTGGTAACCGCTTCAATGGCTTTGACCGCTTCAATATCAATTGGAGTCTCGCCGTTCACCAGCTTTTCAAGTGCTTTTTTAGCATCTGCAGAAACTGTGTTTAATTGGGGTAATGGAATATTACAAAGAGCCAGAAAGTAAGCTGCTTCAACTTTAATCCGGTAACGGATCAATGCCGCTTCAGAGAAAAAAGGACCGAGTTCAGCAGTATTTTTGTGGTATCTGCCATCAACAGGGGAAATGGCATCGTAATTATTCAGTTTCATAGCTTTGTGTTCAAAGTACAAAGATAAACATTCCTGCAATCCTGTTCCTGCCTTTGCAAATGAACCGCCAATTTTTCACATTTGTAGTCTGTAAATTCGTTCAATTATGAAAAACTTAGTGATCATCAGCATCTTATTTAGCTTTTGCAGCCAATTTAGTGCAGTTGCAACACCATTCGACACCACTTTCACAAATGATAGCCGGGTGAAAAGTCTGGTGCATTTTGAAGTTCGAGATGCCAACGATATCATTATTAGTGCCGGCCATTTGTTGAATGGTAAAAAAGAAGGGGTATTCCGGAATTACAATGCCAAGGGTACTATTACCTCGGTTCAGGAATTTCGTAACGATATACCGGATGGAATCTTTTTGAAGTTTGGTGATGGCGGTGGTTTGGAGCTGGAAGAAAACTATAAAGAAGGTGTGCTGCATGGCAAAAGAGTACAATACCGCTTTGGCGGGATAAAGCGGTCATCTGATTATTTTGTGAATGGAAAACTCGACGGATTGAAAACAGTCTATTATGATAATGGATTCCGTCAGGAAGAAGCAAACTATAAAAATGGTTTGAGAGATGGCATTTCCAGATGGTATAATCAAAGTGAGGTGATTACTATAGAGTATGAATATAAAGCCGGTAAGCTGGATGGGCCTGCCAAAACTTTTTACTACAACGGCAAAATGCAAACTGAAGGCCAATATGCTGATGATTTGGAAACCGGTTCGTGGAAAAGTTATGATGACCGGGGTACCTTGTTGAAGACAGTTTTATATGAAAAGGGTAAAATTGTGAAAGAGACTGTCCATTAGCAAGGTAATTATTTGATTTTCAAGTCAACAAAATAATCTACTTTTTACAAAACTTAGACTCTTAATTTTCACTTAACATCTTGTTTTTCAGCGAAAAATAAAATTTTTGTCGCTGACAATCAATTTCTTGTAGAATATTTTTGACGGAAACTTTGCGCACGAAAAAAGTTTCCATAGTTTTGCGCCCGAAATGAAAACAGAAGCAGAAGAGCGGATAATAGGGTCGGCAAGAGAGTTGTTTTACAAGTTTGGGATTCGCAGTATAACCATGGATGATGTTGCGAAACATTTGGCCATGTCGAAGAAAACTTTGTATCAGCATTTCCGTGATAAAAACGATATGGTGATGCAATGTTGTAGTCACGATTTGTTATCCCGAGAATGTTTGTTCAAGGATATAGCAGTGCAGTCAACTGATGCCATTCATGAAATTATGCAGTTGATGAAGCATATGGAATCGATGTTTACTAAAATGAATCCCAATTTATTTTATGACATGCAGAAATACCATCCTGCAGTTTGGAAAATGTTCCGCGATTTCAAGGAGCAGAATATGATGAAGATGGTTGAAGAAAATCTTCATAAAGGAATTCGTCAGGGATTATATCGCAAAGACATCAATATTCCGGTATTGGCGCGTTTGCGGATTGAACAGGTGGAAATGGGATTTAATCCGGAAATTTTTCCACCAGACAAGTACAACTTTGCAACCTTGCACATAATTCTGTTCGATCATTTTTTACATGGAATAACAACTATTAAAGGGCATAAATTAATTAATAAGTACAAACAAATTACAGAAGAAGAATAAACACTGTTTTTATGAGAATAGCCTTCAATAAAAAAAATCTGGCAGCATTCGGAATGATGCTTTCAACATTCGTGTTGAGCGAAACCGTAACTGCACAAACTCCGGCCGGCAGCGGATTTACGGTTCAACAGGCAATTGAGTATGCATTGAAAAATGAAACCAATGTAAAAAATGCACAGATTGAAACACAGATTGCGCAGGCAAAAATCAATGAACTAATAGGTGTTGGATTGCCGCAGGTAAAAGGTAGTGCCGACATCAATAAATTTATTGAAATCCCGACTTCATTTGTGCCAGGTGAATTCTTTGGCGGTGAACCCGGAACCTATGCACCGGTGCAGTTCGGTCAAAATTATTCTGCATCCGCCGGATTGAGTGCGTCGCAATTATTATTCGATGGGTCGTATCTGGTAGGACTTCAGGCATCACGTACTTATGCAGACTTATCCCGCAAAGGACTACAGCAATCAAAAATTGATGTTGCTGTTAATGTTAGCAAAGCATATTATTTTGTGCTGGTTGCTGAAGAGCGTTTCAAACAACTTGAAAGCGATATTCAAAGAATTGCCAAATTAAAAAGCGATACCAAAGCATTGTTCGATAATGGTTTTGTAGAGAAAATCGATTACGATAGAGTCGAATTAAATTATAATCTGCTAGAAAGCGCCAGAAATCAGACAAAGCGTGTCGTTGAAAACAGCTATTTGTTGTTGAAATTTCAAATGGGAATGGATTTAAAAACTCCAATTACACTGACAGAAAAAATTGATGATGTTATGCCTGATATTGCAGTCATCAATACCGATAGTGTTCAGGTCTCGAGTCGTATTGAGTACTCAATTCTCGAAACACAGCACCGCCTTACCGAACTTGATGTAAAGAAAAATCAGTTTTCGAGATTACCGAGTTTAGTATTATTTGGAAATGTAAGTGCCAATGCATCCAGAAACGAATTTAATATTTTCAATACCGATTATAAATGGTATCCAACTGCAATTATCGGTGCATCTCTTTCTGTTCCTATATTCGGTGGATTTCAGAAATATGCTCAAACCAAACAAGCAAAATTGGCACAGTTGAAAGTTGAAAATGCATTTTATGCACTGGAGCAGGGAATAAAACTGGAATTTAATAATGCAGTTACCGGATTGAAAAATAACATCGACAACCTGGAAACGCAAAAGAAAAACAGAGAACTGGCACGTGAAATTGCCCGGGTCTCTAAAATTAAATATGAACAGGGTGTTGGTTCAAATCTTGAAGTAGTGGATGCTGAAACATCTCTTCGGGAAGCGGAAGCCAACTATTACACAGCATTACTCGAAACTATTATCTCTAAAATTGAACTGGATAAAGCTTCCGGAACTATAAAATATTAATAACAGCTCACTTACTATTTTCAAATCATAATTCTATGAAATCTATACTTGCAGTAATTATTACATCATTGTTTATTGCCGCTTGTGGCGGTGGTCAGGCCGGCGACAAACAAGCCGAATTGGATCAGTTAATTAAACAACAAACAGAAATTAATGACAAAATCCGCACGCTGCGGGATGAACTTAAGGCTGCTGATCCTGAAAAAGGTGGAAGCCGGCTTGTGGTGGCAGCACCAATTGCTAAAGCCCCTTTCCGTCACTATGTGGAAGTTCAGGCTAAAGTTGATGGCGACGAAAGCGTAAATGTAAGTGCCCGCTCACAGGGAATAGTGAATTCTATTCTGGTGAAAGAAGGCGACAAAGTTTCTAAAGGTCAGGTGCTGGCTGTTTTAGATGATCAGATTCTGAAACAAACCTTGGCTGAGGTCGAAACACAATACAGCTTTGCTAAAAATGTATACGACAAGCAAAAAAATCTTTGGGATCAGAAAATTGGTAGTGAAATCCAATACCTGACTGCAAAGAATAATAAAGAATCACTCGAAAAGAGAATGGCCAGCATGAATGAGCAACTCGATCTTACGAGAATAAAAGCTCCTGTTAATGGTACAGTTGATAATGTTGGAATTAAAATCGGACAAGCTGTTACACCGGGTATTCCTGTATTCTCAATTGTGAATCTTTCAAATCTTA
Organism: Bacteroidia bacterium; assembly: GCA_016788065.1. Classification (GTDB taxonomy): domain Bacteria; phylum Bacteroidota; class Bacteroidia; order AKYH767-A; family OLB10; genus JADKJB01. The sequence continues at coordinate 35,770 of JAEUTI010000021.1, read as the reverse complement.
AGGTTAAAGGTGAAGTGGGTGAGTCTTATGCCGGAAAAATTAATAAAGGTGATGATGTAATTCTTTACTTCCCTGATTTGAAAAGAGAAATTTCTACTAAAGTTGGTTTCTCTTCAAGGATGATTAATTCGCTTAACCGTACTTTCAATGTGGAAGTTCCAGTTAGCTCCTCTGAAACAGGATTAACACCAAACATGGTTGTTGTCATGAAAATTGTTGATTACAAAAATGAACAAGCTATGATTGTTCCTGTTGATTTGTTACAAAGATCAGGAGATGGTTATTACCTGATGTCTGCTGTACAAGAGGGAAATAAGCTTATTGCGAAGAGAAAGAATGTGGAGATCGGTCTTATCTACAACGGTCATGCTGAGGTATTGTCAGGAATAAATGACAGTGATGTTGTTATTACTACCGGCTACAGAGATTTGAATGATGGTGAAGAAGTAAGAACGAAATAATACTGACTTTTCTAAAAATATAATTTATGATCGATAAATTTAAAGAGTTTAAACCTTCAAGTTGGGCAATTGATAATCGCACCAGTATTTATATACTTACGATTATCATTACCCTTGCCGGGCTCGCAACATATAACGCATTACCGAAAGAGAACTTCCCCGATATTGTGGTTCCTCAGGTATTTGTTTCTACCATTTACCCCGGTACTTCTCCCGAAGATATGGAGAATCTGGTTTCTAAGCCACTCGAAAAGCAAATGAAATCGATTTCCGGAGTGAAGAAAATTACTTCGAATTCGCTTCAGGATTTCTCCAATATCATCGTTGAGTTTAATACCGATGTGGATGTTGCCGTTGCCAAGCAAAAGGTAAAAGATGCAGTCGACAAAGCTCGTAATGATCTTCCAACTGATTTACCAACTGATCCGAATGTTCAGGAAATTAATTTCTCTGATATTCCGATTTTGTATATCAATATCGCCGGCGATTATCCACTTGATAAGCTGAAAGAATATTCCGACGACCTGAAGGATCGTATCGAATCGATGAAGGAAATTACCCGTGTCGATATGGTAGGAGCTCTTGAAAGAGAAATTCAGGTGAACGTTGACATGTACAAAGCTCAGGCTGCCAGAGTTTCTATGCGGGATATCGAAAATGCAATTGGTTTCGAGAATCTAACCATATCAAGTGGTACCGTTGCAATGGATGGTCTGAGAAGATCTGTAAGTGTGAAAGGCGAATTTAAGGATGTAGAAACACTTCGGAATCTGGTAGTCGTTTCTACTGAAGGTGCACCAATTTATTTGAAAGATATTGCGGAAATTAAAGATGGATTCCTGGAACAGGAAAGTTATGCCCGACTTTATGGTAAGAATGTAATTACTCTGAATGTAGTTAAAAGAAGTGGTGAGAACCTGATTGAAGCATCCGATAAAATCAAGGAGATTGTTTCCACCATGCAAATGGATGAGTTCCCTCGTGATCTAAAAATTACAATCACCGGTGATCAGTCGAATCAAACACGTGTTACCCTACACGACTTGATTAACACCATCATTATCGGATTTATTCTGGTAACTATATTGCTCATGTTCTTTATGGGAGCAACCAATGCATTATTTGTTGCCCTTTCTGTACCACTTTCGATGTTTGTTGCTTTCCTTATTATGCCAACAATCGGATTTACAATGAACATGATTGTATTGTTTTCATTCCTTCTTGCTTTAGGAATTGTAGTCGACGATGCAATTGTTGTGATCGAAAATACCCATCGAATTTTTAATAATGGGAAGGTTAATATTGTTAATGCCGCCAAGACAGCCACGGGGGAGGTGTTTATGCCTGTGCTTTCAGGAACACTGACTACGCTGGCTCCTTTCGTTCCACTCGCATTCTGGAAAGGTGTAATCGGTGAGTTTATGTTCTTCCTGCCAATCACACTTATTATAACTTTAACAGCCTCGCTCCTTGTCGCCTATATTATAAATCCGGTTTTCGCAGTTAGTTTCATGAAGCCCGATGAATTCGTGGTTGATAAACAAAAGCGTAAAAGATCTTTATTGATTGCAGGTGTGGTTTTGGGTGCTTTGGCATTGTTATCATATATAGGCGGTAATTTCGGACTTGGTAATTTCTTTGTCACTTTATTCCTGCTATTTACACTCTATAAATTGTGGATGGTAAAAGCTATACAAACATTCCAGGAACGCTTATGGCCTGCATTCACTAACAGGTATAAAAAGTTCCTTTCATGGGCACTCGATCGTCCCTGGAGTTTGTTGATGGGCGTACTTGGTTTATTTGTACTTACCATCATGCTATTAATAGCTCGTGCTCCGGGAGTAAGTTTCTTCCCGACAGCTGAGCCGAATTTTATTTATGTTTATCTGACCTTACCTGTTGGAACCGATCAGGCTTATACAGATAGTATAACTCAAATTGTGGAAAAAAGAGTTACCGAAGTAGTCGGTGCAGACAATCCAATTGTATCTTCAATTATTTCGAATGTCGCAGTTGGTGTTACCGATCCGGCAGAGAATGATTTTGCTACTTATCCAAATCGGTCGAAAGTGTCGATTGCATTTGTTGAATTTGGAAAGCGCAACGGAGTTTCTACAAAAGATTACCTTGCTAAAATCCGAAAAGAAATCAAAGGAGTTCCGGGAGTTGAAATTTCAGTTGATCAGGAGCAAGGTGGACCACCAGTTGGTAAACCAATCAATCTTGAAATTAGTGGCGATAATTTCGAAGATCTGATAAGCGCTTCCGCAGGATTGAAAAAATATCTCGACTCTTTACAAATTCCCGGTGTGGAAGAACTGAAAACAGATCTTCAGAATAATAAACCTGAAATTGTATTCAATATCGACAGGGAAAGAGCCAACAGAGAAGGTATTTCTACCGGACAAATTGGTTCTGAATTAAGAACGGCTCTATTTGGTAAAGAAGTTTCCAAATTCAGAGATGCCAATGACGAATATAAAATTCAATTACGTTTGCAAAAAGAACAGCGAGATAATATTGATCAGCTCAGAAATATGAAGATCACTTATCGTGATATGAATATGGGAGGTATGGTTCGTCAGGTGCCACTTTCTGCATTTACTGATATTAAGTATTCGTCAACTTATGCCGGTATTAAAAGAAAAAATCAGAAACGTGTAATTACCTTATATTCTAATATTCTGACAGGATTTTCTGAAAATGAAGTTGTGCCTAGAGTACAGGAAGCTGCAAAGGATTATAAATTCTCGGAGGGTGTTACCATTGATATGACCGGACAGCAACAAGAGCAGCAGGAAACTATGTCTTTCCTCGGAACAGCCTTATTAATTTCATTAGGTTTGATTTTCTTGATTCTGGTAACCCAATTTAATTCTGTAAGTAAGCCTCTGATTATTCTTACTGAAATTGTTTTCAGTTTAATTGGAGTATTGTTGGGTTATGCAATTACCGGTATGGAAATGTCGATTCTGATGACAGGTATCGGTATCGTTGCATTGGCCGGAATTGTGGTGCGAAATGGAATTCTGCTGGTTGAATTTACGGACCTCCTTCGTGAACAGGGTATGGAGTTACGTGAGGCAATTATTGAAGCCGGTAAAACAAGAATGACTCCGGTATTGCTGACTGCTACAGCAACAATGTTAGGACTGATTCCATTGGCGGTAGGACTTAATATCGATTTCGTGAAGCTGTTTACGGAGTTAAATCCACACATTTTCTTCGGTGGAGACAGTGTTGCCTTCTGGGGACCTTTATCGTGGACCATGATATTCGGATTAAGTTTTGCGACATTCCTTACTCTGGTGTTGGTTCCTGCTATGTATCTGATTTCTGAAAGATTCAAACTGAAATTAAAGAAACAACCTGTTCATCAACCTTCTCATCAGAAATTTCCGGTAGATCCGGCAACTGAAATTTCTGGCAGTTAATTGATTTACAATATAGTTATAAAGCCCTGGCAGTAGTCAGGGCTTTTTTTATGTCATGAATAAAAGCTTTATAATGTTTGTTGATAAAGTCACCTTTTACTGTCTGAACCTTTCTTAAATTTGCACCCGCACTATTATTATGAATAAATTATTTTGTCTGCTGGTTTCTGTTTTGTGTGGAGTATCCTCCATCAATGCTCAACTTGTTAAAGAGGAGTTGTTTTCAATTCCCCGAAATTTAATTATGGGTGACGGTCAGTTCAACTTTAAAATTGCAGTGAATTCAGAAGAAGTAATTGCATTTAATTCCTGCAACCGACCTGTCGTTTATTTTATCAGAAATGGTAAGGTGACCGATAGCCTTAAGCTCGAATATAAAGGATGTATTCGAAATATGGAGTTTGATGAAAACGACAATTTGCTGATAATGGATAACGAAGAAAAAACAATTTATCGTTATTCATACCGGAATTTTGCAATGGAAAAATTGCCATACAATAAACCGGAAGATTGGTTCATCCTGCAGAACCATTGGTATAAATTTTTTGAAATAGGATCCGTTCCTACCTTCTATAATAACCGGGAATATCTTCAGGATTTTTATTATACCCGATTTGATTATTCCTATAATTTGTATCTGAACTATTCGAATGGTTATATTTATCAGTATGCATATAATTTTATTCGTAAAGTAGGGAACAGAAAAACATATCTGGCACTCAAAAAAGATGATCTCTGGTTCAGTGATCGGTTGAGTAATAAATGTAAAATGTTACTCATTGATCTCGAAAGACAGGTCGTTGTTTACTATAACCGTGCACTCGTTTTGATTTATGAAGATTTTAAAAATGGCAGGATTCTCGAGTATGGCAGTCCGGTACCTAATAGTGAACCGGTGCAGTTAGATTATGCAACCAATAAATCGCAAAAGAAAATTTGGGGAATCAGCAGTTACTCTGCCACTAAAATAAATTTTGCTGCATATTCTTTTGTATGGAATTGAAATATCCTTTACATAAAAAAAGCCTGATCAGTTGTTTTGATCAGGCTTTTTTATTTTCTACAGGCTAATTATCTCTGCAGGAAATTTGATTTTATAAATGCAATAGATTTTGCCATAGCATCTGACGCTGCATCTTTATTAAATTTCGGATTACTGGGATTTGCAAAAGCATGTTCAGCATCATACCAGTGGATGGTAACTGCTTTATTCAATTGCTTCATTTGTGTTTCAAATGCATCAACAACAGGCTTATTGATCCATCCATCCTGAGTTGCAAATATTCCCAATACAGGTGCATTTAGAGCTTTGAGTTTATTTTCATCTTTTTCCGGCATTCCATAATACATTACACAACCAATATTTTTAGTGCCGGCAAGCATGGCAGCCTGCAACGACCATCCGCCACCAAAGCACCAGCCAATTGTTTGAATGGAAGCACTTTTTCCTGCGATTTCATAGGCACCTAAAATAAGACTTTCAGCACGCTCTTTGCGGACTGCTTGCATGGTAGCTCCTGCTTCTTCTGCATTGGTTGCAATTTTTCCATCGTATAAATCCACTGCAATTACATTAACTCCCGGTAATGCAGCAGCCAGTTCTTCCGTCTCTTTTTTAATGTGATCATTCAATCCCCACCACTCATGAAATACATACAAGTAGTGGTTTGATTGAGAAGCACTATTTACCTGAAAGGCGTTTCCATCCTTACCATCACTGGTTTTGAAAGTTATCATTTTACCTCTAGTTGGTTCAAATGAAATGGGTTCCGGCGCTAAATGTGCCGATTGAAAGTCGCTTTTTGCTCCTAGCATCGCAAATGCCTCAGTGGCAGCAGGTTGGCAACAAGAATGCTTTTGAGCATACGTCGTGTAGCCAATAAGGGCTAGCGCAAACAATAGAATGGTTTTTTTCATAAGTGGTTAGTTTTAATATATGTTTTTGAACGATTTTGGAATTACAAATAGCCCGGCAATTGACGATCCTTAAAGGTAATAAGCAAGCCGCACGCAATAATATGCAGGTTCAAATTAAGGTAAAATTTTAATTACATTCATAAGATATTGATATATAAATAGATACAATAGGTATCGTTTAACTTTTTTGTAATTGCGCCCCCCTATTTGATTGAGAATTTTCATTACTTTGCCGTCCCTTTAAATTAGAGTAATAAGACTAAATGAATTATTGGCTTGTAAAATCAGAACCTACCGTTTATTCCTGGCAGGAATTCCTGAAAGATGGTCAATCGTGCTGGAGTGGGGTTCGGAATTATGCAGCCAGGATTCATTTAAATTCCATGAAAAAGGGCGATCCTGTGATGTATTATCACAGTAATGTCGGACTCGAAGTTGTTGGCATTGCTAAAGTGATCAAAGAATCCTATCAGGATCCAACAACTACCGATGAACGATGGGTAGCAGTGGATCTAAAACCGTTTAAGACTTTGAAGACCCCTGTTTCTTTAAAGACTATTAAGGCTGATGCCCGGTTAAAAGATATTGCTCTGGTGCGTATCGGCAGATTGTCGGTAATGCCTTTAACACAAAACGAATATGATGTATTGCTGGAATTATCCGGCATGAAAAAATAAAAACAATGTATATGCGCAGAATTTCCAGCACACACTTACCTTTTTTCATTTCAATCCTACTTCTGATAACTTCAATGTCATACGCACAAACCGGAACTATCCGTGGTTTTGTATATGACAAAGAGAATGGAGAACCCGTTTTATTTACCAACGTTTATCTGAGTGGCACCACTTATGGCGCAGCAACAGATGTGAACGGATATTATTCAGTAACTAAAGTGCCGCCCGGAAATTACAATCTGGTAGTTTCATCAATTGAATTTGATACGCTGGTAACTCCAATTACTGTTGCAGCAAATGAAATTATTACTAAGAAGTTATATTTGGTAAAGCGAACAGTTAATCTGAAAGCTATTGATATATCTGCCGAAAAGCAGGAGCAAAGATCAGAGGTGAAAATGTCGGTAACGAAGATTACTCCCAAAGAACTTAAACAATTGCCTTCAGTAGGTGGTGAGCCAGATTTGGTGCAATATTTACAGGTATTGCCAGGTGTGGTATTCTCAGGTGATCAGGGTGGTCAGCTTTATATTCGCGGTGGTACACCTATTCAGAATAAAGTATTGCTCGATGGAATGGTAATCTACAATCCATTTCACTCTATCGGATTATTTTCTGTTTTCGATACCGATATCATACGTAATGCCGATGTTTATGCCGGTGGTTTTGGTGCGGAATATGGTGGTAGAATTTCGTCTATCATGGATGTTAAGACCAGAGATGGAAATAAAAAACGTTTCGCAGGAAAAATTTCTGCCAATCCATTTACATCTAAACTTCTTCTTGAAGGACCAATTAAAAAATCAAAAGTTGAAGGGGGAGGAGATGCTTCATTCGTGATCTCCGGTAAAACTTCCTACCTCGATCAAACATCAAAACAACTTTACAGTTATGTGAATGAAAATGGATTGCCTTACAGCTTTAATGATTTATATGCAAAGTTTGTAACCAACAATTCCAATGGTAGTAAATTAAATGTTTTCGGATTCAGTTTCAACGATCAGGCTAAATACAGAGGTGTTTCTGATTACAAATGGAATTCGAATGGTTTTGGTTCAAGCTTTGTAATTGTTCCCGGAAATTCTGCAGTATTACTCGATGGTAACTTCGCCTTTTCGCAATACAAAATAAAACTTACTGAAGCCGATTCACGCCCGAGAAGCAGTCTTATTAACGGATTTAATATCGGATTGAATTTCACTTATTTCATTAATAAAGATGAGATAAAATATGGTTTGGAAGCATTAGGATTCAAAACCGATTTCGAATTTTATAATTTCTTAGGTACTAAAGTTGAACAGGAAGAAAATACTACCGAGTTAGGAAGTTATATTAATTACAAAAAAGTTCTGGGCAAGCTGGTTCTTGAACCGGGAATGCGTTTCCACTACTATGCTTCGCTTTCGGAACTTTCTCTTGAGCCTCGATTTGGTGCCAAGTATAACGTTAGTAACAGTATTCGTTTGAAACTGGCAGGTGGTATGTATGCTCAAAATCTGATCAGTACTGTTTCCGATCGCGATGTAGTGAATTTATTCTATGGATTCCTTTCCGGCCCGGAAAATTTACCTGATACCTATCGTGGTGATGCTGTTGATTCAAGACTTCAGAAAGCAATTCACGGAATTGCAGGTGCTGAAATCGATTTGCCATATCACTTATCTTTGAATGCTGAAGTTTATATTAAGCAGTTCACGCAGCTTTCAAATATAAATCGTGATAAATTATTTGAAGATGTTGCCGCCAATTCCGCCGAGCCTGAAATTTTGAGAACTGATTACATCATTGAAACAGGAACTGCACAAGGTGTTGATGTAACATTGAAATATGATTACAAAAGATATTACTTCTGGGCAGTTTATTCACTTGGATTTGTAACCCGTGAAGATGAAGTACGAGAATATATTCCTCACTTTGATCGTCGCCATAACGTGAACCTTGTTGGTTCTTATACTTTTGGCAAGAAGTTGAACTGGCAGTTTGATGCCCGATGGAATCTCGGTTCCGGATTTCCTTTTACACAAACTCAGGGATTCTATGAATACCTTGACTTCACAGGTGGTATTAATGTCGACCCAACTGATGACAACGGTCAACTTGGAATTATTTATGGTGAGTTGAATAAAGGAACCTTACCATATTATCACCGCCTGGATGTTTCCCTCAAGAAAACATTCATGGTTGGTAAAAACTCTAATTTGGAGGTTACGGCCAGTGTAATTAATGCATACAACCGCTCGAATGTATTTTATGTGGATCGTATCACGAATGAAAGAGTGGATCAATTGCCGGTTTTGCCTGGAATTGGTGCAAGTTTAACTTTCTAGAATCACCTTCCGCTGATTTTATTTTGGCGGTAACTATAATTGAAAAATGGAATCAGCATCAAATACAAATAATGAGGTGTTGAAACTGCTTTACCGGCACCGATTTTTCATTTTTATATTTTCGATTATCATTGTAATTTGCTGCGGAGTGTTCTCTGCTCCGTTTTTCCTTACTCCGTTATATCAGTCGGAAGTTATTATTTATCCCCCAGCAACCAACTCGAACCGAATGTTGATCGAAAGAGATGCACGATTTGGTTCGGATAAGGAAATCGATGAACAAATTCAATTACTCCGCTCCTCCGTTGTTCGCGATTCTGTAATTGTTAAGTTCAAACTTTATCAACATTATGAAATCGATACGACGATATCGGATAAAAAATATAAGCTATATAAAGTTTATGATGATCATGTGAAAATTGACCGTACCCGGTTTAATTCAATAAGTATTTCAGTACTAGATAAGGATCCAATGCAGGCTGCTGCTATGGCTGATTTCATAGTTGCCACCGGTGATGCTTTGAGGTCATCTATCATCAAGGGCAAACTCACCGAAGCTGTGCGTTCTTTGGAAAAGAGTCTCTTTGAATTGTCGTTTAGCACCGATAAAATTGCTGAAGAATTAAATAAGACCTATGGCAAGCCTGTTGCTTCCGGAACTACCTTCACCAAAAGGAATTCAATGGAGCAACTTAAAGAACAACTCGATCTGAAAGAATTGATTCAGGAAGCCAGAAGAAATCAACGGACAGCTAATTTGGAGCTGCTTTATTTTTACGAATCAAAGCTTCAACAAATGTCTACAATTCAGCTTTCCTACGATCAGGCCTTGGTTGGATTGAGTAACCAGGTTCCTTCCAGCTTTGTAATTTCTCCGGCAGATATTCCAGATAAGAAAACTTTTCCTGTGCGATGGATTATTGTTTTGGCCGGAGCAATTGGTGGGTTTTTTATGGCTTGCTTGTTGGTTGTTATTAATAGCAGGTTTAAAGACTTTCTGTCATCTGTTAAATCATGACCATGATGGTCTCGGTAAAACAATACAGTCTACATTTTTTAGCTGCCATATTTCTGGTAATCACAACTTTTGTTTTATGGAAGTATCCGGGCTATTTCATTTTTTTTATGGCATTTATGTTTATTGTGAGTGCCGGAATATTGATTTCTTATACTGGTTTTGAAAAAGTCTACCCATTGTTGTTGTTTTCTTTGCCTGTTTCAGTTTTGCTTCCTATTTCCGGAGAGACTACCTTGCAATTTCCCTCTGAAATTATTGTGGCATCTGTTGCTTTCGGGGTTTTCATTCATTGGATAAGGAGACCTGGTGATTTTAGCAGTTTATTTGATAAAGCTGAAATCTGGTGGCTTGTTTTTTTTCTAATTGCAACTGCTGCTACGGTTTTGTTCTCTGAAATGTTTATGGTTTCTGTGAAGGCATTTATAATAAAAAGTATCTATGCTATAGCATTTCTAGGTGGCGGATTCCTTTTCTTTAGGAAGTCTGTTCAGCCAACACATTTGTTTAATGGATTGTTTTTTACACTTGCAATTGTTGCTGTGATTATTTTTATTTCCCACGCACAATTTGATTTTGCAAAGGGAATTGCCAATTATGTAACTGAACCATTTTTCAGAGATCATACTATTTACAGCGCCTTTTTAGTTTTTGTTATTCCTTTCGTTTTTATATCAACCAATTATAACGGTAAAAGTGCATGGGTGTATTGGATTCTTGGTCTGGCACTGATCATAGCCCTTATGGTTTCCTCATCTCGCGCTGCATTGTTGAGTTTTGTGATTGCTTTGCTGTTAGCTGCATTTGTAAGATTCGGATTAAACTTCAAATATTTTATTTTACTGATTGGAACTGCCTTCGTATTGATATTATTTAATTCTGATAGCCTCCTTTATTCCGCTAAATCTATAAAGGCCGATTCCAATGCCAGAAATGCTACTTTGGAAGATCAAACTATTTCGGTGGTCAGTATTTCAAACGATGAAAGTAATGCTGAACGTTTGAACAGGTGGTTATGTGCCTGGCGCATGTTTGAAGAAAAGCCATTAACCGGTTTTGGCCCCGGCACTTATCAGTTTGTGTATTTTCCGTTTCAACGGGAATATGAGATGACCCAAATTTCTGTTAGTAATCCCTATAATATAAGAAAGGGAAGAGGAGGTACCGCCCACAATGAATATTTACTTATACTTTCTGAATCAGGAATTTTTGCAGCTATTTCATTTCTAATATTGATATTGCTCACCTATCGACGCGCCTTCCATGTTATCCATGTTCTTAAAAGGCCAATGGCATATGCAATGCTAATCGGATTTACTTCACTCACTGTGCATAGTTTGTTCAATAATTTCCTTGACACCGATAAAATTGCAGCTCTTTTTTACCTGCCTGCAGCATTTTTTATGGCTTGCTTTTCCGGGCCTTCCGAAACTCTTTTGAATGCTAAGTCCATGCAGAAATAGAAGAATTGTGATATTCCCAATTTATTTCAGCTATTTCGTTGTTTAATGCATGGTATTTTAATTGGTTCTTTTGTATCTTTAGCTATCTGTTGAATTTGATCCATATGTTGTTTTGAAACTACGGATCAACTGATTATGAAAAAGAATGTAGTGATATTAACGCCGGGATTCCCGATTTCTGAAGAGGATACTACTTGTATACCACCTCTGCAGTCGCTGATTCTGGAATTGCATCAACAGCACTGTGATGCAGTTAATTTACAAATTGTTTCTTTTCAATACCCGTTTAATCCTGGAAGCTATACTTGGCATGGAATCCCATGCTGGTCGGCCGGTGGTTCCAATAAAAAGTTTCCCGGCAAATGGGAAACCTGGTTGTCGGTTATGAAGTTCCTCAGAAAGTTGCACCACCAGACTCCAATCGATATTGTACATGCTTTTTGGTTGAATGAATGTACGCTGGTAGGAAAATGGATTTCAAAGTTATCCGGAGCTAAACTAGTTTGTCACGCAATGGGTCAGGATGTTTTGCCTTCTAATAAGTACATGAAGTATATTAAGCCAAAGTCGCTGAATATTATTGCTGTCTCTGATTTTGCAGCAGAAAAACTGACTTCCCATTTCAACATAACAAATGTTAAAGTTATTCCTAATGGAATTAATGCCGATGATTTTCGAAATTTAAATCTTAATGATGAAAGACATACCGATATCCTTGGTGTTGGATCTCTCATCCCTCTCAAGAATTATGAATTGTTTGTAAAGATTTTTGCCGAATTGAAACAGATTTACCCAGCCTTGTCTGGTAGAATTATTGGCGAAGGTCCACAGTTTGGTATGTTAGAAAAACTGATAGCAGATAAACATCTCGAAAAAAGTTTGTTGCTGGAAGGACGTTTATCACGACCGGATGTTCTTCATTTAATGACTCACAGCAAAATTTTATTACACCCGTCATTGTTTGAGTCTGCAGGTTATGTTTTCCTGGAAGCACTTGCTGCCGGTATGAAAGTTGTTAGTTTTAAAACAGGTTATTTGCCGAATATTGTTGGTGCCTATGCATGCGAATCAGAAGAGGCTATGCGAAATGCATTGAAATCTTTACTTTCTTATAAACAAGAATACAAACCTGTTCCAGTGGTTCGAGTCAGTGATACTGCAAAAGCCGTGATTGAGGTATATAAAAAAATATAATCAGAATTCCAGAATACTTTTCACATGAGCATGCACCACTTTCTCGGTAGCCGGATTATTTAATTCTCCCTTGATATCGAGTTCATCTTTCACCCTTGAAATGGGTAACATGTAGGGCATAACGGTAACGCGCATGTGAATTAGTATCGATGCCATATGATCGAGCCCCCGTAGATTGCCTGCACGACCTGTTGCAACTCCGGTCAGTGCTGCCTTTTTTCCTTCGAATGCCTGTCTCACATCCAAGGCATCAATCAAAAGCTTTAATACTCCTGGTATACTTCCATTGTATTCAGGTAAAACAAATACAAATTTTTGTGTGGGATTGAAAACCTGCTCCTGAAGTTTAATTATGGATGGTGATTTTTTATCGTACATGGTATCAGTTACGAAATCATAAGGAATATCATCCAAAGCCAGAAACCTGGTGTTGATATTCATTGATCGTAAACGTGAGTAATACAAGGAGGCAACTACCCTCGACAAACTGTTCTTTTTATTCGTGCCCGATATAATTGTGATCATTTTTCAGCCCCGTAATTTATCTAACAGTTGATTCAATTGAATGGCTTCTTCCTCACTGATATTTCGTAATGGTAGTTCCAGTGATTCTGACTTCTTATCAATCTGAGTTAAAACATTTAATCCTCTCTCCGTAATGGTAACATTCACCGCCCTCTTATCCGCTTCACTCACACATCTTGAAACAAATTCTTTTTCAAGCAAACGATCAACCAGTCTCGATGCATTGCTGCTCTTATCAATCATCCGATCTATTAATAAGTTGATGGTTGCCGGCTGTGGATGTTGTCCTCTTAAAATTCTTAAGAGATTAAATTGCTGCGGTGTTAATCCAAATGGCTTTAAGGCATTGGCGTGATGTGTACTCAACCACGATGCGGTGTATAATATGTTTACTGCCACTTTTTGATATTCTGAACTGAATTTCAGATTCTGTTTAATTTCTTTTTCAATTTCCATGGTCCGCAATATTAATTGCTTTGCAAAGATAGGGTAAAATTAGATGTAGTGACATATAATTGCTATGCAAAGCTTTTTATCGTATATTAGCATAATCCTAACCCAAATGACAAATAACTTAAAATCAGATACTTATAATGGCGCGGTGTTGCTTTTTAACCCCAGAAGCAACCATTATAAACCAAGAATTCCGAATTCGGTGTTGCAGGTAGCTGCTTCAATCAATGGGGTTCGCGAGTTTGTTATTGTTGATGGTAATCTGGAACAGGATCCTTGGACCAAGATTGAAATGTATCTGAAAGAAGGCAGGTTTGCTTATTTCGGTTGTACGGTAATGCCCGGTCCTCAGTTGAAGCAGGCAATTCCTTATACTTATCGCATTCGGGAAGAATTCCCTTCAGTGAAAATAATCTGGGGAGGTTATTTTGCAACTAACCAATATAAAGTAGCTATTAATTCAGGTGTAGTCGATTATATAATTAACGGACCAGGTGATAAATCCTTTCCTGCTTTGTTGAATGCAATTGAAGATGGTAGCAATCCTGCATCTATAAATAATTTAATATTTAAGGATGCTGCTGGTAAAGTAATTGTTACGGGTAAAGATGAAATCTACGATCAGGATTCATTACCTGCATTACCCTATGAGAAATTGAATGAATTTTATCCGATTCATAAGTACTTAGGTAAAACTTATCTTGGAAAAAAAACAATTGCATATCATTCCAGTTTTGGTTGTCCGTTTACATGTTCGTTTTGTGCTGTAGTACCCATTTACAATGCCAGATGGAAAGGGAAATCGGCAGAACTTATATACAAGGATATCAAGTTTCTTAAAAATACCTATGGCGGAGATGCTATAGAGTTCCACGACAATAATTTTTTTGTTTCAGAAAAACGTACCGAAGCTTTTTCGAAATTAATGTTGCACGAGAATATGGTTTGGTGGGGTGAAGGCAGAATTGACACACTTTGGAAGTATTCGGATGACACATTATCACTGATGAAAGCTTCCGGTTGTAACATGATTTTTTTTGGTGCTGAAACCGGTAATGATGCAATTCTGAAAGAAATGGATAAAGGTGGAACGCAAACGGGGGCTCAGATTCTGGAATTTGCTGCACGTCTCCGCAAGTTTGGAATCATTCCCGAATATTCCTTTGTGCTTGGAACACCTGCCTCAACTGAAGAAGAAGTAAACAAACGAATTGATGAAGATATTTTGTTTATCAAAAAAGTAAAAGAGGTAAACCCCGACACGGAAATAATAATTTATGTTTATAGTCCGGTTCCTACCGAAGGAAGTGCAATGTACGAAGAGGCCAAACGAGCTGGATTTTCTTTTCCGGAGACTTTAAAAGATTGGTTAAATCCTACCTGGGAAAATTTTGATCTGCGACGAAATCCACTGACTCCATGGCTCAAGCCATACATGATCGATAAAATTCGAAATTTTGAAACAGTATTGAATGGTCATTTTCCTACAGTTTCAGATACGAAACTTTCCCCTACCCAACGAAAAACGATTAGTGCCGTAAGCTCATGGCGTTACCATTCAGGATGGAATAAATTCCCTGTAGAAATAAAGTTGCTTCAGAAATTCTGGTTAAAATACCGACAACCGGAATGGGAGGGATTTTAATTCAATAAAAAAATCTGTAAATTTTTGAATTTGCTTTTTACTTAAGCAGTTCTCGCGCAATAACGAGTTTCTGAATTTCAGATGTTCCTTCACCAATAGTGCATAACTTAGAATCACGATAGAATTTCTCAACAGGAAAATCTTTGGTGTATCCGTAACCGCCGAAAATCTGAACGGCTTCGGTAGCAACCCTAACACAAACTTCAGATGCATAATACTTGGCAAATGCCGACTCGCGTGTTACTTTCTGTCCGCGGTTTTTGAGATCAGCAGCTTGAAAAGTCAATAATTCGGCTGCTTCAATTTGCGTGGCCATATCGGCTAATTTGAAAGATATAGCCTGAAAACTCGAAATAGGTTTTCCAAATTGTTCGCGTTCCTGAGAATATTTCAGAGCAGCATCAAACGCACCTTTTGCAATACCAAGTGATAAGGCTGCAATCGATATACGACCACCATCTAAAACTTTCATGGCTTGCACAAATCCATCACCAACTTCTCCCAATACCTGATCCTGATGTACCCTGCAATCTTCGAAAATCATTTCTGCAGTTTCAGAAGCACGCATTCCTAATTTATTTTCTTTCTTACCCCCACGAAAACCTGGCGTTCCTCTTTCTACCACAAAAGCAGTAATTCCTCTCGAGTCAAGTAACTCACCTGTGCGAGCCAATACAACAGCCACATCACCTGTAATACCATGGGTAATCCAGTTTTTGCTTCCGTTAATAACCCAATGATCACCGTCTTTTTTCGCAACACATTGCATGCGCATCGCATCACTTCCGGTGTTCGCTTCAGTCAAACCCCATGCACCGATGAATTCTGCAGTAGCAAGTTTTGGTAAGTATTTTTTCTTTTGAGCTTCATTTCCAAAAGCCAGAATGTGACCGGTACAAAGTGAATTATGTGCTGCCATCGATAATCCGATAGAACCACAAATTCTTGCCAGCTCAGAGATTGCTGTTACATATTCAAAATATCCGAATCCCGATCCACCATATTCCGCAGGTACTATTACACCCATCAAACCAAGTTCACCTAATTGCTTGAAAACCTCAATTGGAAATTCCTGCGATTCATCCCATTCCATTAATCGGGGACGAATATGTTTGTCACCAAAATTTTTAATCGTTTGTGCAATTAACTCCTGATTTTCGTTCCTGGTAAATTCCATAAGGGCTGAATAGTGCTTTAAATAGGTTTTTCTAAGTTGCAAAATTATTCAATTGTCAGGTAAGGAGCAAGTTTGTTATAAAGTTGATTATCAATTAGTAATACTTTCCTGACATCTTCCGGTTTCGAAAAATTACCATGTTGCCTCCGATACGAAACTATGGCATTTGCTATGGATTTTGTAAGGTATGGATGCTTCAAAGTATCCTGATTGAGGTTTAATTTTCGGAGTGCTGTGACTGATATAACAGAAGATTTATTTATTGCTTCATACGTTGCACTATCGATTGTGAAGACTTCAAGCAGTTGTTCCTTACGATGAAAACCACCTAAAGCTTCTCTGTATTTGTAAATCATACGGGCTCTTCCCGGTCCAACCATTGGTAATTCACAAAGCAATGTAGTATCTGCCGTATTCAAATCTATTTTGGCTTTGGCAGGATGAGTTTTCTTTTCAAATGAAATTGGATTCGATAATTTTTCCGGAGTATTAATTTTGATGTGCGGCTCAAGCCGTTCATACAATGCAGGTTGAATTCCGTAAATCGATGCAACATCTTCTTTTTTTCGGAATTTGCCTCCTTTGTTCAGATAGTTTCTGACAATGCGGGTTTGCTTTTCCGACAAACCTAATGCTTGCCACTCCGCATCGGTAATTGTGTTGGGATCAAAATCAAAAAGCCTTTCAGGTTTTATTGGAACAGGTTCATAGTTGCCGGCGAATTTTTTATCCAATGCATCTTTTTTCTGTTGTTGCTGATGAGCTAATTTTTCTTCAGCCTGCATGATAACCAATTGGTGCTTTTCCAAGATGGATGTATCTGGTTCTTTGAAGTAATTGTACCAGGCTAAAAAACCAATTTGCACAAGAATGATAAACATCAGTGCTAAACCACCATTTCTTTCACGGGTGGTAAGAGTAAAATAATCCCGTATAAAGGATTTTAATTTTTGAAAAATCATAAGAAAAATATTGAAAAGTAAAAGTGAAAAGTTTAAATGACGAATTGCGTTTAACGCAATTCGTCATCGTTATCGACATAAGAATCGGGCTCTTGTTTTGGTGGAGTTTTTAATACCAGCCAGAAGAAATAAAGTGTAATGGATGTTACTGTTAACATAGTAACTACCATCAGAGTTAGTGCTGATGAATTCATAATTTTATTCTCCCTTCTTTAATTCGTTTTTGATAGGCAACATAAACCAACCATGAAATTCCTGCAAATAGTGCCACTAGCATAAATCGTGCTATGAGTGAATAATGAAGTTTTTCTTCTAGTGTTTTAATAACAGCAGGATCAGTAGCAGCAGCAATTTGTTCTTTTAATCCCGCATTAGTGAGTTGTTTTATAATAGATGAATTATCGAGTACCCAGCCATTTTGAATTGCTCCTATCCAGTCGTTGTTTAATGGTGTAACTAGGGAGCCAATAAATACAAATAACAATAACAATGGTGTTACCCATTTTATAATAAACCGGTAAACGGAAGGAATTTTTATGTCACCACCCTGATTAATTTCTTTCCATCCTTTATTCATGCCAAAAATCCAGGCAAACAAAATAGTTTCAGCAAGTGCAAATACAACTAATGAAACAGTACCGGCCCAATAATCATACTCGTCAAAAACACCCTGCTGGAAATAAATAACAGTAGGTAATCCCATAATAAGAGTGATCAATCCAAACGACCAGGCTCCTTTATTTTGATCCCATTTAAATTCATCACGCATAAAGCCCATCCATGGTGTACCCATGGCAAGTGACGATGTAATTCCTGCAAAGAATAACAATCCGAACCACATTACTCCGGCAATAACCGATAAAGCAGGTCCCCATTGTTCAAAAAGGTAAGGCATGGTTTGAAATGCCATTCCGAATCCTGCATTTTCTTTTAACCAGTCAACACCTAAATATCCTGCAGCAATTGGAATAACAATTAAACTTCCTAATACCACTTCCACAAATTCATTCATGAATCCTGCTGACACAGCATTCAAAGCAATATCATCTTTAGAACGAACGTAAGAGGCATAACATTGAATAGTTCCCATTCCTACCGATAGCGTAAAAAATATCTGCCCGGCAGCTGCTAACCACACTTTTGGATTAGTTAATGAATCATATTGTGGTGTCCATAAAAAGTTCAATCCTTCAAATGCATTTGCATCCGGATGTTCTGCCGTAGCACCTGATGTTCCAAGTGTGAGACCTTTAAATGCCAGAAAGATTCCAAAGATGATAAGCAATGGCATACCAATTTTTGCGGCCTTTTCAACTCCAGCTAATCCACGAGACAATATGAAAGTGTTCAGTAACAAACAAAGAATGTAAAATATTATGGCTTCGTAAGGAATTCCGGTTGTTGAATGACCAATATCAATGTAGCTTCCGAAAAATGCAGCTACTTCCGATTGCTTCATGCTGTCGAATGTTCCTGCAATGGAATGATATACATAAGCCATTGTCCAGCTCTCGATGTAACAGTAATATGCCGCAACTGCAATGTTGGTGAAAATTCCGAATACACCCAGGTACTTCCAGAATTTTCGCTTATCCATGGTATCAAGGATAAAGGGAGTGGAGTGGTGTCCATGCTTTCCACCCAAACGGCCGGTCGACCATTCAATCCACAAAAGTGGTATTCCCATCAAAAGGAAACAAACCAGGTAGGGGATGATAAAAGCACCACCACCATTTTCAACTGCCTGAACCGGAAATCGCAGGAAATTCCCTAAACCGACAGCGTTTCCCGCCATCGCCAGGATCAATCCTACCCGGGAACCCCAGGAATCTTTCTTTAATGAACTCATAATTGACTTTTAAGGATATTCAACAATAATCTGAATTTTAATTGAAACAACCAAATAAATGATTCATATTACACTAAAACAAAAACGGGATTTCAATTGAATGAAATCCCGTTTGATTCTGTAAAACAGTAGTTTATTCGATGATTGTGAACTCTACCCGTCTGTTTTGTGCTCTTCCCTCAGCAGTGGTATTTGGTGCCACAGGACGGTCTTTGCCATAGCCATTTGGCATGATCCGGCCTCCATCAACTCCTTTACTGATGAGATAAGTTCGAGCAGCTTCCGCTCTTTTCTTCGACAATGTTTTATTCAAAGATGCAGAACCGGTGTTGTCAGTATGTCCATCGATTTTTAATTTGAAGGATGGCTTTTTCTGAAGCAATCCTGCCAATTCATCTAATGAGGCATAAGAACTTTCCTTAATAATTGCTTTGCCGGTTTCAAATTGAAGATTCTTAAATACTTTATTGATAATCTCCTGTTCTTCCTGAGTTAATTGAACAACAACAGGAGCAGTATTCACAGGTGCCTGAGTAACTTTTACAGGACAACCTTTAGTTGCAGGTGGTCCAATATCAAATGGACATTCATCCTGTGGATCAGGAATGCCATCACCATCGGTATCAGGACATCCTTTATACATTGCAGGCCCCGCAGTGGTTGGGCAATCATCCTGTGGATCAGGAATGCTGTCGTTATCGGTATCAGGACATCCTTTATATAATGCCAAACCTGGGATGGATGGACATTCATCTTCTGAATCCATAATTCCATCAGCATCGGTATCAGGACAGCCACGGAATTGAGGTAAACCTGCAACTTCGGGACAATCATCTTTAGCATCTGTAATTCCATCGCTATCAGTATCGGGACAACCTGCCAAGGATACCAATCCTTTAACATCCGGACACTGGTCAATGGCATCAGGAACATCATCCAGATCTTTATCGGGACAACCTTCGAATTTCAAAATACCTGCAATCTCTTTACACTTGTCCATCTTATCAGATACTCTGTCGTTGTCAAGATCTCTGATTCGTTGTTTGTTCATAGAGAATTTTAAACCTGCGTAAACATCCATACCATTCAAATCACCCAAACCAAATAACGTTCCGATACGGTCACTTCCGAGGAAGAAGCTGGCAAAACGAAATGCTAATCCAACACGACTTATTTTACCGGTGTAATTAAAATAGGAAACCGGCATACTGATGTCGAGCCATGGTGATTCATATCGTGGTGTTACCGATAAAACACTGGCACGATCAATGCCCGGCTCACTATGCTTCACACCATGAATGTAGTTTGCTGCTACATAGAATTTTTTGTAAGCATTCCAGTCGACTTGCAAACTTACAGCAGTAGGTAATGCCATTTTAAAATTGTTGGTTCGGAATGAAGCCAATGAATCTCCATTATAGAATACAGCAGAAAATGTATGGTCGAAATCGATGTTGTTATCATATTCATCTGTATTGAAATTCGGATAATAACCGTTATTTGTTTCCAGATGATAAGTGCCGGCGTTTTCATTAAACTTAATTTTTCCAACATCAAGTAATGAAGCACCTATTCTTAGTTTATAGCGATTGATCAAGGGATCATGTAATTTCTTTCCATCCATTTCATATTGCCAGGAAGTTGGCTCTTTAAAGAAGTCGTAGGAAAATCCAACATCAAAACCAAATCCTTTACCATTAATGAAATCACTGTAACCGCCAATTTCATCAAATGAATTGTAGTCCACTCTGCCATAGTCGATTTGAGCGAATCCCTGAACACCGAAAACCATATCGGAGTCATTTAATACATTGTAGTAGAGATCGGCATTTTCGGCATAGGCGCCACCAATTCCATGCAGAAGTTTTAAAGTTAATCCGCCTGTAAGTGCTCCTTTTTCATTTTCAGTAAGTGTGGTTGCATACGACAATCCATACTCAGCCCAACTCAAAATATTTAATTCAAAATCTTTTCCCAGGAAGAACTGATTCTGTAAGGGATTATAACCAAATCCTTCAACTGCAAATTTTCCGGCATGTCCCTGTATTTCGGTTCCTGAAATTCCTGCTCGCATTTGAGTGGTGATTGCTATGGTGTGCTTCGGATAAATATTAAACATTACCGATGGTCCCATAATGGAAATGGCAGTGTTAAGGTTATATGTCTTGTCCGGATTTCCAAATTCGAATTCATCAATATAACCTTTCTCATCAAAGTTTTCGATGATGTTCTTAATACCAAAAAACTTCAGCTTATCTTTTGGTATATAGATAAAGTCATTTTCAGCTGTGACACCGATTGAAAATAAATTGATATCAAGATCCAGGCGAGATGTGTGTATGGAGGCTGGATTTATCCCAAGACCATGCAAGCCGGAGTAATTGGAACTTCGTATACCAAGCATGTCCTGTGAATAGGCTTGGCCAGTCAGGCAGACAATGGCCAAAATGGTCAGTAATCGTTTCATAACTTTTTGGGTGTTAGTGTGAATTGGAAAAGTAGAAAAAGGGGTTGAATAAAAAAAATACTTCAATCAGTTGTGCAATAAATTAATGGAAATATAATTTAGAAAAATTATATAATACTGATTATCAGATTATTATTTGGATTTCTTCTGAAAGACAGGAATGGCTTTCCCTTGATTTACAAGATAATTCAGGTACGTGATGGTAACAGTTCCTCTCGAATTTTTTGGGGTTTTGTCTTTGTTACCCTGATTTTCGAAATCGCCGGTTAGTCCTAATGGCAACTCATTTTTTCGAATATCGAAATTGAATAAAATCTGATCTGGTAGATCGTATGTTTTAATTTCGGCAGGAAACCGGAATTGCATGGAAAAGGTTCCTTCAGACTTGGTGGTGGTTTCTAATTTGCGGATCACATTTCTTTGTGTGTCTATCCACAATGTCGACAAAATAATATCATCGGCATCACTGTTAGGAATCACTTTAATAACCTGTGTGGTAACGCCGGCATATTGTTCCTCGCGCGCATAAAGTGCAGTATAGTCACCTGAAAAAAGTTGATTAGGAGTGAAGTTCATGCCTCGTTTTGGTAGTAATGAAAACCCTGGCGTTTTTACAACTACTTTACCGGGCTGCATATACCAGATCTTACCTGATTTTTCAGGAATTTTCACAAAATTCACATCCACTTTTATTTTTACGCTGGCTTCATATTCGTTAACCAAAGCAAATTTTTTCTTAACACCTTCAAGAATCAAAGCAGCATTTTTTTCCTGAGCAACACTTGCCTTAAAAGTCAGTATTGCAAGCACCAATAAAATAGAAAACCGAAAGTGTTTTTTCATCACGTAAGAATATCTTTCTTTTTAAAATTATACCAGGCAATGCCGAAAAATAAAATTATATGTGCAATTAATGCACCGGCCGACATCAAAATTTTATCGTAGTTAACAGGTGTTTCAAAAAATAATTTCCAGCTTCCCATATAGTTGGTAAACAGAAAAGGTTTCACAACTCGGAATAAGCTCAGATCAATTGCAGAAATTACGATGAAAGAAATAATCACGGTCATCGTAAGAATAATCGGACCTATTGAATTATCGGCAAATGACGAAAACATAAATGATAAGGATGCTACACACCACATGGCAATTAATCCAAATCCAAATGCAGCGAGTAATCGCCAGAGAACATCATCTTCTGCAAAAATATAAACCGTATTTTTTATGACAATTAAATCGCCGGTTCCCATGATGGCAATTCCTAGTAACAAACTTATTAATGCCATCCAAAATATTAATGCAGCAGTATAAATGAGTCCGGAAATAAATTTCGCAAATAGTAGTTTCGTGCGACTCACCGGTCTCGTCAGTAATACCCTGAATGTCCCACCTGCAGCTTCACCTGCCAGTAAATCGCCTGTTACCAATGTGATCAGAAATGGAATATGCACATACAGTGTAGCCAGAATTATATAACAAGCAAGGTAACCGTTTAATAAGTTACCCTGAAAATCGAATGCTTCTTTAAGATTTTGCAAACTGAATTCAATGTAGGTTTCCCCATCAATAAAAAGGGCAACCTGAATTAAAGGCACAAGCAATCCAATTGCAATGAATCCAATGAATGTCCGGATCCGGCTGAAAATTTTGTATAGTTCAATCCTTATTAGTGAGAACATAATTTTCAGGTTAAATTTAAAAAATATTCTTCCAGCGTACGCAAAGGAACAACGGATACAACATCTACGCCTCCTTCAATTAATGCTCTGTTTATACCTGCCATTTCATTTTGACTGATATGCAAGATAATTTTATTTCCTGCTGTATCCCGCATAGCGTTGCTCAATCCTCTGTTCTTAATAACTTCCACACCTTTGGTGATATCAGACACCTCAATGGTAACTTTCATTTCATCGCGATTCAGCAATTCTTTCACATCACCCTCAATCGCAACTTTGCCTTTGTTTATAATTACCATCCGGTTGGCAACCAATTCCACTTCATTTAATATATGTGAGGAAAGCAAAATGGTTTTATGATACTCCTTACTCAGTTTTAAAATCAAATCCCGAATTTCCACCATCCCCTGCGGATCAAGTCCCGTGGTAGGCTCATCCAAAATAATTAATTCCGGATCATGGATCAGTGCCTGCGCCAATCCGACCCTTTGCTTCATCCCATGTGAAAAAGTCTTTACCTTACTCTTTGCCCTGTCTTTCAGTCCAACAAGTTCCAAAACATCCATTATTCCGGCGTGGGTTGGTTGAATACCGCTCATCTTTCCTAAAAGTCTCAGGTTGTCGTATGCCGACATAAACCCGTATAAATCAGGCTTTTCGACAATTGCACCAATTTTTCTTAATATTGATTCCCGCTCTTCTGACAAAAGTTTACCGAAAATTCTGATTTCTCCCGAAGTAGGTTTAATCAGCGACATCATCATTCGGATGGTAGTACTTTTTCCGGCACCATTTGGACCTAAAAAGCCAAATACATCGCCTTTGTAAACGGTGAGGTTGATACCTTTAACGGCATCAAACCCTTTATAGGACTTATAAAGGTCTCTTATTTCTATTACCGGTTGCTTTTCCAAAATCGGTGCGAAGATAGGTTGCTGGTTTGATTTATGCAGATAATTAACTGTCTGAATACCATCTAATATGTACCCTTGGGTTCAATTAATGGCAATAAGGCAACAACATAAACCGGCACCCGACTGTTTAGGTTAATTATTAATTAACTGAATATCAATATAATGAAAGGATTGCCCTGATATTGTATTAGTTCACTTTTAATCCTATATTTGCGCCTCTAAAAAACGGAACATTAATACTTAGATTCATGCAAAGTAAAGGCGCTATTAAATTTTTTGCAATCACGCTGGCTATTGTCTGTCTGTACCAGTTGTCATTTACACTGGTAACCAGAAACGTTGAAAGCAAGGCGCGGGAAGCTACAGGTGGAGATGCTAAAGCCTATCAGGCTTACATCGATTCTGTATCATCATTACCCGCTTACAACCTGTTGGTAAAGGAATATACTTACCGCGAATGTAAAGAACGTGAAATCAACCTGGGTCTCGACCTTAAGGGTGGTATGAACGTAACTTTAGAAGTTTCGGTAGTTGATCTGATCAGATCTATGTCCAATAACAGTACCGACCCAACTTTCAATAAGGCAATTGCAAATGCTATTGAACTTCAGAAAAATAGTCAGAAGGATTTCGTGACTCTTTTTGGAGAAGCTTTTGCTGCAGCTGATCCGAATGCAAAGCTTGCTGCTGTATTCAGTACTATGGAGTTGCAGGATAGAGTAACTTTCAACTCTACCAATGCGGAAGTGTTGAAAGTTATCAAAGAAGAATCAGATGCAGCTATCAACCGCTCATTCAACATTCTTCGTACCCGTATCGATAAGTTCGGAGTAACCCAGCCTAACATTCAGCAATTAGGATCAGGACGTATTCTGGTTGAACTTCCAGGTGTTAAAGAACCGGAACGTGTTCGTAAACTGCTTCAGGGAACTGCACGTTTGGAGTTCTGGGAAACTTATGAGAACAAAGATGCTTTCAATTATCTCAATACTATCAATGAGACTTTAAAATCTGCTGAGAAAAAAGATTCTATTCTTGCGACTCAGGCTGATACCACGACTGCTCCTATGGATGCTCCAGTTGCATCAACGGACTCTACAATGGTAACTCCTGACACTGCTAAAACCGCTCTGCTTGATCAGATAAAAAGCGATACTACTACTGCTGCTGCAGATTCAGCAAATCAGTCTTTCGAGCAGTTTGCAAAAGAGAATCCATTATTTGCTGTTTTAAGTCCTGCCATAGTTCAAAATGCACAAGGACAAAGCGAATATATGAAAGGACCAGTTGTTGGTTATTCATTGATTAAGGATACTTCTAAAGTGAATGCCTTTTTACATCGTGAAGATGTATTGGCTAAATTACCTAAGAACATTAAATTCCTTTGGGGTGTTAAGCCTCCAACACCGGAATCAAAAGCTCTGGAATTGATTGCTATCAAAACCAATGGCCGTGATAATCAGCCACCACTTGATGGAGGAGCAATTTCTGATGCACGCCAGGATTTCGGACCATATAATGGAAAACCTGAAATCGCGATGCGCATGAATCCTGAAGGTGCACAAAGCTGGAGAAGACTTACTGCTGAAAACGTAGGTAAATCAATTGCAATTGTACTTGATGATAACGTTTATTCTTTCCCAACAGTACAGGGAGAAATTGCCGGAGGTAGTTCATCTATCACCGGAAGTTTTGAAATCAATGAAGCAAAAGATCTTGCAAATATTCTGAAAGCAGGTAAATTGCCTGCTCCTGCACGTATTGTTGAAGAGGCAATCGTAGGTCCATCTCTTGGTCAGGAAGCTATCAATGCAGGTTTGATTTCGTTTGTGATTGCCTTGGTATTGATCCTGGTATTCATGGTATTCTATTATAGCAATGCAGGTTGGGTTGCCGATCTTGCACTGTTTGCAAACGTCTTCTTTATATTCGGAGTACTCGCTTCCATGGGAGCCGTACTTACTTTACCCGGTATTGCCGGTATCGTACTTACCCTCGGTATGGCGGTCGATGCCAACATCCTTATTTATGAACGTATCCGGGAAGAGTTAAGAGCCGGAAAAGGGGTTCGTTTGGCTATTACCGACGGATTTAAAATGGCTTACTCTTCTATCATCGACTCCAACGTAACAACGTTACTTTCCGGTATCATCCTCTTCGTTTTCGGTTCAGGTCCAATTCAGGGATTTGCAACTACGCTTATCATCGGTATCTTAACTTCGTTGTTCTCATCAATCTTTATTACCCGCTTAATTTTTGAATGGCAACTTGCTAAGAATAGGGTGATCCGATTCTCAACTCCTATGACTGAGAATGCTTTCAAGAATATCAAATTCGACTGGGTGTCAAAGCGTAAATTGTATTATACAATTTCAAGTATAGTAATCGTTATAGGTATCGGTTCCATGATTGTTCGTGGGTTCAGTACCGGTGTCGACTTTAAAGGTGGTCGCTCGTATGTCGTTCGTTTCGACGAAACAGTTTCTACCGTTGATGTACGTGCAAAACTTACTCAACCTTTTGGTGGCGGTGCTCCTGAAGTTAAAACTTTTGGTGCAGGTAATCAGGTGAAAATTACTACCTCTTATCTGATCGATGATAATAGCCAGGAAGCTGATGCTAAAGTTGAGACAGCAATAACTTCAGGTTTAGGTATTGATGCAACTCAAATTATGAGTTCGCAAAAAGTTGGACCTACCATTGCAGATGATATCAAGGTTTCTGCTGGTTATGCAATTATCTTCTCTATGATTGTAATATTCCTCTATATCCTGTTGCGATTCCGTAAATGGACATTTGGTTTAGGAGCTATTGTTGCCCTCACGCATGACGTTTTAATTCTTCTCTCAATCTTCTCCTTATTCTGGGGAATCCTTCCTTTCTCTCTTGAAATTGATCAGGCGTTCATTGCTGCCATCCTTACCGTAATGGGTTACTCCATTAACGATACGGTGGTTGTATTTGACAGGGTCCGTGAATACCTTGGCATCCACCACAAATCAGAATTGAAAGAAATTATCAATAATGCATTGAATGCTACATTAAGCAGAACAATCAATACCTCGCTTACTATCTTCTTCGTATTGTTTGCTATCTTCGTTTTTGGTGGTGAAGTAATTCGTGGTTTCTCTTTTGCTCTGATGATCGGTATCGTTGTCGGTACTTACTCATCTCTGTGCATTGCAACTCCAATTGTTGTCGATCTCGATCGCAGCAAGAAAGATGAAGTGAAAAAATAATAGCGGATAGAAAATTATCTATTCAATAAAAAAGCCCCGGATTTCCGGGGCTTTTATTTTTTGGTGCTGACAATAATCCTTAAATTTTGTACAGATGCAGGAACTATTAAGTTAAGTTAATCTTCTCTTCTTAACTGTTCCGCCTTTGGTATCGTTCACCGTGTTCATTACTATAAAAGCTTTCGAATCGATTTTCTGAATCTCACTTTTGAGTTTTGGCATCTCCAAATTGGTTACTACTGTGAAAATTACATCTACCTCTTTTTCTTCTTCACCCTTTTGACGATAACCACCTTTGCCTTTATATACAGTAACACCTCGTCCCAAACGCTCTGTTATCATTTTTCTTATTTCCTCACTTTTAGAAGAGATAATAGTCACTCCAGTATACTCTTCTATACCATGAACAATAAAATCAACCGTTCGAGATGCTGCAAGGTAGGTGAGCAAGGAATACAATGCAGGTTCTACGCCCAGCAAAGCAGCGGCAAACGAAAATATAATAATGTTTATGATAAGAATTACACCACCAATAGAGACGGGTGTACGTTTACTTAAATATAAAGCCAATATCTCGGTGCCATCGATAACACATCCGGCACGCACCGATAATCCGATTCCCATTCCAAGAAAAAATCCTCCGAAAACCGAAATTAAGAGTTTGTCGTTGGTCACAATATTGAACTCTACAAAATAAAGACACAGTGCAAGTCCTACAATCGCCAATATGGTTTTAAAGGCAAAGTTTTTTCCCATCTGAAAATATCCCATGATGATAAATGGAATGTTGAAAATCACAATGAGGAAAGGTAAACCTACATTAGTCAGTTGTGCAATGAGCAGTGAAATTCCTGTTACACCACCATCAATGAAATCGTTTGGAAGCAAAAAGCCTTTCAATCCCAGACCAGCACTGAATATACCACAAATGACCATAAAGATGTCTATTAGTATATTCTTGGTGAAAACCTTCCTGCGATAGGTTTTCGGCGACATCATGGTGCTGCGTCTCTTAAATAGCGTCATATGGGGTCAAAAATAGGCAAAGCACCGATATTTTTAACCGGTTCCTGTCATTCATTATCGGATTGCTTATCTTTGCTGTATGAAATTGTGCATGCTCCTCTTTCTGGAAAGTATTGGTACCGGCGAATTGCTGGTGATCCTTCTTTTTGTGCTCTTTTTCTTTGGATCCAAAAAAATTCCTGATTTAGCCCGTGGACTCGGAAAAGGAATGCGGGAAGTTAAAGATGCCATGCAAGGGATTGAAAACGACATCAAACAAGGTGTAAATCTCGAAGAAGAAAAGAAAATGATTCGGGATGTGAAAAAAGATATTGAATCGACAAAGGATGAACTTTAGTTCATCCTTTCTGTTTTAATAAGAGTACCAATTCACTTTTTTTATGAGTATTTCTTCAATTGTGCCCGATTCCCCATTAAAGCGAATCGTTATTGCCGGCGGTGGCTTTGGCGGAATAACCATGGTGAAGAAGTTTCGAAACAAGAACTTTCAGGTCGTACTTATCGACAGAAATAACTTCCACACATTCCAGCCTTTACTTTATCAGGTGGCAACCGGTGGGTTAGAGCCCGATTCAATTGCATATCCTTTACGCAAAATATTTCAGGGTTATACCAATTTTTATTTCAGAATGGCTGAAATTCAGCGTGTTGATGTCCATGCTAAAGTCCTTGAAACAGATGCAGGTCCAATTTCATACGATTACCTGATTCTGGCCTGCGGATCAACCAATAATTTTTTTGGTATGGATGAGCTTGGAGCCAAAGCCATGCCGCTGAAGTCTGTCACCGATGCGTTGGATCTCCGTAGCTTGATTCTTCAAAATCTGGAGCAGGCTCTTGAACCGGGAGCCGATAAAGAAGAATTGTTGAATATCGTCGTGGCAGGTGGCGGACCAACAGGTGTTGAAACTGCCGGAGCCCTATGTGAACTTCGAAATCATGTTCTTCCAAACGATTATCCCGAAATTAATTTCATGCAAACCCGGATAATACTAGTTGAAGCCGGTAAAGGTCTCCTTGCGGGGATGTCTGATTTTTCCTCAGTGAAAGCTTTGCACGCCCTGCAAACAATGGGTGTTGAGGTGATGCTGAATAATCCGGTGAAGCAATTCGATGGGAAGAAAGTCACTTTGGCAGATGGGAATTCCATCACCACCCGCACCTTAATATGGTCAGCTGGCGTAAAAGGTGCTTCTATTCCCGGTATTCCGGAAGCTGTTTTGTTGAGGAATGGTCGGGTAAAAGTGGATCGGTTCAATAGAGTAGAAGGGGAGAGTTCCCTTTTTGTAATTGGTGATCTGGCGTTTATGTCTGAAGAAAAGTACCCAAATGGCCATCCAATGGTTGCGCCGGTTGCTATTCAACAGGCTTCCAACCTTGCAGCCAACCTGATTCAATCATCAGATACAGTAAATTGGAAACCATTTTCCTATACCAACAGAGGTGCTATGGCCACAATTGGCAGAAACAAAGCCGTAGCGGAGTTGCCTTTCCTGAAACTTAGTGGATTTTTTGCCTGGATTCTTTGGATGGCAATCCATTTAATGACTTTGGTGGGTTTCCGGAACAGACTCGTCGTGTTTGTCAATTGGATGGTCAGTTATTTCTCCTACGACCGTGCAGTAAGGTTAATAATCCGGCCATTTTCAGGAAAAAAGTAAGATTTTAGAAAATTTTATCATTTTTTTCGCCCTTACCCCCCTTTTTAACAGGGGGTGTCGATAAAATTTATCATTTTTCTTGACTTACCCCCCTAAAAATATATACTTTTGTCGAAAATCTATAAAAAAAATGTCAACTCTAAGGTTCAAAGCACTTGAAAGTGCACTAACAAGAGTACCAAGAACGGTACCGGCTCCTGAAGGAAAGATCTCAGATTACTTCGGACAAAATGTGTTTGATAAAAACACCATGCAGAAATTCCTCTCTAAAGAGTCGTTTAAGCAGGTGCTTGAAGCAGTAGAAAGTGGACAACAAATTGAGCGCAGGGTTGCCGAACAAGTTGCAACAGCGATGATGGCCTGGGCAATATCAAAAGGTGCTACTCATTATACACACTGGTTTCAACCTCTTACCGGATCAACTGCTGAAAAGCACGATTCATTCTTTGAATTGAGTGATGGCAATAAACCAATTGAAAATTTCTCTTCTTCTGCTCTCGTTCAGCAAGAGCCTGATGCATCAAGCTTCCCAAACGGTGGTATCAGAAATACATTTGAAGCACGTGGTTATACTGCATGGGATCCGACATCACCGGCGTTTATCATGGAAAGCAATGCAGGAAAAACACTTTGCATTCCTACTATCTTTGTTTCATACACAGGCGAAACACTCGACTACAAAGCGCCTCTTCTGAAAGCACTTCACGAACTCGATCAGGCTGCTGTTCCTGTTTGTCAGTATTTCGATAAAAATGTTACTAAGGTAAATGCAACACTGGGTATTGAACAGGAATATTTCCTTATCGATATTGCATTGTTTAATGCTCGCCCCGATCTCGAGACTTCAGGTCGTACCGTATTCGGACATATCCCTGCAAAAGGTCAGCAACTCGAAGATCATTATTTTGGTTCTATTCCTTCAAGGGTGTATGCCTTTATGGTGGAATTTGAAATTGAAGCATTCAAATTAGGCATTCCTCTTAAAACTCGTCACAATGAAGTAGCTCCAAGTCAGTTTGAGTGTGCTCCGGTGTTTGAAGAAATTAATCTGGCCGTTGATCACAATCAGTTGCTGATGGATGTAATGGACAAAGTTGCACGTCGCCACGACTTCAAAGTTTTGTTGCATGAGAAACCATATGCGGGTATCAATGGATCAGGAAAACACAATAACTGGTCTCTGACTACAAACACCGGAAAAAATCTGCTTTCTCCCGGAAATTCTCCAAAAACGAATCTGCAATTCCTTACCTTCTTTATCAATACGATTAAAGCTGTTCATGAGCATGCCGATTTGTTACGTGCAAGTATTGCTTCAGCAAGCAACGACCATCGTCTAGGTGCCAATGAAGCTCCTCCTGCTATCATGTCGATTTTCCTCGGCTCACAGTTAAGTCAGATTCTTGATGAAATTGAAAAGACTGTAGTGAAAGAAAAATTGACTCCGGAAGAAAAAACTCAGATTAAAATTAATATCGGACGTATTCCTGAAATCCTGCTCGATAATACCGATCGTAACAGAACCTCTCCATTTGCATTTACAGGAAATAAATTCGAATTCCGTGCAGTAGGATCATCTGCAAATTCATCTAATGCAATGCTGGTACTAAATACCATCATGGCGAATCAGCTGAAAGAATTCAGCAAAGAAGTGGATGCATTGATTGCGAAAAATATTAAGAAGGATGAAGCGATTCTGAAAGTGCTTCGTAAGTATATCGTTGAAACAAAAAATATTCGTTTCGAAGGAAATGGTTACGGTGATGAATGGGTGAAGGAAGCAAAGAAAAGAGGGTTGTCGAATATTACTACAACTCCACCTGCACTGGATGCTTATGTTTCGAAGAAGTCGAAGGAACTGTTCAAAAAGAACAATATTTTCACTGAAAGAGAACTAGAAGCTCGTCACGATATTTTGCTGGAAACTTATACCAAGAAAATCCAGATCGAAAGTCGTGTGATTGGAACCCTGTCATTGAATCATATTATTCCTGCTGCTATTCGTTATCAATCCGATTTAATCCGGAATGTAGAAGGTATTAAAGCAATAGGTTTGAAAGCTGATTCATTCAAGACCCAACTCGACCTTATTAAGGAGATTTCGGAACACTTGAATGTAATTAAGGCTAGCACCGATGCTATGACCGATGACCGTCGCAAGGCTAACAAAATTGAAAATGTCCGTTCCAAAGCAATTGCTTATTGCGATAAAGTAAGGCCTCATTTTGATACCATCCGTTACCATGTTGACAAGTTGGAATTGCTCGTAGATGATGCCTACTGGCCACTCCCAAAGTACCGCGAAATGCTCGCAGTACGCTAAAATAATAGCTTCTCAAAGCCCTGAAAATATTGATTTTCAGGGCTTTGTTATTTTATGACAAGAATCATGCACTTCTCATTTATTTTATGCCTTATATTTGTATCGTGATTCGACTCATATCCATATTTCTGATCTCAGGATTTCTGTTGCAGGCTTTCAGCAAGCAATTGATTGTTACCGGATATTATGTCAATAAAAACTTCATTGCTTCTTTTCTTTGTGAGAACAAAAACCTTCCTGAAAAACATTGTGAAGGGAAGTGCCAATTGAAAAAAGAATTGCAAAAAGATGAGTCCAGACAACAGGATTCATCCACCAAAGTAAAAACTATTGTTGATGTTCTATTTTCTGAAAAAGCAGAGTCGGAAGTAAGTGGAATTAACACGCCTTTCGTAAGACTCTATTATCATTTTTCCACCGTTATTCCAACTACTGCAGCAAATGCAGTTTTTCATCCCCCTTCCTGTTAATTTTTCAGGGTTAACATTCGATTTTGGTCGGGTGTAACTATTCATTCTGTCATTTTGTTATTGTATTAGTTTCAGGCTCAATAGCCTGTTTCTGAACACAAGTCTTAGGTTTCGAAAAGGACGGCTCATCCATTTTTGAAATCACCTTGAATTCAATAACATCGCAATACAGAATTATTCATTCTCAAACTAACATAAAATTAATTATACACTATTCAAACAAAAACATGAAAACAAAGCTCAATTTTGCCCTCATGCTGGTTTTGCTGGCAACAGTAACTCTCTTCAACGCTTGTAAAGACGATGATGATGACAATCCAACAACCCCAACCCCAACTGTAGCTCCTAAGTTGACCATAGAACTGGATCACCTGGCTGGTAATCAGAAATTTTATCTCGATTCAACATACACAACTGCAAATGGTGACCAAATCACAGCTTCAATGTTCAAATATTATATCTCTAATATTGAATTTGTAAAAACCGACAATTCGGTTGTAACAATTGAAGACACCTATTATTATGTTGATGCTTCTGACGAGAATACCTGGTTTATCGACTTCGATAGTCTGGGAACAGGTCAGTTTAAAGCAATTCGTTTCCTTATTGGTGTTGATAGTACCAGAAATTGCAGTGGTGCTCAAACAGGTGCGCTTGATCCTGCAAATGGCATGTTCTGGTCATGGAATAGTGGTTACATTTTCGTTAAACTGGAAGCTACATCTCCATCAATTCCTACTAATGATCTTACCTATCACATCGGAGGATACAAAGGTGCTTTTGTAAATTACAGACAAGTTGAACTCGAATTCGATGGTGATATCCTGAATCTGGCTAATAACACTCATCGCGAATTACATCTTGTAACTGATGTTTTGGAATTGTTCGAATCTCCAACAACAATAAATGTAGCAACTTTCCCTGCAACTATTATGTCTCCAAATGCCAACGCTTCAATTGTTGCCGATAATTATGCCAATATGATTTCTTACGATCATATTCACGAAGAATAAGCTATTACAGTCTTAAAAAACCGGCGGCAAAACTGCCGCCGGTTTAATTTACCAATATGAAATATAAACTTATAGGTTTCCTCTTTTTTATTACATTCTCATCTGCGCATGCATGTGATTTTTGTAATTGTTATCTGGGATTAAATCCCGGATATAATAAAAATACGGTTGGTCTCCGATATTCATATCGGACCGCCGAAATAGATATTCAATCTCCCAATTTAAGAACAACTCACCTCGATCACGGTACTACCAGTGTGAGTTACTCAGGTATGTTGAAAGAATGGTTTCAAACTACAGAATTGTATGCAAGGGTTTATCCGATACCTCAAATACAATTGGTTGCAACTATGCCTTACAGTTTTAATATTCTCGAATATAATCAGAAAACGATTTCTGAAAAAGCATTGGATGATTTATCGGTTCTGGCTTTTTATCAGGTAGCCAATACCATTCCAGAGGACTCTTTAACGGTACGTCACCGACTTTTTGCTGGAGCCGGAATAAAAGTTCCTACCGGTAAGTACAAAGGTGATGAGGTAGCTGATTTTCCTATGTCTGATCACCTTTTTTCAGGTACCGGTTCTTACGATCTATTATTAGCAGTTTCTTATATCGGAAAATACAACCGCCTTGGCTGGAATGCCGATGCCAGTGTTAAGATTAATGGTAAAAACAGCGAAGATTACCGATATGGAAATACATTAAATGTTAATCCCGGAGTCTTCTATGAAATTGACTTTGGTAATGTCAAACTTTTCCCTCATTCCGGCGTTGTATTTGAAGGTGGTAAAAAGGATGAACGCAATGGAATAAGTCAGTATGGTACCGGCGGCTATTCTATGTTTGGCGCTGTTGGAATTGATGCCTATTATGGAGCATTTTCAGTAAGCACCGATTGCCGGATGCCCTTCTATCATAATTTATCAGAGAATACACCTGAAGATGGTGTTTCTTATTATCTCAGTCTGAATGTTCATTTCTAATCATATTAAAATTCGCCCTATGAAATTTAAATTAATGATTGCACTGGCTGCAACACTGTCCTTTACAGCTTGTAAAGATGATAAAGATGAGGATAATACTCCTGCCTGTGTTGCCGGCAGAGGTGGACAGGTAACAGTTTCCTTTTTTCCGGAACATCATGGCGAACCAATTCCCGGTATTGCATCATACCCCGACTCTGCTATGATAAAATATAACACGAGTGAGTTTCCCGGCGATAACCCCGCTTTGTATGATTACATCGCTGTGGGTGATCTCGATTCAATTAAAGTTGTTGTTGATAGCCTTAAATGCGGAAATTACTTTGTGTTCATGACCGGTTGGGATGTCAGCATCGCCGAACGTGTTAAAGGTGGAATTCCGGTTACCATTACTGAAACTTCGGGTACCAAATCTGTGAAAATTCCTATCACGGAAGATTAACCGTTTTTTTTCCGGCAGCATTTGTTTAGCTTTGAAGCCATACTCCATGGCTTGTTGAATGTTTTGCTATATCCTGCGGTTATTTCTTATTCTGGTTAGTCTCTCTGCGCTGAACAGTAGTTCCGCTCAAGGGCAGTCTGTTAACTCAGAAGCAGATCCTGTTGCATCTTTTCAATTGTTGCTGCGTCAGGCTAAATCATTTTACAACACAAATCCCGATTCAATCATTTTTTATGGTAAGAAGGCACTTGATTTTGCTGTTGCTAATAAGTATTTAAAGGGACAGGCTGAAGCTTTCAATGCATTAGGTGTTGGTTATAAGGAAAAAGGACTTCTGGGGCCCTCTGTTGAGGTATTGCAAAAGGGCATTCAGATAGCTGCTGAAAATGGCTATGATGAAATTCATGCTACACTTTTATTGAACAAAGGTAATAGTGACGAAGGTTTA
>JAEUTI010000090.1 GCA_016788065.1 Bacteroidia bacterium | reverse complement strand
TGAAACAGCAGAGAGCAGCGTCGATTTTCCTGCATTTGGGAAACCAACCAAACCAACATCAGCAATTAATTTCAGCTCCAGAATTTTCCATTCTTCCTTTCCCGGTTCACCGGGCTGTGCATACATGGGAGTTTGTTGGGTAGAAGATTTAAAAAAGGCATTGCCCATTCCACCACGACCACCGCTTAATAATACTTCCGTCTGGCCATCGTGATCAATTTCAAACAGCACTTCATTGGTTTCAAAATCTCTCGCAATAGTTCCCAGAGGTACTTCCAGAATTACATCTTTACCATCGGCTCCTGTTCGCAAGGCACTTCCGCCGCCGCCGCCTGCTTCACCAAGTACATGCTTCCGGTATTTTAAATGCAACAAGGTCCATAACTGCTGATTTCCTTTAACGATTATATCGCCTCCTCTGCCACCATTACCACCATCGGGTCCACCTTTTGCAGTAAACTTATCGCGATGCAAATGCATAGAACCACTACCTCCGGCACCGGAGCGGCAACAGATTTTAACGTAATCAATAAAATTGGAATCGGCCATTACAGGTGGTCAGGTTTAACCAAGGTGATTTATAGCATCAACAAGCAGGTTGAAAATCTGGTCCACAGTACCTACACCTTCAATGGAAGTGTATTTATCTTGTGCTTTATAATAATCGATCAGCGGTGCTGTCTTTGCATTGTATTCTTCAATACGTTTGCGAATGATATCCGGATTAGCATCATCAGGGCGACCTGAATCTTTTCCGCGACTTAACAAACGTTGAATTAATTCTTCATCATTCACATTCAATGCGAGCATGGCATTGATGGACGTATTTTTTTCTGACAGTAATTGATCGAGTGCAGCAGCCTGTGCTTTTGTTCTGGGGAAACCATCGAAAATAAATCCTTTAGCTCCCGGATTTGAATCAAGCTTGTTGCTGATCATGCCAATTACTACTTCATCAGGAACAAGAATTCCCTGATCCATTAATTTTTTGGCTTCTAATCCAAGTGGCGTGCCATTGGCAATTTCTCCTCTGAGAATATCTCCGGTAGATAAATGTACCAGTTGGTATTTTTCAATCAGTCGGG
Source organism: Bacteroidia bacterium (assembly GCA_016788065.1). GTDB lineage: Bacteria > Bacteroidota > Bacteroidia > AKYH767-A > OLB10 > JADKJB01. Next base: position 58,713 of record JAEUTI010000090.1, on the reverse strand, counting down.
CAGACTGTGTACCTTTTCCCGCGCCGGGAGGTCCGAATAAAACTAAATTAAGCATAAGTTATGGTTTCAATACATAAATATCATTCAGGTTGCGACCAAGGCCGTCGTAATCGAGACCATAGCCGACTAAAAAATCAGGTGCCACTTCAAATCCCACATAATCGGGAGTAACTTCATGTTTCAGCGCGACAGGTTTAAACAATGCAGTAGCAAGTTTTAGAGATGCAGGATTCTTACTTCCCAACTCTTTCATCAGATGCACCGCAGTTTCGCCGGTGTCAACAATATCTTCAACTACAAGTACATGTCGACCTTCAATTTGTTCTTTCAAACCAATTACACTTGACACATGTCCCGACGATGATAATCCGCCATTATAGGACGAAACGCGAATGAAAGTAAGTTCACATTCTATTTCGAATTGCTTGAACAAATCGACTGTAAACATGGCTGCACCGGTAAGAACGCCAACAATCAGCGGTTTTTTGCCTGCATAATCGCGGTTAATTTGTTGGCCCAGTTCTGCCACCCTTTGCTGGATAACAGCAGATGGAATGCTTACAATAAAGTGCTTATCCTTGAGGGTTACTACTGGTTGTTGAGTGGTAGTCGACATAGTTGTGATGCAGCTAATTGGGTGCAAGATACTAAAAATGGGTGATTCTAAACGCCTTTATGATCATCTTGAGGGCTGTTTTTGAGCGATTAATGATCTGATTGTCAATTAAATGACATATCCTTTTTAATACTTTATAACTTATAGTTAGTTTTGTCGGGTAAAACAGAGATATGCACACATTCAGCAGCAGTTCAATTCGATTGGGAATTTTAGGTGGGGGGCAACTTGGCAGGATGCTGATTCAGAAAGCAGTTGATTTTAACATTTCGACCTTCGTGATGGATCCGGATGCAAATGCACCTTGCCGGGATATTTGCACGGGTTTTGTGCATGGGAATTTCAAAAGTTTTGACGAGGTAATCCGCTTTGGGCGGGATATGGATGTGATTACGGTTGAAATTGAGCATGTGAATGTTGATGCTTTGGAAGAATTGGAGCGGATGGGCAAGAAGGTGTATCCGCAACCTTCAGTTTTGAGGGTGGTGCAAGATAAAGGATTGCAAAAAGAGTTTTATCGCCTCAACACTATTCCCACTGCAGAATTTCGGTTAATCGAAAGACGTGAAGATTTAGAAAATTTCACCGACTTTTTACCGGTGATGCAAAAAATGAGGAAGTCGGGTTATGATGGAAAAGGAGTTACGCCATTAAAAACGAAAGCTGATTTTGCAAATGCGTTTGATGAGCCTTCAGTTTTGGAAAGGTTCATTGATTTTGATAAAGAATTATCGGTGATTGTTTCAAGGAATGCTGATGGTGTAGTAAGTCATTTTCCGGTTGTTGAATTGGAATTTAACAGAGAAGCCAATCTGGTAGAATTTTTATTTTCTCCTGCTTCAGTTACCAAAGAGCAATCAGATGCAGCCGTAGCAATCGCCATTCATGTTATTGAAAGTCTGAAAATGGTTGGCTTGTTAGCAGTTGAGATGTTCCTCACAAAACAAGGAACCATTTTAGTAAATGAAATAGCACCACGTCCTCATAATAGCGGGCACCAGACTATAGAAGGCAATGTAACTTCACAATACGAACAGCATTTGCGGGCTATATTAGGATTGCCACCCGGAGCCACAGCAATTACACAACCTTCGGTAATGGTGAATGTATTAGGAGCAAAAGGATTTACCGGCGATGCACATTATAAAGGATTTCATGAAGTGATGGCCATTCCCGGAGCACATGTGCATTTGTATGGCAAGCAGCAAACAAAACCATTTCGCAAAATGGGTCATGTAACAGTTACAGCTCCAACATTAGAAGAAGCAAAAATAAATGCCCTGAAAGTGCAACAAACTTTACAGGTAGTATCAGTCTAATAAATCACTAAGCAAAACTATAAACATCAACTGGTAAAAATATATTTTATGGCTAAGAAAAGTACTCCGTTGGTTGGAATTATAATGGGAAGCAGTTCCGATTTAGTAGTGATGCAGGCTGCTGCAACTATTTTAGATGAGTTGGGAGTTGCTTATGAAATAGCTGTCGTCTCGGCCCACCGCACACCTGAACGTATGTTTGACTATGCTGGAAATGCAGTCAAAAAAGGATTGAAAGTAATAATTGCAGGAGCAGGAGGGGCGGCACATTTGCCCGGTATGGTGGCATCACTGACCCCATTGCCAGTAATTGGTGTGCCGGTAAAATCAACGAATTCTATTGATGGTTGGGATTCTGTACTTTCTATTTTACAGATGCCAAATGGTGTTCCTGTTGCAACAGTGGCACTGAATGCAGCACAAAATGCCGGAATTCTTGCCGCACAAATTATTGCAACATCCGACAAAAAACTTTTAGCTAAAATTCAAAACTTCAAACAAGGGCTGAAAGAGAAAGTGATTGCTTCGGATAAAGAGATGAAACGGAAATGATTTTTTGATGTGCTGATTTGCTAATGTGCTTGTGTGCTAATTTTTTGTTCCTGTGTAAAAAAATGTGACTGCTTTTGGTTTGGTAATTTGGTGATTTGATAATTTGATGATTGGTATTTCTGAGTAGAAAAATGTGACTGCTTTTTAATGTGCTAATTTGCTTATGTGCTGGTGTGCTGATTTTTTTTCCTGAGTTAAAAGATGTAACTGCAATTTAGTGGCAAGCGCTGCCCAGAGCGAAGTCGAGGGGTGACAAGCGACGCCCTGAGTGCAGTCGAGGGGTGCCAAGTTGGGGAATGTTAGTTAAAAGATGGGGCTGCACTTGATTTGGTAATTCTTGCCTTGAGCTTGTCGAAAGGTGGTGGTTTGGTGATTGGTATTTCTGAGTAGAAAAATGTGACTGCTTTTTAATGTGCTAATTTGCTTATGTGCTGGTGTGCTGATTTATTGTTCCTCAGTAAAAAAGTGTGACTGCACCTAGTTAAAAGTTGTAAATTGAAAGTTATAAGTTGGTGGATTCAGGCAGAATGAAATTTCGTTTTTCAATAGGAATGTACAAAGTGATCAGTTTTAACGTCGCCCTGAGTCCGCCGGCTGGCGGATCGAATGGGGCCGAGCGGAGTCGAGGGGTGCAAGTGAAATGTTCTCACGAAACAAAAATCCTTAATTCTTCTTCACTAATCCTTGATTTTTCATCCTTTTTCGTATTTTAGCCTGATGAAGTTATTTAAACCTCTTTTTTTAGTTATTGCCTTTAGCATCATCGCTTGCGGGATGGAGGCACAAAATCGTAACTCCATCTGGTGCTTTGGCGACAGTGCTTCCATAGATTTTTCATCAGGTATTGCAACACCAATTAGTAGTGGGATGGATGGAAGGGGCAGCTGTGCAAGCATAGCAGATGAAAGTGGAAACCTGCTCTTTTATGCTGCAACAATGCCGGCTTACTCTGCAACTTTGGCTTATTCAACTTTGGTTTATGATCGAAATCATACTGTAATGCAGAATGGAGATTCTATATTTGGAAAAGCGTGGTATCAGGAATTGGTGATAGTTCCTAATCCTGCAAACGACAGTACCTATTACTTGTTTTCTGCCGGTGTTTCTGGAAATGACTTTGGATTAATGTATAGTTTAATTGATATGCGTTTGAATGGAGGATTTGGAGAAGTGACTTTTAAAAATGTGCAACTTCAAAGTTTTGCGGTTGTTGATTGCATCAATGCTGTCAAGCATGCTAATGGGCGTGATTGGTGGTTACTTTTCAGAAAAAATGATTATCCCGGGGCAAACAATGACTGGCATTCATATTTGATAACACCAAGTGGTATTCAAAATTATTCAATTCAATCCATTGGCGTTGATAATGTAACTGGTGGTGGGCATACAGCATTTTCCAAAGATGGAAGCAAAATAGCTTTCACAAATTGGGCGGATGTAGTAGAGCTATACAACTTTGACAGGTGCACGGGCTTGTTAAGTAATCCTATTACCATCGAAGAAGATCCAGGTATGGCTCCTTACCTTCTAACCTGGAGTTGTGAATTTTCTCCCGATGCCAGTAAGTTGTATGTAAGTACAAATGCAACTCCCTCATATTTATTTCAATATGATTTGAATGCTGCCAATATTACGGCTAGTAAAGTTATGATTTGGTCTATTGATACTTTGACAAGTGTACTTGGTACTTTAGAACTTGGACCAGACAATAAAATTTACTTATGCAATCAATATTATAATGGATTTAATACACCATATCCTTACCCCGATAGTGTTTACAATGTAGTTAACATGAATTTGTCAGTTATTAATTTTCCAGATAGCTTAGGATTAGCTTGCGATTTTCAACCATTTAGTTTTTATATGGGTGGCAAGCGAGCATACAAAGGCCTCCCCAACAACCCCGATTACGACTTACCCGCACTTACAGGCAGTCCGTGTGATACGTTGGTATCGCAAAATGAGTTGGCAGGGGTAGCGGCAGTAGGCAGTCTTCATGTTTACTACCACACAGCATGGGAGAAAGCGTTTATTAATGCCTCTAACCTAAAAGGTAAAACCGGCATGTTGATGGTGTATGATATGCAGGGCAAAGGTGTTCATTCGGAACCGCTCAGGATACAGAATGGGTACTTTACGAGAGATTTGTTAATGATAGGTTATGCTAAAGGGATGTATTTGATTACGATTCAAACAGAAAAAGAACGACTGACCAAGAAGATGCTGGTGGAATGAATAGGTGATTTGGAGATTCTTAATTTAAATGTTTCTGCTAAGCAATCGAAATCATTCTTAAAAAATGTTTGTAGTGGAATTAAAAGTGATAAACACAAAATCAAAAAATTAGTAACGGCATTGGTTTTCTATTTAGAGTTCAGTGTTTTTCACTTTTAATTTTTAAGAATTATGTTTTTACCTATAAATATGTTTGCTCAAGAAAATCTATTTTCATCTTAAAAATGATTCATTTAAGATTCACTAACAATAATTGAAAAGTGAAATATTATTTGGCTAGAAACTAAAAATCTTTAATCCTTAATCCTTAATCCGCGTCTCTCCCTCTCCAGCCCGAAATATTCCACGGAGGAGGATGCCGATGCTGGAGAGGGGCGGGGTGAGGCAGAAGGGGAATCAGTGGCAGGTAAAGTTGCTAGTTTGTCGTACTCAAAGTAATTTTAGTGAATATGGATTAACTAGAAGTGAATATTGAATAATGACATTTTCTTTAATACAGAATTAATTTCTGCGGCTAATTCAATCTATCATTTATCATATATAATCTATCATTCTAACGAAATTTCCTTCTGAGCAGCAACTCATTAATTCTTAATCCTTGATTCTTAATCCTTAATCCTACCCGCGTACCATTTGGCGCTTTCTTTGATGGTTCTTTTTAAATTATTTTCATAATCAATATGTACCAGACCGAAGCGCGGACGATAGCCCTCGGCCCACTCAAAATTGTCGGTTAATGACCATGCGAAATAGCCTCGTACATCAACGCCTTCTTTCATAGCACGCTGCATTTGTTGAATATGATTGTCGAGGTATGCGATCCTTTCGGTGTCGTTAATTATTCCGTCATTATTTATTTCATCTGCGAAAGCTGCCCCATTTTCGGTAATGATTATGGGTGGAAGTCCGGGAACAGATTGCAGATTTTTTAAAACATGATAAATAGATTCGGGACAAACTTCCCAGCCCATTTGTGTGTATGGTTGCTTTCTTTTGATAGCACTTACCATAGATGCTTTGATGAATGGCACGGTCCAGCTATATTTTATTACTTCCCTGGTGTAAGTTTGTACCCCGACAAAATCGAGGTTGGCATTTAATTTCGATTCGTCGCCGGGCTTGATGAACTTCTCAATTTTATTCAGGAATTTTAAATGCTTCAACGGGTAAGGGTGTCCGGTTGCAGGAAGTATGAAAAACAAGTTCAGCATATCATGCACTCTTTGTGCTGCCTGTTGATCTTTAATGCCCGAAGAATGTGGCTCTACCCATGATTGTGAAAATGTAGATCCTACATAGGCATTAGCTACATTGCTACGAATGATTGAAGCGCCTGCAGCAGTGGCCAATGCGGCATGGTGAGCAGCTGATACGAAACTTCCTATACCTCTTTCTCCCGGCGCATGTACACCCAACAGATATCCGGCTCCGGTAAATGCCATGGGTTCATTCAGTACCATCCAGTTTTTGATGCGATCACCGAGTCGATTAGTAACCAGATGCACATATTCACCGAACCAATTTAAAATATCTCGGTTGAACCAACCACCTCGTTTTTGTAATTCATGAGGTAAATCCCAGTGGTAAAGCGTTGTCCAGGGGACAATGTTATTTTCAAGCAAATGATCAGTCAACCGGTCATAAAAATCGAGTCCCTTTTCATTGGATTGTCCTGTGCCCATTGGTATAACCCTTGGCCAGCTAACAGAAAAGCGGAAATTCGGAATTTTTAGTTGATTGAGAATAGCAATATCTTCGGGATAGCGATTGTAAAAATCGGTTGCTACTGAAGGATTGCTTTTATCACCGATTTTTCTTTTTCGTTTGGCAAATTCATCCCACACAGATAGGCCTTTGCCATCTTTATCAAAAGCGCCTTCAGTTTGTAATGCAGCGGTGGAAACGCCCCATTTAAACCCGGGGTTTTCAGTCGACATAGGCAAAAGTGAATCAGAATTTATGATTTTTTAGAATCGTATCCACAATGGCAGCCGATTGATCTTTATAATCAACTTTCACTACTTGACCGGCATCAACCCATTCTTCTAAAATAGCATGATGTTTCGATTTCATACTCTTCATGGTTGCCACTCCCATGCTTTTTAACATTGCAGCATTACATTGTTGCTCATACTGGTTTTTCATTGGAATGACCAACAATTTCTTTCCCAGAAAGAGGGCTTCAGAAGTAGCTCCAAAACCGGCATTGCTGATTATTCCCGATGCGGAAGCGATGCTGTTCATAAAAAGTTGTCCCTGAATAGGATGTACCTGAATGTTTTTCACTTTGTACGCTTTTTTACAATGCTTGGAGAATACCTGCCATTTCAGATGATCAAATTTTTTCAGATGTTTTATAATCTTCGTGTCATCGTAGGAAGGCAAATATACGGTAAAATGTCCGTTATTTTCCGGCTTCAAGGCCCTGACTTCCTTGCGGATGATGGGAGTAAATATCTGGGGACTTAATTTTTTAAAATGAAAACCATAGCAAACGGTAGTAGGGGCATAGTATTCCAGAATTAATTTTCCTAATGGGTCGAATGTTTTAGGTTTGGGCGCAAGAGGATGCAGTGTAGCAGCCTGATTGCTTAGACCGATACAATTTTTATTTGCCCGGTTGCATGCCCATGCTGAAACGGGTTCGAAATCGCTTATAACTAAATCGTATTTTTCAATTGGGAAATTTCTGATTTCTTTTATAAAGCGGAAAGAATTGATTTTATTAAAAGTTGCTTTTAAATCGATGCCCCCATTTTTCCCAAACACAAAATACAAACCTTTCATGCGATAGTTTGGTTCAATGGTTAATGGCAGATCGTATTGCTCACCGCTTATGAGAATTTCAACATCTCCCTTTTGTTGTAAATGTGGAATCAGTTCCATTGCTCTGGTCAGATGCCCGTTTCCTGTTCCCTGAATCCCGTAAAGAATTTTCATTTGTTATGGAGAAGTAAATTGATTTATTTCTTTTAAGAGGTTATTGAATATGGTTGACTTCTCTGCGAATATCATGGAGTCATCATCATCTTCTGTAACTTCTTCTGCAAACTGATGTTCTTTATATTTGAAAAGTGTCCATTCACCATGATGGTATTCAAGCGCAGTTAAACTCTCAACCCAATCTCCTGAATTCAGATACATCACTTTGCCATTTTCCTTTTCAATATTTTTTATTTCGGCATGATGAATATGTCCACACACCACATAATCGTAAGAGTTATCAATGGCAATCTCGGCACAGGTGTCTTCGAATTTATTAATGAAACTCACTGCTTGTTTGACACTATTCTTCACTTTTTGTGAGAGTGAAATTTTAGGTTTTCCTAATTTTTGTAATGTCCAGTTGCATGCTGCATTAATCAGGATCAACATATCGTAACCAACAGAGCCCAGTTTGGTGAGCCATCTCGCATGTTGCATGGTAACATCAAACACATCACCATGGAAAATCCAGGCTTTTTTACCATCCAGATCGAGTAATAATTTATTTTCGATTTTCAGATTTCCCAGTTCAAAACCGGTAAACCTGCGCAACATCTCATCATGATTCCCGGTGATGTAGTATACTTTTGTGCCCTTGGTTGCCCACGCAATTATTTGTCGCACCACCTGCATGTGTGCCTTAGGCCAAAATCCCTTGCTGAATTGCCAGATGTCTATGATATCGCCATTGAGTACTACCGTTTTCGGTTTTATACTCTTCATGTAACGTACCAGCTCTTTTGCGTGACAACCATAAGTGCCTAAATGCACATCCGAAATTACTACCAGTTCAACTTTTCTTTTTCCGGATTTGGTCTCTTCTTTCATTTGAATTTGTATCGGTAATGAAATCCTGCACTGTTTTTACGCCAATTGAATAACAGCAATTTATTTAAAAGGCTCCATAGGGGATGGAGTAAAGTTTCTGCAATTGAAAAAATATTTTTATGCATGAAGTTTTATTTCAATGCAAAAGTACGGCGAGCCTTTTACAGGGATATTAAGTCAATGTTAAGAAAAGGTTGTCTCTTTACTTAAAGGTACCAGCTATTTTTCGCACAAATGTATAAACGACTATTTTAATGTGGGATGTTGCATTTTTTAAATTTTGATTAATTTTGCAGTGTAATCAGATTTTTCAAACTGTTTTTAAAATGAATTTTTCAATCAGGTGGTTCGGTTTTTGGATAGTGCCATTAATTGTTCTCAGTACTCAGGTAAGAAGCCAATCCGTATCAAATAAGTCGTGGTTTCCGTTAACCGGAACAGTAGTGCTTCAGCAGGGTGTTTGGTCGACTCTGAATAATCCGGCCGGCTTGGCTGGGGCAGAAGCTTTTGGTGCCGGTGTTTTTTATAAGAACAGGTGGTTGCTCAGGGAATTGGCCACTACAGGATTTGGAATGGTGCTTCCTGCCAAAGATTTTGCGGTGCTGGGATTAGGATATCAGCAAACGGGATACACAGCATTTAAACGCCAGCAGGCAGGAATTTCGGTAGCTCGTCGATTTGGTTCATCTGTTTCAGCAGGATTGCGTTTTGAGATGCTTGCATTACATATAGATGAAGATTATGGTAATGCCAATGTGTTTACTTTGACAGCCGGTATTCAAATAAAACTCACTTCTCAATTGCGTTGGGGGATGTCGGTTTTTAATCCCTCACAACCTAAAATTAATGACGCATTAAACGAAAGATTATATGCCATCTATAAAACAGGCATTTCCTTTATACCGGGTGAGCATGCCGAATGGAACATTCAGGTTACTAAGACCGGAAACACAAAGGAGCTTGTAACTGCGTCAATCAATTATCATATCTCGAAACGAATTGGTTTTACTGCAGGTGTTTCGGGAGGTGCCGAGCCTGTTTTTATGGGATTTTCTTTTAACAGTAGTCGGTTCGAAATAGCAACGGTTACTTCATACCATGAACTAATGGGCTTTTCGCCTCAACTAACCCTAATCTGGAATAAAAAATGATGTTGAGAATAGTTTATGCATTTGCCAAAATTCTGGTTCTGTTGTTTCTGGTCACTAACGGACTTTCGGCTTTTGCTCAGGAAGAACAATCGGTTCGCATGGAACAAGCACTTGAAAACAATGCCGGCGAAGGAGAAAGTGAAATCGATTTATCGGAATTAACGGAAGTACTGGAATATTTTAAAGAGCATCCTTTAAATATAAACAAATCAGATGCCAATGAATTGTATGATTCGAAGTTGTTCACACCTTTACAAATAAGTTCGTTGATTTTTCATCGGCAGCGGTTTGGTGATTTTCTCGCCATTCAGGAGTTGCAGGTCGTTCCAGGGTTTGATGAAACTATACTCCGAGAGCTGGAACCATATCTCAGCACCGGAAAGTATTTTGATGATCCTAATGCAGATTTTGGTCGGATGATCAGAGAAGGAAAGCATCAGCTTATTTCAAGAGTTCAGTTCGTTTTGCAGGAAAAGAACGGGTACATAGAAGACGGTAGCAGGCCTTATTTGGGAAGTCCCTTAGCCATTTATACCAGATACCGTTTTTCATTCATGAAGAAAATCAGCTGGGGATTTACCGCAGATAAGGATGCAGGTGAACAATTTTTTAAAGGAAATCAGAAAAGGGGTGGCTTCGATTTTTATACAGCCCATTATGCAATCCGAAATGTTGGTCCGTTTGCACTAATTGCCATTGGTGATTATCAGGTTGGATATGGTCAGGGATTAACACTTAGCTCCGGATTATCAGGTGGGAAACCGGCTGATCCCGTTCAAATACGACGGGATGGTGTCGGTATTAAGCCTTATTCTTCTTCCAACGAAGCCTTCTTTAAGCGGGGAATTGCACTCTCCTTAAATAAACGAAGCTTTACAACAGATGCATTTATCTCTTACCGGAAAGTTGATGCAAATATTTCTCAAGCTGAAGACACTTCCGATGCAGAAAGTTATTTTACATCCTTACAGGAATCGGGTTATCACAGAACAGAAAGTGAATATGCTGACAGAAAAGCAATCGATGAATTGTTTTATGGAGGACATATCGGTTACCGCAAGAGACAGCTGTCATTGGGCCTGACTATGGTGAATACAATTTTTACGGAACAATTTAATAAAGAAGTAAAGCCATACAATCAATTTGATTTCAGAGGAAAATCGTTAATGAATGCAGGCTTCGATTATGCCTGGTTAATCCGGAATATTAGTTTTTTTGGTGAAGTAGCAGCATCGCCCAACGGCAGTATTGCTTTTTTGAATGGCTTTACTATGGGATTGCATCCTACTATGGCAATTTCAATTTTGCATAGGAATTATCCGCGTAATTTTCAATCATTAACTTCTGGAGCATTTAAAGAAAGCGGAAACAATACAAATGAGCAAGGTTTTTATGCAGGCATATCGGTGAAGCCGGTAAAGACTATTTCGGTACTTTGTTCTTATGATCGTTTTTACTTTCCCTGGTTGCGTTACAGAACGGATGGGCCATCAGGCGGGGAGGAGTTTAGTGGTACTATTACCTATTCACCATCACGTAAAACATCGTTATATGTTCGGGGACGATATTCGCAGAAAATGTTGAACCTGCCAGAAGAATTCGTGCTTATTAATTCAATAACGGAAGTAACTCAAAAGGGGCTAAGATTTCATCTCACCACAAAAATCAGTTCTTCGTTTACCATTCGAAGCAGGGTAGAAGTAGTAAGTTATAAATATGCAGGTGAATCGGAACAAGGATTTGCTGTGATGCAGGATGTTCAGTTTCATCCAATGAGTTTTCCGTTGTCGTTTAATTTCAGATATGCCATGTTTGATACGGATAGCTATGATAGCAGAATTTATTCCTATGAAAATGATGTTTTATACGGATATTCCATTCCTGCATATTATTATCGGGGTTCCCGATTTTACTTCAACACCAGAATAAAAATCAGAAAAGGAATCGATTGCTGGTTGCGATACTCGATCTCTGCCTACAGCAATCGTGAAGTCATTGGAAGTGGGTACGAAGAAATAGCAGGAAATAAAAAGGAGGAAGTGAAAATTCAATTTCGTTTTGAGTGGTGAAGGAATGTAGCACAGGCCACAGCAACTTTTTCGCCATCAATTGCAGCACTTACAATGCCACCTGCATAACCGGCACCTTCCCCGCAAGGGAAGAAACCATTAATTTCAGGATGCATAAGTGTTTCTTTATCTCTTGGTATTCGCACCGGTGATGATGTGCGGGATTCAGTTGCCACTAATACCGCTTCATTGGTGCCATATCCACGCATTTTCTTGCCAAATTGGGTGAGTCCCTCCCGCAAAGCAGCAGTTATCGGTTTAGGAAGCACATCGGCAAGAGAAACACTTTTCAATCCGGGAATATACGAACATGTTGGCAGTGTGGCCGAATTTTTTCCGGCAATAAAATCCATCATTCGTTGTGCCGGTGCAGTGAGATCATGTCCGCCAGAAGCAAATGCTTTTTGTTCAATAGAAGCCTGAAACCTGAGTGCGCGCAGTTCACCATCTTTTTGGAAAGGGGCAAAATCAGGTTCTCCAACACTGACTACCATTCCTGAATTTGCAAAGGGGTTATTTCTTTTGGAAGGTGACCAGCCATTTACAACCAGTTCACCGGGAGCTGTTGATGCTACTGCGATTATTCCTCCCGGACACATACAAAACGAATATACACCCCGACCATCCGATTGTGCAGAGACTCCATAAGCAGCAGGAGGAAGGTACATACTCCGCGAATCGCAATGGTATTGAATTTTATCGATAAGCTGTTGTGGATGCTCAATCCGTACACCAATCGCAAGCGGTTTGGCTTCAATTAATATTTTTTCCTGGTGGAGATATTCAAAAACATCCCTGGCAGAATGTCCGGTAGCTAAAATGACAGCTTTGGTTTGAATTGTAGTTTCTGATTCGGAACCGGCTGTGTTTTTATAACGGACTCCGCATATATGTTTTGCCTTTAACACAAAGCCTGAAAATCGAGATGAAAAGAGTATAGTTCCTCCTGCATCTTCAATGGCTTTTCGCATCGACTCAATGATTCCGGGCAACTTGTTCGTTCCGATATGCGGATGGGCATCAATTGCTATATCTTGTGAAGCGCCAAACTGAATAAAAGTATCGAGCACATTTTTGATGTTTCCTCGCTTATCAGATCGGGTATACAACTTGCCATCAGAATATGTTCCTGCACCACCTTCTCCAAAACAGTAATTGGAATCGGGATTTACGATGCGTTTTTTATTAAGGTCAGCCAGATCACGGCGACGTTCTTTTACATTCTTACCGCGTTCAACAATGACTGGACGAAATCCCAGTTCAATGAGTCGGATGGCCGCAAAAAGTCCAGCCGGGCCACTTCCAATTACCACTACCGGTTCGCAATTCGTTACTTTTTGTAATTGGCGGGTGAATATAGTTGGTTCGGGTAATTCATTGGTGAAAAGATCAATTACCAGTCTCACTGTTATGTTCCTGCTTCTGGCATCGATAGATCTTTTCTTAATTACCAGCGCACTGATTTCAGTTGGTGATATTCCGGAAAGTGAGGCAGCCAGTGCTTTTACTTTTTGCTCATCAGCCGCCTCTTCGGGTGGAATAACAAGCTCAATGCTTTTAATCATGCAAAGGTTTTCGTTTTATTCGAAAGTGAAAGAGATCAGGAATATTTTGGATCTCAATGATGAGAGTGAAGAAGAGAAAATTTTAGGATCATCGACCAATAGGTTATTCAGACCGTGATACATTTTTATTTCTGGTGCAAATTTGAATCGCTCGAGATAAAAATCGAAGCCTAAGCCAATCGAATAACCGTAATCTTTACGTTTCAGTTTCACGAAATCTTTATCGGCATTTTCAACTTTAGCCTGTGAAACCATATCAATTGAATATTTGATACCTGCAATTACATAACCTCTGTAATTGTTTATTCTTCTCGATTTAAATTTCAATTCCAGTGGAAATTCCAGAAAGGAAGACTCAATTTCTTTGGTGGTGACAACCAGTTTGCCATTCTCATAAAAGGTGTAATCGAGGTTACGCTGTGAAAATGCCAGATCAGGCACAAAACGCAAATCGAAGTGTTCTCCCAATCGCAGGTTGCCGATAATTCCCAGATTAAATCCGGTTTGAGGAGCTGACTCCACAATGTATAGAGAATCTAATGAATTGAAATTACCAATTCTGCGAATGGTGAAATCGGTGGTGTTTATTCCTAATAAAAATCCGAAGTGAATTTTTTGCTTGTCGTACTTAGGAAGGTTTTCGACTTTACGTTCTTGCGAATAAGATGATAAGGGAATAGATAACAATAAAGATAATAGTACGAAAGATGCTTTCGCATATTTTATTAAGAGATTATTTGTGATTGATTTGATGGGGTTCAATTTTATTTGTTTTGTAATGGGTTGAAGCCCATCTGCTATTTATGTATTTGAATGGATAACGCCTTTTTATTTTTCAATGGGTTGAAACCCATCTGCTATTTATGTATTTGAATGGATAACGCCTTTTTATTTTTCCATGGGCTGAAGCCCATGGAAATTTAGCGCCTATGGCTTGTCACCGCAATATACGGAGGCGATTCCAAATGTGAGTTTTTTTTGAGTTACATTTTTAAATCCTGCTTTGGTCATGCGGTCCATAAATGCTTGTCCGTCGGGGAAAACCTTCACAGATTCAGGCAAATACGTATATGCACGGGCATCTTTCGAAACCATTTTGCCAATAACGGGCAAGATGAAACGGAAATAGAACCAGTAGAATTGTTTAACCGGAAAGGATTCAGGCCGTGAAAATTCGAGAACCACAAACCGTGACCCGGGTTGCAGCACGCGGAAGATGTCTGATAGTCCTTTGTCCAGATTCTCAAAATTACGAACACCAAATGCTACAATAGCAGCATCAAATGTATGATCGGCGAAAGGTAAATTTTCAGAGTCACCGTAGGTAAGTGTGATCTTTTGTTCTAATCCCTTTTCTTGAATTTTTTTTCTGCCCACAGCAAGCATGCCTTCCGAAATATCGACTCCTGTAATTTTTCCCGGATTGATGGAAAGTGCACTTATGGCAAAATCACCTGTTCCGGTTGCAATATCGAGTAAATGTTTTGGGGGATTATTTTTCAAGTAAGCAATTGCCGTTTTGCGCCATCCTTTATCGATGCCCATTGAAAGCAAATGATTCAGAAAATCATATTTGGGCGAAATATTGTCGAACATGAGAGCCACTTCACCTTTTTTGGTGTCTATTTTGCCACCATAAGGTGTTACAGGAGTGGTTGGTATGGTTGTTTTCATTCTATTTAAGCCTATGGTAAGTAAACAGTTTTAATACTGTAACAGTTTATCCAACCATAAAATGTGCATTCGGGTAACGGTAAGCAACAGTCATTACTTTTTTACTGAGAGCGAATCCGATCGTGAGCGTACCAATACGTCCTACGAACATCGTAAATATCAGAATCAGCTTTGATCCTGTTGTCATATCAGCAGTAATGCCTGTTGATAATCCAACTGTTCCAAATGCCGAGACTTCTTCAAAGAGTAATCTGAGAATATCGGTTTCAGGCTCTAAAATTGAAAGAAAGAATGTTGCAGTAAATACAAAAGAAGCAGAGAAAATAAAAATTGAAAATGCTTTATTCAATAGTTCCCAGGCAATATTATGTCGGAATAATTCGAGATTACGTTTTCCCCGTAAGGTGGCAATTGCCGAGACCATGATAAGTGTAAAAGTTGATGTTTTAATACCACCACCTGTTGAACCTGATGATGCTCCGATAAACATGAGGAAGATCATGAGGATTAAGGTCGGCACACTCAATAATGATATGTCAACTGAATTAAAACCGGCAGTACGGCAAGTGATGGATTGGAAAACACTGCTAATTCCTGCTTCAAAATAATTTTGTCCGGCAAGAGTATTATCCCTCTCAATTAAATAAAATATGATTCCTCCAAAAGCAATCAGGATGATTGAGCTATACAAAGAAATCTGTGAACTCAATTGCAGTTTTTTCCATGGCAGGCGCATGCGTTCTTTCATAGCAGCAATTCCAAAAACATCTCTGATTGTTGAGAAGCCTAAACTGCCGAAGAATATCAATCCCCCGATTGCCAAATGTAAAATGTAAGAATGTCTTACTAAAGGTTCATAAAGTCCGTTAGTGAAGAGCGAAAATCCGGCGTTATTGAATGCTGAAATAGAATGGAATATTGAATAATACAATTTTTGACTGTCGGAAGTGAAGTTAATGGATGAATCCCAAAGTGAGTAAAGCACAACGGTTCCAATTCCTTCAATTAAGATGGTTAGAAAAATAATCTGACGGAGTAGCGCTTTGGCATCAAACAAAGATCCTGAACTGAAAAAATCCTGCATCATGGAATGGTGTTTAATACCGGCGCCTTTCGAGTACAAAGAGGCAAAGAAAGTGGCGAAGGAGATAATGTTTAATCCGCCCAATTGTATGAGTACCAGAATTACCAACTGGCCTTTGAAAGAAAAGTAGGTTGCAGTGTCAACGACAATTAATCCGGTCACACAACTGGAACTTGTAGCCGTGAACAATGCTGTCATCCAGTCTGATCCCAAATGATCGGTTGTCATTTCAGGAAGCATGAGAAGTAAAGTTCCACCACCAATTAATATCACAAAGCTGATAATAAACATGGTGCTGGCCTCCAGATTTATGAGATCGAGGAATGTGCTCACTTTAGCAAGATCAATTACCAAAAGCACGAGCAATATAAATTGTAATATCAGGTGGTAAACAGCAATAAACCCACCAAATCCCAGAGCATTTAAAATGCTTTGCACCAAAGGGGCGCTAAACAACAATGTGCTGATGGCTTCAATAACCAATAATGATATCAGGCCAAGCTCAAGCCATGTAGTTTTGAGGAATTTCGCCGGTTCAAAGGTGTACAGAAAACGAACCAGATAATTAAGCATATAAAATCCGAAAAGAAATTTCATGAAGAAAATTTCTACTTTCCGGCTTTCATCATTTTGCGGGAAACCGATGCTGTAAATTAAAAGTGCAATTGCCATTACCGCCACCAAAGAACTTTGGATCCGGAACAGCAGCATCACGGTTTCTTTGCTTCTGAATAATTTTAAATTTACCTTCTCCCTGAATTTATCTATCGACATCAGCCGTTAATTTAGGGGTTCGAAAATTTTTGAGGCTACAGCTTCTGCAAGTAGTGTTTCTTTATTCACCGGAACCACACCAATCATTTCACATACAAGGCCACCGGCGAGATTTGATAATGCAGCAACTGTTTGCATGGATAGTCCGGTCGCAATACACAACGACGCAATACTGATAACGGTGTCTCCTGCTCCGGAAACATCCGAAACGTTCCTGACATGAGCAGGTATGAGGAATGATTCTGTTTCAGAAGCAATATATACTCCAGCTTCGGAAAGTGTAACCATCATCATTTCAATTTGCTGCTTTTTCAGAAATGGTTTAACGATGGCATCCAAAGCTTCTTTAGAAATTTTTTCTATGGTATTGTTAGTGCCAGATTTCAGCTCCAATAAATTTGGCTTGAATAATTTTACATTTTTATAGTTGCTGAAATTTACTTTTTTAGGATCTACAGTAACCGGAATAGAGCGGGAGGAGGCAGCTGCAATAAGTTGTTCAATCACCAATGGTGTGAGTACTCCCTTGTCGTAATCTTCGAAAATAATTACGTTCGGTTTTTCCGAATCCATCAGTGAAATACATGAATCAATAAACTGGTTCGCTGTTTTCCCGTCAAGCGGGGATATTTGTTCCTCATCAATACGAAGCAATTGATGATTATTTCCGATGACTCGTGTTTTAACCGTAGTAACTCTGTCAGGTGATTGAATGATGCCTTTAGAGTCTAAATTTTTAGCTTTTAATTGTTCTAAAAACCGCTGCCCGCCATCATCATTACCGGTGACCGAGCAAAGAATTGCCGTGGCGCCCATTTCACTAATATTGATAGCTACATTGGCTGCTCCGCCCGGACGATTGTCGCGGTTGGTGATATGCACTACAGGAACGGGGGCCTCGGGTGATATGCGGTCGACTTTCCCGAAAAGGTAGGAGTCGGTCATTACATCCCCAATTACCATGACTTTCAGTCTGGTAAATGCATCAAAAATTGAAGGAAGATTGGTTTTGTTTTCCACTTAATTGACCTTGCAGGCGCAAAGGTAATTGAAAAACGGTATCAATGAAGTTTTGCGAGGCTCTCTTTTACACGTGTAAGTGCCTTTACCAGGATTTCATCAGAGGTTGCATACGATAACCGGATGCACCGGGGATCACCAAAAGCTTCTCCGGTAACCATGGAAACACCACAATCATTCAGCAAATACATGCACAAATCGGTTGCATTTTGAATTGTGGTATGACCGTCTGTTTTGCCAAAAAATGCACTTACATCCGGAAAAACATAGAATGCACCCATTGGGACGTTGACTTTTAATCCCGGAATATCTTTCAGCATCTTCACTACCAAATCTCTTCTTCTGAGGTAGGTAGTTCTCATTGCATCGTAAAATTCTGTACCTGACCGTAGTGCCGCTGTTGCTGCCTTCTGAGAAATGGAGCTGGTTCCGGATGTAAACTGCCCTTGCATTTTGTCGCATGCCTGAGCAATCCATTTGGGTGCTCCAATATAACCAATGCGCCATCCTGTCATAGCATAACCCTTTGAAACACCATTTACGATGATCACCTGATCTTTTATAAAATCGAATTGTGCGATGCTCTCATGTTTTCCGCTGAAGTTGATGTGCTCATATATTTCATCGGAAATAATGTACAGTTCCTTGTATTCAGCCAAAACCCGCGCCAATCCTTCTAATTCCGATTTCGTGTAAACTGTTCCAGATGGATTACATGGAGATGAAAAAATGAACATTCTGGTTTTTGGAGTAATAGCTTTCCGTAGTTGCTCCGAAGTTATTTTGTAATCACTTTCAACATTCGAATCAATATAAACCGGCACTCCTTCGGCCAGTTTGATCATTTGCGTATAACTCACCCAATATGGTGCGGGTACAATAACCTCTTCACCAGGGTTAACGAGACTTAAAATAATATTCGCAATCGATTGTTTGGCTCCAGTTGATACAACTATTTGATCTGGTGCATAATCCAGATTATTTTCATTCTTGAATTTGTCGGAAATAGCCTTTCTTAAATCTGCAAAACCTGCTATCGGTGTGTAAAAAGTAAAGCCTTCGTCAATTGCCTTTTTTGCGCTTTCGCGGATGTTTTCCGGAGTGACAAAATCAGGTTCGCCCAAACTTAAGCTGATGATATCCCTTCCTTGTTCCTGCAGTTCGCGGCTTAACTTCGCCATTGCAATAGTTTGACTTTCAGAAAGATGGGTAATTCGATCGGCTAACCTGGACATAATGTTTTTGAAATTGAAACGCAAAACTAACAAAAATGGTTCTGGCAGACTGCGGCTGGAAAGTTTCAATTGATTTTACATGTCTTTAATGAATTTTTATTTATTGATTTTGAGTTAGTTACATAAAATTATTCATTTAGTATTGACTGAATTAAAATTTCAGTGTATTATTGTGATATCAAAATAATATCATACATGAAAACAGAAATAACTTTCAAGCCATTGTCCGGATACATGCTCCTCATTGTGGCAATTGTAGTACCATTAATTGCAGCTTATTTTTTCATGAACCATTTGCCGATATTCGGAGGCATATCGGTTTTACTCTGGATTCTAATTTTAATTGGATTCTCAATCATTGGACCGAATGAATCTCTGGTATTGGTTTTATTCGGTACATATAAAGGAACCATCAAAGACAATGGATTTTTCTGGGTTAATCCTTTTTTTCTCAGAAAAAAAATCTCTTTAAAGGCAAGAAATTTAAATGGAACACCTTTGAAGGTGAATGATAAAATCGGGAATCCTATTGAAATTGCTGCGGTAATAGTATGGCAGGTTAGGGATACTTTTAAAGCTGCATTTGAAGTTGATAATTACACACAATATGTTCAAATACAGAGTGAGGCTTCTGTTAGACATCTGGCGGGAATTTGTCCTTATGATAATTTCGAAGAAGAAACTGCAGAAATAACCTTGAGAGGTGGTTCTTTAAAAGTAAATGCAATGCTTGAGGAAGAATTGAATGAGCGACTTTCGCCTGCTGGAATTATGGTTATGGAAGCACGTATCAGTCACCTGGCATATGCTCCTGAAATTGCAGGAGCCATGCTTCAACGACAACAGGCAACTGCAGTGGTTGCAGCCAGAAAACAAATTGTGGAAGGAGCCGTTGGTATGGTTGAACTTGCTTTGAACAAGCTAAAAGCAAATGCAGTTATAGAACTTGATGAAGAACGAAAAGCTGCGATGGTTAGCAATTTATTGGTTGTGCTTTGTGGAGATAAAAACGTGAATCCTGTAATCAATGCGGGTACACTTCATAATTGATGGCTGGAAAAGAAGAGAAAAAAGCATTTGTATTGCGTGTTAATCCGGCAACCTTAAAGGACCTGGAAAAATGGGCGGATGATGAATTTCGCAGCCTGAATGGGCAGATTGAATATTTGCTTCAAAAGGCCTTGCGGGAAAGTGGACGGCTAAAAAAGGGAAAAACCTCAGAGGATGAAGGGTAAAATCATATTGCTGATAACTTCCTTTAGCGGATTTCCCCCACATTTCCGATATTTGAGCCATTAATAGAATATAACTATGCAATTACCTCAAGGACTTATTGATTTTCTGGTTTATCTGGCGCCTTCATTATTGGTTTTTCTTACTGCTTTCTTCCTGATAAAGAAGTTTTTAGATACCGATCAACGGATGAAATTTGCCGAATTGAAACGGGTTACCGACAACCATTTGTTACCACTGAGATTACAGGCATACGAAAGAATTGTGCTGTTTCTGGAACGAATTTCTCCCAATAATCTGATGATCCGGGTGTACGAACCGGGAATGACCGTAATGGAATTTCATAAAGAAGTGTTGTTGGCAATCAGGACTGAATACGAGCATAATGTTACCCAGCAGGTTTATGTCACCAATAATGCCTGGAATATTGTCAGAACCAGTCGCGATGAACTTATTAAACTGGTAAACCTTTCTCTGGAGAAATGTAATCCAACTGCTCCCGGACATGAGTTGAGTAAAAAAGTTTTCGAAACCATGTTACAGAATGAGGAGTTTCCTATTCAGAAGGCCATTGACCAGATAAAAAACGAAGCACATTCACTTTTTTAAGGACTAACAGTACAGCATATACGAAATGGCAGATACCAAAACGGAGGAAACTGGATTCAAGACGGATTCCGGAATTGAAATAGACAGAGTTTATAAAAGTGCATCGGCTATGAATGAAGAGCCGGGAGTTTTTCCGTTTACTCGTGGTGTCCAATCCGATATGTATCGTTCCAAGGTTTGGACCATGCGTCAGTATGCAGGATTCAGTACTGCAGAGGAATCGAATAAGCGTTATCGTTATTTGCTTTCTCAGGGAACAACCGGCTTGAGTGTTGCTTTCGATTTGCCTACACAAATTGGATATGATTCTGATCACGATCTTTCAGATGGTGAAGTAGGGAAGGCCGGAGTGGCTATCGATTCGTTACAAGATATGGAAGTACTTTTTGGTGGCATTGAACTGGAAAAAATTTCCACTTCCATGACCATTAATGCTTCTGCTTCTGTATTGCTTGCAATGTATATTGCGCTTGCAAAAAGGCAGGGTGCATCTTTAAAAAATCTTACCGGTACTATACAAAACGACATCCTTAAAGAATACGCTGCAAGAGGGACTTACATTTATCCTCCGAAACCATCCATGCGTATCATCACTGATATTTTTGAGTATTGCTCGAAAGAAGTTCCGAAATGGAATACCATTTCAGTTTCAGGATATCATATACGGGAAGCAGGAGCTACAGCGGTGCAGGAGCTTGCTTTTACACTTGCAGATGGCAAAGCATATTTGCAGGCAGCGATTGATAAAAAACTCGACATAAATGTTTTTGCAAAACGAATTTCTTTCTTCTTCAATGCGCATAATAATTTGTTTGAAGAAGTAGCTAAATTCCGTGCGGCTCGCCGTATGTGGGCAAAAATAACTACCGATCTCGGTGCAACAGACCCACGTGCAATGATGTTACGCTTCCATACACAAACAGGAGGTTCTACACTTACAGCACAGCAACCAATGAACAATATTATGCGTGTTACCATTCAGGCATTAGCTGCTGTGTTAGGTGGTACGCAATCGTTGCACACAAATGGATATGATGAAGCATTGTCGCTCCCTACAGAAGAAGCGGCAACCATTGCATTGCGAACCCAACAGGTTATTGCTCATGAGAGTGGTGTTACTCAAACAGTAGATCCGTTAGGTGGATCTTATTTTATTGAATCACTCACCGATGAAATTGAAGCAAAAGCATGGGAATACATCAATCGTATTGATGAAATGGGAGGTGCTGTTAATGCCATTGAAGCAGGATTTATTCAACAGGAAATTGCTCATTCCGCTTATTTATATCAAAAGGATATTCAATCGGGAAGCAAAATTATTGTCGGACAAAATAAATATGTAGTTCCCGAGCCACCTTTCACCAAAGTGTTTTCAATTGATGATGCCATTCGTGTAGTTCAAATGGAAAAATTAAAAGCACTGAGAACAAGTCGCAATAACGAAACGGTAAAAGCTGCCATTAATTCACTCGAGCAAGCTGCACGTGATGGCTCCAACCTAATGCCACATATATTGCATGCCGTAGAAAATTATGCAACGCTTGGCGAAGTATGTGATACGATGCGCAAAGTGTTTGGAGAATACGAAGGGTAATCAGATTGGCTGGAAAAAAGAATACAGTCTTATGAATTCTTATCCGACTCTTCTTTACTTTCTTCACGGATAATCACAAAAATTTCTTCATCCGCTTTCTTCATCTTGTACTGTTCCCGGGCAAATTTTTCACGGGTAGCAGGGTCGGAGGTAAGCTCTTTTAATTTAGCTGTGCTTTTTTCAATTTCAGCTTCATAATATTTCCGCTCTTCCTGCAGTTCCTTCAGCTCCTGCTTGTAGCTGTACTGAGAAATTAAATCATTCCGGTCGAAAAAAATCATCCATACCACAAAAGCGATTAAAGTAATTACATACTTATTTTTTAGCCAGGGCCAGATTTTTGCAAAACGTTTCATGGGGTAAATTTATGTACTAACAACGACTTTCAGGGAAGTTTTCGTACGGTATTTATTTACACTGGCATGTTAAGAAGTGTTTTGTGTATGTAATTGATATTAAATTAATTAACTAAATACGAACCTGGCTTAAATTAAAAAAACGGCTTCGATTTTAAACCGAAGCCGTTTTCAGAAAGTTATATCCCGCTTATTCTTTATCGAGGAAAGGGTATCTGTAGTCCGTTGGAGGAACAAAAGTTTCCTTAATTGTTCTTGGGGAAACCCAACGCAACAGGTTGATCATAGAACCGGCTTTATCATTAGTTCCGGAACCGCGTGCTCCACCGAATGGTTGTTGGCCTACAACAGCTCCTGTACATTTATCATTGATATAGAAGTTACCGGCAGCATTCACCAGTTTTTTCATAGCATGGTCGATCACATAACGATCTTGTGCAATGATGGAACCGGTTAGTGCATAAATACCGGTTTTATCTACAATATCCAGCGTTTTATCGAAGTCAGCGTCTTCATAAACATAAATAGTTAAAACCGGACCGAAAATCTCTTCACACAAAGTGATATAATCTGGTTTCTTAGCCAGTAAAACGGTAGGTTCAATAAAGTAACCTTTCGACTTATCAGATTTACCACCAGCTATAATTTCAACATCAGCACTTTTTTCAGCGTTGGCAATGTAGTTTGTGATTTTGTCGAATGCTTTCTCATCGATAACGGCATTGATAAAATTTCCGAAATCTTCTGTTGGACCCATTTTGAATGAGGCAAGATCACGAATCAGTCCTTTTTTCACATCCTGCCAAAGGCTGGCCGGAATATAAGCCCTGGAAGCAGCGCTGCATTTTTGACCCTGAAATTCGAATGCACCACGACTCAATGCTGTTACCAAGACATCGACATCAGCAGAAGGGTGAGCCATAATAAAATCTTTCCCACCGGTTTCACCTACAATGCGAGGGTATGATTTATAATTAGCGATATTTTTTCCGATTTCACTCCATACATTTCTGAATACGTCTGTTGATCCGGTAAAGTGAATTCCGGCAAAATCGGGGTGGCGGAAAATAACATCCCCGGCAACGGGACCCGACACATAAACCAGGTTAATTACACCGGCAGGCAAACCTGCTTTCATGAAAACTTCCATCAATACCGACGCTGCATAAATAGCGGTATTTGAAGGCTTCCAAACAATGGTGTTACCCATCATGGCAGCTGAAGACGGAAGATTTCCCGCTATAGCGGTAAAGTTAAACGGGGTTAAAGCGAATACAAATCCTTCTAATGGACGTTGTTCCACACGATTCCAAACTCCTTTAGAAGAAAGAGGTTGTTGTTGATAAATTTCCTGCATGTATTGGACGTTAAAGCGCAGAAAATCAATCATTTCGCATGCTGCATCGATTTCTGCCTGATAGGCATTTTTCGATTGTCCAAGCATGGTGGCAGCATTAATAATTGGGCGATATGGACCGGCCAGCAGGTCGGCTGCTTTCAAAAATATAGATGCACGGTGTTCCCAGGACAGATTTGCCCAGGCATCTTTTGCTTTTAAGGCTGCTTCAATAGCTGCTTTAACATGAGTGGCGTCACCTTCATGGTAATGACCTAAGGTATGTTGATGGTCGTGGGGCGGACTCAATCGCTTTTTCCTATCGGTACGCACCTCTTTACCGTCAATATACATAGGCACATCCTTTTCTTTCGACCGTGCTTCTGCAAGTGCTGCCTGCAGGGCTTTGCGTTCTGGTGATCCGGGGCCATAATTCAAAACAGGCTCATTTACAGCCTGTGGTACTTTAAAATTTCCGTTCGACATAGTTTGTAGTATTTACAGCCGCAAAGTTAGAAAAAATATACCGTTGGGTAAGTGCTTTTAGTCACCCTTACATCGGTTTTGTAAGGTATTTGAAACTTTTTGTATTGACTTTAGTAAAATGATTCCGAAACAGTTGCTGAAATTTCTGAGTTCAGGAATGCCCATTGAAACTGTGATATCAACATTTATAGTTATTTAACAACTGCCCATGAGAAATAACGACTACGAATTAAATGATGATCATGTAAAATGCCAATGCCTCACTTTCGATGAAAGCGGGAAAATATTAGGCAGCTGTGATTCGCTCTTTTCAACTACAAAACTCAGTGCAACCACCCTTAACCGCAAATTTCCTTTCCTTGCCGGGATTATTTCGTTTCTAAGAGATAACAGTAGCCGGACCGAACCGTTGTTTTTTCCGCAGGTAGAATTAGAATGCAATAATTACCACAGCATTTGTGATTTCACATTCATGATTTCGAAAGATGCTTTAGGTGTAAAAAGGATTATCTGGATGATTTACGACAACTCCATCCACTTTCACCATCTCATCAAAAACAACACTGCTCCAAAAGTTAAAATCAGCAGTTTAAATTTTTAAGCAGCCTTAACCTCTTTCAATTTTTGCAGCGAAGTATAAATTAAAAATATTTTGATGTCGTTGTATCCCATTTTGGATAATACAGCTGCATATTGTTTCACTTGATCAGTGTGATGACGTTCTTCATTACCGGTTTTATAATCGATAATGATTACTTGCTTATCTTTAATCATTAAACGGTCGGGGCGCAGTATAGAACCATCTTCAAGCAGCAGCTCGGCTTCGTTCACGATTTCATAACTTTCATCGAACCAGTTATTACCCATTCCCATTTCAATAAAATATTCAGATTCTCGCAATATTCGTGCGGCAATATCTGGATCGGTGACAGAATCCTGAATGAAATCAGTTACTTTTAATCTTATATTTTTCTCGTGAGTTAGTTTAGAAAGCAGGTCATGGAATAAAATTCCATACGCTGTATCAGGAGATTCGGGATCATAAATTGAAATTTTCTTTTTGCTGATACCCATTTTAATTCTGCTTTTCCATGGAATTGAAATCCATTGCTTAATAGGTGTTGAGGTATCTCGTGCGGATGTTGCAACAGAAAGTTTTGGCTGAAACGCTCCCACAGTAAAAACGGATTTCGTATCTTCATGATTCCAGTTATTTAATGTACCGAAAGTGCCCAATACTTCCATTAGGAAAATTCCTGTTCTGTTTGTGGAGTTAATTTTATCTCCCGGTTTTTTAGAAAATACATACAATTGTTTTTCTGCTCTGGTAAATGCTACATACAACAGGTTGAGGTTATCGATGTAGTTTGCATTTAATTCATTCTGATAATCTGCATCGAAGACAGAATTTTCGAGCAAACCTGAAAACCTTACGGGATGTGCGGGAGCCTCATTAAACGGAGGCACATCGGAACTTACCCACATCATGAGATCTTTACTTGGTTTAAGGTCCCAATCGGCGAATGGCATAATTACAATTGGAAACTGCAAGCCTTTCGACTTGTGAATACTCATTACCCGAATTGCATTTTCACCGGAAGGAATAATCACCGAACAACTGTCTTTATTTTCATTCTCTTCCCACCATTCCAGAAAATTGGCAATGTCGGGAGGGTTGGAACGAATATAATCGAGGATGACATCTAAAAACCGTTGCAGGTAAGCATCAGGTGATGTGTTGAGACCGAAAATATCTGTAATTTCTTCTGATAATTCATACAAGGGCAGTTTTCGAAATTCCATGAGTCGGTTGCGGAATGCCTGAGGCAGAAAGGCAATTTTTTCGCTGGAAGAAGCTGCAAACAGTTCATGCAGTGATGTAATTTCGGACTTTGCTGCAAGCACTCTCAGATAATAAACTGCATATGTAAGAGCAATTGCATTGGTGCGATCGTTAATAAACTTGAAAATATTTATCAGGAACTGAATTTTGGCTGAGTGATTCAGTTGCATCGATTCGGGTGAAATAATCCGATCGATGCCATTTTCAATGAGGAATTGCGTTATTTCCTTTGCATCAGAATTCTGCCTGACCAGAATCGCGATATCGCCGGGTTCAAATCCTGTTTCAAACAACTTATGAATCGTTGTTACGGTACCTTCACATGCCTGGATTTTCCATTTGTCGGCGGATGTCATTTCACCCGTTTCAGTATCCACTTTTTCGGAAGTGTCTTTAAAAAAATTGATAGAGATAAATCCATCACCGGGAACACCTTTTTTCCATTTTTGAGCTACATCCTTTTCGTTGTATGCCTGTGTAACTTTAACCGGATCAGGGAATGGGAGACGACTTGGTGCATTCTGAAAAAACTGATTGTTAAAATTAACGATTACTTCGTTGCTTCGGAAATTTGATTCCAGATTTTCGATGCGCGTGATTTCTTCGAATGATTTCAGATTTTTTTGAACACCATCCAGCAACAGCTGCATATTACCACCCCGCCAGCGATAAATAGATTGTTTGGCATCGCCTACCAGCATGGCATAGTTCCCCGAACCTAATGCATTCGTGATTAAAGGCATTAAATTTCTCCACTGAAAGTCTGATGTATCCTGAAATTCATCCAACATAAAATGGGTGAATCTGTTTCCGGTTTTCTCATAAATAAACGGAGCATCTTCATTGCTGATTACTTTATTCAGCATTTGATTCGTGTCACTGATCAATACCAGATCGTGTTCATCTCTGAAATTCCGAAGTCGCTGATCGAGCGCACCCAAAATACCCGACATGTATGCATTTATTAGCACACAGTGAGCACTTTTATACATGGTAAATTGTTCGCTTATGATAGTCTGGATATTTTCCCCGATCGGATTCAAATCGCTTTCTGCAAGTTGAGTGATTTCTTTGGCCCGTGGCGATTTTTTGGTTGCCCACGATGATGGTTCTGCCAGTGCCTTTAAAAATCGCGCTCCCGGTTGGTAATCTTTTGGTTCGGGATAATTGTGCAGTTTCAGAAAAAAGCCTGCAGCACCTGATTTCCCATAAGAGAATTCTTCAACCGTTAAATTATTTGCTTCCAGAACTTGTAAAAAACGGGTCGTTTCCTGATGGATCTGATTTTCAAATTTGCTCTTAATTTCCTTTAAAGAAGTAATAAAGCCGGAAGTAATAGCAGGTGATTGATTTTGAAAAATACTTCGGTACTTTTCATCAAACAAAACTCTTGCAATGCGTTTTATGTGACTTTCTATTCTCCAGCCTTTTTCTTCATCCAACTGGTGCATTATAAATTCACGTAGCCATTTTCCGAGCCATTCATCGGAACCAACATCATCGAGGAGTAGTGTGGTTATTTCATCAATGACTTTATCAATATTCAGTTCCAGATCGAAGCGAAGGGGGAGGTGCAGTTCGCGCGCCAGTGAACGGATAAGACCACTGAAAAAACTGTCAATGGTAGAAATGGCAAATCCGGAATAGTCGTGCAGTATATTATTCAAAACCTTGCGACTTTTTTCCGGTAACTCCTGAATTGGAATTCCGGTTGCAATCTGTACTTCCTCAATGAATTTGGGGTCCGAATTTCGGGCAATTTTCACCAGAGCATCAACAATTCTGGTTTTCATTTCTTCGGTGGCCTTGTTGGTAAAAGTAATTGCCAGTACAGAACGGTAAAGTGAAGGGCGCTTCAGCACCAGCTTCAGGTACTCCATTACCAGCGTGTAGGTCTTGCCCGAGCCTGCTGAGGATCTGTAAATTACCAGTTCATTTTTCGACATATGCCAAAATCATTATTTTGGTAAAGCTACAAAAAGCAGCCGGGAAAAATCATACCTAACCAGAAAAATTAACCAATAAAAAAACCGACCTTTTTTAAGGGTCGGTTTCAGATGTGATTGACTTTTCAGCCCCGGGCTATCGTAGTCGTCGTTTATTTCTATTTCTTGGTTTCTTCCGGTGAAACCACATCTGTTACTTTTAAATCGCCGCCATTTCCGCGGTATTTATATCCTATCATTGATATCGTTAACGATTTCAATGGTTTATTTGAAGGTACCAGGCGGTAATATGCCAATCCCTGATTTGGTGCTTTATCGACTATGGCATAAGCAGTAAGTACACCAGGAGCTCCAGTAGCTTTCAATTTTCCTACTTCAGAAAATTCTTTTGCATCGGGCGACCGTTCTACAATGAATGAATCGATTTCTGATTCTGATGCAGTGTACCACGATACCATAACATAATTATTTTCTGCTTTGGCCTCGAAGTTCAGCAAGGTAACCGGTAACTCTTTTATTTGTTGTGTAGCCTTTACAAGGACATTATCCACAAATACTTTTTCTGTTCCGTCGCCTTTCAGGTTTTTTCCAACCACCAGTGTCTCATCCTCATTCCACATCAGTACGCTTTCCGGTTCACTCTCGTGACTCCATATTGCCACATTGTTTACGAACAATTCTGATTTTCCTTCTACCGGATCATAAATGAAACGATAGTTTCTGAATTCATCATCGGCAGGGATCTCATAACGGGTAACTTCACTGATAGTTTCAGCTTTTTTGTTTTTACCTTTCACTTTGTAGTGAATTGCCAGTTTGCCTTGTTTGATTCCCATATTAAATTCACTACCTCTGGTGAAAAGATTACATTCATTTTCTGATTTTCGGTAATCGATGCTCAAATCAATTCCACCCAGATTCAATTCTTTTACAGATGGTATTTCGAAATTCAAAGGTGCTCCCGTTTTCCCCGGACCAATACCTCTGGTGTTTTCTGATCCTCCGTCTGCACAGATAGCATCTTTTGAAATACTGATTCCATCAGGACCGCTTTCTGCTTTGAGCAAGTCGCCCTCATCCCAGCTGTAAGCCGCAATAATATCACCATTATTGATATCATATCCTGCCATCATGTTTTTAAATACTCCCGCATTGGAGGTGCTTACCTGAGTGGTGTTGATGAAGAAGGTAAAATAGGATGCAAGACCCAGTAAGGATGCACCTGCTACCAGGTACACTGTCTTACTCATGGTTTTCATTTTTTGCCTGCTTCTTAATGCATGTCTTCCCATAATGTAATGGTTTTATCAGATTTTAAATAATTTTAAATGTTTGCTTGTCTTGCCATCATAAACAGTCAGTAAATATATTCCTGATGCTAACTGTCGCTGATCATAAACAGTAAAGGTGTTTTTGCCTGCATCAAATGCAACCTTTTGTGTGTACATTATTTGTCCCGCAGGGTTGTAAAGCGTAATAGTTATTTCGCCTTCCATCACCAATTCAAAATTGATGTTAAAGTTTGAACTGAACGGATTGGGTCCTGCAGTTAAGTTTTCAATTCCCGGTGACATTGGTATTCCAAAATCAACACGTTCCATATTCGAATAACTGATGCTGCCATCGGTATTTATTTGTTTTAAACGATACCAGGATGTGCCGGGTAATGGCTGATCATCTACAGCATCATATTGAATAGGATTCCCATCGGGAAGAATGGCCTGCTTGCTGAATAAAGCCGCAAACGTAAAGCCGTCTGCAGATCTTTCTATGATGTAGTTGGTTGCTGTGGTTGCAGGTTTTGATTCCCAATTAATTTGAACAATTTTGTCAACCGGAACAGCAGTGAATGAAAGAATATCGGCCGGAGTCAGTAATTCATTTGCTGTTAGCAACAAGCTTCCCCAGTTTTTGCTGTTGGAAACCGTTACTTTCCCGGTGCCGGATGTTTCTCCGGTGCCTGTGCCTCCTGTAACAATCCATTTGCCTGCTTGCCACGACATAACCGAGAAATTTTTATTGGCATAATGAGCACTCGTAGTATTCTCATCTCCCAGATAGGATACGGTGTAATCAGCAGTAATACCCGGTGCCGTAATAAAAAACCAACGATCGATCACACGATCACGGGCTACGTCGGTTCCATTGTAATTTATATTCGTTATTCCTACAGGAAGTGGCCGGTTATCCGGTGCAGTTGCTCTTGTAGAGATAGCAAAGCTATTTCCAAGTCCAACAGATGGTGAAAAGGTGAATGGTATCTTTGCTGAGGATGTAACTCCAAACGGAATGGTATGATTTCCCTGTTCAATATTCATGCATATTACCTGACCTGAATTAGGTGATGCATTCAGTTCGCTTTTGATATAGCCATTCGTACTCTTAATGGCATGTGGTGATCCTGAAAGAATGGTGAGGTTGTAATTATTCAATGCCAGTTCCCCATTAGTGAGGTCGACACCTGTCCGAACGAATATTTGTCCCGATTGAAGCTTGGCACTTCCTCCGGTTTTGTTTATTTCCAAAACGCCATATTGATTGTCGCTGTTTTGTGCTGTTCCGGTTCCTGTACCGGTTACAACCTGATTGCCATTGCCATAGTATTCAATAATGCTGTTGGCATGAAGAGAATATCCCATATTCCCGGTGGCCTTTACTGCAGCATTTGCTGTACCGTTGTACCAACCTTCCGGATGAGCAATGCGGATTCTTGCTCCATCACCGGCTGTTAAACCTGAATATGGTTGTTGTCCGTTAGTATAAATCTGATGAATGCCTAAGTCCAGAACGGCATTCGATGCAACCATTAAATAGTCGTTTGTATTTAAAGATGAAGAAGCAACTTGTAAATTTCCTGCTGTCACTTGAAGCGTACAGCCTGAGCTGATTACCTGCTTGACATGTTGTATCACTGCTGCAGAAGATGCTTCTGAATATCCTGTGGTACCTTGATTATCGAAGTAAAGAATTCCATATACCGGGTTCATGGCCGATATTGTGGTTGAGATAGATGAATTTCCACTACGCGTGAACTGATCACCATTGAGGGAAATTTTATGTGAGGCTGTAGATGAATTATTGTTATCGAACACGAGACTACCACCTTGCTGAACGAAATCACCAAATAAGGTCATGTAAACAACAGCACCAGTTGATTCCGTGCTGTTATTATGTAGCATCATTACACCACCGGCCTGATTGTATCTGCCGTTAACCGTGATGTTAGCACTTCCGGTTCCTCCCTGTACAGACAATGTTCCGGCTACCATTTGCAGATTTTGCAAAATGGTTACCTGAAGTGGTCCGTTTGTTCGTGATAAATATAAAGTGCCTCCATTTACATAGAGTGATTTTTCGAACCGTAGTTGTGTTGCATGATTTCCATAGTTGAAGTTAGCATTGGTTCCTTCAATAATCGCATCGCCTTTTATTAATACATGCTCCATTCCGGTGCTACCACTGGATGTAAATTCTGCCAGCTGATTGCCTTTGATCAGCAAGTCACCATGAATAGTTAATTGCAATTGCAGATTACAGTTGGTTCCCGACAATGTGGTGAGTCCGTTCCAACGGAATTTGGCATTCGCATTTATCACATCAATGATCAGATCTCCAAGTACATTAATAGTTGCAGTTTCTCCGGCAGTATGACAAGCATAGTGACTCATGAATATACCACCTGTGATTTCCAGTTCACCGAATTCCATGTCTGCTTTACCGCTATTCATGGATGAAAGATTAAAGATACCCCTGAAGTCACCGGTAGTTTGTTTGAATTTTCCGGTCACTTTTAAAGTCGCATCACCTAATGATGTATTTTGTACTCCGGAGTTGTAGATCAACTCTATGTAACCCAAATTAAGTACATCACCATTTACTACCAGGTTAATATTTCCATTCCCGTTGTATAAACCGTTCATAGTACCTCCAATATTTGTGATGCTATTGGTAGTCACTGTAAATGTTCCCGGGTGATCACCGGAATGTAAGTCGAGATAGGAATTTACATTTTTCAATTCTATTGAGCCTATTTCCGTGTTGGAAATAGCTCCTGATTTATCGAGGACAACCCATCCCTGTTCAATGGATAGTTTACCAAGAATTTTATGGTAGTGAAACTGATTGTCCTGATTCCACTCGTACAATAATCCGTTATATAAAGTATTTAATGTCAGATTCCCAAAGTTGCCGGTGATTACCGTTCCCAATGGAACAGATGTATAGTTGTACCATTTATTGATAACCAATGTACTTGTAGGATGAAAATTTTCGTGACTTCGTGTAAACAGAGAAGCTCCGTTTAAAGTATTATCGAAAGGCTGCCAGGTCACAATTCCTTTTTCACCAATTTTAAAAGTAGCACCCTGGAGTGTTTGTTCCAGATCGCCTTCAATTATTTCGGCCGTGCCATAAACCAGAAATCCACCATTGAGGGTGAGTTTTTTTCCATTGGTATATTGGAGTTTACCGCCTTCGTTTATGATAAGTATGCCGGCATTACAGTTGGTATTAACCAAAATGGTATGGCCATTTTGAATGGTCAATTGATCGGTTGCTGACGGAATTCCGGCCGGACTCCAGGTTGAAGCTGTAGTAAAATTTCCTGATGCCACTGAAATGCGATTGACTGCCATTGCCGACGACATCCCTGAAAGGATCATAGCCAGTAATATCAATCCCGTAAGAACCGGTTTTCGAAGCATAAAAATATAGAACCTTACCTGCATCATTTTTTATTTTGGTATTGCAGGGGTTTGAGAGAGTGGTTTCGGAATTTTGTACCTGGCTCCGTTACGTTGCAAGGTATCGGGTGCCTGAACCATTACCGCTGATATATTCAGATCTACCGGAAGATTTTCATGTGTAAGAAATGTTCCGTTTTCTGCTTTCGTAGGTTCTGATTCATTCAGCTGAAAGTAAATCATGGCGCCAATAGCTATTGCAGCAAATGAAATTCCGGCAATAATAATTCGGCGGACAGTTAATTTCTGCCTTTGCGATGATTTTAATTTCTTCGGATTACGGTTGTTCATAGTGGTATGCTGATACCGGAGTATGCTGATATCTTTATTCTTTAACTTAAATCACAAAAGGATGGTTTGTTTCAGCTGTCTTCATTCTTACAGATGTAAGGTTTAAGCCAAAATGTGCTATTTTTGATTGGCAGGCATAAAATGAAAAGAGGTTGCTATATTTAATTAGCAACCTCTTTTCTGCGAATACCATATTTTTATGCTTGCACAAACATCAGATCTTCAATCTGGATCGTATTGTTTTCGCACAACAAGGCAGCACGTTCCATCACCGCTTTGAGCTCACGGATATTTCCGGGCCATTCATATTCCAGCATGAATTTAGCAGCTTCTTTCGATAGTTGAACCTGTTCCATTTTATTGTTTCTGCAGAATTCTGTTAAGAAGCTTTTCGCAAGCAGAATCACATCATCACCTCGTTCTTTCAAGGGTGGAAGGTGAATCAGGAAACCCTGGATACGGTAGAATAAATCTTCACGGAAACGGCCTTCTTTAACTTCATTAGCAAGATTACGGTTGGTAGCTGCAATCATGCGGAAGTCGAGCTTAATAATTTTGTTGGAGCCAATGCGTGTTATTTCTTTTTCCTGTAGAACACGAAGTAATTTGGTTTGGAGATGTAAGTTCATCTCACCAATTTCATCCAGGAATATTGTTCCTTCATTTGCTTCTTCAAACTTCCCAATTCTGCGTTCACGGGCATCGGTGAAAGCGCCCTTTTCGTGTCCGAATAATTCCGATTCAATCAGATCTTCCGGGATAGCGCCCATGTTCACAGTTACAAACGGCTTACGGTTTCGGGGTGAATTGTAGTGCAAAGCTTTTGCAACCAATTCTTTTCCGGTTCCACTTTGTCCGGTTACCAAAACCATAATATTGCTTTTCTCAACTTTCTGGATTAGTTTCAATACTCTGACGACGGGAGTGCTGTTTCCAAGGATATTGGAATATTTATGACGATCAATGATCTGATCCTTCAAGAATTCAACTTCTCTCTTTAAAACTACATTCATTGATAAATTCCGGATAGAGTTTTCCAGATTTACAAAGAGACTGTCGTTTTTGATGATATATTCAGAAGCACCGCCTTTGTAAGCAGCAACAACAACTTCGAGTGTTTCCTGGCCAGATACCAGAACCACCATAATTGAAGAGTTGTATGATTTAATTCTTCCCATCAAATCAATACCATTCATTCCCGGAAGATTGTAATCAACTGTTACAATATCAGGGTTCAGATGCAGGTTTTGCAAACAATCTTCTGCATTGGTAAAGTGGGTAAGTTCATGATCGTATTTTCCTAGTGCCTGCTTCATGAGCGTAGCCACCATTACGTCATCTTCAATTATGAATATTTTTGCCATGGTATATTTGTTTTTCTGTTTAAGCTATTGGTAGTGATTTTAATTCCTGTTCAAGTTCCGAATAGGCGGCATTGCAAATTTCTTTCAATCGCAATACCATACCTTCGATTTTTTCAAGATTCTCTTTCTTTAAAGCATACTCTTCAACTGAAGCTGCCAGTCCCTGAGCCTCTTTTAAACCCAAATAATTCAGTGAAGGCTTCATTTTATGTGCGGCCTGACGAACACCTTCCCAGTTTTTACCGGATAATTGCTTTTCAAGTTCAGCCATAGTCTCGGGGGTGTTATTCAGGAACAGACTAATGAAATCTTTGAAAAACGATTCGTTATTATCGGAAAGCTCTCTCAGGTAATCGAGATTGGTGAGTTTTTGTGTTGGTGCAGCGGCAGGTGCTTTTTCTTCAACCACAGACTCCACCTCACAGGTTCCACCTAACGATTTTTTGCTTAAAGCAACAATTTTTTGTTTCAGGTCAAGCGGATCGAATGGTTTTGAAATATAATCATCCATACCCAAACCGATGCACTTATCACGTTCCTTTTTATTGGCATGTGCAGTCATTGCCATCACCGAAACATGACACTTTGGTTCAGGTAGTGCTGTTCTTATTTCACGGATACACTGATATCCGTTCATTTCCGGCATTTCAATATCGAGCAAAATGATATCATAATCTTTCGATTTCATTTTTTCGATAGCATCTAAACCGTTAATTGCATTATCGAGCTTCACACCCCAGTCTTTCATGATTTTGTTAATCACAAGTCTGTTGATGTCGTTATCTTCAACAATCAATATTCTTAATTCACTGTCGATTCTGCTTTCAGGTTCTTCCGACTGTGAGTGATGTGCTTCGAGTTCAACAGGATCCGGATGATCGAATGGCATGCTGAAGGTGAAGGTTGTGCCTTCATCAATAACACTATCAACTTTGATAATACCGCCTTGCAAATCGACCAGTTTTTTCGCAATGCTGAGTCCCAAACCGGTACCACCGTATTTACGGGTAATATCGTCGCCGGCTTGCGTAAACATATCGAATATGGTAGATAATTTATTTTGAGATATACCAATTCCAGAGTCTTTGATGCTGAATGCAATCATACTGCAGTTTTCATTGGTATCGACCAGCTTGACCCCAATTTCAACACCACCTTTATGTGTGAATTTGATGGCATTGTTCACCAGGTTATTGATAATCTGACTGAGTCGGGTAGGGTCACCTTTGACATATTCCGGAATGCAGTCGTCAATATTTTTGGTAATTTCAATACCTTTTTCATTCGCTTTTGCGCGGAAGAGTTCAAAGGTTGTGGATACAAGTTCAGAAGCACTGAAAATGGTGCTTTCAAATGTCATCTTCTGAGCTTCGATTTTCGAAAGATCCAGAATGTCGTTTATAATAACCAAAAGATTATCTGCCGATTTCTTAATCGCATTCAGATAAGTCATCTGGTCGTTATCGATGTTAGTTTTTATAAGCAAATTCGTGAGACTCATAATACCGTGAATTGGTGTTCTGATCTCATGGCTCATATTGGCGAGGAACTGTTCTTTTACTTTTTGAGTTTCCTGAGCAATTGACAGATTGTTTTTTAACTCGATCTCACTATTCTTCAAATCGGTGATATCGGTTGCGATACCAATCATACCTGAAGGCTCAAAGAATTCGTCCCTTTGCGGGATGCAGGTAATATCGAGGAAGCGGTTGTTAACTTCCATGGTAGTGGATAGTTCCTTGCCTCCAATTACATTCCGCAGACTTTTTATATCAATAGGAAGTATGCGGTGTGTTTCGATGAAATTTTTTCCTATGATATCTTCCGGATTTACATTCAGCAATTCCACACCACGACCTTTAAACATCGTGAATTGTCCGTCTTTATTGATCGCAAAAAGAATGATCGGTGATTTCGCAATTACCGTTTCCAGTTTGCGTTCCGATTCCTGTAAAGCACGCTCTGCTTTGCTGGTATTTTGTTGAGCTGCATTGATGCGAAGTGCATATCTGATGCTTTGTGAAATTCCTTCCGGTGTAACCAGATTTTTAGGAATATAATCGCAGGCACCCATTCGCATAGCTTCCACAGCAAGTTTTTCATCACCATGAGAGGTGACAATAATTACCGGTGCTCCATTCAGTTCACTGCGGTGATTTTTAAGAAAATCGAGACCGTTAGAATCGGGGAGATTATAATCGAGGAATATACAATCGAATGTTTTCTGTGATAAAGCTTCAAGTCCTTCTGCTTTATTACAAACAGAAATAATATCAGCATTAAAACCGGACGATTTTATGGAACGCTTCAAAGCGATGCGATCTACTTCGTCGTCGTCGATTATCAGGATGGAGAGTTTGTTGTCGATCATTTAAAAATGGGTGCTAATGGTGTAATTCTTTTTGCGGTTATGGTTGTTCACATAGTTTCCAGTAACTGTCGAGTATAGAGACAGCTTCTACAAACTTTTCAAATGATACAGGTTTAATAATGTATCCTGCTACATTCAGGTTATAAGCTTCAAACCGGTCTCTGTCGTCTTTGGATGTTGTCATCACAAATACACTTATCGACTTAAGCTCCGGATCACTTCTCAATTCTTTCAAAAATTCAAGGCCATTCATCTGTGGCATGTTCAGGTCAAGCAGAATAATCTGTGGCCTTGGCCTGATCATTTCTTGCCCATCTGTTCCACGCAACATGGCCAGTCCTTCTAAACCATTCTTAGCCAGATATAGCGGATTTTGAATGTTGTTCTTTTTAAATGCCCTTTGAACATTCATTACATCCACACTGTCATCTTCAACTAAAAGGATATTAACGAGTTTATCCTCCATGTGATATTTATTTGAAAATCAATAATATAGCAGATATAGCTCCGTGCGCTTCCCTGCTTTCAATGGGGTTTATACTTGGATGTAGTGCAAATGTTACAGCAAAAGCATCGGGAATCCGACAGCTGCCGATTGGTCAATTATTGATAAAAATTTGTAGGATGAATGCCGGAAACAATAATATGCCGGTTCATGAAAATGGAAATGAACAGCCATTAATGGCAGAAAGAAAAGTTGTTTCATTGGTTAAAATGTTAAAAGCTCTTGAAAAATGAGAATGCTGAAAATGCAATTATGAATACAAAAATAATATTTTTTCTTAAAAATTCGGTTTCAGTAAATATCTGGAATAAAAATCATTGATGTGTTTAACTACTTCATCAGCAGAATCAGCAATTTTAAAAAGATTTAAATCTTCCGGGCTAACGTTTCCCTGTTCCAGCATCGTGTTGCAAATCCAGTCATAAATTCCCTGCCAGTATTCTTTCCCGGCAAGGATGATAGGAAACTTGGCAATTTTTTTTGTCTGTATAAGTGTTAACGCTTCAAAGAGTTCGTCGAGTGTACCAAATCCACCCGGTAATACTACGAACCCTTGTGAGTACTTAATGAATACAGTTTTTCTTACGAAGAAGTAATCGAATGTAATTACTTTATCATGATCGATATACGGATTTGGAGCCTGCTCAAAAGGAAGTTTAATGTTAACACCAACTGATTTTCCATTGGCGCGTTGAGCTCCTTTGTTAGCAGCTTCCATAATACCGGGCCCACCACCGGAGATGATTCCATAACCATCTTTAGCAATTTTATAGGCAATTTCTTCGGCAAGGTCATAGTAACGGGTACCGGGTAACGTGCGTGCTGATCCAAATACCGAAACGCACGGTCCGATTTTAGAAAGTTTTTCAAAACCTTCAACAAATTCGGCCATAATTTTAAAAATCGACCAGGTATCATCTGATCGTACTTCCTGCCAGTCTTTATCTGTAAAAGCCCTGCGTATTTTTTCTTCTTCTGAATTCATATCGGAATGTTTAAAAAATTCCATTTGGTGATGTTTTAAATCACTTAAACGGAACAATTGAAATAAAGTTATGCCGGCAACAGTTCTAATTCACGTTTTAAATATTGCCCGGTAATACTTTTCTTAACTTTAAGGATTTCTTCCGGTGTACCACTGGTAATTACTTCGCCACCACGCGATCCACCTTCGGGTCCAATATCGATAATGTAATCGGCACATCTGATGACATCCATATTGTGTTCGATTACAACTACCGTATTTCCTTTGTCAGTAAGTTTTGCCAATACTTCCAAAAGGATTCTCACATCTTCAAAGTGCAATCCTGTGGTTGGTTCATCCAGAATATAGAAGGTGTTACCCGTATCTTTCTTGGCAAGTTCTGTGGCTAATTTAATTCGTTGCGCTTCTCCTCCTGAAAGGGTAGTCGATTGTTGTCCCAATGTAATATAGCCAAGCCCAACATCCTGAATAGTTCTTATTTTATGAGCTATGGATGGCATATTGGCGAAGAAGGTAACTGCATCTTCAATCGACATATCCAATACATCATTGATAGATTTTCCTCTGTAGCGTACTTCCAGAATTTCCCGGTTGTATCGTTTGCCATTGCAACTTTCG
The DNA here is from genome assembly GCA_016788065.1 of Bacteroidia bacterium. Taxonomy (GTDB): domain Bacteria; phylum Bacteroidota; class Bacteroidia; order AKYH767-A; family OLB10; genus JADKJB01. The sequence goes on along the minus strand of JAEUTI010000090.1, from coordinate 19,327 downwards.
CAATGCACATATACATCAGGCAGAAAGTTCATCTCAATAACGCGCATTCCTGCACCCTGACATGTTTCACATCTGCCACCTTTAACGTTAAAAGAAAACCATCCCGGAGGATACCCTCTGATTTTGGATTCGGGGAGTTGTGCAAACAAATTTCGGATATCACTGAATACACCGGTATAAGTAGCCGGATTACTTCTTGGCGTTCGTCCAATCGGTGATTGATCAATTTCAATTACTTTATCGATGTGCTGTAATCCTTTTATGGTTTTATACGGAAGTGGCTTTAAGGATGAGCGGTAGAAATGATTGCTTAGGACAGGGTAGAGGGTTTCATTCACAAGTGATGACTTTCCGCTTCCACTCACACCGGTTACACAAATAAATTTTCCTAAAGGAAATTCAACGGTTACATTTTTGAGATTATTTCCTGTGGCACCGGAAAGCACCAGACTCTTACCATTTCCGGCTCTTAATGCGGGCCGCTTGATGGTTATTTTACCATTCAGATATTTTGCGGTCAGTGAATCCGATTTCAGAATTTGCTTCGGGGTTCCGGCAGCTACAACTTGTCCACCATGCACACCGGCTCCCGGTCCGAGATCAATTACATAATCTGCCGACATGATGGTTTCCCGATCGTGTTCTACCACGATTACCGAATTTCCAACATCACGCAAATCCTGTAATGATTTTATCAATCTGACATTATCGCGTTGATGCAAACCAATGCTGGGTTCATCTAAAATATATAGTACTCCCACTAGCTGAGATCCAATTTGCGTGGCAAGCCGGATTCGTTGTGATTCACCACCCGATAAGCTCCGGGAAGTCCGATCCATGGTGAGATAATCGAGACCTACATCTAATAAAAACTGAATTCTCTTTCTGATTTCTTTCAGTACTTCAGCCCCAATTTTTTTCTGACGGGCAGTCATTCTTTTTTCCAGACCATCGAACCAATCATGCAATTGCATAATGTCCATGTTCGCCAGTTGCGAAATATTTTTCTGATCTATTTTAAAATAGAGCGATTCTTTTTTGAGACGGGTACCTTTACAAACGGGACAGGTAACAGCCTGCATGAAATTTTGTGCCCACTTTTTTAATGCCGGCGAAGAGTTTTCAGTTAACTGGCCCGCAATAAAATTTACAATTCCTTCGAAAGCCAGCGAGTAATTGCCGGATTCGCCTTTATTGAAATCGCGATTCACCTGAAACACTTCATCAGAACCATATAAAATTACGTTTATCGCTTCATCAGGAATTTCACCAATCTGCGTGTTCAATGTAAAGCCATAACGGCGACCGATGGCTTGCAACTGAGAAAAAATCCAGGTGTCTTTTTGTGGACCAAGGGGAGCAATTCCCCCACCTTTGATGGTTTGTTTTTTATCCGGAATAACTGAATCAAGATCAATTTCTGCAATAGTACCAAGGCCATTGCATTTGCTACATGCCCCATATGGTGAATTGAAAGAAAATGTATTTGGCGCAGGTTCATCATATGAAATTCCGGAAGTGGGACACATCAGATGCTGAGAGAAGTGTCTCACCACGCCATCATCTTCACTCAGAACCATTAGTGATCCTTTGCCATGTTTCAAAGCAGTACGTACCGATTCTGTAATGCGAATTTTCTGATCATCCGTAACTGCAATTCTGTCAACTACAATTTCAATATCATGTGTTTTGTAACGATCAGCCTGTAAACCTTTTTTAATGTCTACAATATTTTCATCAACGCGAACTTTCAGAAAACCCATTTGCTGGATGGTTTCAAACAATTCGCGATAATGTCCTTTTCGTCCTTTTACTACCGGAGCAAGCAAAATAATTTTTCTCTTTTCGAATTTCTCGAGTATCAGTTGAATAATCTGGTCATCCGATAGGCGAATCATTTTTTCTCCGGTAACATAAGAAAATGCCTCTCCGGCACGCGCAAACAACAATCGCATGAAATCATAAATTTCAGTAATCGTTCCGACTGTAGAGCGGGGATTGGTATTAGTTGTCTTTTGTTCTATAGAAATTACAGGACTCAACCCCGTGATTTTGTCAACATCGGGACGTTCCATATTACCCAGAAAATTTCGGGCGTAGGCGGAAAACGTTTCCATGTACCTGCGCTGACCTTCTGCATAAATGGTATCGAATGCCAATGATGATTTTCCGCTTCCACTTAATCCGGTTATTACAACCAGCTTTTCTCTTGGGAAAGTCAAATCTATATTTCTCAGGTTGTGCACCCTGGCACCAAAAACCTCAATTTCTTCCAGTTGTCCCTCGTTTATTGTCTTTGCCATAAAAGTAGGATGTAAAATTAGGCATTTTCAATTAGAGATGTGGGTACCTGTGAAGCACTTTTGTAGCTCATTTTCAATAAGTTGTAATTTACCTTTGGTTTTTAATTATTCGAATTATAAACCATTCATTTGCAATTAGATATTGCTTCCAACGGATATTTGCTTTGAGAAAGGTATTTCAAATTAATCATTTATATTTGAAAGGAATTTTGATATTAATTTCAAGCTTTTAACAACCCGGATTTATGAAGATCGCTAAAGTTGTTGGCATTAATGTGTTAATCCTGACAGTACTGCTCACTGTAGTGGAACTATTTTTTGGAGGCTGGTTAATTGAAAGAAATGTTCTTGAAAATTATAATATCGTTTATTCCAAAACATATCATTTCGATGTAAGTAAAATTTATCCTGAGGGTGGGAATGTCACTTATACCCGAGATAAATATGGTTTAAGGATGTCGGGGAAGTCGGAACCCGGGTTTGCAGAGATTTTGACTGTAGGAGGTAGTACAACAGATCAGCGATATTTGAGTGATGGTTTAACCTGGCAGGATGCAATGCATGCAGAACTATCAAAGTCAGGCTTGCAACTCACCATTGCTAATGCAGGAATAGATGGGCAATCGACTTTTGGTCATTTGAAAAATTTCGAAATCTGGTTTCCGCTCATCCCAGAATTGAAACCGAAGTATGTGATGTTTTACATTGGTATCAATGATTTTTATATTGATGCGGAAAAGTGGGCCGAGATAACAGACATTGAAAATACCGGGTTCAAATCTGAAATAAAAAACAAGAGCGTTATTTACAACACCGTTCGCAAAATTAAAGGAGCACTTAACAGTCGGGTGGTGAGGGTAAGTCATTCTAAAATAGATTTCAGTAAACTTACTTATACAACTAAACCCCTCCTAGATTCATCCCGATACCGGAGTATTTTAGGCGAAAGGTTAACCGGTTACAAGGCAAGAATTGAAAAATTAGCTTTGCTTGCACAAAAAATGGGGGCTGTTCCGGTTTTTATTTCACAACCATGTCGTAAATACCGGATACTTGACAATGGAACAATTGAAGGGACTACTGAAACAGAAAATTATGGTGATGTAAAATTAAATGGTGTTGATTATTTCTACATGCTCTCTATTATGAATGAAATGATTAAACAGGTTTGTGAGGAAGGCCATTATCCTTTTATTGAATTCACTCCGAAAACAATATGGGCAGATTCTGATTTTTACGACTATGTACACACTACACCTTCAGGTGCAAAAAAGGTTGGAATCGAAATGGCAAAATCAATGTTGCCAATTTTAAAACCGTAGTGAAATTTTATCTCGGTTGATTGAAATAAGGCACTTCATCCTTTGATTGCGAATCTCGCTGGTACCAATAAGCTAAAGTTACCACATGTCCCGACCGTGTTCGTAAAAGGCGGCCAAAAATAGCATTGGTAGGATTGAATGTTACATCTGTCACACCAATAGTATATTTCACAGGTGCCGGTGGTGGTGGCGGCGGCGGCTCTTCACCTTCCTTAACAACCGGAGGCGCAACTTTTGGAGGTGCACTTTCAGCTATGACTACCGTGTATCCATTTCCTTCTAAAAGAGGCTTAAGGAACTCAACTCTTTCCATGGATGTACCGGCTTCTACAATGGCACATTTGATCCCATTCAGTTCTTCAAATAAATGATTCTTGTTGATAGCCATTTTATAATGATGCAAATAATTCCTGAATGTAATTGTATGATCCGCTGGCAAGTCCTGTCACAATAATTCCAATTAAACAAATCAGCAATCCAGCTTTAGGAAAGAAGGCTAAATTTATAGTTGGAATCGGTTCCTCATTAGCATCCATAAATACGGCTTTTACGATTTTCAGATAATAATAAAGGGAAACTATCATATTTAAAGCCGCTATTATAACGAGTGTGTAATTGCCATTTCCGGCACCTGCAAGTAACAGGAAGAATTTACCAAAGAAACCGGATGTAGGAGGAATTCCAGCCAATGAAAAAAGTGCAATGGCCAGAATCCAGCTGAGCATTGGATTGGTTTTATAAAACCCTTTATAATCAGATATTTTTTCTTTTCCTGTTAAAGCACTAACCACCGAAATAACACCTAAGGCGGCTAGATTGGAGAAGATGTAAATGATGATAAAATAAGTTACGGAAACGGCTCCTTCTGTATTTTGTCCCGACATCCCAACCAAAATAAAACCTACCTGTGCAATAGATGAAAATGCCAGCAGACGTTTCAGATTTTGTTGGCGAACAGCGAAAATATTACCGGTGATCATGGTAGCAACGGCCAACACGCAAATAATTAAATACCATTCAACACCCATTCCGGCGAATACGTTATACAATACTGTTGTCATCACAAACAGTATAGAGCCTTTTGATATAACCGATAGGTAAGATGTAACCGGAACCGGAGCACCTTCATAGACATCTGCTGTCCAGAAATGAAATGGAACCGCTGAAATTTTGAAGCCAAATGCTGCAATCAGCAGAATAAGGCAATACAGCTGTAAGTCACTGCCGTTTAATGCTGCGGGTATTTCCTGGAAGTGAAGTGTTCCCATGGTTCCATAAAAAAGTGAAATGCCAAATAATAATAATGCCGAAGAAAATGCCGACATCATGATCATTTTCATGGCTGCTTCAGCAGATTTTTTCTTTTCCAGATCAAAGTTTACCAAGGCAGCAAGAGGAATTGTTGACAGTTCAAGACCGAGGTAAAACAAAAGCATGTGCTGGGAGGAAATCATCAGGAACATTCCCAGCAAGGTGGCTAACAAAAGCATGTAAAACTCCATGACATGCTTGTGCGTTTTTAGCCAGGTATAACTCTGAAGGGAAACTAACAGGGTGCCTAGATTCAAAATGTTTTTCTGAAAGGCAGTCAGTTCGGTTGATGTGAAAGAATCACCAAACAGGTTACCTGAAGTGTTCATGAAGAAACCGGCCAGGAAATTTAGCAACAACAAAATATTTGCTGTTACAAGAATTGAATGATTGTTATCTACCGGAGTGCCATCAGCATTTTCTTTGGCTGTGATATTCATAAACAGCATAATGAAAATAACCGCAAGCAAAAGCAGTTCACTTTTCATTAGCAGAAAAAAATCAATCAATTGGTCAGTCATTCTGTTTTAATGCTTTGCTGCTTTTATATTATTTCTGTCAGAATCCATTTAACTGGTTCATAATGGCAGTCGTACCTGGTGTTACCAATTCTGTTAACCAGAAAGGTGCGATACCAATTGCTACGATACCTATTATAAGTATGCCGGCAGCCATTTTTTCATTCCATCTTGCATCAGTCAATTCCAGATGATGCTGATCGGCAATGGGGCCCATAATCGCTTTGCCCACTGCTCGCAATATGTAAACTGCGGTAACTACAATAGATGCACAGGCAAGAATGGTTGCAAGCCGGTACATGGCATCCACCTGTTCCCACGCTCCCACAAATACAGTCATTTCAGCTACGAATCCGCTGAATCCGGGTAGTCCCAGAGAGCATAATCCGGCAATGACAAATACCGTGGAGATGAAAGGCATAATTTTAAGTAATCCTCCGAGCTTCTTGACTTCCCGTGTATGTGTTCTTTCGTAAATCATACCAATGGCGGCGAAGAAGAGTGCTGTCATTAAGCCGTGAGAAACCATTTGCATTACTGCACCCATAATGGCTGTATGAGTAAGCATTCCGATACCCAGCAGTACAAATCCGCAATGACTTACAGATGAATAAGCGTTGATATACTTTAAATCTGTTTGCATCATGGTGGCAAATGCCCCATAAATAATCGCTATGGCAGATAAAGCTACAATCCATCCGGAATAATAATGCGCAGCTTCCGGCATCAGTAACACGGCAGCACGTAAACATCCATAACCGCCAAGCTTCATGGAAATTCCTGCCAGGAACATCGATGCTGCTGTTGGTGCCGATGAGTGGCCGTCGGGTACCCATGTGTGGAAGGGGAAAATGGCAGTGAATATTCCAAAGCCTACAAATGCAAAAGGGAAAAAGAGCAATTGCATATCGAGGTTAATCGACATGTTTGCGATTTCCAAAATATCAAATGTATGCAATCCTGTTGCTGTATATGTATTCAGATAGAGTCCGGCCAGGCCAACAAATACCAGAGCAGATCCACCCATTAACATCAGAGCCAGTTTCATGGCTGCGTATTCTTTTTTACCGCTGCCCCAAATACCAATCAAAAGGAATTTAGGGATAACAGCTACTTCAAGGAAAAAGAAGAGCGTAAATAAATCAAGTGATATAAAGAAGCCGTAAGCACCCAAGCTGAGAAACATCAGTAAGAAAAAGAACTCACGACCCATTTCACCATCACCACCGGTAGCTTTAGGCATTTTCCACGAAACCAGAACACCGGCAAGGACAACAAATGCGGTGAGTAGAATCATAGAAACTGAAATGCCATCTACACCAATATGATAATTTATGTTCAGCGTTTTAAACCAGACTATATTCTGCTCAAACAGCATCAGACTTTCATTAATCATTCTTTCCTGACTGAATAAATAGAATAGCACCAAAGAGAGCACTAACTGAATTGCTGAACCTGCCAGTGCAATGGATCGCACAGCAGGAAGTGAACGGCAAAATAATATTGCCATTGCGGTTAAAAAAGGTATTAATATCAGCAGATTCAGATTCATGTGTTGTATTTCAAATGTCAGTACAGATATATAAATGCTACTGTGAGAATCAATATCCCGCCAAGGAAGGCAAGTGCATACCATTGAACTTTCCCTGACTGAACCGACTTAGCTTCATCAGAAACAATAATTGTGGCATTTCCAAGTAAATTCATGAGGCCATCAACAATATTTCTGTCAATCCATGCTGCCGGCTTTGCAATCAGGTTGAATATTATTTTTTTGGTGATGAATAAATATATTTCATCGATATAAAATTTATTCAGTGCTGTCCGGTACAATGCATTCATTGAAGAAGCAATTTTATCGGGCTTATCGTTTTCATTTTTATAAAGGATGGCTGCAATTCCAATTGCCAATACAGCCAATAGTACCGGTGCAATCGAAAATAAAAGATGCAATTCCATTTTTTCAGGAATGTTATTCGATGTAACAAAGTTGGAGAACGGAATTAATCCTGCGCCAATCGTGCATCCTGCTAAAAGCAATAAAGGCAGTTTCATGGTAAAGGTTCCTTCACCGTGATGATTATCGTGGTGAGCTGCTTCTTTGCTCCAGAAAATTGAAAAATATAAACGGAACATATAAAAGGCAGTCAGTGCTGAAGTGCCTAATGCCATAAAGTAAACTGTTTTATTACTTTCCCAGGCAGCAAGTAAAATTTCTTCCTTACTGAAAAATCCTGCCAAAGGCGGTATTCCGGCAATGGCCAGACAAGCCAATAAAAAAGTAATATGGGTAATAGGCATGGTTTTACGCAAGCCACCCATATCTTTCATTTCATTACTGTGAACATAATGTATCACTGCACCTGCTCCGAGGAATAATAACGATTTGAAAAATGCATGAGTAAACAAGTGGAACAGCGAGCCGGTATATCCGGTATCATTAAATGCATAACCTGAAATTCCCATCGCAAACATCATGTAACCAATTTGCGACATGGTAGAGTAGGCTAACACTCTTTTAATATCGGTTTGCGTACAGGCAATAATTGCTGCCAGCACTGCTGATGTAATTCCGGTGATGGTGATTAGTTGCATCACAGCAGGATCGAGTGCGAAAACCGGGAACATACGTGCCACCAGATATACTCCGGCAACAACCATGGTAGCAGCATGAATCAATGCCGAAACCGGAGTTGGACCTTCCATAGCATCAGGTAACCAGATGTGTAATGGGAACATTGCGGATTTTCCGGCACCGCCTATAAATACCAATGTCAATGCCCAGCTCAGCAATGTGATTCCTAAGAAGGAAGAAGAGATCATGGTAGTTAACTCCGGCGATTGGGTGTTGGTGAGTGTAGCAATGAGAGTTGCGAAATCGAAACTGCCACCACTGAAACCAAGGATCAGAATGCCGATTAAAAATCCTAAGTCGGCGAAACGTGTTACAATAAATGCTTTTTTGGATGCTTTAACTGCAGAGGGCTTGGTGAAATAATAGCCTATTAGCAGATACGATGAAACCCCAACCAGTTCCCAGAACATATAAATCTGGAAGATATTGGTAGAAAGCACTAATCCCAGCATCGAGAAAGTAAAGAGTGACAGGTAGGAGAAGTAGGTTGCATATCGCTCTTCGCCTTTCATATATCCGATGCTGAATAAGTGTACCATTAATGAAACGAAGGTCACGACAACCAGCATCATAACGGAAACAGGATCCAGCAAAATTCCCATGTCAATGGATAATGTTTCACTAAATCGCAGCCACTCTATTTTAACCGGAATTATCGTTTGATATTTGCCATCCATCAAACCATCCACAAAAAAATAGCGGAAGGCGGTATAAACTGACAATAGCGCTGATGTGCCTAATGATAGTACCCCAACCCAACCGGATGCTGCTCCTACATACTTCCTGCCAAAGAAACCCAGCAACAGAAAACTGAGCAATGGCAATAATGGAATCAGATATATGTAGTTAGCGTAATTCATAATTTCGGCTGCATTAGTTTTTCAGGTTATCAGCTTCTTCCACATCAATTGACTGATGCGACCTGTACAGATTGATGATGATGGCAATGGCTACTGCTGCTTCTGCTGCAGCAATGGTAATTACGAAGATGGTAAAGAATATACCATCCATTTTTTCAGGATAGAGATATTTATTGAAGATGACAAAATTAATATTGACACTATTCAACATCAATTCAATTGCCATCAGCATTGTAATCATGTTCCTTCTGGTGAAGAATCCGTACATCCCAATAAAGAAAAGGGCTGTACTAACAAAGAGCATATGTGAAATAGGAATCTCTGTCATTTTGTTGATTTTGTTGGAACCGATTTCATAGCAATTACAATGCAACCTATTAATGCTGCCAGCAATAGAATACTGACTGCTTCGAAAGGAAGCGCGAAACCATCTTTGCCGGTATTCAGCATGTATAATCCAATGCGGCTTACGGCGTTGTCGAATGGTTGTGAACCAGCTTCAAAGCCATATTGGTGGATGAGTGAACAACTTAGAAGGAATCCCGCTATTACTGCAAGCAATGAGAAAATATTTCGCGATAAATTGGTGCGAGGCATTTCTTTTCCGGATTGTTGCGTGAGGAATATGGAGAAAATAATTAGAACTACAATTCCTCCAACATAAACAACAATTTGAACGGCTGCAATAAATTCTACTTCAAGCCAGAAGTACAACCCGGCAATACCAATCAGTGAACCCAATAAGTAAATTGCTGAACGGAATATTTTACGCGTAGTAACGGCAAGTATTCCCATCAGCAAAATAAAGGCTGAAATGATATAGAAGAATATAGCACCCAAACTCATCATTCAACGCCCTCCCTGACTTTAGAATCGGGTTTGTTCAATTTCTTAGTTAGTAACCGCCTGTCGAAAACACTATGCTCGAAAGTCTGGTCCATTTTGATGGCTCCGGTTGGACAAGCTTCAACGCACAAATTGCACATGGTGCAAAGTTCGAGTCGGTAAACGAATGTGTCGATAGCTTTTTTCTTTTTGCCTTCCGGTGTTGGCTCCATCTTGGTAATAATTTTGATGGTACCATTAGGACAGGCAAGTTCACAAGCAGTGCAACCGGTGCAGGCATGCTCATTATTTTCATCGTGAGGCATAACCACTTCACCCCGGAAACGATCCGCCATTTTTAATGTCTTGCGGTTGTCCGGATATTGCTCGGTAATTGCTTCCTTATTATGATGCATGAAATAGTAGCCGGTAAGTTTCATTCCTTTCAGAAGTGAACTTATGGCTCCCCATACATCTTTTATATATTCTTTTAAAAACATTTTCAGAAGTGCCAGCCCATTATTGCCATTAAAGTTACAAGGATCAGATTAAACATACTGATCGGTAATAAATATTTCCATTCCAGATTAAGCAACTGATCGATTCGCAGACGCGGGAAGGTCCAGCGGAACCACATGATTACGAATATCAGGAAGAATGTTTTTCCAAAGAACCATACCGATGAAGGGATATAATCCATAATATGATTGAATGATTCCCAACTTCCAATGTGAAACGGCATCCAGCCACCTAAGAAGAGTGTCGCACCAATTGCGCAGACCACAAAAATATTTACGTATTCTGCCAGAAAGAACAAGGCGAATTTCATTCCTGAATATTCTGTGTGAAAACCTGCTGTCAATTCCGATTCTGCTTCAGCTAAATCGAATGGTGCGCGATTGGTTTCTGCAGTTACAGCAATTATAAATATCACAAATGAAATCAATACAGGAATATGTCCTTTAAAAATCCACCAACCTGTTTGCTGTGCTGCAATAATTTCTGATACCTGTAAACTGCCGGTCAGAATTACGATAGTTATAATAGATAATCCCGCAGAAAGTTCATAGCTTACTATCTGAGCACCACTTCTCATGGCACCTAATAAGGAATACTTATTATTGGAAGCCCATCCCGCCATTAAGATACCTATAACGGATACGGATGAAATTGCTGTAATAAAAAATACACCGATGTTGATGTCCCAGATCTGAAATCCGTCGGCAAACATCAAAGGTGCCATAATAACCATGGAGACCATCATTACGATGTAGGGTGCCAGATTAAACATGAGTTTATCGGCGCCATTGGGAGTCATCCCTTCTTTCATGATAAGCTTTACGGTATCAGCAACAGTCTGGAACATTCCGCGCGGTCCCACACGATTCGGACCTAAACGTAATTGCATCCAGGCTGCAACTCTTCGTTCCATCATAATAAGAACTAATCCTAAAATAGAAAAAAGTGTGATCACCAGAATTCCAACAATCACAAATTGTAACAATAAGGCAAGAGTAGGAGGGAACTGCTGGTATAACCAGGCATTAACAAGATCGGTGATATGTGATAAGCTGAACATAAATTATCTGTCAATATCTGGTATTACGAGATCAAGTGTTCCCATGATGGCAACCATATCTCCGATTTTATGTCCTCTAACTATATGATCGAGTGCCGATAAATTTGAAAATCCCGGTGAACGGAATTTAATACGGTATGGTGTTGTACCACCTTCGCTCACCACATAAATTCCAAATTCACCACGTGCAGTTTCAATGCGGGTGTAAAATTCTCCTTTGGGTAATTTCAAAACCGCTTTTGTTTTTGCCTGAATTTCTCCTTCGGGAATATTATCAATTAATTGTTCGATAATATTCATCGATTGGTGCATTTCAACCAAACGAACCTGATAACGGGCAAAGCTATCGCCTTCAGTTGCCAGAACTTCATCGAATTTTAACTGATCATAAATTTCGTATGGATAAATTTTCCTAACATCGCAGGAAACGCCGCTTGCTCTGGCGGTAGGCCCGGAACAACCGTATGAAATAGCATCTTCTTTAGAGAGTATTCCAATTCCTTTCATCCTGTTTTGAAAAATGATATTTCCGGTGAGTAACTCATCGTACTCATCAATTTTTGAACGAAAATGTTTTATGAACTCTTTTACTTTTTTACAGAAGTCGGGATGAATATCGTACATGATACCACCGGGAACCATGTAGTTCATGGTTAAACGGGCACCACAGGTTTCTTCCATGATATCGGTTATCATTTCCCTTTCGCGGAAGGCAAGAAAAAATGGTGTGAGTGCACCTATATCCATTGCCATTGCACCCCACCAAAGTTGATGTGATGCCAATCGGGTAAGCTCATCCATGATCACACGAATGTATTGTGCTCTGGATGGAATTTCAATTTGTAATGCCTTCTCAACTAACATCGCACATCCATGATTATTGATATGCGAGGAAAGGTAGTCCATGCGGCTGGTAACATAGATAAACTGACGATAGCTCAGGCTCTCGCACATTTTTTCTATGGAGCGATGGATATAACCCAGATGTGGTTCTACCTTTTTAACGGTTTCACCATTCAAAGTAATAACAAGATGCAACACTCCGTGTGTGGCAGGATGCTGAGGCCCGATATTAATTACGAGATCGCCTTGTTCAGTAGATGCTACTTCTTCAAACATAATTACAGCTTGATCATATTAACAGGGTCATCATAATCTTTACGGAGTGGATATCCAATCCAGTCATCGGGTAAAATTAGTTTTCTTAAATCGGGATGATTCAGAAAATTTACTCCAAACAATTCATATACTTCACGTTCATGAAATTCGGCAGTGCGCCAGATATCGCAAACGGTCGTTACTTCGGGGTTATTCCGGTCGAGTTTTATCTTCACCACAATATTATGCCGGTGTGTCATCGAAGTCAAGTGATACACCATAGTAAGATGTGTTTTCCAATCAACGCAAGTCTGGCAAAACAGGTAATCGAAATCAAGACCGGAGGTATGGCGCAATTTGAGTGCGAGCTCGTGAAAATTTTCTGCCGGAGCATTTATATTCAGCCATTCACCGCCTTCTTCAAAGGTGAGTGAACTTTGCAATTCAGTAAGTGCAGCCTGTAATTCTTCTCGTGTCATTTAAAAACTTTGTTCAGGCTTTTCCATTTTCATTTGTTCACGGGTCATGCCGCTTTTAATTTTCTCCTGAAGTGTTATCAAGGCATGAATAAGTGCTTCGGGGCGGGGCGGACAACCGGCGATGTATACATCAACCGGAATAATATGATCGGCACCTTTAACAACGCTATAGGTATTGTAAAAGAACGGCCCTCCACTGGTAGCACAGGCACCCATGGCCACTACATATTTAGGTTCGGCCATCTGATCGTAGAGACGCTTTAAAACAGGAGCCATTTTATTCACGATAGTTCCGGCAATAATAATCACATCTGCTTGTCGTGGCGTTGCACGGGCAACCTCAAAACCAAAACGCGACCAATCATATTTAGCACTTGCGGTACTCATCATTTCAATGGCGCAGCAGCTGGTACCAAAAACCAATGGCCACAAGGAATTGCTGCGAGCCCAGTTTATAACCTGATCCATTTTGCTGACCAGAATTCCGCCTCCGGGGGTTTGATGAATAGTGCCCGGAAAAGGATCAGGAATTTTATTTTCGTTCGTTACATCCATTTCAGTGCTTTTTTCTTGTGAGCATATAAAAAGCCCATAAATAATATGAAGAGGAAAATTAATATCTCAACAAATGCCACCCATCCCAGTTGTTTTACCACAACTGCCCATGGAAAGATGAAGATTAGTTCGACATCGAAAATCAAAAATATAAGTGCAAAGAGGTAATAACCAATGCTAAACTGAATCCAACTGGGACCAATGGTTGGAATTCCACACTCATAAGGTTCTCCTTTGTGGATGTTATGAGTGGTTTTCAGTAAAATTTTCGAAATGAGAATTGCTATCCCTGAAAAGGCAACAGCAGCAATCATTAAGGCAATCAGTGAACCGGAACCCATTCGTTTTTGATTTAGGCAAATATAATAAGTACATCTGTGGTTTCTAAACAGGGTGGGGAACTTTAGCAGGATGTTGAAAACATCTTTAAAGTTATTTGGAGCAAAATTGTAAGCAGTTAAGAATCAGACCTGTTGAAAAACCAGTCGCAAACCAATTGTTAAAAATTGTTAAAAAGTGTGATTTTTCAGACCTGAATGCAGCCCGGAATCAATCGTACGATTCAAATTTGATCGATTTCTTATCATATCCCATCGCTTCCAGGCGTTGACGGGCTTCTTTCAGCATGTCGGCCCAGCCGCAGATATAGAATTTCGCAGGTCGTTTATCTGCAAAAAGTTCTTCATAAACAGCATGCACATATCCTTTGCGACCTGTCCAACCCGGATTTTCTCTCGAAAGCACCGGAATAAACTTAAAGCCGGGCATTTTTGCTTCCATTTCCTCCAGCTCTTTGCGATATAAAATATCTTTCTCCCAGCGATTTCCGAAAACCATGTAAATATTTTTGTGTTCCAGTTTGCGGTTATAAATATCCATTAGCTGAGATCTTAATGGAGCAATCCCTGTTCCGGTACCAATAAAGCAAATGTCGGTATCGATTGGCTCCTGAAGCTGAAATTTACCGAGTACTCTGGATACTTTAACTTGTGTGCCTACTCTGAAATTTTCCCATTTATAGGGAGTGCCTAATCCATCAGGCTTTAACACGATGCATAGCTCAAAAATATTGTCGGTAGAAGGTGCTGAAGCAATGGAGTAACTGCGATTGGTATATTTCGAATCAATTGGTAAATCGAGCATGATAAACTGTCCCGCTTTAAAAGTAAATTGCATATGATCAGGCATTTTAATGTAAAAACGCTTTACCATATCGGTTTCATCAATAATATCAACTACAGTCGCATCATGAAATTCGTAAGCCATATTTTTTTAGGTTTGAAGCGGGCAAAGTTATTAAAAAGCCTTAGAACCAGAAAATGCACCAATTAACGTTTTAATACATTGGTATATAGTAAGTTGCAGATCTAGTGAAAGTCTGCGATCCGCTTTCTCAAGAAATACTAACTATAAATCACCTATCTTCTTACTTTACATAATTCCGCATTCACAACCATGCTATCATTCAATTCTGCATTCTGCGTTGTACATCGAACATTTTACATTAGAATTTTGCATTGAACATTTTAAATTTCAACGAATTTTCAACTGACCAAAAGCAATTTAAGCTGTCACCAAAACCCCAAGTAAAGCAGAGTTATTCCCTATACACCACCACCTTCGAGCTTCCTCTATCCCCACCACTCTTAATCACACAATTATAAACTCCTCTGGAGATACTTTTCGGCAAAATAACCTCCTGCATAGTACTCCAATGTGGCAGGTTCATTTCATATATTCTTCGACCGTTAATGTCAAATACTTCTAGTTGACCGGGTTGGTTTTGGGGGAGGAGGTAGGTGATTTTGAAATTGCCGTTTGTAGGATTAGGTGCCACCTTAAATCGGAATTCATGTCCTACAAGCTCCTCAATTCCGGTAGTGAGACATGGACATCCCAAAGTGGTATCACACCCTAAGTAGTAATTGGGGTGGTTCGGTACAGAACGGAGGTGAAGGTAATCGATCAAATCAATAGAATGTTGTTGTACATCACATGCAAGCCCTGCGCTATCGGGGTAATTTATAACTGTTAAATGCTGCACACTGCTTCCACTTGTTACATAAATTTTACCGTTGGCGGCTAAGTACATGCTCCAAAAAGTGGTTGCGCAACACGGATCACCTGGTGGTGAAATGAAACCATCAAATTGCGCAACTGTGCTTACTGACATGTTATTCATATTTATTTGAAATATGTAATTACTGTTACAGGCGTAGGCGTAATTTCCGGAAGGTGAAATTGCTAAGCCCCACAAATATGAAGTAGGAGATACTTCAATTGAATTCATATTACTAATTAGCCCGGTACACCTATCAAAATCAAAAATCAATACTGATCCATTCGCTACAGATCCTCCTGAACCTTGGTCTCTAGGGGCGCAGCAAATAAGTTTTTTTCCATCTTGTGAAAAAACTAATGGAGATACATTTCCATACCTGTTAGAAAGGAAACCAGTTGGTTGTACGAACATGGTGTCAATTCCATTGGGGGATAATAAGAAACTATAGATTTCAGGATTTCTATCTCTCATAGCTACTACCCACCAATCTCTACCATTCCCTTGACGACAAGCACCAATTCCAAAGCTTAAAGTATCTACAAGGATTGTGTCATTTTTTACCACTAAGCCACCTAAACCACCATCCAAAGCTAAATTTATTTTAGAATAATATATTCCAACTTTAGTTGGAGAAAGCGTTGCCCATAGTGTTTTATGAAATAATACAATTGAGTTGCTATCTCCCGGGAAAGGTAACATAACATTTCCGAATCCTAGAGGTAAACCAAACATCCAATTTGAGGTAAAAGGACTCGGATTCAACCCACCCCCATTCAACATGGTATCCCCAGTGGCATTAGCAATCCAAATGCCGTTGCTTGCCATAAGCAGATTTCCATTTGCATCGCTTATGTTGGCTTGCGTGCCTAGAAATGGCATTTTTCTGAATTCAGTCTGGAGTGTTATGGAATTGTTGTCAATGAACATTCTGCCTTTGGGATCTTGCAAGAAATAATAATTTCCTAATAACCATTGGTGATTATAACCCTGCCCAGTTGCATTAATAGCGAATACAAAAAATACTAAAACTAATTTTATGCTTCTCATTTGATAATTACAATTTTGGCAGGAGTATAGTTTATATTTCCGGATTTAACAGTTACTGTGTAAACACCTGATAGCATTTGTTCACTAGAAATAGTTATTGGATTTGCAGTGGCAGTTAAAGTAGTTTCTTGCCAGTAAACTACATTACCAAGAATATCTATTATAGTCATTGAAACATTTTCTTCACTTTGAAAATCAATAAGTACTTCGAAACTGTTTTTTGCCGGATTCGGTTGAACAGATATTTTATTTTTTGTTTGAATTGAAGTTGATGCAGGCGCTGAATTTCGATAAATACCTTCTGCCGCACATATCAAATTGTCGTCAAAAAAGAAGGTTTCACCTAATAGCTGAAGCAAGTTTCTGGCTCTGATAACCGCTGGACCGCCTTTGTATTTACACTGGTTAGCAATGAGGAGCAATTGAGAATATCTGGATTCTAATTGTGCAATGCCTCCTGTTTCAAAAGCTAGATAAGCATCATTTACATTTTTTTCAATTTCATCAGGAATTTGAATGGGAACAACTGATAAGTTTGCTGAAATCGCAGCTGTTATCTTGTGGTTTTTGAATTGCTCTTTTGAAGCAATTTCCAATTCCAGTTGACTTTGAATTTCTGAAACTTGTTCAATCAGTAAAATGCGAGCTTCAATGAAACCAGCCTGCATATTGTTTGCTATTAGGCTGTCAAGAATATTAATACTGTCAGTAGCAAGCATTAAGCTTTCATGTAATTCATTAAACTGTGTACCAAAGCTTCCAACCGAAACAGCTTCATTGATAAGTTTATCTGTTTGGAATAAATATCCAATGGAGGTTGCGCTTTGATCATCTACAAAATCAATATACTCCGGTCTACTTTGAGCCAAAACTTGATCATTGGCAAAGGTTTCATACAATTGTTGCTTGGCAATATATTTTGATTCCGGTATAAAGTCACTGGTAATTATTTCATCGTTGACTATTTGCATTCGTAGGTGTTCTCCACCAGTAAGCGAGTTTTCTCCACAAACCAGATAGGTGGAACATTCAAATGAATTGCCGCTTATTTGTTTCGAAAACCACGGCGCATCATCCACATAAAATGGCCCAAAAGTATCATCTAGCGGAATTATAGGATTGTGAGAATTTACAGATTGATTGGTTGTGAAAAGTGATGCTTGGAGGTTGGTGATGTTACTGTCATTTAAATTAACCGCACCATAACCACTCAAATAATTAGCAGAATCAAGCCAAACATTGCCATGATATTCCGGCATCGGGTTGGTAACGGGAGGTTGTTGACTGATAACCGCTGCAGAATTTAAATACAATCCAACATAATGGATTCCTATCGTATTGCCTCTGAAATCCGTTTCGGCATTCCCTCCGCCAAAAAAGACACCTTTATGATGGCCACTGGTAGTGTTACATGTAATGGTAGTCTTATCACTCAGTGATATGTCAATTCCCGTAGAATATGTATACGTAGGGTTATTTGCCGAAGTAACCGAATTACAACTTACCACCGAACTGTCAGCATTATTGAGCATGATTCCATAGTTGCTTGTTGATTGCGTAAAGGACGGTTGGGTCAAAACATTTCCAGTGATTACTACATATTTGGCATTTTGGGATGTAATCCCATAGCTGGATTTATAGTCAATAATATTACCATCAATGGTATATCTCGCATTTCCTGAAGTGTTTTCAGATAAATATATTGCAGCAGATGCACTCAAGGTTGAATTGATATTTATGAAATTCTCTTGAACCGAAATTCCACCAGAACCTGCATTATTCAACAAGTCAATTCCCCTAAAATATGCATTGATGGTATTGGAAGAAATGTCAGCAACTGTTGAAAGATAGCAATTTCTCACATGCACGCCATATCGAACTGTATCCATCAGCACACCTCTAACGGTGGTGTTGCATCTGACTGTGTAAATTCCGTAAAGGTTATTGTAAAAATAATTATTAGCTTTTACATGTAACATGGAAGCGGTTTGGAGTGTGTCAGAAGCCATAGTAATTCCCTTTCCATGATCAGATAAGTTCGATGGCGCGGTGATATCTTTAACCATGTCAATAAAATCATTGTTTTCGCAGGTAATCAAACTGACTTTACCTACTATACCTCTCATCATGTTAAAAAATACATTCTTTTCAAGGCCTGTCGCTCCAATGGTTCCTGCCCAGCGGTTGGTTTCCACACCTGACATTGGGATGGATCCGAATGCGGTCTGACCGTTATACCGGGGCAGGAATTGATTTTTTGAAACACCAATACTGTCTCCAAACATTGTCAGTGACACATTATTTGTGGCCACGCCGGAAGTCACCGGAATAAATACATTACGGGCATTGTCCAAAAGGTTGGAATGTATGATGGAAATATTCGACTTATGACGGGCAGTAACTGCAATGTTGGCATCGGCAACAAGTGAACTTTCAGAAATCCGCAACTGACTCTGTTGACTGACATTTATTCCCTGCCACATCGTATCGCAGCCATACACTTGCGTTTCCTCGAGAATGAGCATTCCGGAAGCACCCACCACATTAATCGAACTACCTGCAGCCATGATCAATTCACACTGTAAAAATCGTAGTGTATCGCTCACCACCAGAGAGTCGGCAATGTAAATTGTTGTATCGGAAAAAGTAGTTACTAACTGATTGCTATTAACCGTGCCAGTCCAGACAATATCCGCAGAATCCTGACAAATGGCAGATGACGACACTACCTCC
>JAEUTI010000088.1 GCA_016788065.1 Bacteroidia bacterium | reverse complement strand
GGAGGTAGTGTCGTCATCTGCCATTTGTCAGGATTCTGCGGATATTGTCTGGACTGGCACGGTTAATAGCAATCAGTTAGTAACTACTTTTTCCGATACAACAATTTACATTGCCGACTCTCTGGTGGTGAGCGATACACTCCGGTTTTTGAATTGTCAGCTGATCATGGCTGCCGGTAGTTCCATAAATATACTCAGTTCAGGAACCTTAATTCTGAACGAAACCACCGTGATAGGGTGTGACACTATGTGGCAGGGAATTAATGTGAGTTTATTAGGCAGGTTGTTTATTTCAGAAAACTCTTTGGTTGCTGATGCTAATATTGCGGTGACTGCAAGAAACAAAACGATCGTATCGATCATTAATTCCAGCCTGTTGGACAATGTCAGAAATGTATTTATTCCGATTACCTCCGGAACAGCTGTAAATGATGTTGTGCTAACTATGTATGGTGATAGTATTGGTGTTTTGAAAAATCAATTCCTGCCCCGGTATAATGGCCAAGCGGCATTCGGATCCATCCCAATGTCAGGTGTGGAAACCAACCGCTGGGCAGGAACCATTGGAGCGACAGGCATTGAAAAAAATGTATTTTTTAACATGATGAGAGGTATAGTAGGTAAAGTCAGTTTGATTACCTGCGAAAACAATGATTTTATTGACATGATTAAAGATATCACCGCGCCATCGAACTTATCTGATCATGGAAAAGGAATTACCATGGCTTCTGACTCACTCCAGACCGCTTCCATGTTACATGTAAAAGCTAATAATTATTTTTACAATAACCTTTACGGAATTTACACATCCAGATGCAACACCACCGTTCGAGGTGTGCTGATGGATACAGTGCGATATGGAGTGCACGTGAGAAATTCCTACCTTTCGACAATTGCTGACATTTCTTCCAATACCATCAACGCTTATTTCAGAGGGATTGATTTGCTGAATAATGCAGGTTCTGGTGGAATTTCGGTTCGAGAGAATTTTATAAATATCAATTCAACCTTGAGTGCATCTGCTGCAATATATTTATCTGAAAACACTTCAGGAAATGCCAGATATACCATTGATGGCAATATCATTGATTATAAATCCAGCTATGGGATTGTTTCTCAAAATGCCAAATATGTAGTAATCACTGAAAATGTATTGACCCAACCATCCTTTACGCAATCAACAAGCAACTATGGAATTCTATTAAATAATGCCGATACATCGGTTGTAAGTTGTAATTCGGTTACTTCGGCAAATAACCCTACGTATACATATTCTACGGGAATTGACATCTCACTGAGTGATAAGACTACCATTACATGTAACACTACCAGTGGCCATCATAAGGGAATATTTTTTGGCGGAGGGAATGCCGAAACGAATTTCAGAGGCAATACGATAGGAATCCATTATGTTGGATTGTATTTAAATTCTGCAGCGGTTATCAGTCAACAACCTCCCGTTACCAACCCAATGCCGGAATATCATGGCAATGTTTGGCTTGATTCGGCCAATTACTTGAGTGGTTATGGAGCGGTGAATTTGAATGATTCTGTTCAACCTAACCTCCAGGCATCTCTTTTCTCAACCAATCAATCTGTGAATTTTCACAATCCGTTTATCCCGCTGGCTGACTCATTGCCACCATTTTTTGTAGATGATGGACCTTGGTTTTCAAAACAAATCAGCGGCAATTCATTTGAATGTTCCACTTATCTGGTTTGTGGTGAAAACTCGCTTACTGGCAGTGAACACTTACGCATGCAGATAGTGAATGATGAAACAATCACCAGCGACTTTATTCCTGAATCTAAATATATTGCCAAGCAACAGTTGTATGAAACCTTTGTCAATGATGCGGTTTTGGCTCAAAGCAAACCGGAGTATATTGATTTTGTTGATGATCAAAGCACGACCTCAATAGGAACTTTATTCCAAATGGATCAACTTATCAATGAAGCGGTATCGTTAGGAAGCTTTGGTACCCAGTTTGATGAATTGCATGAAAGCTTAATTCTTGCTACTGAAAGTATCAATATTCTTGACAGCCTAATAGCAAACAATATGCAAGCTGGTTTCATTGAAGCTCGTAATTTACTGATAGAACAAGTTTCAGAAATTCAAAGTCAACTGGAGTTGGAAATTGCTTCAAAAGAGCAATTCAAAAACCAAAAGATAGCAGCTGCAATTTCAGCAAATTTATCAGTAGCTCCCACTCAAATTCCTGATGAAAATGAAAAAAATGTAAATGATGCTTATCTTGCTTTTGAAACAGGAGGTATTGCACAATTAGAATCCAGATATTCTCAATTACTCCTTATTGCTAACCAATGTAAATACAAAGGAGGCCCAGCGGTTATCAGAGCCAGAAACTTGCTTCAACTATTAGATGAAACCTTCTATTTTGACGACAATTCGATATGCGAAGCAGTTGGCATCTACCGAAATACAGCACCTACATCAACTTCAATTCAAACAAGAAATAAAATATCTGTTCAGCCGAATCCGGCAAAAAACAGTTTCGAAGTACTAATTGATTTTCCGGTTGAAGAAACTATTTCATTGACCATAATGGGTATTCTTGGCAATGTAGTTTACAGGCAAGAAACAACTTTAACTACCACTACAAATCCAATAACTATTTCCAGTGAACAAATGCCATCTGGTGTTTACACAGTAACTGTTAAATCCAGAAATACAAATTATACTCCTGCCAAAATTGTAATTATAAAATGAGCAATATAAAATTAGTTTTAGTATTTATTGTATTTGCTGTTAATGCAACTGGGCAAGGTTATAATCATCAATGGCTTTTGGGAAATTACTATTTCTTGCAAGATCCCAAAGGAAGAATGTTTATCGACAATAATTCAATAACACTGCAAACAGAATTCAGAAAAATGCCATTTCTGGGCACCCAAGCCAACATAAGCGATGCCAATGGCAACCTTTTAATGGCAAGTAATGGTATTTGGATTGCCAATGCCACAGGAGACACCATGTTGAATGGTGGTGGGTTGAATCCTGGAGCTTATGCTTCCTCCTGGGCCTTTGGAATGCCTTTGACAGGTAACAATATCTTCCTTCCTCATCCTGACATTTCAAATTTATATTATTTATTTCATCATTCTATGTATTTTGATGGATTTTCATATTTGGCCAATGAAGTATTTCTAAGCAAAATAGATATTTCATTAGATTTCGGATCTGGAGCTGTTATACAAAAAAATGAGTTAATTCTCACCGATACAATTAACCAGGGCTTTGGTGCTTCCAGGCATGCTAATGGAAAAGATTGGTGGATTGTTTGTCAAAAAAATGGAACAGATAAACTTATCAAAATATTACTTTCCGGTAATGGTATTGATACCATTACCTATCAAAGTCTTAGTATAACATCTGCAAATTATAATGTCACACAATTATCATTTTCTAATGATGGAAATAAATTTAGTTTTTATTATTATGATATTACCAATCAGGATGAATTTCTAGTGATATGCAATTTCGACAGATGCAGTGGCGAGTTTTCTAATATTGATACAATTCAATTAACTTATGGACAATTTTTGTGGGGACTTGCATTTAGCCCTTCTGGCAAATACGTTTATGCTTGCACCAGCAGCCGAATTTTTCAAATTGACACTGATAATCTAAATGTAGATACTGTTGCGGTATATGATGGCTTTATCTCACCACCGGGAGATCCATGCTGTGCAACTTCATTTTGGAATATGTACCTAGCCGCTAACGGTAAAATTTATGTAACAAGTGGAAGCAGTGTGCAGCATTTAACAGTTATAAATTACCCCGATAGCGCAGGGCTTGCATGTGATGTACAACAACATTCTATTGATCTGATCGATTACCTTCACCTCCGTTCCGTCCCCAACCACCCCAATTACTATTTAGGTTGCGACACTACTTTGGGGTGTCCATGTCTTACCACCGGTATTGAGGAGCATATTAGTCATGATTTCAGGTTTAATGTGGCACCAAATCCTACCAGTGGTAGTTTTAAAATCACTTACCTCCTCCC
>JAEUTI010000063.1 GCA_016788065.1 Bacteroidia bacterium | reverse complement strand
AATATTTCCCGGAGTATATGGTTTAACACTGCTGATTGAATTACATCTGGAAGGAGATACTACTCCGCAGATGGAAGTTACATTGACACAAATATTGCCGATATTAAATCCGCTTCCGATACTCACATTAACAGAGTTCGTTCCTAATCCGGAATTTACAGTAACATTATTTGGAATTGTCCAGTTATAAGTTGCTGCACCTGCTACTGCCGGAATACTATATACCAGATTAGTTTGGCCGGGACAAACTGCGAACGGACCTGTCATTGCACCCAATGTAGGAACAGAAGTCGAAACTGTCATACAACGAGCACCTCCGGTATATCCACATGAAAGTTGAGCAGCTACACAAATGTTTCCGGAAGTAAATCCACCGGGGAAATTCGCTGTAACTGATGTTCCACTACCTGTGAATGTGATACCACCGGTTCCTGTCCAGATATAAGAATTTGCTCCTGCAACAGGATTCACAGAATAACCAACTGAAGTTGAAGGGCATGCTGTCTTAGGACCAGAAATAACTGATGGAGTACTTAATGCACCTCTTATAGAAACACATTTATTCTGACTTGTTCCACAAGGATTGGAAGCGATCACACATATGCTCCATCCGGAAGAGTTAGCTGGCAAGGCACCCAATGTTAAAGTTACAGAGTTTGATGTAGTAACTAATGGACCAGCCTGGCCATTTATGAGAGTACCAGCAGGAGCAGACCATGTGTAATCGGTAGCACCGGCTACTGGGTTCAATGTAACTGTTACAACGTTACTGTTACAAGCCGAAGCAGGAGCAGACTGGAATGAAGTAAGGAAAGTAGGAGGGCCTGAAGTAACATTAATGGTAGCTGAACCACTTCCAGAACCTGAACAGTTTGCATCTGATAAAGATGTAATTGTGTAAACTGTATTAGCAACAGGAGAAACACTAACTGTCTCGGGATTATTTGAAGTAGTAGCAGGAGCACCGCCATTGATTGCATATGTCCATGGAGCAACACCTGTGAAGTTAAGCGTAAGGTTCGTTGCATTTCCGGAACAGATGCTTGCATCACCACTGATAGTTGCAGTTGGAGAAGTGTTGATAGTAATGGTGAAAGAATTCTCATCAGTACAATTTGGTGTGGTGCCTGTTTCAGCATAAACATACATCGTCATGCTTGCAGTGATGGTATTTCCAGCGCTGTAAGCTGTGCCGGTTCCATTTGTTCCTGAGAAGTAGTTACCTACAGACAACGCAGGGAGTACATATGAATCACATGCCGTAACATTTGCAGGCGCATCAGCAACAGGGGTATTATTAATTGTGATGGTGAATGAATTTTCATCAGTACAATTCGGAGTGGTGCCTGTTTCAGCATAAACATACATGGTCATGCTTGCAGTGATGGTATTTCCAGCGCTGTAAGCTGTTCCGGTTCCATTTGTTCCTGAGAAGTAGTTACCAACAGACAACGCAGGGAGAACATATGAATCACATGCTGTAACATTTGCAGGTGCATCGGCAACAGGATAATTATTTACGGTTACCAGACCTGTTGATGCGGTTGCAGTACATCCACCAACTCCGGTTACTGTTACCGTGTAATCAGTAGAAACAGTTGGAGTTACACCGGTTGGATTCTGAACTGCAGAGGTGAAACCGGAAGGGGTTGAAGTCCATGCATACGTGTTAGATGGTATACCTTCAACGATGAAATCATCAACTGCCCAATACCAGTCGTTACCACCGGCATCAGAGTTATAAACCAATTTGATCTTCATGTTATTAGTGAGAGTAATACCAACTGGTAGAGTGGCATTCACAGCACCTGCACCAGTGAAAGCAGTACCCTGATCAGTATCATATGCCTGAACTAAAGTATAATTAGCACCACCATCATTACTAACATAAACTCTGGCACTATCCGTACCTGAGCCAGCTGTAAGGTCATTATAGTAATGTTTAAACTTGATATTAACAGAAGTGTAACCAGCCAAATTAATAACTGGAGTTACAACTTCAGCTCTTGTTTGGAAGGCAGTATAAACGTCACTTTCACAATAGAGGAAGTTACCGCCACCAATTGTACTACCTGACTGTGCTGATGCAACAACTCCCCAGATTCTTACTCCTGAAGTTAAAGAAGCTCCGCTCCATCCGGCAGGTAAATTTCCGGAAGTAGTAGTACCGGCTGTGGTACTGTTAAAGTTTTCACTGAAAACAGTAGTAACAGAACCAGGATTAGAAGTAGCATTCAGATCTATGCTACTTCCATTACAAATTGAAGATGCACTTGCTGATGCTGTAACACCGGAAGGATTAGCAATTACCGTAACCGTCTTGGTAGCAGTTGCTGTACAAGGTCCAGGACTGGTAACAGTCACAGTGTATGTGGTTGTTGATGATGGATTCACAGAAATTGACTGTGTAGTTTCAGAAGTTGACCACAGCCAGGATGTTCCTGTTCCGCCGTTTTCAGTTAATGTAACTGCAGGATCATTAGCGCATTTGGACGAAGCTCCGGTAACTGAAGCTGCAGAAGGAGTGACAGTTACTGTTACCATTGTAGAATAGTCCGTTGCTAAACCACTTGTACAGGTTACAACTAACCAATAGTATGTAGTTGTTGAAACCACCCCAGTAGTTAAAGTAGCAGGATTGGTTTGACCGCCAATAGGAGTTCCTGCCAAAGGATAATCACCGGCATTGGTAGAAGACATCCACTGGTAACCGCTACCTGCTCCAATAGAATAGCCTGTTGCTGTAATAGAAGGCGTACCTGAATTGCATAAAGTAGTACTACCTGATGCTGTTCCACCAATAGCACCTGAACAAGTCAAAGCTGCAAATTCATCAGCACCCATATCCGGGGTTGTTACACTTCTTGTTGTGCCATCGATATCAACAGTAACAGCTGCAAGCGGAGTACCAAGATTATCGAGAGAACTATTACTTCCAAGATCAAGGTGCAGATCAGTATTAGATGTAAATACCGGTGCAATTGATACTGAGTTAGCTTCTTGTCCGGTTGCTGTCTGCCATGCTGCGAGTGAAGTGTAGTTCACTGCATTAAAACGGCCAACATTATTCGTAGCTCCTGTACCAGCACAACGCAGGTTGTTATAGTTCAAAGTTGAACCGGCAAGAGTAGTTGCCGCTGAATAATATGCCCAAACATTTCCTCCTAAAGAAGAACCTTCGACATTGAATATGTTATTTCTGACATCAATATTTGTACACACTGTACTAACGTTTCCGTCTCCATTTGCAAATGCAGCAGACAATCCTGATGAAGAATTGTTAAGCTGACCTGTCAGGTGAACAGTATTGTGGTAAAATTTGTCACCATAGCCGGCGCTGGCAAGAATACCGGTAAGGTTCCAAACCGAACTGATGCCTGTTGAAGTGATGCGGGAAACAGTATTATTGTAAATTAACGCATTTGAAGGATTCCCAACAGTAGTATAAGAAGAACTGGTTACAGCAATTCCATAAATTTTAGGTGTACTGGCTCCGGTATAATCGAGGTCATGAATATTGTTGTTGTAGCATTGACCGTCTTTGAAATCCAGAAGGCGGATACCTCCATAAGGAGTGGAAGAAACGTTGGTTGCGTTTCTGACATTCTGAACTTCATTGTAAGAAACCACCAGATTTTGTTGTCTGTCAGCATTGATGGCCAGAAGTGAAAATCCTTCACCTGCTGTAGCTGTACCGAAGTTATTCTGGGTGATAACGTTATTCAGGTCGGGTGTGCCAGCTGTATATCCAAACATAGTTAAACCATAAATTGTCTTTCTGAACAAGTTGTTCTGAATGGTATTGTTACTGTTTCTCTCTGTTCCGGCCGTGGTCAGTCCTACAGTAGTGCTACCACCAATGTGGATACCTGTAAATGATGTTGTTGAAGAGTTACCTTCGATTATACAGTTTTTGATGACGTTATTAGTGGATCCGTTTCCTGAAGCAGGAGATGCCAGCCAAACAACAGCATTACCTGATGTAGTGGTGGTTGTATTACGTATGGTAAGGCTTCTGTCGGTTCCACCACTGTTGCTACCATCAATGGTTACATAATCAGCACCATTCAATTTAATTATAGATCCTGCTGCAACAGAACCAGTCAATGTAGTTGTTGCCAGTGGTGAAATAGTGAGTGTATAAATGGAACAGCCATAGTTGATTTGATTCAATGCAACAGTACCGGGCTCAGTAATTGAAGCATCAAGAATGGTTGCCACCGTATTTCCGGCCAATGCATTATTATTGATGGCTTCGAATAATCCACCAACACCGGTAAGGGTCGGATATGTTCCTGCGACTCCAATGGTTACTGAAGTAGGAATTGTGTTATTGATTACATAACTGTTTGGAATTCCTGTAATTGGAAACTGAGCAGCGGTAAGAGCAACACTTGAAGGTGCAGATGCAAAAGTTCCGTTATTAATTGAAATATTTGGAGTGCCGGCTAAATCCTGAGCAACTACAAAGTATTCAATTACATCGGTAGGTACAACAGCTGACTGCAATAAAGAATAGTTGGTTGTGAAAGAGAATGGAGATGATGCATTTGTTGCTTCTACATATTTCCAGCCGTTGTCAGCATTTGTATTTCCAACATAAGCATTTGCGTCAACAGACTTTTTAAAATATAAACGTGGTTTGGTGCCGGGAGCAGAATTGACCAGACTTGCATCGGTGATGATAGCAGAAAGAGTAATGTCGGTCAGACATGCAGTGTTTGCAATTACAGAATAGGAAATTGCAGGGCCTGTAATATCTGAAGCAATTCCTGCGAATTCATCTGCACCAATATCAGGTGTAGTTACATTACGTATATCTCCTTCAAAGTCATCAGTAATTCCGGCAATGGGGCCTGCACTACTTTCCATTTGTGTTGGAATGGAAGTATTAATTTTAAGGAAATTAGAGTTCCCACATGTAGTGCTTAGGAAATTAGGTGTTTCAGAAACAGAAGCTGCATCTCTAGGTGCAACGCGAAATTTATAAGCTGCAAAAGTTGCGTCGGTATTTGTTCCATCCGTAAAGTAGGAGCCAGTCGAATAAAACATATTCTGACTCGAAGAGGCTCCATAAGAGGTAAGTGTTGTGGTAGAACGTCTATGTGCAACTGTTAAACCAGCACCATTTGCAGTAGATGTATTAACAAAAATATTATTTCGAAGTGTAACAGTAGGAGTGGAAGAAACCGAAACTGCACTTGATCCGAATAATGCTCCTGAACTACTTGCGTTCAGATTCACAGTATTGTAATATGTATTAATGGTTCCACCTCCTGTAATGTTAATACCAATCAATGGATTAGCAGCATTTGCAGACTGTGTTAACAACTCACCTATACGATTGTTCGAAACAGTTACTGTGGTACCTGAAGTTACTTCAATACCACTGACCGTACTCGAAGCTCCGCTAGCTTGCAAATTGCATATTGTGTTTTTATTAACATTAACAGTATTTCCTGTAGATGTATGTATTCCTTTTAAAACACCAGATCCACCTGTAGGATTTATTGTTAATGCACTTATTGAATTATTATTTAAATTTTTATTTGAACCAGCAATTGAATTGGTTCTTATCCCTGTTAAAGTATGAGATGTCGATGTCCCTGCACCACTAATGCTGAGATTATTAATATTGTTATTGTTAAAGTTTTCAACTGTAGGACTGGATAAGCTGTACATTCCATATAGAGTCGATGCAGTTGCACCAGATGTTGAAGGAAAACTTAGGTTACTAATGGTATTACCATTCGAATTAATTATAGAAGTATTAAATCGAATTCCATAAAGCGTACCGCTTGCACCTGTTATTGAATTTCCACTAATGGTATTGTTATTTGCAGTAAAGTTCGTTGGAGTGCTTGATGTGTATAGGCAATTTACTATGGCAACACCAGATTTAGTATTATTAGTGATAATATTATTATTAGCAACAGCATTTACAGGTGTTGATGCAATTACTAATAAATCGGTTTGTCCTGTACCTGGATGAGTGTTATTAGTGATAGTGTTTCCATTAACATTAACATTCGTAGCAGTTGTAGAAGTAAGGATTGCTTGAAACGCTCCTGATGTCGCAGTCGAATAGGTGCAATTCTGCACTGTATTATTATTGACATTAATAGTATTCCCGGCTGCAGTACTGCCAAACTCCACATCAATACCAACTAGCAAGGATGTTGTGCCACCGCTTTTAACCGTTACCGTATTATTATTACAATCCACACTTGCAGAAGTTGAAGATGCGTTCAGAAAAATTCCTCTTAGCGTGGTAGCATGATTAACACCGGCACCATCATTATTATTGACTGTATTATAAGAACAATTCATGCCCCATTGGTTGTTAGCAAAAATACCGGTTGCAGGGTTGGTAGCTGCTCCGCCACCAAAATTCAGGACCGTATTTCCGGTGCCTGATGCAACACCTCCTACATCATTTCCTGAATCCCCAAAACCTCCGGAACCAAATAAATAAGGAGAAGCTGCTCCAAACCCAACGAATACGATACCAGCATTACAGTTTTGTATGGTATTAGAATAAATCTTATTGAATGAGTTTGAACCAGATGCGGCAGTAACTGTAACTGCACCTGCTGCTGTATTCAAGCCATTCAAAACTGCAATCCCTGTTGATCCATTGTGGCCTGGTGCAGTCCATGATGTGTTGCTAATGCGGTTTAAGGTAATCGTACAATTCTTAATAGTATTGTTTTGACAACCATCGGTAGCAGATGCCTTAAATAAACCAAAACCATATTCCATTACGGTTGTGGTAGTTGTGTTTCCAGCAGCTTCCTGTAAATTGATACCATCAATGGTAACATAATCACATCCTGCAAGGACAAAAAATCCATCCGCTATCACAGAAGGTGTTGCCACCGTTCCTGTGTAAGAAGTGAAAACAGGATTAGCTCCGGCACCACTTTTTTGAATGGTGATAGTATTGGTAACTGTTCCTGTCATTGTCAGCGTAACTTTACCGGTTAAGGTTTCAGTATAGCCTGCTGGAATGTCAACAGTTACAGGTCCAGTTAAAGCGCCTCCTGTGTTGATTGCACTAATTGCCGCGCCAATTGTTCCATAAGGAGAACCTGCTGTTGCACCGGTACCTCCCGACACCACAATCTGTGCTGTCGCATTTAACCCAAACACCGATACTAAGATCAATGCCGTAAACCAGCGCTTAAGTCCGGTCAGGGTACTTTTGTTTTGTTTGAATGATTTCATGAATTAGGGGTTATGATTTTTGTTAGTTAGTACAACTTTTGTAATAAAGATCAATTTCAGATTTTGTCTTACAAATTTTTGCCAAATGAGTAATGGTTATATCTGTTTCCATCGATTTTTAAAACGGCTGTCAAAGTTAGGGAAGCAACTTAAACTACACAATAGTGTGTTACTATCTTTTCAATTTATAAATCAAATAGATAGAGTTCTTTCTTAATAAAAGGGCTACGACTTATGTTGCATTTTAAACAGCGTCAACTCATGAAGAAAAAAAATGAACCCGACTCCCCAAAGAAATGTGATATGAATCAGAATTTTACAATTTTTTCCAACATCGTAAAATTAGCTCCCATACCTTTCAACAAATACATCCCACTTTTAAGCCGGGAAAAATCCAACACTGCTGCTTGGCCTGAAACAGTGAATTCCTGCAATAATTTACCTTCCATTGAAAGTAGTTCTATTCTGTTATTTCCTGACGCTAAAAATTGCACTGAAATAATATCATGGAAAGGATTTGGATAAACAATAAAATTATTTTGAAGAGTATTATTTTCTGAAACTCCATTCACAACCACAGGACTAACTTTACAAACATACATATCCTGTGACAAGGATATTATAGTATCATTAGTAAAAACAGTATTCCCTTCCATATCACCACACAGATAATAGTTTCCAAAATCATCGGCTCTGATATCTGCAACTAACGTATATCCACCACCGTTAGTAACAGGTTGCAGTCGTTCAATATAATCTCCATTGGTATCCATAATAACCAGCGCGCTTTTATTGCCCGGGCCCGTATTCAAAGATGTACTGTCAAAAGTTGCCTGATAAAAGTAGTATCCTGCAAAAGCAAATTTAGTAGGGTCAGTGGTCTCCGTAATTCCTGCAATAAAATCGTCGCCGGGACCGGTAAATGTTTTTACCCATAACTCATTTCCATTAATGTCGGTTTTAATTGCCACACCATCATTTCCGGAAGCCGTATAAATACCATTCAATACACCTCGAAAATATCCTACCATGTAAAGATTATCGTTCACATCAATAGCTAAATCTTCGAAATTGGAAAGATTTGAAACGTCCAGCAGGAAACCATTGAGTGGGTTTCCATTGGTATCCAAACGATACATCAGTCCGCTAGAACCATTAGATGCAGTATTTGGTAAATTCACAGGTCCCGAAATAAAATCCGATCCTCCTGAAGTGCTCCCAACTGCTACAATATTGTTGCTGCCATCGAACGCAATGCTTTGCAATGTTCCCATTCCATTTCCACCGCCTATTGTATGAAGCCAGCTGGTATTTCCTGCAGTATCGAGTTTCTGAACAAACACATAAGGAAAGCCATTGAGGTTACATGTTTTAAATGGAAAACCATCTATGCTCATAATTGAAAATTGAGGGTTTGTTGTATCGGCTACATTACAGTTATATTGTCCGGTTACAACCAAACTGCCATTAGCATCTATTTTCAGATCATAACCAATAGAGTTAGGATAGTCTGAAGGCCCAAAAACTGCATTCACTGTTTTTATCCAAATTAAGACTCCATCCCGATTGTATTTTGCAATAAAATGGAAAGGCAAACCGACCCCGGAAGGATCAGGTACACTAAGCAATTCCGTATCGAACACTGCCAATCCCGAAAATGCACCAGTAATATAAATATTGCCTTCACTGTCGGTATCAACTCCGTAGCCAATGTCATTACCAACGCCTCCTCCGGTTTTTGCCCACTGCAACATTCCATCCGAATTATATTTCAAAAGTATTACATCGACCTGTCCTGAACTGGTAACAGTGACTCCTTGATGAGAAAATGTGCCCCTGAAACAGCCAACAGAAAAGACATTTCCGGAATCATCGACTGCCACACGCCAAAGTAGTTCAGAATCGTTTTGACCACCACCCTGGTTAGACCATGCATACTCCAACGATTGTGAGCAGAGCTGGAAGGGAAGAAACATCAGGACAATGAGCACGGCAGCTTTCATAAGTTCAAATTTTAAAATTCAAATTACAACAATCCGGATAAAGCGATGGTTTAATGAACACTAAAAAAAGAGTGAAATTAGCAGGAAATGACAAATCAACTAAGAGTATTACTCGTGTTTGACCTAAAAGGTCTGTAGTATGGCAAGAAATGACGACATGTTGATATTATGTCTATGCCTACCGGGATCAAGCAAATTATAATAAGATTGGCATTTTTGCTAGTCAGCGCGAATAGTGTTAAGTTAGCAAAAAATTCTATGCGAGTTTTATCAAATCTTAACTACTCTGTAAACTTTTTCAAAACCGGTTGTTAAAACTTTAACAAAATAAACACCCTTTGCAAAAGGTGCAGTCGAAATGATCCAATCGTTACCCTCTACCTGGTGTTCATAGCTGATTACCTTTCCCAATTCATCATAAATTTCGACTTTTAAAATGTTTGTTTGATCCGTAAAATTAATGATGAAATGATCAGTAACGGGATTGGGATAAATTTCTGTGGCAGTTGTGATGAGAATTGAATCTCTGGCAATGCAGCCATTTATATCTGTAACAGTAACAGCATAAGTTCCGGGGGAACTTATATTTATTGAATTAAAGGATTGTCCGGTATTCCATAGATAACTAATGAATCCAGGGTCAGCAGTAATGGTGAGATTGCATGGATTGCAATTAATATCTTCACCAAGGCTTACAACCGGCACTGGAAATATTTCCACATTTGAAGTATCATCTATTTTGCATCCAGTTAATACATCTTCTATCGTAACGATATAATGACCACTTGCGTCAATATACAATTCAGGATTAACAACACCATTTTGCCAGGTGTATAAATAATTCGAACCTATAAATGCATTTAAGTTTATAGGAAAACAACTTGCCGTATCATTGGGCATATTAGAAACCGGAAGTTGATTTATTATCACATTAATTGAATCATTAGTCACACAAGAACCCACATTACTTGTTACTGTAATAATATAATTACCGGAGTTGTAAACAAAAATTTCAGGTGACGTAGCTCCTGTTGACCACAGGTAAGAATTTGATGGATCAGTTGCGCCAATGATTACTTCACTTCCACAATAAATTATATCCTCACCTAGATCTATGATGGGATAAGTATAGTTTGTGGTTTGAATAGTATCAACATTCTGACATCCACTTACTGAATCAGTTATTAAGAGCGTATAAATTCCGGATAAAGATGTAACTATAGATTGCAATGTGCTTCCGGTACTCCATAAATACTGATAATTTAGTCCGGCGGTTCCAGATAAAACTATTTCACCGCATGCAGCAGTATCAGGTCCTAAATTATTTACAGGAAGTTCGTTAATTATAATATCTATTGTATCTAAATTAAAGCATCCGGTTAAAATGTTAGTAGCATTCAAAATGTAATTTCCGGAATTGCCAGTAGTAATAAATGATGTTGTATCCCCTGTTGACCAAAGGTAATAATTTGCCGGATCGGCTATTCCCAAATTTACAGATCCTCCGCATTGAATGATATTAGCTCCAAGGTTTACTACCGGTAAAGGATTTACAATGACAGAAATGGTATCTGAAATAAAACATCCTGTTATGTCATTCTGGAGATAGAGAGAATAAATGCCTGATTGCACGACAGAAATTGAAGAGTCTGATTCTCCATTACTCCATAAATACGAATAGTTTCCTCCGGAAGGAGCCTCAATCATCAGACCGTCACAAACAGTAGTATCGGATCCAAGCTCCAAATATGGAATTGAATTTATGGTGACCAGAATAGTATCAGCATTTTGACAACCGCTTATTGCATCAACTGCATTCAAGATGTACTGACCTGATTGATCAACGGAAATGTAATTTGTAGTATCTCCGGTCGACCACATGTATTCATAAAAATTAGCCGGATTCCCGATGAGAATATTTCCTCCGCACTGAGTTGAATCGTTCCCAAGTGAAACAACCGGCAGTGGATTAACAACAACTGAAATGGTATCTGAGTCGAAACAACCGGTTAAACTATCCTGCACAAATAAGGAGTACGTTCCTGAAATTGTTGCAACATATTGTGGCAAGGTATTGCCATCCTGCCAGAGATACTTAAATGCAACTCCGGTTTCACCATCTAAATTAACATAACCACAAACTGTGGTATCATTTCCAAGAAAAGCATCCGGAACAGGATTAATCGTAACCAAAGCTTCATCTTTAACAGGACAATTTCCGGCAATACTAGTCGCTGTAATTGTGTAATTTCCGGTTTGAGTAACTGTAATAAAAGGAGAAGTACTTCCGGTAGACCATACATAAGTATAATTCGTGTCAGCTGTTCCAATGCTGATGGATCCACCGCATTGTGTGGTATCGGAGCCAATAGAAATATATTCATTATTATTGGTACTAAACCGGACAAGCTCCGTTACTTGTTCATACGTGCCATCCGATACAACTGCGTACCATTCATAAGCAGCATCCATTTGCAAACCAGACCATAAATAGGATGCATTGGAACCTGGAGGAACTATCACACTATCTAGCAGCTGATATTCCGGTGTCATATTATAATTGATAGTATATTCACTATCCCAATCCGTTTCATACATATCTAGCAATGGTGAATAAGTTTTAACTGAAATTTTATTCAACTCAGGTTGA
Organism: Bacteroidia bacterium; assembly: GCA_016788065.1. Classification (GTDB taxonomy): domain Bacteria; phylum Bacteroidota; class Bacteroidia; order AKYH767-A; family OLB10; genus JADKJB01. The sequence continues at coordinate 223 of JAEUTI010000063.1, read as the reverse complement.
AACTCCAGAATTTTAATCCATCCATTTCCTCCAACTGGTCGTGATTGATAATTAGACAAAATAGTATAAATAATATTGCCATTAACGGCAGACTGTGAAAATACTAATTTTCCTCATCCCTTTGTTAATTTCTATTGAAAAATTGTTCCTAACTCGAGCATTTTGATTGCTATTTTTAGGGAAAATCAAACTCATGCAACACATAGTACCCATGGACAGATAT
>JAEUTI010000047.1 GCA_016788065.1 Bacteroidia bacterium | reverse complement strand
ACCTGCATCCAATCCCTTATTCAAAACAGTTTTCGATATCTGATCCGGATTTTCTAAAACAGATTTATGATCGTGTGCAGAACCAATATTTGTTACAATCCCTTCTCCTACCCTTGCAAGTACCGTTTCTTCACCGGCTCCCCCAACTAATTGATTGATGTTCGCTCTTACTGTAACCCGCGCTTTTACCAGCAACTGAATACCGTTTTTCGCCATAGCCGAAACCGGTGGTGTATCGATTACCCGAGGATTAACTGATAACTGAACAGCATCAAATACATCACGACCAGCCAAATCAATTGCTGTAGCTGTTTTGAATGTCAATGGAATATTCGCTTTATCAGCGGAAATTAATGCTTTAATTACATTATTTACGTTTCCACCTGCAAGATAGTGCGTTTCAATATCATTCGATGTAATGCTCAATCCTGCTTTCGTTCCATTGATCAATGCATTCACCACAACACTTGGTGGCACTTTCCGAAGTCGCATCAGAATCAGATCCAGTATGCTCACTTTAACATTGGAGAAAATGGCAGTGATCCATAAATTTACCGGTACGAAATAGAGAAACAGAAAGAATACTATTATTGATGCAACAATAATCAGAATTACAAAGGGGAAGGTCATCGGTTCAGGTGTTTATCAGGTTAAATATAATTTCAGAGTGTTGTAACTTTTGTTTTAACTATTACTTTATTTTGTAATGATTCCAATACTATAACTTTAGTTCCGGCATCTATCAATTCGCCATTCGACTGTGCTTCTACTTTCTGATTGTCGATTACTATGGTACCTGAGGGACGTAATGCGGATACAGTTAATCCTTCTGTACCAACCAATATGTTCAATGAAGCAACATCATTCACTTTGCTGTCAATTGTATCCTTCAATCCAAACCTGTTCCACATCCGGGATTTTAACGACCAATAAATGGCTGCTGCTGTTACTGCAAAGGTACTGACCAGTGTTATGTGACCGGCAGTATCTCCCTCAGAACTGTACATCCAGATAATTGCAATTAACAGGAATATCCCACCTATGATACCTGCAATCAATCCTGGCAATACCAGAATCTCAAGCACCAGCAATACTATCCCTATAACAATTAAACCAATGATTAAAACCATACAGCATGAAAATAGTTTATCCGGTGAAAGTAATAAAAAAAAGAATTGCTTGTATGTTATTCAATGGTGGCCGATAACCCTCTGTCGAGTAATGCTTCACACATTGGCTGAAGGCGCTTAAAATCACCATCTTTCACTGAACATTTCCCACTGTAGTGGATGATGTAAGTGCATTGTTCTGCCTGAACACGTTCATGTTTGCAGACATTAATCAACGATTCAATAACAAAATCAAAAGTATTGACATCATCGTTATAAATAACCAGGTGGTTGTCGGGTTTAACCTCAGGGTCAATTACCAGACTAAATTCTTCTTGAGTTTTGTTGTTTTGCATGAGTCTGTGGATCCATGGTACTTCAACAAAGCTAAGAATTTTATTTCAAAAATACAAATAGCCTTTTCAGTACATGCTCAAAAAGAACCGATTAGCATAAATCAACAAATTTATTCTGCCGGTTGCACTACCATCTGGACAGGTAATCGCGCCCCTTCCGAATAAACTACGATGAATGCATCAGCAACACCTTTGCCAATCATATCGGCCTTCAATGCCAAAGCTGCTTCATAGGAACTTTCACTTCCCGTCATTACCAATAAAAGACCTACATCATTTTTTACATAAACAAGATCCTTCAGTCCCATAGCTTCAAATTTCTTTTTCAAATCTTCAACACTACGATCCTTATATGCTCCCAACTGAACGCGGAAAACAAGATTTTTATACAAAGCGGCTTCAGCTTTTGTTAAACTGTCAGCATCCGGAATTACCACCTCAGCAACAGGATGTTCAACAACTTGATCCTCTTGTTTCTTTCTTCCAAACAATCCATTGCCCTTCTTTTTGTTTTTCTGTTCAGCCTTTGTATTCTCGGATGAACCCGTTTCAGAAGCGTTGTTGTTTACATTGCTTTTGTTTTCTGCAACAGGTGCATTGTTGTTGGCAGTCTGACTTTCAGATTCACCTGGAGTGCTTGCTTGATTTTTTGCAACAGGTGAACCGGAATTTGATTCCGTAGAAGATGTTCCTGACTGATTAGTTGCCGGATCGGCAGGTAAAACATACGAAGTTGCAGAATTTTCTTTTGCTGACTGCTCAACATTGGAGTTAGAATTAACATCGTTTGATGAGTTCTTTTTCACATCGGTATTCTCAGTTCCCGAATTAACAGAACCATTTTTATTTGCTGCTGCAGCAATATTCGCTGAAGGACTTTCAGTTGATTTCGAATTCGCATTAGGTGCAGCTACCTGATTGGTGGATGCCTTATCACCTTCTGTTGCGACTGTAGAAGAATTCGGTTCACTACCTTGATTCGTTTTCTGTGCACTACTTACAGTAGCTTCATCTCCCTGGGTGTTTCCGTTAGTGTTTTCACCTTTTAGTGTATTTGAAGAGGCAACATTTTTAGCATTGCTATTCTCTGAAGATTTGGCTGAATTACTACCGGAATTATCTACAGAAGCAGTTTGTGTATCTTTTGATTTATTCGTTTCAGTTGATTCTCCGGCAGACGGTGCTACCTGATCAGAACTGGTTGATGGATTTGAATTTACCGAAACAGCTTGTTCTGAAGGTTCCACAGATTTGGATTGCTTTGATCTGGAATTTTCATTCTGTGATGAAACCGCTTTGGTATTTTGTGAAGAATTAGTAGCGTTGTTTTTTGAATCAGATCCATCGGCTGCTTGATTATTTGTGTCGCCGGAAGGAGTGGCTACTTGCTTTTGAGCCATAGCATCTGTTCCGGTACCATCATTGGATTTATTACCACTTTCATTCTCAGAAGCAGGTACTGCAGATTTTGTAGATGCAGGTGATGAATTCGCTTTTTCCGCTGCTTTTGCTGGTGCTACATTCGAAAAAAGTACATCTGTTGATCCATTTTCGGAAGTTGAATTTGCTGAATTTTTATTTGAGGACGTTGCATTTGCGGCAACATCACTACTTGCAGGTTTACTTTCTGTTTTTTGTGTTTCAGATGCAGGTTGAACAGCATTTCCTGCATTGTTATTTTTTAAATCTTTATTTGAAACTACAGCTACCAAAGGTTCAGTCCCAGTGTTGGATGTATTTCCATTTGAATCCTGTTTGGTTTCAGGCTGTGATGCATTTTGCGATTTCGATTTTTCAGAAGATTGACTTGCATCTGATGAACCTGATTTTGCCTGAGCAGTTCCTTCATTTGCATTTAAATCACCTTTGGCATTTGCATTTTTAGCTTCATTGCCGACAGCACTATTTGGTGATTCCGTATTTTTAACTGCATCGGTCTGAGAATTTTTAACTTGACTGCTTGATTCGTTAGTTTTAGTTCCTGCAGCGGTATTTTTTTCAGCGGCAGCTTCATTGTGGGCTATAGAATTATTTTCAGAGACATTTTCGGTTTTTGGTGTTACAACATTGTTGTTGTTGTCCTCATCCGATTTTAATGCCACTCCATTTTTATTAACATCATCACTGGATGATGGCTGGGTATTGTTATTTGTTTGATTCTTGTTGGTTGCAGACTTTTGATCACTTGCTGGTGTGGGTTCTGTATTCGTAGAACCTGATTTGGAATTTTCACCTTCGCTACCGGAATTAGTTAATGCACTCCGGTTACTTTCATTTTCCGCTGTTGCGGGATTATTTTTTGTTGTTTGATTGTTGCTATTATCATTAGACTTTGAACCGGAAGTAGTTTTATCGGAAACAGGTTGTGCGCTTGCGAGAACCATTTCTTCATCTTCTTTTGCAACCGCATTTACCGGGGAATTATTTCGGGTTGCCATTCTGGATTCAACACCTCCCGGTGCAGCTCCTACCTGCAATAACTTCTGTTCATTATTTTGTGCAACAACATCGCTCTTAACCGGAACCCTGTTTGTAATATTCATCACTTCTTTACCCTGGTCTGTTCTTACCAGCATAATTTCCTGAATCAATTCAGGACTTGTGTAGGCAGCTAAATCGACCAGTTGTTCCTGAGAATTAAAACCAACCAGTTCTACCTGATAAATATATTTGGTTCCTGAAGGAAGTTTCAGATGATAATCACCCTGTTGTGAAGGAGTACGGAATTCTGCTACTATAGCACGGTTTTCGGGATCAAGAATAGTAACTTTTGCATCTGATAAATCGAGACCGGCAACGCAATTGAAGAGACCTGATATTGCCACAAAATTGCGATCCTCGCGAATGATAGAAGCTTTGTACACATGGCATTTGGTGCCAGTCGATTCCCGATTGGAAGCAAAATAGGCTATAGAATTATCTGCTGATGGCAAGTAATAATAATCGTCGGCAGGAGAATTAACCGGAGGTCCTAAAGAGACCGGTTCAGACCAGGTTCCTGTGCTTTCATTGAGATCGGAACGAAATACATCGTAGCCGCCGGTACTTCTCTCTCCTCGGGAACTGAAGAAAATTGTTTTCCCTTCATTAATAATAACCGGAAAGGCTTCATCACCTGAAGTATTAATTATTTCTGCAAGTGCCTCCGGGAAAGTCCACAATCCTTTTTGATCTTTGATAACTTTAAAAACATCAAAACCACGATCAGACGACTTTCCGGTATTGGCATACATCATCACATTACCTTTAGTTGCCAAAAACAAATAGGCGCTTTCCGGACGCTCTTTGGTATTCTTATCTTCGTATTCCTTGGGAAGTTTCAAAAAACGTCCCCAATCATTCAGATTTTTGTATAAGGTATAAAAATCGGCTCCTTCAATTTCTGCCTTTTCAAGTATGCGGTGGCGATTCATCGACAAATCATTCTTCACCATAATTCCGTTGCGGCACATCTTGATCAGCAAATCACCTTTAGCATTATTCCACGACGACCGTCCACCATTTAGTTTAAAATTTTCATAGGCTGCAATTGCCTCTTCATACCGATATGATTGGTGATAGGCATTTCCGAGATACAACCAGCTATCGGATGGATTCTGTGGAGATTTGGTAGCAATATCCAAAAAGCGAATAGCTTCGGCTTTATCGGTGCCTGCTTTCATAATACAAACTCCCAGGCAATAATTGTAATAAGAATTGTCGGGGCGATTACTGACTATTTGTGAATAAAGTGGAAAAGCTCTTTCATAATTCTTTTCCGAGAAAAATTTTTCTGCACTTTTAATCAGTTCTTCTTCCGATTTATAACCTGCCTGAGCAAAAATGCCGGTAGAAATCGATAGAAACAACATCAACATGGGCAGAAGAGCTGGTTTCCCTGTTCGGTTCAACATGACTTAATGAATTAGTTGCCCGTTATACGGCTATGAATAACACTTGTTACACAGCGTCAATTAGATGACTCGCCCGGAGGCGGTGATTTTCTTCTCAAAAATGCTACTTTAGATTCAGTTCCGCGCAGTAGCCTTTCAATATTTTTCTGATGGGTTATTAACACCAGCACAGTTACTGCCATGGCAAAAATGTTAACTGTAGGAATGGTTTCGTTCAAAACTAACATGATAATAAAAGGATAAGCAAGGGCGGTCGACATAGAACTTAATGATACATAGCCACTTAGCATCAAAATAACGATAAAAATCCCGGTACAGATTAATGCTGCAACCGGTTGAACTCCAATTAAAATCCCCAACAAGGTAGCTACCCCTTTTCCACCCCGGAAACCGGCAAAAACCGGAAAGATGTGTCCCAGTAAAGCTGCAATGCCGAGTGCCAGTTTAAAATTCACATATTGCTGTGTTCCAGGCAAATAGTTGCCAATTATTTGGGCTAACTGTAGTGCAAAATACCCTTTGGCTATGTCAACAATCAATACCGGTATGCCTGCCTTTTTGCCTAAAACCCGGAAAGTATTGGTTGCGCCTGCATTTCCGCTTCCATACTCTCTGACATCAATGCCACACATGGCCTTTCCAATCCATACAGCAGAAGGGATTGACCCTATGAGGTAGGCAATGGCAAGGGCTAACAGATTTTCTCCGTTTATCACGTTTCGGTATTCCTAATTTCGCCAAATATAGAAATTATTGCTCGGGTTTCCGAAACTGTGTTTTATCACAATACAACAATGATGAATTGTACAATATGTTTTGAAGCTACCAAATGCACTCCCTTTCAGTTCAAAACATCCGTATCATCCACTTTTTACTCCCGGTTTTCAGCTCTTTTCAGGAATTCATTTTTTCTCCGATCGGTAGAAAGCAAGAACTGATAGGGCGCTAAACCACCTTTTTCATCAGCAACTCTTTTATCAGGTTTCATTGCATCAATAGTCTCGTTAAATTTGGGGTCTGATGCTATAGCCTGCAAAACTCCTCTTTGATAATTGAAGTAAACCCAGGTGTTGCCATCTAACTCAAAATAAAGATTGAATTGATCTCCGGAACGCTTTCTGGCGATTTCGAAATAACCCTTAACCATTCTGTTCACCTGCTGCTTACCCATGTAACCAATTCCAATTGGGCCAACCGATTTATAAGACAAACTTTCTTTTTGCCAATACAATTTCAAATCGGTCAGGAATATTGAATGCTGCATTTCGGCCGGTAATTTCTTTGGAGCTCCATATAAGCTGATGTCAGAAATATATTTGTCCGCTGCTTCACGTCCCAATAATACTCTTAAGCCATTTTGATATTCCGGACGATTGTCGTTAGTTGGTGGCAATGTCGGGAATGTTAACATCAGATCAGCTATCAATTTTAAGGCATCCTGATTGAAGAAGAAATCGAGATCAGCCATCACATCAAAATACAAGGTATCCTGAACCGGATCAAACTTCGCTACTCCGATAGTCTTGGTTTTAAACTGACCAAAATTGGCTCCCATATTAATATTTCCTTCACCACGGAACGTACAATTTACATCATCCAATGCAAATGCATTTCCGGTATTGAATGGCTTTTCAGGAGCATCTTTCGATTCCTTTTCTTTTTTGTCAGTTTCTTCTGGTGGCGGCATCAAACGGAATTCTTTACTCGAATTATCATACGACAACAAACCTTCTGCAGAAACTATTTCCTGATCAGAAGCACTTCGTTTAGCAGACATAAACGTCGCATAAACATTCGCTGAATCTTTACCGAATAATATGGAAGAATACAACTTCTCACCATTTTCATTCAATGGTGAACGCACAGGTACATTCACACCTTTAGGATCAATTTCAGCTGCAAATCCGAACCAGTTCTGACGAAGTGCTGTACAATTGTGGTTGGCTCGGGCAAATCCACGGAAAAACGGACTCTGACGGGAGGCCTGAATCGATAACCTTCCTTTGTATTGAATATTCGGACTCAACATAAAGTTAAGTGAATCCGGAATATCACCATTTGCAAATGTTTGATAAGAGGTATCAACACCAATTTGCGTAAGCCGCAATAAATGTTTCACTTTTAACTGATCCACATATTCATAATCACCGGAACCGGAATAATTTTTACGACTGGTGATATTGATGGTGGAATTCATCATGGTATGATAACGTGTTGAAGTATTGGCAACCACTTTAGCATCCACCAAAGTGCGGATGTAAGTACTCTTTTCAATCACCACTTTACCATCACCGGGAATTATGGATGCATCGGCGACATTTATCTCTTTCACATCTTTCGCCTTAATCAGATAATCAGTAAGATTATAGGATGCATCGGGAGAAAACCATCGCAGCGAATCCTGACTGGGATTAATGGAAACAAATTCAGACCCGGCAATATTCATTTCCGTTTTATCTTTTGCAGCTACAGTCATACCAAATTCCACATTCTTATCATCCATTAACCATTTGAATTTTTCAATGTAACAGATATACTGATTCAACGGGAATGTCACATAAGAACCGGTACCATTTGAAGCAAATTCACCAAATCGTTTATCGAAATCGATGAACGATTTCATGTTGGTGGTTGAGAGTGCAAGAATTCCCGAATCGCTCGACTTAAGACGGAAGTCGGAAGTATCAGCTTTAAGAGTGATTCCTTTGAATTCAAAAATTTGTGATAAAATCTGAGCCTGTTCAAATGAAATTGTTCCCGAGCCTGTTAAACCGGTACGAGCGAGCACCAGATCACCATCATGATCTACCCTTCCGTCGTACATGCTGAAATTGTTGGCTTTTTTATAAAGGAACATCTTATCCTGCTTGGGGCGCCAGTTCATGTAAACATCAGTTGCTTTACCGGATGGATACTCTGTTCCGGCAATAACTTTTCGCACCATAGCAAAATCATCGATATCGGCATTAGCAGAATCCGGAAAGAATACGATATCTTTTGATTCACTGTTTGAATTCAGGTAATTAATCCTTCCTCCTCCACGTAAACCGTTATTACTTAAATTCAACTTTTCATAGTATGTACCTTTTCCTGCATAGGCCGGCAAACCTTCATCACCCAATACCCGTTTGAAACCAAGCGAATAATCCTGCTGTATAGAAAGTTGCTCCGTAATATCCGGGAAAATTCCTGCTGAAATAAGATTCCCATCAAAGGTGAGTCCTTCCGGTTTAAAATTATCTAGACTGTCAATGGTGAACGGATCAACCTGGAAATAGAAACTATTTCGGTTATATACACTATTAAAAATATACGGGTAGTCATAATAGACATACGACTGTTTGTCACTCTTAAATACCGGATATTCAGTACTCTTTTGGTAGGACGATTTATTCGTTGCACGATCAATATTCAGGTATCCGGTAACATTTTGCAGTACACTTCGGATAGGAATCAAACGAACTCTGCCGTCTGGCATAACTTCTTCACTCGGTATTTTCATACTCAATGAATCAACTGCTTTAAGATGCAAATTGAATTCTTCATAATTAAAGGCAAATTCTTTCCCTACAAAATCAAAACGCCCTGCATGAACACGTCCATCAAAAGTGAAATTCCTGTTTTTCTTAAGTGTAATTTCCTGTTCAGTAGGAACCACAAAAACATTTTGTGTATCACTGAGTGCCACCCGGGAAACTCCTCGCATATTGATATCATAATTCAACAGATTCAGTGTAGCATTGGGTTTACCACTGATCTGTGAGGAAAATTCAATGATATCATAATCCGTTTTTCCTACGCTTGCACTGAGGTAATAGTATAACCGGTCTTTTATGACCGCCTTATCAGTTGTTTCATCATAAGCAAGAAAACCCTGACTGTTCAATGCCAGAAATAAATTCCTGATCTGACCTTCTTCCATTCGCAAATGAGAAGCAAATTCCGAAACACCAATTACTTTGGTCTGATACTTTTCGCCATAAGCCTTTATGGTGTACAATGGATTCACTTCAGAAAGTCCCTGTAATCGCTGATATCGTTGAGCCCTGAAAAAATTTGCCGATTCAAATACCAGTTTCACCTCACCCTCACCACTGATCATTTTCATATCAATTAACGGGTCGTCGATCTTCCAAACCATAGCATCGAAGTACATATCTACGCCATGAAAAGAATTGTAATATGGTGTGCCCGAAGATTTGCCGGAAGGACGGATGAGGGATAATTCTCTTTCTTTAGAGATGTACTTAAATTCCAGTCCGGGATGATAAATAGAATCGGATCCCAGATAAAAAGTAACTGTAGCATTATCTGATACAATTCGTTCGGGACGAATGACGAAACTCTGTGCCTTCAATGCCAGAAAAGGCTTGTTGCTTCTGCTGAATATCAGCGATGCAGCCCTGTCGCGACCGCCGGAACCAATCACTTTAGAACCATGCATTGAAAATCCGCCTTTATAAGAAGCATCTTTGACAAGCTCCTTAATTTCCAGATTCATGTTGTATGATCTGAATCTGGGATAGGTTGCAGATTCAACAGTTGCATTCGCCAGTATTTTTTCTGACAACCTTCCAATAAGTGGCTGAGTGAAAATCTGTCTGTTGTAAAACGTCACTGAATCGGCATCGAAATCAGATCCAGTTAAATCAATCGTAAACTTTTTCAGATCTGCATAAACATCACCTGCAGGCAATCCTGCACGTAACCAGTTTACTGTTCCACCTACACCATAAAACCGTTTCAGATTCGGATAATAAGATCCCTTTGTGTTGTAAATAACTGCAGAATCTGATTTAGCCGTACACGCAAGGTTAAAATTTGTAAAAACTATTTTAGGAAGCGAATCGAATTCAAAAGAATAGCCATTGTTGTTCGATTTCCATACTGTCGATGAGGAACTGAATAAAGTATTGGTGGCAAACAAATCGTAACAAACTTCCAGATAATTACTGAAGTTTCTTACTGATCCCTTCAAAAGCTTATCAATTCCTGCATGCCAGTTATCGAAACTTTGTGTCGATTGTGAACTCTCTGAAAATCCGATCAGGGCATTCAGATAATTACTGAAATCCGGAAACGCCTTCAATCTTTTTTTCAGCATACCATCGCTGGTATTATAAATAATTTCCTGTTGTGCAGGACTGAATTTTCCGGCATTCCATGGAATCAGAAAACGTTCCATCAGTTTCTCGCCATCCTTTTTATTGGTGGCCTGAAGAAATGCTTCCATCTCAGCGATAAATTTTACTTTATCGTGAGAGAAATTTTTTAATGTCTGACCCGAAACAAATTCCGGTAAAAACAATATGAAGAATAATAAAACCTGTGTTGATTTCCGGATGGTAACCATTCTTTTCAAATATTTTAATTTTTGTGAAATACTGCCTGACACCAATTATCACGTGTTCGGTGATTCATTAATTCCAGGCCAAATGATGCTGCTTTCAAGCATATCATTTCTAAATCTTCCAAATAATAACCGGAAGTGAGCAATAATCCTCCAGGCTTAAGGTTAGCATTATACAACGCTAAATCTTCCAAAATAATATTTCTGTTAATATTTGCCAGAATAACATCGAACACTGCAGATCCCGGTGTTGATGCATCACCGGTGACCACATGAACGTTTCCGGTATCATTTACGGAGCAGTTTAAAACTGCATTTTCGGTAGCATTAGGATCATTGTCGATAGCAAGAATATGTTTAGCTCCCATTTTATCGGCCAGCATTGCAAGAATAGCAGTGCCACAGCCCATGTCTAAAATTTCCTTTCCTGCCAAAGGTTGTTCCAGCATCGATTCCATCATCAATGAAGTGGTTGCATGATGTCCGGTGCCAAATGCCATGCGAGGTTGAATTACCAGTTCATAACGGAATGCAGTATCGGCAGGATGATATTCCGCCCGAACATAAACTTCCTTGCCGATGATCACTGGTTCAAAATTCTTTTCCCATTCCGCATTCCAGTTTTTAGAAGCTATAGTGGAAAAATTATAAGTGATTTGAAAGGTTCCTTCCTGCTGAAACAAAGGCATTTCGTCCAGTTCCTGCTTGTCAAATTCCGGTTCAGGAATATATGCCTTCACCCCAGATTCAGATTCTTCAAACATCGAGTAACCAATGGCCCCAAGATAAGCTATCAGTATTTCGTTAAATTCCTGAGCCGGTTTAACGGTAAAATCTACTTCAACATAATTCATTGAACAAAAGTAAAAAACCCGTCCGAGAAAATTGTGAATAATCGACTCACGAACAGATTGTTTTCAACAACCTTTGCAAGCATTTTGATTAATTTAGCGCCAAATAATTGATTTATGAATTTAGTGATCAAAAATATTGGCTGGCTGGTACAGTATCATGAAAATCCGATAGTTACCATTTCAGGCAGCGATATGAAAAAAATTCCTTTACTGAAGGATGCCTGGTTATTCTGTAAAGATGGTAATTTCCGTTCATGGGGTCCCATGTCGAAATTTAATGCTGAACTGAAAGTAATTGACCCTTCAGGCACTGCTAAAATTATAGATGCAAAAGGCGGCATGGTGCTTCCTTCGTGGTGTGACTCGCATACGCACATTGTTTTTGCCGCACCCAGAGAACAGGAATTTGTGGATCGAATCCATGGTTTAACCTATGAAGAAATCGCAAGCAAAGGCGGTGGTATTTTAAACTCCGCGGTTCGTTTGGCAGAAACGCCTGAAGAGCAATTATATGATGATGCAGCAGCCAGAATCAGGGAAATGATTGCTTTCGGAACCGGTGCCATTGAAATTAAATCCGGTTACGGACTGAGTTTTGATGCAGAATTGAAAATGCTTCGGGTCATTAAAAAACTGAAAAGTTCGTTCCAGCTCCCCATTAAGGCCACCTTCTTAGGGGCGCATGCACTTCCGTTGGCTTACAAACAAAACAGGGCCGCATATATTCAGTTATTGACTGACGAAATGCTTCCCGCCATAGCGGAACAAGGATTAGCCGATTATTGTGATGTATTCTGCGATCGGGGCTTTTTCACCCCTGCTGAAACCGAAACAATTTTGGAAGCAGGATGGAAATATGGGCTTCAACCGAAAATACATGCTAATGAACTCGATTTCTCAGGTGGTATTCAGGTTGGGGTTAAACATCGTGCATTGTCTGTAGATCATCTGGAGTTTACCGGAGAAGAGGAAATTGCATTGTTGAAGGATTCCGGAACGATGCCCACCTTGCTTCCATCGACAGCCTTTTTTCTGAGATTACATTATGCCCCGGCACGCAAAATGATTGATGCAGGCCTGCCTATTGCGTTGGCAACAGACTTTAATCCCGGCTCTTCACCTTCCGGAAATATGCCCTTCGTGATTGCACTGTCGTGTATTTACATGGGCATGGATCCTTCAGAAGCTATTAATGCAGCCACAATTAACAGTGCTTACGCCATGGGAGTTGAAAAAACCAACGGAACTATCACAGCAGGAAGGAAAGCCTCCTTTTTTATTACCAAACCGGTTGCTTCCATTTCAAGTATTCCTTATAATTTTGGCTCCAATCTGATTGACAGAGTATTCCTGAATGGACAGGAATTTTAGATAATATTTTATAATCTTTGCACCACCAAATTTTTACTATGAAGCAATTGATAGAATGTGTTCCCAATTTCAGTGAAGGGAACGATATGAATGTAATTAGCCAGATTACTGCGGCCATTGAAAGTGTTGAAGGAGTTAAACTTTTAAATGTTGATCCGGGAAAAGCAACCAATCGTACTGTAGTCACTTTTGTAGGTGAACCTGCAGCTGTTGTAGAAGCTGCATTTCGCGGCATTCAGAAAGCGGCGGAATTAATCGATATGAGCCGCCATAGCGGAGCACATCCGAGAATGGGCGCAACAGATGTTTGTCCATTGATTCCGGTAGCAAATATTTCCCTCGAAGAAACTGCAGAATGGTCAAAGAAGCTTGGTCAAAAAGTAGGCTCTGAATTGTCAATTCCTGTTTATTTATACGAAGCCGCTCAGTCGAATACTTCCAGAAATAATCTGGCAGTAATTCGCTCCGGCGAATATGAAGGTTTTGCCCGTAAAATGGAAGATTCTGCATGGAAACCAGATTTTGGCCCATCCGTTTTTAATATAAAGTCAGGTGCTACAGTTATCGGAGCTCGTGATTTTCTGATTGCCTACAATGTGAATCTGAATACAAAATCGGTAAAACGTGCTAATTCAGTGGCATTCGATATTCGTGAAGCAGGCCGTGTTAAACGAATTGGCAACCCCATCAGCGGCCCGATTGCGAAAGATGAAAATGGTGAGGAAATCAGAATTCCGGGAAAACTAAAAGGGGTGAAAGCCATTGGCTGGTTTATTGAAGAATACAAGATTGCACAGGTTTCGATTAACATCACCCGTTTTCGTGAAACTCCATTGCACAAAGTATTTGATGAGTGTGTTACAAGTGCAACAGAAAGAGGAATTCGAGTAACAGGATCCGAATTGGTTGGATTGGTTCCCCTTTCAGCCATGCTGGATGCCGGAAAGTACTTCCTGAACAAACAGCAACTAAGCTCAGGAGTTTCGGATGAAGAACTCATTCACATTGCCGTTAAGTCAATGGGACTCGATGAACTGGGGCCATTTGAACCTAAAAAACGTATTATCGAATATTGCCTCGAAGATTCCGCTGAAAATCCTTTGGTGAACATGAACCTCATGCAGTTTTCAGCTGAAACAGCCAGCGAATCACCTGCTCCCGGCGGTGGTTCCATTGCTGCTTATCTGGGCGCTTTGGGCATTTCCCTGGGAACTATGGTTGCTAATCTGAGTTCTTCCAAAAAAGGCTGGGAAGATCAGTGGGAAAGTTTTTCAGATTGGGCTGAAAAAGGACAACAATTCAGAAAGCAATTGCTTTTTATGGTTGATGAAGATACCCGTTCCTTCAATAAAATTATGGATGCTTTTCAACTTCCTAAAGGTACACCTGATGAAATCGCTGCACGTAAACAGGCTATACAAACTGCGACCAAGTATGCTATCGAAGTGCCTTTTAAAGTAATGGAACTGTGCCTGGAGGCGATGGAAATTATAAAGGCTATGGCTGAAAAAGGAAATCCTGCCTCGGCTTCTGATGCCGGTGTTGGTGCCATGTGTGCCAGAACCGCCGTTTCAGGTGCATTTCTGAATGTTAGAATTAATTGCGGCTCCTATAATGACAAAGGTTTTGTTTCTGATATGATTGCCAAAGGCACAGTTATTGAAAACAAAGCATTGGAACTGGAAAAGGCTACCCTGGCAGCAGTTGCTGCAAATATTTAATTTTCAATAGGATATAATTTATCCAAACTGGAAATAAAGGGCATCTTTTTCTCATTGTTTACGTATACCTAAAAAGATGATCCGATATATCCATGCGGCTTAGATTCTTCCCCGACCGCCTAATTTACTCTTTTGCAGTGCAGCTGGTTGTCATGCACATCAAGAAGAACCAGCTTTTAATGCTGTATTGGGTAATTTTGTTCGGATTCATTACGCAGTCCTTTTCAAAACGATTCGGCATTCCTTACTTATTTCTTGATCCCGAATATTTAGGCAAAGTTGATATCGTTTCGTTTTTCATTGTTGGTATTGCCTGCGGTGTGTTCATTATGGCATTCAATATTTCCAGCTATATTCTGAATAGTTTTCGATTCCCTTTCCTTGCATGCTTATCGAAAACATTTCAAAAATACACCTTCAATAATTTTATAATTCCGGCACTATTTGTTCTGGTTTACATCATTGAAATTATCAATTTTCAATATTTCAGTCAGTTTAAAGGCCCATTGGAAATTGCAATAAATATTTTTGGATTTCTGGCAGGGATATTTATAGTTATTAGCTTCACGCTCCGATACTTTTTACTGACGAACAAAGACATTTACAAACTCTTTGGAGTTGAACATGCCGATTCATCGTCTTCAACCACTGAAACTGCATCTTTACCTAAACGCAAACGCGCGCGAAACAAAAGAAAGAAATCATCTGATTCCAAAATCTGGCGTGTCGAGACATACCTGGCATTCCCCTTTCATACGCGATTGGTTAGAAATACCGAGCATTACAAACAGTATATGTTGCAATCGGTATTCAAACAAAACCACATCAATGCGGCAGTGATGGAACTGATTGTTTTTGTGGTTTTCATTTTGCTTGGATTGTTTCGCGAATATGATATATTTCAGATTCCTGCTGCAGCAAGTCTGATGCTTTTATTCACCATGTTCATTATGCTGTCGGGAGTTTTCCGTTTTTGGTTGCGCTCCTGGGCAAACACAGCAATTATAGTTGCATTTATTGCATTGAATTATGTTTCGCAGTTCGAGTTTTTTAACCAGCGAAACAAAGCCTATGGTCTCGATTACAAGCAACCCCGAAAAGAATATTCAATTGAATCGCTTTCAGTTTCTGTAAATAAAAATCAAATTGAAAAAGATAAGAAGGAAACAATTGCCATTCTTGAAAAATGGAAAGCCGGCTGGGAAGCGCAAGGTGTGAGCAAACCAAAATTTGTGATCATCAACGTGAGCGGAGGTGGTTTACGTTCTTCCTTATTTACTTTCAGAACCATGATGGCCATGGATAGTTTACTGAATGGAAAGCTGATGGATCACACCCGTTTCATAACAGGTTCTTCCGGTGGTGTGGTTGGTGCTTCTTACTACCGTGGATTGTACCTCGACGAACCTGATTCCTTACGAAAGGCAATTCGTGATCCGCAAAATAAATACCTGGATGCCATTGCAAAAGATTTGCTGAATACGACTGCATTTAGCTTTATGGTTAGTGATGTATTTTTGAATATGCAAACTTTTGAGGATGGGGATAACAAATATTTCAAGGACCGCGCTTATGCCTTCGAGAAACAGTTGAATAAAAATCTTGGTCAGGTTCTGAACCACCGTCTAGGTTATTACCGTGAGCCGGAAATGAATGCTAAAATTCCAATGATGCTAATTAGTCCAACCATTATGAATGATGGTCGGGCACTTATGATTTCACCTGTTGGAGTTTCTTACATGCTTCAAAATCCGGATGTATATGGTTCATCTCTCGATCCGGTTCCGGATGCCATTGAATACACCCGATTTTTTGCAGCAAACAATCCGCTGAATACACAATTTACAAGTGTGTTAAGGATGAATGCTACCTTCCCATACATTATGCCATCTGCATCATTACCTACTCAACCACCTGTTGAAGTAATGGACGCAGGTATCAGAGACAATTATGGAATTTTAAACTCTGTTCGATTCTTGTACGAGTTTAAAGAATGGATTCAAACTAATACGGGAGGTGTAGTTTTTATACAGATAAGAGACACAAATAAAAAATCGAGATTACAGAATACCAGTCTGTCGACGATACTTCAAAAAATCACTGCTCCGGTAAGAAACGTTACCGGCAATTTTATTCTGATGCAGGATTATGTTCAGGATGATTATTTAAAATACATCGAAACTATGATGGACTGTCCCTTTGATTTCATTCCATATCAACTTCCCTACATGGAAGAAAAGATTGCTTTATCATGGCACCTTACTGAAAAGGAAAAGATGTTTTTACGAAATGCAATTTTCACTCCTGAAAATATGGAGTCGCTGAAACGCACCGGTGAATTACTGAATTACAATTCCGAACCTAAAGGCATCGCACAAGGAAATCAGTAGTCGGCAAGTTGCTTCAGCTGCACTTCAAACCTGTCTTTAGGGAGGAAATTCCATTCCAGTTGAGACGACATAGGCACAGGAGTATCGAGACTGCCGGAGCGAACTACGGGAGCATCCAGATTCCTGAAGCAATTTTCAGCTATCACAGCAGCGATTTCAGCTCCTATTCCACCGGTTAGTGTATCTTCATGAAGCACTATAACTTTTCCGGTTTGCTTAACAGAATTAATTACGGTTTCCTGATCCCAGGGTAGTAAAGTTCTCAGGTCGATGAGATCAGCACTGATAGTTGGATTTTTATCGAGTATTTCCATGGCCCAATGAACTCCGAGTCCATAGGTTACAATCGTTAAATCGGTTCCTTTTCTTACGAATGCTGCTTTACCTATTTCAGTGGTAAAGTAATCGTCACTGACCATACCTGAAACACTTCTGTAAAGCGCTTTATGTTCAAAATACATTACGGGATTCGGATCGGCAATTGCTGCATTGAGAAGTCCTTTGGCATCTTCAGGGAATGCCGGATATACAATTTTTAATCCCGGCACATGGAAAAACCACGCTTCATTCGATTGTGAGTGAAACGGACCAGCACCTACTCCGGCACCGGTTGGCATCCTTACAACCACATCGGCATGCTGCCCCCAGCGATAATGTGTTTTAGCCAGGTTGTTCACTATCTGATTAAATCCACAAGTTACAAAGTCGGCAAATTGCATTTCAACAATCGACTTATAACCGTTTATAGAAAGGCCGAGGCCGGCTCCAACAATAGCTGATTCGCATAGTGGTGTGTTGCGAACTCTGTTTTTCGAAAACTCCTCTACAAATCCTGCAGTAGCTTTAAAAACACCTCCATATTCAGCTACATCCTGCCCCATAATCACCAGATTGGGGAATTTATGCATCGATTCGCGCATCGCATCGGTAATGGCATCGAGAAAACGCTTTTCTGTTTTGGATGATGATAAGGCTTTGACAGATGCAGGAGCCGGAGCAAACATAGCTGCCAGTTCTTTTGCTGTATCCGGTGCTGATTCCTGTTCGGCAAAGGCAACTTCCAACCCCTTTTCAATATCGTGGCGGATGCCGTCTTTAATTTCTTTAATCAGAGATTCGTGGAGGATATCCGCATTCAATAAGTATTCTTCAAAATTTTTGATCGGATCTTTCTTGCCCCATTCTTCAAACAGTTCCTGAGGAACATATTTGGTACCTGAGGCTTCTTCGTGACCACGCATCCGGAAAGTCAGACACTCCAGCAATACCGGTCTGGGGTTCGATCTAATTTTACCTGTTATGTTTTTTATTGCATGATAGACTTCGAGAATATTGTTTCCATCAACCTGAACACCTTCAATACCGTAACCGATTGCTTTATCAATAAACTGCTTGCAACGGAACTGTTCATTGGATGGTGTAGAAAGACCGTAGCCATTGTTTTCAATGATAAAAATGACAGGCAAATCCCACACAGCAGCTACGTTTACTGATTCATGAAAATCGCCTTCACTGGCACCGCCATCGCCTGAGAATACGGCAGTAGCCTTATTATTAACCTTCAGTTTATTAGCGAGGGCAATACCATCTGCTACACCTAATTGTGGGCCGAGGTGAGAAATCATTCCTACAATCTTGTACTCCTGTGTACCGAAATGAAAGGATCGGTCGCGGCAATTGGTAAAACCACCTGGTTTACCCTGAAACTGGCTGAACAGGCGATGCAAAGGAATATTTCTGACCGTAAAAACTCCCAGATTTCGGTGCATTGGAAGAATGTATTCATCAGAATCCATAGCCAGGGCTGTTCCTACGGAAATAGCTTCCTGGCCAATTCCCGAAAACCATTTAGCAATTTTGCCCTGGCGCAGGAGTACCAGCATTTTTTCTTCAATAAGACGAGGCTTAATGAGTTGTGTATAAATATGAATCAGTTGGCTATCTGATAAGTCTTTTCTGTCGAAGTGCATTTTATAGTGCTTAAAATCGGCTCAAAAGTATTGAAAAAAGGGGTATCTTCGTGCTAATAATCAACAAAACGATGTGGCAGGAAATTGCAGCAGGTATAGTTATTCTGGGGTCTATTTATTACCTGTTGAAGCGATTTTTAGGAAAGAAAGCTTCCGGAACCGCATGTGAAAATTGCGGAGTATCACCAGATAAAAAGGCATAAAAAAACCCGCTTGAGGCGGGTTTTTTATTTTTTGCTGAACGGATTACTGAGCCGGAGTGGCAACAGTTGAATCAGTGGTAGCAGCAGCGGCAGCAGCAGCTATTGAATCCTGAATTGCTTGCTGTGCAGCAGCTTCTTCAACAGCTTTCATTTGAGCTTCAGCAGCGTCAATTGAATCCTGCATTGCTTTTGCAGCAGCTTCTTTTTCTTCAGCGCTTGGGCCGCAAGCAGTAAATGCAAACATTCCTGCTATAAGTGCGATTCCTAATACTTTTTTCATGGTGGTGTTAGAGTTTATTTATAGTGCAAAAGTACAGAGTTTTTTGAAACTCCATACTTTTGCAGGTTAAGTTATTAACAATCAGTGGTTAAAATTACCCTCTTCCCTGACCTGGCTTAACGTCTTCAGGCTTGGTAGGAGTAGTTGGCTTTGGTTTTGGTTTTGGTTTTGGCTTGTTTGATTTAGCAGCAGCAATTGAATCTTCAACTGCCTGAATAGCAGCTAATGAGTCAGCGGTTGCCTGAACTGCAGCCATAGAGTCTTGCATAGCCTGTTGTTGTGCTGCAAGAGTTGAATCCATAATTGCCTGCTGAACAGCAGCAATTGAATCCTGAACGTGTTTTTCAGCAGCTGCTTTTTCTTCAGCGCTTGGGCCGCAAGAAACGAACACTGATGAAATCATACCCGAAATAAGAAGGGCAGGAATGAGCTTTTTCATTTTTCTGTTTTATAAGTTTGAAGTGCAAAGGTATATAAAATTTAAAATCAATAGTTTTTTTTTGATAATTTTCTGAGAATAACTACCTTTGGCGCACAATTTGCCTATCTGAAACAAAAACCCAAAAAAAAAATAAATTACCATGAACAAAAGAATTGCCTTATTACCTGCATTATTCGTTGCCCTTTCATCACTGGTTTATACCGGATGTAAAGATGATGAGGATACAACTCCTCCTGTTGTAACTCTTAATGGCGACCAAAACGTAACTATTTACCTACAGGGAACTTTCACCGATCCGGGCGCAACTGCTGTTGATGATGAAGATGGATCAGTAACTGTTTCTTCTTCAGGTACAGTTGATAATAACTTTGCTGATGATTATACTATCACTTACAGCGCAACTGATGCAGCTGGAAATACCGGTACTAATTTCCGTGTAGTAACTGTTGCTAACGAATTGGGATCCAGTGCTTTCGAAGGGACTTATTCTTGCACCATTACTGCTTCTGGACAGTCTCCTTATACTTACACAGAATCTTTAGTGCTTTCAAATACATTGAACAAAGCATTAGAGTGGAGCAAATTTGGTGATTATGCAAATGCAAATGCGAAATTGAATATTGTAATTGGAACCAACAATCAGGTCAACATCCCAACGCAAACTATCGTGTGTGGTACTCCTGCTGTTGCACGTACATTCGACGGTAACGGTACTTTGGTAGGTTCAGGTGGTCCTGGATCATCAGTAGTTTTGAATATTAACGAAACAGTTAATAGCATTACTGGCGCATTCACTTACACTTACACCAAACAGTAATACCATAAATTACCAATCTAAAAGGCTGATCTGCTACAGATCAGCCTTATTTATTTAATAGCAATATGAAAAGCTTTTTATACAGAAGTACTCTTCTAATTAAGCGCATATTGCTGTTGCTTTTCATATACCAAATTTGCCGGTTGCTATTTTTGATAGTCAATTCCGGTTACTTTTCAACCTCATCAGTCTCCGATGTTGCAATGACCTTCTTTTATGGAATCCGCTTCGATTTAGTGGTGGTGGTGGTTTTAAATATTCCATTTATCCTTTTCCATTTTCTGCCTTTCCAGGCTTTTTCGGGAAGAGCCTGGCAACAAGCACTGAAGTATTATTTTTTCATCATCAATATTCCCTTTTTGCTGTTGAATTGCGTCGATCTGGAATATTTCAAATTTCAGGGAAAACGCACAACTGCAGATCTCTTTCAGCTGTTTGCCATGGGAGACGATATGCAAAATACTATACCAAGGATGGCCCTCGACTTTTGGTACGTGATCCTTTGCTTTGTTGTTTTATCAGTGATCTTTGTTTGGGGTTACAACAAAATTAAACTGAAAGTTGCTCCTGTAAATGATCAGAAATTGATTCAATGGATTTTAATTCTGCCTGTCATTTTAATTACCGGAATTGGCTTTCGGGGCGGCATCCAATACAAACCATTGGGAATTCTTGCCGCCGCAAAGCATACCACGCCACCACTTGTTCCGCTGGTTTTAAATACACCCTTTACGGTAATTAAAACATTTGGCAAGGAACTTATCGATGAAAAAAATTATCTGTCGGACTCGGAATTAACCTCCTATTTCGATAAAGTTCATTCCTATAAAAACCAGGAACCATTCGAGTCAAAGAATGTGGTTATTATTATTTTAGAAAGCTTTTCATCAGAGTACATCGGTTACCTGAATAATGGCAAAGGATATACTCCATTTCTGGACTCTCTTTCCAGGCATTGTATTTCGTTCAACAACGCTTATGCAAATGCTAAAAAATCGATTGATGGGATTCCGGCAGTAGTTGCTTCTATGCCTACTTTAATGCCTGCTTCTTATATCACATCTCCCTATAATGGAAATCGTTTACATTCGATCGCAGCACTATTAAAACCAAAAGGATATTCTTCCGGATTCTTTCATGGTGGCAACAACGGAACTATGGGTTTCGATAATTTTGCATCTATGACCGGCTACGATGCTTACTACGGACGAAAAGAATATCCGGGAAATGATTATGATGGAAACTGGGGCATCTACGATGAAAATTTTTATGCCTTCTTTACTGATAAAATGAACAGTATGCCGCAACCTTTTGTAACTACTTTTTTTTCGTTGTCGTCGCATCACCCCTACTCTATGCCCAACCATCTAAAGAATAAATTCCCGAAAGGTCCACTCCCCATACATGAAAGTATCGGATATGCTGACTATTCTTTACAGCAGTTTTTCAAAAAAGCTCAAACTACTTCCTGGTATAAAAATACCTTGTTTGTAATTACAAGCGATCACACCGGACCTTCTGCGATTCCTTACTATCAAACCAAAGCAGGTATGTTCCGTACCCCCATTTTATTTTACCTTCCTTATGCTGATTTAAAAGGAACAAATACCAAAACTACCCAGCAAACCGATATCGTTCCGGGAATATTAGACTTGCTGAATTTCGATCAATCATTTATTGCTTTCGGCAATAGTCCATTTGACTCAACACTGAATGGCTTCGCAGTAAATTACACCGGTGATTCATATCAGATCGTAGGAGAAAAACAATTGATTCAATTTGATGATCAGGAAGTGATAAGTATTTATGACTATAAAACCGACAGCCTGCTTACTCAAAATAAAATCGGAAAAAATTCTTTGCCCGACAGCTTGTTACTCAAAACACTGCAATCTGTATTGCAACAATACAATCATTCATTAATAAAAAATCAGCTTACTACTGAAGCAACTTCCAATTGACAACGTTACCAAAAATATTGTTCGTCATTAATCCGGCTTCGGGGACTAAAAACACTAAACCTGAGGCAGCTAAACTGAAAGGTTTCTTTCAGCAGCATGCTCATGTTGAGGTAGCAGTAACTTCAAAAGCTGGTGATGCTACCAACTTTACCAACCAGGCAATTGCTGCAGGGTTTGAGTCAGTTGTTGCTGTTGGTGGCGATGGCACTGTTAATGAAGTTGCATCTGCATTGAATGGCACTAAAGTAAAAATGGGAATACTTCCATTTGGTTCCGGCAACGGCCTCGCCAGGCATCATCACATTCCATTCGATCTTTTAAAGGCATTACAAATTATCAGAGTTGGAAAATATGTAGAACACGATGCAATTAGCATTAATGACAAATTATCGTTTAATGTTTCTGGTATCGGATTCGATGCTCATGTTGCTCATCTTTTTGGTAAGGATGGACACCGGGGATTTTCCGGATATGCAAAACTGGTAATGAAAGAATTTAATCATTACAAAGAATCAGAGATTGAAATCAGCCACAAAAACGAAAAATCGAATCACTTCATGTTTCTGACTGCAATTGCCAATGCATCACAATTTGGCAACAATGCCATCATTGCCCCAAACGCCCATACGAATGATGGGAAAGCAGATATTGCACTGGTAAAAAAAATGAATAGCCTGCAACTGCCTTTATTTTTTGCCAGAGCATTTTTGGGAAGAATCACCGGTTCATCTCATTATACAGGAATGCAATATGACAGCTTTACCATTCGTTCTGAAAAAATGCTTCCTTTGCATCTGGATGGTGAACCTGCAGGGTATTCTGATACCTTTCGTGTAAAAGTTCAGCAGGGATCTCTTAATTTACTTATTCCATAAATATAGCTGATATGTCGAATAAAAATAAAAATGCTTCCGGAGTAGTTTATTCTACCAATCCCGATTTTGGGAAGGATCGTACTGAAGAACAACCCGAAGTTAGTCTTCCACCAAATCAACAGAATTTACGTGTTACTCTCGATAAAAAACAACGGGCTGGCAAGAAGGTAACGCTGGTAACAGGATTTTCAGGTACAACAAACGACCTCGAGGCTTTAGGTAAAATGCTTAAGTCGAAATGTGGCGTAGGTGGAACAGTTAAAGACCATGAAATAATGATTCAGGGTGACTTCCGCGAAAAAATATTGCAACTCTTAATTGCAGCAGGTTATAAAGCAAAACAATCGGGAGGCTGATTTTATTGCACGAGCATGTTTTCAATTACCTTCTGATAAAATTTTTCATACTTAGGAAGGATCACATGAATATCAAATTTCTTGGCCTGCTCTAATGCATTTTTCTTGAAAGCATTATGTTTCTCCGGATCTTTTAGAAGATCAATGGCAAAGCGCGACATTTCATCTACATTACCAACATCACTGAGGTAACCGGTTACACCGTGAATGTTCAATTCAGGCATACCGCCAGTATTACTTGATATAACAGGTACCTGACATGCCATAGCCTCCAATGCAGCCAATCCAAAACTTTCCGATTCACTTGGCATCATAAACAAATCGCAAACTGATAAAATTTCTTCAATAGCTTCTTGCTTTCCTAAAAACCTGACATGCTCACAATTCCCCAGATCACGACATAATTTTTCAATGGCTGGTCGTTCCGGACCATCCCCAATTAAAAGTAATTTCGCAGGTAGTTCTTTTATAATTTGATCAAATGCATGTACAACATCCTGCACCCTTTTCACTTTACGGAAATTGGAAGTATGTACAATTAGTTTTTCACCAAAAGGAGCAATAGCTTTCTTGAAATGATCTTTTGCTTTCTTGGAGAATCTTTGCAGATCAATGAAGTTGTGTATTACCTCAATTTCCTTGTCTATTTTGAAATTCCTGTAGGTATCCTGCTTCAAACTCTCCGACACCGTTGTAACACCATCGGAATGATTGATCGCAAAGGTTACCACAGGTTCAAAACTCATATCCTTTCCAACAAGGGTGATATCTGTTCCATGCAGCGTGGTAACAATTGGAATATGAATTCCTTGAGTAGCAAGAATTTGCTTTGCCAACCAGGCTACTGAAGCATGTGGAATTGCATAATGCACATGAAGGATGTCGAGCTTTTCATACTTAACAACATCCACGAGTTTGCTGGTAAGGGCACTTTCGTATGGAGCAAATTCAAAAAGGGGGTAATTCGCTACTGCAACCTCATGATATGAAATATTCTCCGAGAAGAAGTCGAGCCGAACGGGTTGACTGTAAGTAATAAAATGTATGGAATGGCCTTTTTCAGCCAATGCCTTTCCCAACTCTGTGGCAATCACACCACTACCACCAAAAGTGGGATAACAAACAATGCCTATTTTCATAAAATATAATTAGAGCCTAAAGATACTAAACAAAAAGGAGGTTAAAATGTTATCAGGGCGCAGGAGTTACTTTTTTAATAATTTCATAAACCGCTTCCATCATTTCAGTTCTGTAATTACCGTTAGCCAGTTTTTTATTTTCAGCAGATGGGTGTACTCTGTTTGAAAGAAAAATAAATACAAGATCGTGTTTGGGGTCGGCCCAGGCTGTTGTTCCCGTAAATCCGGAATGTCCAAAAGTAGCCGGAGAAGCAGAAATAGCTGTCGGACCATTTTTGCCTGCAATTACATCGGGTTTATCGAATACCAATCCTCGCCTGTTGGTACTGTTTTCATTGAACCGGGAAGTAAATAAATCTATGGTCGCCGGTTTCAAGAACTGCATACCACCATAGGTACCTTTGTTCAGCAGCATTTGCATAATAACTGCCAGATTACCGGCATCGCTGAATAGTCCGGCATTGCCTGCCACACCACCCAGCATAGCTGCTGCAGGGTCATGCACAAAACCATTTACAAGCTTCTTGCGGAATGCTGTGTCCTGTTCCGTTGGAATGGTGCGCAAGCCACTCTTCGATTGTACCGGATTAAACATCAAACGTGTTAATCCCAAAGGTTCATAAAAGTTTTTTTCAAGATAAGCATCAAAGGGCATTTCTGTAACTTCCTCAATAACCCTTTGCATAATAAGCATGCCGAGATCCGAGTACACATACACACCTTTTTGTCCTACCGGAGATTCGTAAATCTCATCCCAGATTTTTTCGCGATAAGAATTCAGAATAAATAAACTGTCACAAACCTGAATTGAATAATTCACATCTTTTTCAGGATGAAAAATGTTGTATGAAATCTTTCCGTTTTCCAGAGTACTTTGCCAGAATGGAATCCAGGATTTTAATCCTGCCTGATGCGTAAGAATATCAGAAATGATCAAATCTTTTTTGTTGGTTTTCTTTAACTCATGAAAATAGCGGGAAGCCTTCTTGTCAATATCAATTTTACCTTCTTCCTGGAGTTTCATCAACGCAAGTGCTGTTGCTGCAATTTTTGTTATAGATGCAATATCGTACAAGTCGGTGTTGGTTACTTTTGGAGCATTTTTTTCATAGGTAAAATAACCGAACGATTTCTGATAGATAACATTTCCTTTCCAGGCCACCAATACCTGACACCCGGGTGTTGCTCTTTCAGCAATTGCTTTTTCAGCCAGTCTGTCAATCAGGCTGAAATTTTCCGGTGCTATTCCGCTTTCTTCAGGGGTACCAAATCTCAGTCTAACAGGAGCAGGATTAAAACATAATCCCATACCGGCAACATATCCATTTAAGGGTGTAACTGGCAGCATTCCATCTGCAACAGCAGCGCCATAAATCAATTGAGCTGTGAAGTATTGAGGTGCCCATGTGTCTTCGTAACTTAGAATAGATGCAGGTACGCTATCAAGACCGGGCAATCGTGATAAACAATAGGAATTTCCGAAAACCACTGCGATCAACTTGGTGCTTGCATTTAATCTGTTCATTAAGGAAGCCACCGCATCAGAAATACCATAACCGCTGGTTGCCTTGACAGAAGTATTGTGAATACTGAAAATCACTTTATCGTATGTCGATAATACATTAAACAAAGAATCGGTAACTACTGACGACGGTTCGCGATCGCATCTGAATAAATTCACCCGATCATAATTCAATAGCATTTCCTGAAACGGATTTCGTAAGGAATCATTCACTACCAAAGAAGCAATCCGTTGGCCGGGAACACTAATCAGCGGCAAAGAAGAATCATCATTTCTTAATACCGTGATTGCTTTTTCAAATAGTTTTGAGGAAAGATATTTTGCATGATCATTATTCAGTTCAGCGATCAAATTGGTAGTATCAACCAGTGCCGAAGTATTTAAACCGGCCCAGTGCTTAGCCATTAAAATGCGCTTCACTTTAGCATCAATTTCTTCCTGATCAATTTCACAATTTTGAATGGCATAGTGAATCCTCATCCAGGCTTGTGCTACATTGGCAGAATACAACAACACATCATTTCCTGCCTGCAAAGCCTTTAGTTCCAGTTCGCCACTTGGGTAAAATGATGCAACACCTTTCATATTCAATGCATCTGTAAAAACCAACCCTTCAAAACCCATTTTTGAACGAAGCAATTTGGTAACTACTTCCCGTGATAAGGTCGACGCCTGATTGAATGCTGTGTCGAGTGAAGGAATGAACAAATGAGCAACCATCACAGATGCCAGTTTATTTGCCATCAGTTCCCGAAAAGGATACAATTCAACAGTATCTAGCTCTTCCGGTGTTTGCAATAATTTAGGCAATGCGTAATGGGAATCGGTGTCGGTATTTCCGTGTCCGGGAAAATGCTTACCGCAGGAAATAATATTTTGCTTATGCAATCCTTTCATATAACTCAGCGCAGAAGCGGTTACTTTAAGTTTATTTTCACCAAATGAACGAGAGTTGATGACAGGATTCAGCGGGTTGTTATTGATGTCAGCTACAGGGGCAAAATTGGTATGAATTTTCATCCGGTTACATTGACGGCCGATTTCCAATGCCATCTCATACACAAGACTATCGTTATTTGCTGCACCCAAAGTCATCTGGCGGGGAAAACGAACGGTGCTGTCGAGGCGCATTGACAATCCCCATTCACCATCAATACCAATCAGCAAGGGCACTTTTGAAAGCTTTTGAAAACGATTGGTCAGTAATGCCTGTCGAACCGGACCACCCTGAAAAAATATCACCCCACCAATGTGATACTTCAGAATTAATGAATCGATAAATGCAGCATGAGTTGCGTCTTTATTGGAAAATGCATCCACCATGAACAATTGACCTATTTTCTGCTCATAACTCAGCGTAGCAAAAACAGAATCGGACCATGCTCTGGATTCGGGATTCACAAAAGCCGGAGTAACCGACTGAGCGTAAGCTGTCAAACTAGTTGCCAACAAGAAAATGGCAGTAAATTGTAATTTCCTGATAAGTGAAGTAAGCATAAGGTCAAAATTACATACAAATAAAACCGGTTCAGTAGGCATGAATCAGGATATAATCAACGGTGATTTCAACAAAAACAGTGTTGATGAAAAACATTAAAAAATGAAAAAATGACTAAATTTGTGGGACTTTTGCACCTATGCACCCCGCCAATGCTTAAATTGCCTTCCATCTTCAAAACGCAAAAACACCGGAGCTTTAACTTTCGGCCGCGTTACTATGATGCTGATAAGGAAGCTTTTGAAGAGCGAATCCGTCGAATTGAATCGGAATTGGATTCCGACAAATCGGATGTTGAAGCAACCAAATTGAGGATCAGGCAGAAATTCCAGAACCGTCGAAGTGGTTCGGGTACCGACTCCAACAAGGCCTCTAACATCCGGGTTTTGGTAATTTTAGGAATCTTAGGCGCTTTGGCTTATTGGATATTAAAATAATTTTCAGCCATTTTTATGAAAGACATCATTCGACTTTTACCCGATTCGGTAGCCAATCAGATAGCTGCCGGAGAAGTTATTCAAAGACCTGCATCAGCTGTAAAAGAGCTGATTGAAAATGCTATTGATGCCGGGGCAACTTCCATTCAATTAATAATTAAAGATGCAGGAAAGTCCCTTATTCAGGTAATCGACAACGGATCCGGAATGAGCGAAACCGATGCCCGAATGTGTTTCGAGCGCCATGCAACTTCAAAAATCACCCGGGCCGAAGACCTGTTCGAAATAAAAACCATGGGTTTTCGCGGTGAAGCCATGGCATCAATTGCTGCCGTTGCCCAAGTAGAATTGAAATCCCGCCAACACGATCGCGATACGGGAACTTTATTGCAAATTGAAGGATCCAAGGTGATTCTTCAGGAACCTTGTGCTTGCCAGCCCGGAACCAGTATATCCGTTAAGAACTTATATTTTAATATACCCGCAAGGAGAAACTTTCTTAAATCAAATGCCTCTGAAACGCGTCACATAGTTGAGGAATTTCAACGCGTTGCAATTGCCCGACCCGATTTAGGTTTTTCCATGTTTCATGATGGAATTGAAGTGTTTCGGTTAACTCCCGGCAATCTTCGCCAGCGAATAATGGGCATTTACGGGAACAATTACAATGAAAGAATGGTTCCTGTACAGGAAGAAACCACTATTCTCAACTTATCCGGGTTTGTGCTTAAACCTGAATTTGCCCGCAAAACCCGTGGTGAACAATACTTTTTCGTGAATAACAGGTTTATCAAAAACGGCTATCTCAATCATGCTGTCTCTGATGCTTTTGAAGACCTGCTGCCTGCAGGAAGTTTCCCCTCCTATTTTATCATGATTGAGATAGATCCGGCTAAAATCGACATCAACATTCATCCTACCAAAACGGAGATTAAGTTTGACGATGAAAAATCGGTTTATGCCATTATCAGAGCCTCTGTGAAAAGATCATTGGGAAAGTTCAGTGTGACACCTTCCCTCGATTTTGAACAGGAAACTGCTTTCAATATTCCGGTGAGCATGTATCGTCAGGAACCAAAATTACCGGGAATAACGGTCAATCCTGCTTACAATCCGTTTAAAAATAACGATGCCCCACCCCGACCTTCCACAAGCGGATGGGAGCAAATTTATGAGATCAACCGAAGGGCTGAAACGGTTACCATTCCATCGGCATTTGATGATATTCCTGCCGAGCCAATGCATCAGTCAGCCTGTCGCGTGCTTGGTCAGATTGAAAGAAAATATATCGCTGCCATTTATCAGCATGCTCTGATATTAATTGATCAGCAGGCTGCGCATGAGCGGATTTTATATGATCAGAATGAAGCCATGTTGGGAAAATCACCTGCTGTGAGTCAACAGGAATTGTTTCCACAAACAATGACCTTTACTCACGATGACTTCCTGATTTTATCTGAGATTGCCGATGATATTCGTCGCCTTGGATTTGATCTTCGGGAGTTTGGCAAAAACACTTTTGTGCTAAATGGTGTTCCTACAGGAATAGCTTCCGGATCTGAGAAGTCAATTCTGGATTCAATTCTGGAATCTTATAAAAACCATAACCCCACCATAAAAAGCAATCACAGAGAGAATTTGCTTCGCAGTGTTTCTTACAACCTTTCTGTAAAACACGGAGCAGAACTCGACATCAGAGAAATGCAGCAACTTGCTGATTCCCTGATGCAATCGTCACAACCAAATTTCACGGCCGGAGGAAAGACTACTTTTATAGTACTTTCATCATCCGAAATTGAAAAAAAATTCCAACAAAAACCCAGTTAAAGCGTTATATCGCCATCTATGAGTTATCAGGAATACAGGCCTTCATCCTTTAATTTTTTGCCGCTGGTTGTCAAAAATCTGCTGATCATAAATGGTATCTTTTGGTTAGCCGATACCGTTTTTGATGAACAACTGGGGTTAAGTTTCACTTATCACCTGGGACTTTACTTCCCATTATCTGAACTGTTTCGTCCCTACCAGTTTGTCACGCACCTTTTCCTGCATGGCAACTTCATGCATTTGCTTTCCAATATGTTCGCACTTTGGATGTTTGGCACGGTACTCGAAAATTTCTGGGGACCCAAACGATTCTTAACATTTTATCTCATCACCGGACTTGGAGCAGCCTTAATACAGACTCTTTTCACCTGGTATGAACTGAGTCAGCTTGGGAATGAAATTAGTCAATACCTGGCAGCACCAAACTTAATGGATTTTCTAGCCTTAATGCGCAAGAACTCCATGTATCTCACCAGCGATAATCTGAATATCATTAATGAATTCTTATCAAGATGGGAAGTGATGCCAACGGATTCCGGACTCATTGCGCAATCGGGTGAACTTGCCAACCAATTGTTGGTTTACAAAATGAACATTCCTACCATCGGAGCTTCCGGGGCGGTATTTGGTATTTTGCTTGCTTTCGGGATGCTGTTTCCAAATACGATGCTTTATGTCTTTTTTGCTATTCCGATTAAAGCCAAATACTTTGTAATTTTATACGGGTTATTTGAATTAATTTCCGGAATTTCCAATAATCCGGGTGATAATGTAGCCCATTTTGCTCACCTTGGCGGGATGTTATTCGGGTTTATCCTGATAAAAATCTGGAACAAGAAAAACAGGCAACACTTCTACTGATCATGAGATTTATAGACGAAATCCGAATTAGTTTTACCCGGTCGGAAGGTGTATTTCGCCTGATGGCAATCAATATTGCGATCTTCCTATTGATCAGCATTGCCAAGCTGGTATTTTTCCTGGCCGGTTCCAGGTCAATGATTCTTGATAATGTTGTTATGCATCTTGCCCTTAGGTCCTACGTTCCTGCATTACTGAATCAGCCATGGTCTCTTTTCACTTACATGTTTGTGCATGTGAATTTCATTCATATTCTGTTCAACATGTTGATACTGTTCTGGACCGGAAAGATATTCTGCGAATACCTTGGAAGCTCCCGAGTGGTAGTGGTTTATGTGCTAGGAGCCATTGCCGGAGGAATATTTTACATGTTAGCCTACAACATTTTTCCAGCTTTCAGCAATTCCATCACAGTATCTTACCTCATTGGCGCCTCTGCCGGAGTGCTGGCTATTTTAGTTGCTATAGCTACCTATATTCCAAATTACTCAATTCATTTGCTGCTTTTTGGTCCGGTCAAGCTTAAGTATATTGCCATTTTCTTCACGTTTCTTTACCTCATCAGTATTCCGGATGGAAATGCAGGTGGAAACATTTCACACATAGGTGGAATTGTTTTTGGTTTTGCTTACTCCAAAGGATTGAAATCGGGTACAGATATCGGAAATTGGCTGGAGCGACTATTCAGTGCAGTTATGCGATTATTCCAGCCTTCCAGCAAAATAAAAGTCGTTCATAAATCGACGAACATACG
>JAEUTI010000007.1 GCA_016788065.1 Bacteroidia bacterium | reverse complement strand
AATTCTGTAACCATTACGAGCTTCCCGGTGAATGCATGCGTGGGAGATGTAGTAGTTATTAATACAAATGCAGTAATAGGAGCTACAGGATATACCTGGTCAGTAGATGCAGGAACATTGGTTAATGGAAACGCAGGACCTTATACTACTACCTTACCAACTGCAACTTTAACACTTGGAGCAGTTCCAGCGAATGGTTCAGGTTGGGAAGTTTGTGTATCTGCAAGCAATGCATGCGGAGTAACTAATACCAATTGCCGTAACATCCGTGGAGCATTAAGCACTCCATCTTCAATCGTGGGTAGCAGTTATGCATGTCCTTCAAGTGCCGGCAGTTATTCAACAGGTGCAGTAGCAGGTGCAACAGGATATTCCTGGAGTATCACAGGAGATGCTTCTGTAACAGGAACAGGAACCACGGGTTCAGTAACCTTCGGACCTGCCTTCACAACAGGAACTTTATGTGTTAGAGCCGTATTGCCTTGTGGATATCAAAGTGCACAACGTTGCATGTCGATTACCAACAGCGTAGGATTCATTGGAACAATCTCCGGAACCTTTGCAGTATGCCCAGGACAAAATGGAGTAGTATATTCCGTGCCTGCAGTAGCTAATGCAGCATCTTATGCATGGACAGTACCAGCCAATATCAGCATAGTATCCGGCCAAGGAACGAACTCCATTTCAGTGAATGTTGGAGCAGGTTTCAATGTAGGAAACATTTGTCTGACAGCAACCTCAAATTGCGGAGTAGTATCAGCACCAAGATGTAAAACCGTAGCAAGTCAGAAACCAGTAACTCCAGGTAACGTTTCCGGAGCTGCAACAGGAATCTGTGGAGCAACAATTACTCATAGTGTTCCAGCGGTAGCAGGTGCAACTTCTTATACATGGACAGCTCCTGTAGGTGCAACCATTGTAGCAGGCCAAGGCACAAATACGGTAGATATTTCTTATACCAATTCATTTACCACCGGACAACTGTGTGTGACTTCAAATAACACTTGCGGATCAAGTACAGCCCGTTGTATAAATGTTAAAGGAGCACCTGCAAATCCAGGAGTGATATCCGGACCAACAACTGTATGTGCTGCTGAGCAAGGATTGGTTTATTCAGTTCCTGCAGTATTCGGAGCATCATCTTATAACTGGACCCTTCCTGCTGGAGCAACTATTGTAGCGGGAGCAAATACCAACAGCATAGTTGTTGATTGGGGAAATGCAAGTGGTTCTGTAATTGTAAGCACAACCAACGGATGCGGAACTTCAGGTGCCCGTACTTTGAGTGTATTGGTTAATTGTAAGGTTGCCGGAAACGCACTCAATCAGACTCTTGTTTCTGTTAATCCAAACCCTGCCAGTGAAAAAATTACCATTCAAATGCCTGTTCTTACTGAAGGTACTTATTATATTAAACTAACAGACTTGACAGGAAGAGAAAGTGTTGTTAGCGTAATGAATAACAATGAGTTAGAAAGTGGTTTCGTTTTGGATGTAAGTGCATTAGCAAAAGGTGTATACATTCTTACTATTTCCTCAGATGCTGTTAATTTGGCAAATGAAAAGATCGTAATTCAATAAAAATATCATTAATGATTTTAAAGGGAGCTTTAACAGGCTCCCTTTTTTTTTGCGTGGCCTAAACGGTACATTTTTATAAAAGTTTCATTTTTTCAATCTAATTGATTTTTTATTTCAATACGGAAACTTCTTCCGAAAGGCTCCGTTGAATTCCCTTGAAAATCAGCAATTAATTGGTCTGCCCCTGATCAAAGTCTGGAACTTCAAACCTTTATAAGATCATGGAAATAATTAACAGAAAACTATTAAAATGGGTTTTTGTTTTTTTGGTGGCAGGCACAGTATTGCTTCAATTAAACGATGCCTTTTCTCAACAACAAGTTAAACGTGGATATCCACCAGATGCCGCGAACAGAGTGCCTGTTCCGGTACCTTATGTTACAATGCTTTCTGAGCCGGGTTCAAAGGGCCTATCTAAGGAAAGATTAATTTCAGTTATACCTGAATCTTTTAGACAACATCCTGAATTTGGGAAATTAAAGTTGGAAGGATCAGTGGAGTCTGTAGAATTGATTCATAAACGTACTGAAAATTCGAGAACATTTTTGAACCCTGATGGATCCTACACAACTACTCAGGCATCCGGTAGAATGCATTACAAGGATGTAAACGGTAATTGGATGAGTATTGATATGACTCCATCCGCCAATAACAGGACTGCAGGTGAATTTGGAATAGTTAATTCTGATAAACCAATTACTGTAAATCTTCGAACCGGAAATACATTGATGGTTCTGGACGGAGGCAATGGAGTAAGTTTATCTGAAACAGCTCTACACACAGCAAATGCAAAAGGAGAGTTTATTTCTTCAATTGAACAATCTTCCAATAAGGAGGGTCAATCATTTTCGAATGAAGCAAAATTTAGTAATTATTGGAACGGGATTGACCTCGTTCATGTGATCGATGTTGATCGTTTAAAAACCAATTATGTTTTAAACTCTTTACCTGGTGGAATTGAATCGGATGGATTTCTGGTGTTTACAGAAACGATTACAGTTCCTACAGGTTGGCAGGTACGAAAAATGCAGCCTGGTAAAGAAGAGAATGGAATGTGGTTTGGTGAACTGGAAGTATTAAATGCATCTAATTCTAAAGTTGGAATTTTTGAAAAACTAGTATATTTTGATGCATCAGAAAATTCTGAAATAGAAGGAGGATATAAAATTTCTAAAGATGGAAATAATATCAGAATCTCAGCTTTTGTCCCTGCACATTGGCTAACAAACTCTGCCAGGGTATTTCCAGTTGTAATTGACCCAACCTTAACAGGAACTTATTCATCAGGAGTGATTGGATCATCCTATAATGCATATTGTACAGTCAATATGAATGTGACTATTCCGGCAAATTCAACTGTTTCGAATGCTTTGCTAGAATCAACTTACGCAGCTTCCGGTTCTACCAAGAAACGAAATGCAAGAATTAAATACACGGGGCCTGGTGGAACGACAGCCGATTTTTATTGCAATGAAAATGCCAATGGGAATTGTGTGCTTTCAACAAATAGCACTGTAATTGCAAATGGATTATCTGCAACAGGTGTAATTCCTTTTTCAATAAATGTATTACGAAATACCAACAGTGGTGCTTCATGTAATGCTACCAATTTATCAGTTCTTAACAACACATGGAAAGTAACATTAACATATACAACGTGTTCAACTCCCACATCAGGGGGTACTGTTTCCGGTCCTGCAACTGCTGAGTGTGGTCAACCATTGTCGTATTCCATTTCAGGAGGATCAGGCGCCTATCAATGGCAAACTTCTGCTGATGGAGGAACTACATACACCGATGTTTCGGGTGCAACAGGAACCTCTGTATCTTTATCATTTAACACATCTGGAAATTTCAAGATTCGCGTTTTGAGAACTTCAGCAGGATGTGTTTCATCTTATAGCAATATTTTTACCACTACAGTAAGCGCACCAACAGCTGGAGCTTCTATGAGTTCACCATTTTTAATTACCGGTTTACCATATTCCGGATTGCATTCCACTTATTGCCTACCAACAACATGGGCTGGAACCGGTAACCAATCAACAGCTGCGAAGTTTTTCAAGTTTACTACTTCCTCATGTGGAAACAAAATTTCTATAAATACCTGTGATGTTACATCTATTTTTGACACATACATCTTTTTGTTGAATTCATCAGGAACAGTAATTGCCTCCAATGATGATTATGTTGGTTGCACTTATCTCGTTGCCGGTTCTGATTGGTTATCGAGGCTTCAGGATATCACTGTAACACCAAATACGGAATACTATATTGTTGTTCAGGCATACCGCTTTGCATCACCAGCATCAGGTACTTTTGGATTAAATGTTTCTGAAGGATCTGGTGGATCGGTTGTCCCTTCTGTTTCTATCACGGGAGGATCAGCAATCTGTAATGGCGGAACATTAACATTAAATGCAGTTCCGGTAAATGGTGGAACAAGTCCAACCTATTCTTGGACAGTGAACAGTGCACCAACCGGTCAAACTTCTGCAACTTTTTCTTCCTCCTCTGTGAATAATGGTGATGTAATTGCAGTTACTATGACTTCGAATCATGCATGTGCCTCGGTTCCTTCGGTTTCATCTTCACCTTATACAGCAGTTGTTGGAAATGGACCAGCTATAACTTCAAGTTCTAATTCACCTTTATGTGATGGCGCAGATTTGATGCTTAGTGTAAATGTGAATGATCCTGTTTCATCTTATAGTTGGTCAGGTCCTTCAGGTTTTAGTTCAACACTTCAAAATCCAGTAGTTTCGGGAAGTACTTCATCGAATTCGGGAAGTTATAGTGTAACGGTGACAGGCATTAATGGATGTACCAGTTCATCTTCAACAAGTGCTGTTATTTCTCCTGCATTATCAGCAACTATTGCTTCTGTTCAAAATCCTTCTTGTGAAGGAAATACTAATGGAAGCATAGAAGTTACACCCTCAGGTGGAACACAACCGTATACTTATTTCTGGTCTGATGGGCAATCGAATGCTACTGCTTCTAATTTAGCGATTGGGCCGTACTCGGTAACGATTTTTGATGCTAGTGGTTGTACTACTAACCTTGAGCAGGAATTGACTGCACCAACATCAGTTTCTGCAGCAGAAGCAGGTTCAGATCAGTCTCTATGTAATGTGTTTTCAATAGAACTCGCTGCAGTAGCACCTGTTCATGGAACCGGAACATGGACTGTAATTTCGGGTAATGCAATCATAAATGATCTTAATAATCCTGAGTCTTCCGTTTCAAATCTTGACTCAACAGTTGAGAACATATTTCGCTGGACCGTTAGTAATGGATGTGGGAGCGGCAGTGACGATGTATCTGTAAAGCTGTATACAGCACCTCCAAGAAATAAGCCAAGTGTAACCGGTCCTCCAAGAGGTTGTATGGGTGATACGGTTGATTTCGTAACAAATTTAAATGCTCCCAATATGGTTTGGGAAATAAGACCAGATGGAATAATTTTATCAGGACAAGGAACACAGAATGCAAGAATTATTTTGGGTGCAACATCAGCAACCGGATATGATGCTTGTGTAACCGGCTCAAATGCTTGTGGATCTAATGTTGTAAAGTGTCAGGGTATTCGGGCTAATACTAGTGTGCCTCGATTAAGTGATAGCTTTAGTGATGTTTGTGAAGGTACCGATTATACATACAGAATATTTTCTGTTGCAGGAGCAACAAATTACAGATGGACAGCTACTAATGGAATTACATTCAATGGAAATCCTTCGCCATATTATACAACTGACACGTCAGTCGTTGTTAGTGTACCTGTAGGATTTACTTCAACAAAAATAGGAGTTGCTTCAACTTCAGGTTGTGATTTTACTGCGAACAGAGAAGTTTCTGTTTCAGCTACTCCTTTAATACCATTTGGAATAATTGGAGCAAGAGGTAATTTGTGTAATTCAGAACAAATATATACTATAAGAACCCGGCCACGTCAAACCTATCAATGGACTGTTCCGACTGGTGCTGCTATTCTATGGACTTCAGCTGGAATGGATTCCATAAGAGTACAATTTGGAAGTAATGTTAATGGAAGCATTGCAGTAAGAGCTACCAATATTTGTGGTATTCAGGGTCCTGAAAGAAAAATTACAGTTACATCGTTGCCTTCTACACCGGGAGTAGTTACCGGATTGCCTGAAGCATGCCCCAATACTCATGGTTATGCTTATTCAATTGCCAGTGTTACCGGAAGCTCTGCTTACCGGTGGAATTTACCCCAGGGGTCAAGTATAACATCTGGTGATGGAACTGAAAATATCGAAGTTGCTTTTGGTAATACGGTAAGCCGGATTTCTGTTCAATCAGTTGGAACATGTGGTGTTTCTGCAAACAGATATTTTAACATTGCATCAAATTGCCGTACAGGAAACAGTTCAAATACAAGTGTTAATACTACTGAAGTTGTAGTAACCAAGGAATTCAATCTTCAGGCATTTCCTGATGCGGACACAAAAATTTTAACTGTAACATTTAATGCTCCGGAAGATGGTGTTTACCGGTATAAGCTGATTGATCAGGCGAACAGGGAAGCTGGTTCAGGTGAATTCAATTCCTTGAAAGGAAGCAATATGGAGCAAATAGATATGTCAACATTAGAAAATGCTGTGTATCGTTTAGTAATCGAGAATAATGGGAAGTCGCAGCAATTGAATGTGAGATTCTTTTAAATAAAGGAGAACTGAAATATGAGCAAAAATAAATTGAGAAACAGACAAAAAGCGTATTTGAGTACCCGGATGCGCATAGTAATAGGAGCATCTATTTTTGCGGCTGCGTCCTTACTTTTAATAGTTGTTTTTAACCTTTCGGATGTTAAAGAAACCAGAGCCTTTAGTTCAGGTGACTATAGAGCGATTTCCTCGGGAGATTGGGAACAGGCTGAATCATGGGAGGTGTTTGATGGTGAATCCTGGACAGCTGCATCTATGCCCCCCGGCCCTGGTGTTTCAACTATCCTTGTTTCAAGTGGAACGGAACTTATCCTTTCAGAAGAACTTGCAGTTTCAAACATTATAATTGACGAGGGAGCCAGATTGAATCTTCAGGCAAATGTTCTTAAAGTTGCATCAACTACAGGTAAAGCGGGCATTCTTGTGAATGGAACTCTTGACCTGGGAACTTCGATCATAGAAGGCAATGCTGATTTTACGGTTGGTAACAAGGCTAAATTATTGATCGGATCTGATGCCGGTATCGATAAGAAATGTTCAACCGGAAATATTCAGCTTAAAGGAAAGATTAATTTAAGCCGTGATGCTGTTTATACATTTAATGGATCCGTAAAACAACATACAGGAAATGGATTACCGGGTACCGTACGGGAATTAGTTATCAATAATAATTCCGGAGTTACTATGGATCAGTCCTTCATCGTTCTCGATCAATTGGTTTTGGAAAATGGGATTTTACACACCGGAAGATTTCCGGTAACAATGGGGGTGTCTTCTGTGGCACCTGGCACTATTGTTCGTGTTAAAGGTTCTGTTTGTGGAAAGCTTAAGAGATGGTATGGCCCTGTGAATTTAAAGGATATTAGCTTTCCAATGAGTGATGCTGTTGCATTTACAGCATTCAATTTCACTTCAGATATTCCTGAATACCAGAAAGGCATGATTGAAGTAGTGAGTCATCCGGGTTCTCTGGCTGATGTATCGAAGAATCCATTTGATGCCAGGCAAATAGTTATAGGTATAACTGAAAAGGGTTTTTATACGGCTCTTTTGTCTAATGGTCCTGAAGAAGCCTGGATGAAAATTGGTTCAGCAGTTACTGGTACTGATGGAGAAAACAAAGTTTCCTGGAAAATTACCAGGTCTAAGGTGAAGGCAAAAGATGTAAGTAATGGAGCTGAAAATCAGGCGGTGAAACTTGAGCAGAATGATGGTATACAAAATATTGTTTTCGGACCGAATCCATTTAAGGATAGCTTTTTCGTGAGGTTCTACAGTGATGTTGCAACAACAGCACATGTTCAATTGATGAATGCCGGAGGGCAAATGGTTTACAATGAACAGATGAATGTTTATGAAGGAAGTAATCAATTTGAATATGTTTCAAAAAATGATTTACCTCCAGGAGTATATATGCTTCGAATCAGTAATACATCTGAAATTCATACCATGAAAGTTATCAGGGATAAGTGACTGCAAAATAGTTACCATGAGTTAAAATAAAAAGAACGCTACCTTTCGATGGTAGCGTTCTTTTTATTTGTAGTATCAATTACTTCTTGCTTTTTTTAGAAATATTTGATTAAATGCTTTAAAGAAGTATTTCAGATCAGTTCGGATAGGATTCTTTTCATATTGTGTAAGGTACCTCATTTCTGATTCCATTATTTCATCAAGTGTTTTAGGGAGGTCAGCATAAAATGGAGGGATTAATCCGGGAGTGTGCTGAAGTCTTTTGGCTTTAAGTTCATCAGTATAAAGATTCAGATATTGTTTACTTAAAGGACGAACACCAACAATTTTAAGATCACCTTTCAGAAGATTTATGATCATTGGAAGTTCGTCAAGCCAATATTTTCGCATAAACTTGCCAACTGTGGATATTCTGAAATCATCTTTGAACTTGCCACCTTCTTTTAACTGATTTCTTTCATAAATGTATTGTTGCAAATATTCTGAAAAAGGATGCATTGTGCGGAATTTGTATACACTTATAATTTTGCCACCTTTGCCAAATCGTCTCATTTTGCAAATTGGCCCGTAGGATGGTTCTTCATCAAAAGCAGGTTCATCAATTTTCCTGACTACGAAGTACATTCTGCCATTGATTTTTTTCTCATCCAATACACTAAATCCACAGCTGTATAATCTTCCAAGAGTTTCTGTTCTTGAAATCACGCGATTTCGACCACTAGTGATTTTGAAATATATCTTTTTTGTAATTGGAAGTTTTGGGAAAATCCTTTTAAGGATAAAATCAAAGAAGTAATAAATATGAGAAAATCCCCAGGGATACTTTTTCAATATCCGATGTTTTCTGTCCCCTTTGGTTTCCACACATCCCACAAACAATCCGTCTTTCGGTAGTTTGCCATTCACCGCTTCAAAAAATTTATTTATGCGTTGAATATCATTGATGCGGGCAAAATTGACAAGCGTATCAAAATAATTGTCTGAAAGAGCATGAACATTGAATGCTGTCTTGGTCATCAATACCATTGTTCTTTCATTTTCCAGGCTTACGTACTCGGATAAATAATCGTATACCTCCTGACCCGGATCTTTAAGAATAGAATTTCTAACATTCCCAAACTTAAAAAGATCGCGTAATTTACCTTCGCTTTTTTCTTTAGCAGATAGTATATTATTCCTCATTCATTAGTTTATTATTTTAAGAAAAGCCATTTTTGGGAGGAGTAAGTTGAACACTCATGAATTAAATGGTGTGTAAATTTAATCTTTTTATAAACCCGACGCAATAGCCAATTACCACTGTTTGTTACAAGCGAGTGTTGATAAACATATATAATATTGAATATCAATATTATATGAATCTTATAAAATTTTTGATCGTGCCGATTCAAGTGAAAAGCTCAATCAATTAACATCGAAAAACAGCGACTCCAACGTTAAATCAGGTTATTTTTAGATTCTAGATTAAAATTAAATCTTTGAAATTCAAGAAATTGGTGGTGGAAAAGGTAAAGCAGGGCAAATTATTGGAATTACCGGATTGAAGACTGAAGTTCGGCTAAAGCTGCAAACATCCAGGCATTTGACCATCTCATAAAAGAGTGTTTTTCTGTGAAGTATTGGTATTTCCTGAAATAGAAATAGCCGGAATTATGTTGCATGTTTTTAATCGTGTAAAGGGCAACTTTCTTAGCTGTTTCAATATTTCCAAACCGTATTAAAGTTAAAATAGATTGACCTGCGGAGGTACAATCGATAGGAAAGGTATTGTTGTTAAAAAACTTTGGAATTTCTCCATTTTCGAAAAATGAGTTCAGGTAAAACTCATAACCATTTTTAATTTGCTGATCGTATGAATTATCATTACAACATTTTTGGTATTCATCGAAGCAATCGAGGACATAACCTGTATGGTAGTTATCAATCCACTCTCCCTTGTTTAAAGCTGCATATTTCCAGGAGCCGTCATTTTGTTGGTGACCTGCAACAAATGATGCTCCTTTTTTAGCAAGTATGGCTAGTTTTTTATCATTGTTCACACTATAAACCTGAGACAATAATCGAACCCCTTTCATACTGGCATTAAATACCTGGATTTTGTCGAAAGGTGAATAGGAAAAGCAAACAGAACCATCCGGAGCTTCAAAATGATTAATATCATTATAAATAAATTCACAGGCGCTTGTGCACAAATCAATGGCTTCTTTACTACCTGTTAATTTGTATAATTTAAACAGGGCATTTGTAATGAAGCCTGTAGCTACAATGGTAGGTTGATACGCAGGAATTTTTGCATAGCGTGACTCCCAGTCAAAGTCGTAGCCCCAACAAGCTCCATGATAACCTGGAGGAATCAGACTCACTAGTTGATCTATAAGAGGTTTGCATTTGTTATTAACTTCATCAAGTGAAAGCTGGCCTGCTTTACCAATAGCTACATAAGCTTGAATTGCCAGTCCCAGAGTTACCGGATTCAACCCTTTTTTAATGAAAAGAACCGGCCTTAAATTCAATGGAAATCGTTTAACCAGTTGTTGTGTCCCAAATCGAATGATTTTATTGTTCTTTAAAACAGGGAGTTTAAATAATGGTGACTTTAACGCATCATAGGGATCATATCCTTTAAATGCTTCCTTTTCGATATAATGTTGAAGCCTGTGAAGAGACTCGGAAATAAGGGTGTCAGCATTAACAATATTATTCATAATTATACAATTATTCGTTCGCCGTTTGATGCAATTGATTG
This sequence comes from Bacteroidia bacterium, assembly GCA_016788065.1. GTDB lineage: Bacteria > Bacteroidota > Bacteroidia > AKYH767-A > OLB10 > JADKJB01. The sequence continues at coordinate 31,575 of JAEUTI010000007.1, read as the reverse complement.
CATGACTTTAAATGTAGCTTTAAAACTATTGTATTGTTGTTCAAAAGGGATAGGGCAGGGAGCACCAGCCTGAATACTTTCGAGGAAGGCAGCAACTTCCTGTGCATGTCCTTTATCCATACCTTTTGATTTTTTTTCAGTTGTTGATTTGCCAAAAACTTTTAGAGATTGAAAATCGTCGATTACACCAATTCTGCCTCCGAAAAATACTTCTAAATATTCTTTACCAACATCTTTATTTCCGTTTGAGAAATATGAAATATTTGCAACGCTTGCATTTTCGAAATATAAATTAATTGCAGCAGTGTCGTTTTGGGCTAATGAATCATTCACGGCAACTGCACTCACCGAAACTATAGGGGAGTTAGCTATGAAAGACGCGAGATCTATAAAGTGACATGCTTCACCAATGATTCGTCCACCTCCAACTGATTTGTCATGAATCCAATGATCTGAAGGTACAACTCCTGCATTTATTCTGTAATTGATAGCTATTTGTGAGTTGGCCTTTTCATGGACTAGTTTTGTGAGATCTTTTATGAGTGGAGAAAATCTTCTGTTAAAGCCCACCATAAGTGATTTCCCGGATTTTTCTTGAATATCTTTTATTTCATCCAATTCTGAAAGAGTCATGCAAAGTGGTTTTTCAACAAAAACATTCTTTCCACTTTGAAGAGATTTGATAACATAGGCCGCGTGGGAGTCGTGGCGAGTGGCTATGAAAATGGTGTTTATTTCCTTATCGTTAAGTATTTCTTCAGAGTTTCCTGTACAATATTTAAAGTTGTACTTGTCAGCTAAGTTTTTGGCATTTGCAGGTCTGGCGGTAGTAATTCCTTTTAAAACACCACTTTTCCCAATTGAAGGTAAAAGGAAATTTTGGGCAAAATTACCAGCTCCAATAAATCCAATAACAGGAGTACCTGCAGTTAAATTTTGAAAACTATTTTTTTCATTGTGAACTGTAGAAACCAGTTTTTTTGTGATATCATAATTTAAAACAATGCCAAGAAAAGGTTCGCTTCGGTTCACGATTAAATCGTATGCTTTAACAGCATCATTAAAACTAAATCTGTGGCTGATAAATGGCTCAATATTTATTTTTTTTGAACGGATTAATTCCAGAAACGCTTCCATATTTCTGTTTTCAGTCCATCTTACATAGCCATAAGGATAATCGATACCTTTTTCTTCATAATCACTATCGTATCTCCCTGGGCCGTAGGAGCATGACATTCTAAGGTCAAGTTCTTTCTTAAAATAGTTATTTCTTTTAAAACCGGTCGGGACAGCTCCAACAACGACCACTTTTCCCTTTTGTCTGCAAATTTCTCCGGAAAAATCGATTGGATCAGTAGAAGCTGTGCCGGCAGTAATAATTACAGCATCAACTCCATAATTATTTGTAAGTTCTTCAATGGCTTTATAAATATATTCGCTGTTTCTGGTGTAAGCCATGTCGGCACCATTTTGCAATGCGATATTTACTTGAGTAGCATCTATATCAATTCCTATTGTTTTAACACCGGAAGCTTTTAACATCTGAATAGTTAATTGTCCTATCAAACCAAGTCCAATAACAGCTGCACTCTCACCAAGTCTTAAATCAGCCTGTCTGATACCTTGCATAGCAATGGCACCTAAGGTTGCAATTGATGCCTGTTCAGGATGAACACCAACTGGAATTTTTACACATAGATTTTTTGGTACGGCCACAACTTCAGAATGATTTGCAGAGTTTCCTCCACATGCCACCATATCTCCAATGCGGAATTCGGTAACATCGTCAGCGACTTCAATGACTTCGCCGGCGCAACAATATCCAAGTGGAGTAGGAGCATCAAGTTTATTCATGACCATTCTATAGGTTTTCATTATACCCATAGTTTTTGCGGTTTGAATAACCTTCTTCACTTCATCTTTTCTTGCACGTGCTTTTCCAATATATCCAAGTCGTGCATCTTTTACTGTTTTTCCTTCAGTACCCGCACTTATTAATGAAAAGTGATTACGAACTAAAATGCAACCATCATTGAGTGCCGGGAATGGCACATCAAGTAAATTCATTTGTCCGTCTTTTAAACTTTGGGTTAATTGTTCCATGAGAACGTATATTTATATTTTCTGGATGAAGTGATATGACTATATTGAGATATAGCTTTTAAAGTTAGTTATGAACCTGTCATTTTTCAATAACAGACTTTAAAGCGGAAGTATAGTTGGAAACCATTTTAGTTTCAGTAAATTTTTCAAGGTACATGTTGCGACTGCTTACACTCATTTTATGTCTCAGATCATAATTATTAATCAGAGTTATCAGTTTGTCGGCTATGATATCCGGCGACTTGACAGGTACAATGTATCCATTAACACCATCAATAACCGATTCTATTATTGCTCCCTGATCTGTTGAAATTATTGGTAATCCTGAAGCCATGGCTTCCACGATCACCCATGGGTGGCCTTCAGGTTCACGTGGCGTAAAAATGAAAATATCACTTGAAGTGAGATAGTCGAATTTATTTTTACTTACTTCTGAATTATAGAAAGTAACTGGGAGATTATTTTTTTCTATTATATCCAGGCATTTTATTTTAGTTTCATTCTTACGCCACTCTCCAATTATAGTCATAGAAAAGGAATTGGGCAATTTTTTGTTAAGAATTACTAAGGCGTCAATAACATCTTCAATTCCTTTTGATGGTTGTAAGTTTGCTAAATAAATTAATTTGACTTTGTTGTTATTCGTATAAGTTCGGTCATTCACATTGTAATTTCCGCCGTTAGGAACAACGTAAATTTCATTTTCCTTAAAGTAATCGGCAAACAAATATTTAAGGTTATTACCTAAAACTATTACACCTTTTGGGATTTTAAGTATGAGATTAACGTAAAATTTATTCAGAGGATTGGAATTTTGAACCCAATGTTTGAATCCGCTTCCTCTCAACTGAATCATTACTTTGCATCCATAGAGTTTGCATATTACTATAAACACAGAGTCCTTAAAAAATCCTAACCCAGTTTGACTTATTGGGATAAGAACGACATCAGGCTTATTGTTTTTTAACTTTTTACCTAGTTTTCTATAAATATCCAGGTTAGTAAATACTTTTTTCAGACTCCACTTGCCTAAGGTATTCAGATTCTCATTTGCTGTAACATCTAAATAGTCGAGATTGAATTCATTTTTCAATCCTGAATTGATCAGTATTTGAAAGGCTATAGAAGGTCCCATATAGGGAGGAGGAAGCTTGCCGAGAATTAATAATTTGTACTTCACTTTATCAATTATTATCCATTACGTGTTTAGGAAGCGTTAACATACAAGTTATTGGTAATAAGATGTACATAAGTGGAGGGTATAGCAAAGGTGTTGTGCTGATTGAGTATAGAAATAAAGCTGAAAGTACACCAAGAGCCAGGAATTGCATCGTAGCTTTTTGACGAATCGCTCGATTAAAAATATTCAATAATATGACTATGTAAAGTGTAAACCCTATGTATCCAACGCTCAATAAGGTTCTTACAAAATCATTGTGTACACCTTTCCCAATGTACATATATGGATTTTCAAATGTGAGAGGAAGTCCAAGGAATTGTACCACCATGTTTTTTTCAAAGAAGTATTCAAGAAATCTGGTCCATCTCCCAACCCGTCCATGTAACAACATTTCATTACTTCGTTCACCTTCATAAACTTCAATATCTGTTTCAATTAGTGGCATCAGTTTTTCATCAACAGTTTCTGAGCCTAAAAAGTAGCCAACACCTCCAAGAATGCTTATGAATACAAGCCCTATTATGGCATTCTTTTTAAAATTATAAACCATGAATAAAATTAAAATAGTCAGGATTACAACATAACTGGCGGTATGATGAATATTAAATAAAATCAAAAAGGCAAAAATTGTCCCACCAACTAAGATTACTATATTCTTGGTTCGGTCTTTTTCTGTATCTCTGCTTAAATATGCATAACATATAATAAGTAATGAGCCACACATGTACAATGCATAGTTGAGTACATCTGAATAATTACCCTGATATCGCTCTAATCCTCGAGATATTTGGACATTGATTGGTTGAAATACTAGTTCGTATCCAAATGAAATAACAACAACCAGTGATGAATATACAAAAGCCTGAAGAACTCCATGTAAATCATTTTTGGTTACTATCATTCTTCGAAGGAAGAAATACATGTAGCTTGTAAATGTAATTTTTATGGTTTGTTCAATAGAATTAAATGAAAGTGAGTCACTGATAAGTATCGCTAAACAGCCTAATCCGGAGATTAGTGTAAAAATTCGCATATAGGAATCAAGGCGACTGTAATTTGGCATCTTCATGGTGAATATGCCATAAAGAGCCATAATTGGTGTTAAAATACCAACTATGTAATTTGGAGATATAAGAGGAGATATTTCCTTAAGATAGTAGAAGTTGTCTACAATTGGTCTGATAAGTACGATAATAACAAACCATTTAACTGTCCAGTTCAGGTTCCGGAACCAGGACAGCCATTCTTTATAAGTCATCAACATTTCATCGCAAATTTAGCAATTATTTTAGTTGATAACCCATTAATGGACTACTTTTTCAAGATGTTAAATAATTGAATATTAGAATTTTATAATTGGTTTTTGGAAACCAGAATTCAAACTGACCGATAGGCATTGAAAAATGACTTTTCCATCGTATGCACTTCAAAGCGAGATGCAACTTTTACTCTGAGATCACTACCTTTTAAATTTCCCGATTTGAACTGATGATAATAGTATTCAATTCTGGCTGCCATTTGCGGGATGTCGTCAACAATATCTTCCTGAAGGGATTCACTTAGAATTTCAGTCATTCCCCCTCCGTCTTTGAATGCCAATGTTGGTTTGCCCAAAGACAAAGTTTCTACAGCTACTAGTCCAAATGGTTCATTTTCAGATGGAAACACACAAATGGACATCTGGTTCTGATAGCTTTTTACCTTTGATTGATAACCTGTAAATATCGTTGAGTTTGAAATTTGTAGTGCACTAACCTGACTTTTGAGTTCATCTCTTAATGGGCCGTCTCCCACAACCAATAAAAGGGTATCCTGTTTGTTTTGAACAAATAAAGCATATGCTTCGATCAGCCGGTCAATTCTCTTGAACCCGGCAAATCTGCTTGATGTCCCGACCACAAATTTATTTTTAAGTCTGTTTTGTAATGCTGCATCTTCAATTTCAGAAATATTTTTGGCAGAGAGGAATATGCCATTGTAAATTACCTTACAGTTCACATTTTTCAAGCCATACTTCTCAATTGCTTTATTCATTGTGAATTTGGAATTAAAGGAAATGAAATCAGTAAAATGATTCAGGCAAAATTTTCTTTGATAATGATTAAAGCGATCTGAAAGGGTAACCTTTCTTCCGAAATTGAAATTCCCATGTATCGTGTAAACAATTTTCTTTTTCATTAAAATTGCCAACAGAAAAATAACCGGATTGAAAGTATGGATGTGTACAATATCGATTTCCCGGAAAGCAGCCCTGATTTTTCGAATGGGTTTTAATCTGAAATCGAACCCATGTTTCATGAATGCAAACTGATGAGGGATATTTTCTTCTGTCAGCTTTTCGATGAAGTTACCTTTATGGCAACCTATTAAAATAGAACTTTTAACTTCAGGGTTTTCTTCCTGTGCTTTGGTTAGGTCAATTGCGAGTTTTTCAATACCTCCGAAATTTGCAGACCATATATAATGAATTACTTTAATGGTATTCATTTTTAGAGATTTCTTCTTTTTATTGCAGTATATCCATAACCGCGGGTTGTTCTGAATAAATACCTTCTAAGTCCTTTTGGAAGCGGAAGTTTTAAATATTGCAGATACAGCCATTGAGGAACAACAACCGGTAAAAAAATAAATGGATTGTATTCCGTATATAATACATTCAGCCTGGTTAATTTTGAAAGTGTATTCCAGAACTTGAGATAGATTTGCATTTGGAAAGCCATTATTACTCCAAAATAATCGGCAAAAGGAGTTATTTGTTCTACCTCAAATCCTGATCGTGTAAGAAGTTCTTTAATTCCATATTTGGTATAACGATAGAAATCATATGGCTCTTCATGAAGTGGCACCATGAATGGTGTCGTCATAATTAGCTTTCCATTCATTTGCATAACTCTGTTTATTTCAGAAAGAAATAAAACGGGGTCAGGAACATGTTCCATAACTTCTGTACAAAACACCAAATCAAATTCGCTCTCTTTAAAGGGGAATATTTTTCCATCATAAACAATATCGACAGCATTTGTGCCATGTGGACTTTGTGCTACATCAATACCAATTGATTTTTTAGCTATCGTGTCGTAATAGGGTTTGAATGGTTTAACGCCGCAACCTAAATCCAGCAAATATTCTCTGGGGCCTGAATTTGTAAAGGATTTCTTAATAAAATCATACCTCAGTGTATCTACTATAATTGCGCCAAGATTCCGAATTGCCATATTAGAAAGATTTAAAATATATTGATGCCATATGCAGTGCTTATGAAGTTCGGTAAGTTAGTTCTGTTGTAATTTATTGCTGATCCAATAATCTCCGATCTCTTAGAGATGATTGCAGGTAGATTAGTCTCTTCAAATGGTACACCAACTTTATAGGAATTTAATTTGTTTTGTAGTCTTTGAATGCTTTTTACATTTTTAGTAATTTGAATAGGGAACGTTACTCCTGAATTAGTTATGCCTGGTTTCGCTTTATATACTATGTTAGCTCTTTTACTTATTTGCCTGTTTCCTGTTTTTGAAATATAAAACTTGTAATTAGAAATAGCTTTTATAATTTCATTCTCTAATTCTTGGCTGTATGTTTCACACAAGAGATCCAATTTTTTGAAGTCTGGTTTTGTTTGGAAGTAATTTTTTCTTATTTCCAAAAGTTCATGGATGCATTCATGCAATTTGCCTGTCTTTATATCCAGGAAATCCAAATCATACAGAATAGCTTTGGAATGTAATAATAAACTTCTGAGCTTAATTAATCCATAGGTAATGTTGATGTATATGCTGAACCATGCTTTTATGAGGTATTCTATTGCAATCTGTTTTTTTAAGAGTTCATCCTCTTCAATATTTGCAAAATAATTATTCATAATTACCGGGGTTCCTCCAAGTAATTTATAATTACCAAAATACGTAAATTGTTCCAGTTGAGTGGCAAAGGACTCGCAACAACCAAATAATTTATGAGTAAATAATTGATTGTCAGGAAAAGATAACTTTTCAACGGGATTGGATAGAAATGATTGATTATCATGAAAAACAACATACAGATCAATGTCTGATATTCCCGGGGAGGAAACACCTCCGATTTGATAGATGCATTTAACACTTTCCGATTGCAGCAGCGTTGCTACCATTCTTTCGATGGCGGTTTCGTAGGAATTCAATGAAATTTCAGACGGAATATCAATGTACTTGTATTTCATATGATTTTGCTACGGATTAAATTGGTAAACTTCATCATTCTTCCGACAAAGTCCGGATCCATTTTGATCCGCAATTCATGGGATATTTTGCTGCTCCTGTTAACTTGCTGTTTTTTAAGCCAGGGAGTCACTATTACCGGGGATTCGAAGAGCTCAATGCCTGTATTAAGATCCCAGTTCTCACGAATGGCTGATACTTCATTCATGATCTCCCATTCGTTTGGAGTAAAATCTTTGGCTGCTTCTTCGAAACTGAATTTCTTGTAAATGCCTTTGCCGGTCTTATACTGAATATACAGAGATGGCAGTAACATAAATTCGCTCAAAATACTTTTTAGCTGGAAGCTATTATCCGGTATTGTTAACGAACGAAGGTGGTTAGCCGTTGATGAGCAGAGTCGCAACAATGCTGCTTTATCTTTTTCAATGGATGGCAAATAGGTTAGATCAATAACTGCATTGGAAAAGAGTAGCGATTGGGAATATTCGAAAAGTATTGGGGGAAAGTAGTTGTTTGGCCAATTTTTACAATCTTTTTCTGTCATCACAAACCATCCATGGTGTTGCAGAGCATCCATAGATATCATCATCGAATAAGCTTTACTCAATTTGATAGCAACTGAAATCAGCCGATCTTTGTCCTTGAAGACTTCATTTTTAATTATTACTAAACCATCAAAGTCGCTGTAGGGTATTCCTTCATTTGTTGCCAGACTTCCATGCAGGAATGCTCCTTTCAAATCATTGGATAATTCACTCTGAAGGAATTTCATTATTTCCTGAACCTTCTTGTTCCCGCCATTATATTTATTACATAAGTATTGTACCGAGTTTCCGATAACAGCATCATCAAGTTGATTGAACTCTTTAACTATAGATGTAGCATTTTTTTGAAAAGGAATTTTACCATTAATAAAAGATAAAAGCTTATCGGTTCGGTTCAGGCATCCGGTATTTATATATTTGGAAAGAATAGAATGGAACCGGTTCGAGTTCATTTTTTAATTATTGCGGAATGCTGTTTAGTAGTGATATATGAAGTTATTTCCAGTCGTATTGTTGGTGAATAAGTTCAAAGAGTTTTTTATTATGAGGTTCATAAAACTTAACCAGTTCACTGCGCAGTTCGTCAGAAATAGGTTCATAGTCACCACCAGAATTAAATTTCTTAAAGGAGGGTGGCGACCATTGCTCAATTTCTAAAAAATTCAAAGTCTTTTCAAGTACTGATGCCGGATCTGAATAAAATTGCTCACTGTTAAATATGCAAATCTGTGATGCCGGAAATTCCTTAAACCAAACTTCTAGTTCTTTATGATAAATTCCACGGCTCAGATAGGAGAAGTGCTTATGAGTAAAGCTGTAGTAGTTTGGATTCTGGATAATTTTTTCAACTTCCCCGTTTATTCTTGCAGCTTCCAGTTTAATGGCTTTTTCAAACGGTTCTTGCTCCAGCTTTAAGCGTTTTATATGTTGGTAATTGGATAAAGCTCTGTCGATAGGATTTCTTAAAAGTACAATAAGTTTAACATGAGGTAATAATTCTTTTATACGATGTGCAGCCAATGGATGTGAAAGGTAATAAGGCGAGGCTTCACCGGTAATAGCATGCTGATGTGTTTTTTTTAATTTCGATATAGTAGGAAAGTGATGCTTGTACCAATCCAAACCTTTGTGAAAGTGGTGGTCGAAATAATGAACTTCTTTTCGGTATGGTCCAACAATTTGAGGGTGTTGAATTAAATAATTAAATAATGAGGTTGTTCCGCCTTTTGCTGCGCCTATAATAATAAAATCAGGCAATGCTCTTTGAAAGCTATTTATTCGTCGTGACCATTCTTTGGATTTATTATTCAGAACCGTCAGGAATGTAGGTTTTGGTTTTCTCATGATTCAATTAATTTCTTTGTTTTCAATTTTTGATTCATTAAGCTTTTTTAGAGAATAATGAATAAGAAAATAGGGCATTGTGAGGTTAACTAAAATTAAAGAAAAGGCCATTCCTTTTGAGCCATAAAGAGGAACTAAAAAATAGGCTGAAATCAGTCCTGCTGAAATTCCAATAAGATATATTTTTAATCTGATTTTCAGCAGATCCAACGCTTGAAGTAATGGATGAATCCAGAAGAATACCGCTGAAATAAGTGACGCACCGGTTAACAGATAAAAGGTTTCACCTGCAGCGATGTATTCCGGACCATATAAAGTTTTCATAATAATTTCGTGAAAGAAAAAGGCAATGAGCACCAGAACTGTAGCAGGAACTGCTGCCATCATTGAAAGCTTCAAAATCATTCTCTTTATTTCTGAAATTTTATTCTCAGCATAAAGTAAACACAATTGTGGATATATAGAGGAAACTAAAGGATCTGTGAGTGCCAAAATTGAAAATGCAACACGTTTCCCGACGCTGTAAAAGCCTGCTTGTGTTGGACTGCCAGCAAATAATCCAATGATCAGAATATCTCCTGTGTTAATTAAAGTTTGCAAAGTCTTAGCAAGCGAATTGTGAAAGGCAAAATATCCAATTTGTTTAAATTGAGATTTAATCAGACTAATGGAAGCGTCTAAATGTGTTCTTAATTCTGGAATGAGTTCTCTGAAAGCAGCAATATTGGGTATTACATTGTTTACAAGCCTGGAAACAAGAATTGCCAACAGGAACATATTTAGATTTTTAGGGAAGAAATATAACGAAAGGAAGATAAGCAATACTTCAATAAAGTCTATAACCATTTGGACTATTGAATTTGACTTGAATTTGAAGTATAACCTTAAGGTACCTTTACTTATTTGTGTGAAAAATAATCCGGAAGCGGCAATAGAGTACAGAATAGCAAACCAGCCTAAACCGGGTGCTTTAATAAATGTATCATAAGAAAACAGTACAAATCCTGATACGATTAACACCGAAATTACAATCGCCACACTGCTGGCAAGAAAACACAATTTAACAAGTGATACTATTTTATCTTCCCGGTTTTCAGTTTTATAGGTTGAGCCGTATTTGATGACAACGGCTCCAAGATTCAAATTGAATATTGCCTGCAAAGTTCCTATAAATGCTGTGATAACTGCATAAATTCCAAAAAGCTCAGCACCCAATCCACGCGCTACAATGATGCTTCTGACAAAAGCCAGAAGAGTTCCGAAAATAAAGGAGTAGATAACCCATGAACTGTTTTTAAGCAGTGTCTTAATTTGGCTATCTAATTTTTTTCGGAGAAATTTTATCATGGTAAAAGGAGTTAGTTTCCCCTTTTGCAATTAGCTTAGGTCGTTTTTGAAGATTTTTTCCTGCGACCTTTTTTTGACTTTGTGTCATCTTCATAATAACCATAGCCATAACCATAGCCATAGCCATAGCCGTAACCATAGCCATATCCGTAACCCAACTGATTTGTTTTTACCGCGTTGAAAATTAAACTGAGGTTCGGTAACTTGGAGTCTTTATAAAGGCTATTAATGAATTCGATGTGTTGTTTCCTGGTAACATTCTGACGAACAACATAAATAGTGTTGTCAACATATTTACTCAAAAGCATACCATCGGTTACAACACCAATAGGAGGTGAGTCAATTACTATGACCTCATAATTTGCTTCCAAATAGTTAAAGAAATCATCCATTTTAGAACTCATAATAAGCTCGGATGGATTTGGAGGTTTAGGACCTGAAAGAATAATATCCAGGTTAGGAACAGTTGAAGAGGACTGAATAACACCGGCTATATCAGAAGCGCCAATCAGGAAGTTCGAGATTCCGCTGTTAGAAGGCAAGTTGAATTCTTCATTCTTTTTCGGCTTTCTTAAGTCACCACCCACCAGTACAACTTTTTTTCCTGACATTGCATAAATGGCAGAAAGGTTAGCTGCACAAAAACTCTTTCCTTCAGAGCTGATAGACGATGTAACCAGAATTTTCCGGCACTTTCCTTTTTGGGGATAATATTGCAGGTTAGTTCTGATAGAGCGGAAAGATTCCGAAATAAATGAATCTGGTTTCGAAGCTACGATTTGATTGTCATGATCCTCATTATAGCCAACCAGTCCAAGTACCGGAATTGAAGTATTGTTTTCCAGATCTGACCCGTCTTTAATTCTGTCATTCAACGCCTCTTTAAGGAAAATAAAAATTGCAGGTATGAGCAGTCCCAATAAAATAGCAAAAGAATAGGTTTGATTTGGAACCGGCCTGATTGGTTTGTAAGAAGCAGTTGCTTTATCTACAATTCTGTTGTCTGAATTAGTTGAAGCCAATAAAATGGCAGTTTCAGCTTTTTTCTGAAGCAGATAATTGTATAAACCTTCGCGGATGGTTGCCTGACGCTCCATGCCAACGAGTTCACGTTGTGTCTTAGGCACCGTTTTGATTTTGCCCTGAATTCTGGCAAGTTGAATTGATGCCTGATCTCTGGAAGCTTCAAGTCCATTTTTTATAGAACGTACGTTTTCCAATAAATCCTGTTTCGTGTTTTGTATCTGAATATTCAGAGATACAATGATTGGATTGTCGGGTTGTGTTGAGTTTAGCTGACCTTTTCTTTGCATTTGAAGATCACTTAAGGAAGTGATTAATTTGGTCAGCAACGGATCAGCAATTCCTAATGAAGAAGGAGATATTTTATCTAAATCTTTATCTTTTAAAATGTAATCTTCAAGGTATCTGAGGAATGATAATTGAATATCGATTTCGGAAATTTTCTCATCGTAAACTTTCACACTTCCAAGAAATGATTGTGCTTCAGTTCCTAAATCAGTGATGCCTTTTTCAGTCTTGAATAATTCCAGATCTTCCTCAGAAGATTTTAAATCATTGGTAATTTTATCAAGTTGTTCATCAATAAATTTAAGCGAGCTTGCAGCATTTTCATTTTTTTGATCAATACCACTTTGGATATATACTTCAAGCAGGGTGTTTAAGAAATCACCTGCCTTTTGTGGGACAGGATCATTGAAAGAAAGCTTAAGGACTGTGGATTTTTTAGAAACAAATTCAATTGATAATCCTTTTGTATACTTATCAACGAGATTGTCAAAATTGTGAATGATAATCAGAAAATTTCGTTTTTCATAATCTGCACTTCTGAAAGATGCATCACGAAATTTATCGGTCTTCTCAATGGTAAATTTACCAAAGCTGTTTGTTACTTCCTGGCCGAACCGATATTTTTCAACATTGGTTTTGTCGTCATTTAACTTGTAACTGATCTCATAGGTTTTGTCATCTATTACTGAAACTTCAATGTGTTTCTCGTAGATTTTAAAAGAAACAGAATCTGTAATTAATTTAATAGGCGACTGCAAGTAAAGTTCCGAGCGTTTTACATTACCTCTTAGTAAATAAGTAATATCGAATTCAAGGCGACGGAGTGTTTTACTAATAATGGATCTTGATTTAATTAACTCAACATCATTATCAATTCCACCCTGGTTATCCAATGAGTTTAACTGAGTCAACAGATCCTGACCGGGAGCAGTTCGTTTATCATCCTTAATAAGAATTGTACACGATGCTGAATAGACCGGAGTGGTGTACCAATTGTAATAATACCCGGCTAATATGGCCAAAGCCAAACTTATTACATATAAATACCAGTATTTGAGAACGTTTCTGTAAAAGAAGTGCTTAATGTTGAATCGCTTCTCGTCCTGTAATTTTTGGTCTTTCTGAGTATCAGTCATTTTCCGGTAAACGGTTATTAGTTAACTCTTGTGGCTAGTATGGCAATCAGGGATAAAGCACTGATTACCAATGGAGCAATTCGGTAAAATGCATCTGCAGATGCTAATCTTCCTTTTCCTGCAGCTACGTATACAACATCTCCTGGTCGTAAGTAATAATATTCAGATTGAAAAATATCTCTGGTTGTGAGGTCAATGCTTGAAAATACTTTTTGTCCTTTAACATTACGAATAACCATGACAGATTTTCGATCACCATAGATTGTCATATCACCGGCAAGTCCTAAAGCATCCGGGAGAGTCAATTTCTCATTTTTTACCTGGTATACGCCTGGTAGTTTAACTTCACCTAATAAAGTTACTTTGAAAGATTCCAGATATATGCGCACCGAAGGATCCTGAAGGTACTTCTCAAGTTTTTGGCGTAATGCTTCTCTTACTTCACGGGTTGATTGTCCCTGAACTTTTAGTTTCCCAACTAATGGTATCTCAATTTCACCTTTCAAATCGACCAGGTAATTGGTCATTTCGGTTCCGGCTTCACCGGCATTCGATTGAGCTGGATTGAAAAAACTGGCTGCTTCTGCATTGATACTTGAAATATGGATTGCAAGAATATCGTTAGGTTCAATCTTTGGTTCAAAAACTTCCGGCATTGATAAGGTATCCATATTCTTTCTGGCCTCAGTATCTTTTTGAAAATAATCAGTATGCTTTCTATTCAGACAGGAAGAAAGGAACATCAATACAAATAGCAATAAACTAAAGTATCCCGATTTTTGTTTGAAAAGAATTGATTTCATCATGAATATGATTGATTGAAATGGATTTTTAATTAATTGAATCACAAGTAATTAAATGTGATTTTAGCCTTTAGCCATGAAATTAGTCGGCAAAGATAGAAAAATTCTTTACTTCAAACAGGTAGTTTACCCATCAGGTCTGAAATTGTGTTCTGATTTAACTTAGCAATTACCTATTGATATTCAAGTAGATGAATTTGGTTCACTTGTAAATTGAGTTAAATTCTAACTTAATTTAACGTTAATTAGTAATTTGCAATTCATGTTATTCAAATTGATAAAAATCATTATATCGTCGTTTTAAAGTGGTAATTTTGTGACATTAATTGAAAAATTATGATAGCTACAGACACAGAAAGAGAATTGGAATTTCAGGCTAAAATTGACAGGGGAGAAGTTATTGAACCTAAGGATTGGATGCCGGAAAGATATCGGAAACAATTAATTCGGATGATGTCGCAACATGCTCATTCAGAGGTTGTTGGAATGCTTCCTGAAGGAAATTGGATTACAAGAGCACCCTCTCTTGCCAGAAAAGCCATCTTACTTGCCAAAGTTCAGGATGAAGGTGGTCACGGACTTTATATTTACAGCGCCGCAGAAACTCTTGGAATCGACAGGGGTGAAATGATTGATCAGCTTCATACCGGCAAAGCAAAATATTCATCTATTTTTAATTACCCAACTTTAAACTGGGCCGATATCGGAGCAATTGGCTGGCTCGTTGATGGGGCCGCAATTGTAAATCAAACTGCATTGGCAAAATGCTCTTATGGTCCCTATTCAAGAGCCATGATCCGCATTTGCAAAGAAGAGAATTTTCATCATAAACAAGGTTATCAAATGCTGGCTTATATGATGCGTGGCACTAAGGAACAGCAGGAAATGGCTCAGGATGCTATGAACCGTTTCTGGTGGCCCGCATTGATGATGTTTGGACCTTCTGATACCGATTCACCAAACAGCGCTGAATTGATGCGATGGAAAGTGAAGTTATATTCAAATGACGAGTTAAGACAAAGGTTCATAGACAGAACAGTCCCTCAAGCGGAGGCAATCGGTTTGAAAATTCCTGATCCGAAATTGAAGTATAACGAGACTACCCGCCATTATGAACATGGTGAAATTGACTGGCAGGAATTTAAAAATGTAGTTAATGGAAATGGTCCGTGTAATCGCGAACGTTTGCGGGCCAGAGTGAAAGCAGATGCTGATGGAAAATGGGTCAGAGATGCTGCTGAAGCATATGCAAAAAAGCATATGAACTGATATCAGTCATTTTTTTACCAGGAATCATTAAACAATTTGCACCGTTAAATTTATCATTATGTCAGATTCAAATATCCCCACCAATCAATGGAAATTGTGGGAAGTTTTTACTCAAAAAAAATCAGGTTTGCCTCATGAACATGCAGGAAGTCTCCGGGCTCCGGATGCTGAAATGGCATTGCTGAACGCCCGTGATGTCTACAGCAGAAGAAATGAAGCAGTTAGTATCTGGGTTGTTCCATCCGAATGTATGGTATCGTCGACACCGGAAGATGTCGGTTCTTTTTTTGATCCGGCAAACGACAAATTATACAGACACCCAAATTTTTATAAAACTCCGGATGGAGTAAAATGGACCTCCTGATCTGATTATTGCCATGAATACTACTACTGAAAACAATAGTGCCCTCTTTGAATATTTGCTCCGATTGGGCGATACTTCCCTGATTCTGGGTCACCGGCTCGCTGAATGGTGCGGACATGCTCCAATTCTGGAAGAAGATATTGCTTTGACAAATATTTCACTCGATCATATCGGTCAGGCCAGATTACTACTCGATTATGCCGGAAAAATTGAAGGCAAAGGAAGAAGTGAAGATGCATTGGCATATCATAGAGATGCCAGACAATTCCGCAATTTGCTGATGGCGGAACAACCAAATGGGGATTTTGGAAATACAATGGTAAGACAGTTTTTAATCAGTGTTTATAATTTTCACTTGTATAGTGCTTTGTCTAAAAGTGCTGATGCCGAATTGGCTGCAATTGCTGCTAAATCTGTAAAAGAAGTAGCTTACCATGTTCGACATAGCAGTGACTGGCTCATCCGATTGGGAGATGGGACAGCTGAAAGTCACGAAAGAGTTCAGCAATCAATTAATGATTTATGGATCTACGTTGATGACTTTTTCAATGGTGACGAAGTTGATGCGATGCTTGTGAGTCAGAATATAGCACCCGAATTGAATGCGATTCGTCCTCTCTGGAATGAAACGGTGCAGCTGACTATGGTGAAAGCCGGACTTCAAATCCCACAGGTAAACAGCGCAATGCGTACCGGTAGCAGAAAAGGAAATCATACCGAATATTTGGGGTACATTCTGGCTGAAATGCAATTTCTGCCCCGTGCATACCCTGATGCTGAATGGTTGTAAATTCAGTCCTACCCATGACTGACACCACTGATATTTCTCACATTCGTAACCTGCTTACACAGGTTCAGGATCCTGAAGTGCCTGTACTCACAATTGCTGATTTAGGTATTTTGAGGGATGTGGAATTTGTGGATGGCGTTTATGAAATAAAAATCACCCCAACTTTCACAGGCTGCCCTGCGATGAAGGCCATTGAAGAAAATATTTCTGAAGTCTTAGTCGAGAATGGGATACAAAATTATAAAGTTAGAATGGTAATGTCACCGGCATGGACCACCGACTGGATTTCAGAACTAGGCAGAGAAAAACTAAGAAAGTACGGTATTGCTCCGCCATCACAATCTACGGAAGAACATTTGAAGGCCATTCTCACAGGAAAAAATAAAGCGGTCGCCTGTCCTTTTTGCGGTTCTGTAAACACCCGATTAACCAGCGCTTTTGGTTCCACCGCGTGCAAGGCACTGCACTATTGCGATCATTGCCGCCAACCTTTTGAAGAGTTTAAATGCCATTGATTGGATGGCTTTTCTGTTAATCATCTTAGCTTTTTGTTAATTAATTGATTCGTTAAATACAGGTTGGAATTGCAACTTTTGTTTTAATTTTAGCCGCAATTAAAAAGATATATGACAATACAATTTGAAATTTCAGAAAACGTAGCTCAGATCAGATTAAACCGACCTGATGTATTGAATAGCTTCAACAAGGAAATGGCATTAGCATTTCAAAAGGTTTTGGATCAATGCGATAAGGATCCTGAGATAAGAGCAGTTCACATCACCGGTATGGGAAGAGCTTTTTGTGCCGGCCAGGATTTAGCAGAAGCAATTGCTACTGACGGACCAAGTTTACAGGATATCGTTAAAGATCATTATAATCCGATTATAGCGCGCATACGAGGCATTGAAAAGCCGGTTATATGTGCCGTCAATGGAGTTGCCGCCGGTGCCGGAGCCAACATTGCTATAGCATGTGATATTGTTTTTGCTGCAGAATCTGCATCTTTCATACAGGCTTTCAGTAAAATCGGATTGATACCAGACAGTGGTGGAACTTTTTTTCTGCCCCGCTTAATAGGTTTGCAAAGGGCAACTGCATTGATGATGTTAGGTGATAAAGTTAAAGCACAGGACGCCTTATCAATGGGTATGATTTATCGGGTTTGCGCCGATGATCAATTGCAGGATGAATCTCTTAAAATTGCACGTCAATTGGCTAAGATGCCAACCCGTGGATTAGGTTATACAAAAAGGGCGCTCAATTTGTCGATGTTCAATAATCTCGATGATCAATTGGATGTGGAAGAAGATTTGCAAACCAAATCAGCTGCAACTTATGATTACAAAGAAGGTGTAAATGCATTTTTAGAAAAACGTACACCCTTGTTTAAAGGAGAGTAAAATATGAGCAGTAAACAAACGATTGGGGTTGCCGGTTCCGGTGCAATGGGTAGTGGTATAGCACTAGTTGCAGCTACTGCAGGCCATCCGGTGCTGATTTTTGATGCGAACCCTCAGGCTCTTGAGAAAGCTATTTCTTCTATAAGCGATATTGTTTCAAAATCTGTTGCCAAGGGCAAGCTTACCGAAGATGCTGGACAACAAATTCTCTCAAGAATTAAAACAATCAATTCTGTAGGAGAATTTTCTCCCTGCAATTTGATAATTGAAGCAATCGTTGAAAATATTGAAATTAAAAAAAGTCTTTTTAAAAGTATTGAAGCAGTCGTTGATACATCCTGCATACTGGCAACCAATACATCTTCCTTATCGGTGGTGTCGGTAGCTTCAGCTTGTCAGAATCGTGGTAGGGTTTTAGGTATTCACTTTTTTAATCCTGCAAATCTGATGCCCCTTGTTGAAATTATTCCTTCTTTCACTACTGATGAAAATACGGTGAGTCAGGCAAGAGCAATGATTGACTCTTGGGGTAAAATTACCGTGCTTGCAAAAGATACGCCGGGTTTCATTGTAAATCGCATTGCCCGCCCATTTTATGGGGAAGCAATTCGTATTTATGAAGAGGGGATTGCAGACTTCGCTACAATTGATTGGGCTATGAAAGAGTTTGGAGGTTTTAAAATGGGACCGTTTGAACTCATGGACTTTATTGGAAACGATATCAATTATAAAGTTACAGAAACAGTTTGGGAACAATTTTTTTATGATCCCCGATACAGACCTTCGTTAACACAAAAAAGGCTATTTGAGGCAGGTTTGTTTGGCAGGAAGTCGGGGAGAGGCTATTATAATTATGAATCTAATAGTTCAATGCCCGAGCCTGTGAAAAATGAATATTTAGGAAAAGCTATTTTTACTCGCGTGTTGGTTATGTTAATTAATGAAGCTGCCGATGCACTTTACCTGAAGATAGCAACAGCATCAGACATAGAAACATCTATGATGAAAGGTGTGAATTATCCTAAAGGATTGTTAAAGTGGGCTGATGAAATGGGAGTTGATAAGGTGCTTGCAGCTTTAAATTCATTGCAAGCCGACTATCAGGAAGACCGTTACAGACCTTCCTTACTATTGAAAAAAATGGCTTCTGAAAAATCTAAGTTCTTCAACAATTAATCACAGTCGCTGTCTTCAATCCTGCGGCTTATTTTATAGAGAGCTTCCGTTCTTTCAGCAAGCTGCTTGATCATTTCTTTCTCTTTTTCTGTCAATCCACGCATCCCGGAAGGAGCACTGGTTTGATTTTCTTTTGCAGTACCGTTTTCGCCAAACAGCAACCAGGCCAGCAATTCGTCACGGAAGGATTCTTTTTCTGCAGGTGCCATATGTGCAGTAAGTTCTTTAACCTGCTCCATTATTACAGCTATTTTCTTTTCGTTTCTCATACCGCAGTCGTTATATTGCTTTAGCGTATTGTTCATTCTTTAGTTGTGCGTTTTCATGGTATTTCGGCCAGGTGAAATGAAATGTTGCGCCGTTGCCTGCGTGTGATTCCACCCAAATGCGTCCACCTTGTTCTTCAATAATTTTTTTAACGATAGCCAGACCAACACCGGTACTTTCAAATTCATCACGAGTGTTAACTGTTTGAAAAATCACAAATATTTTATCATGAAAACGCGGGTCAATTCCGGGGCCGTTATCTTTTATACTGAACTGATAAAATGGACCGGATTCCGTAAATGAAATTTTGACCTGCTTGTCGGCTTTGGTATTAAATTTAATTGCATTGCCTATGAGGTTCATAAACACTTGCTGGACTTTAACCTTATCAGCCAAAACCATTGGGAGTTTATCTTGTACCTGGAAATTAACCTCAGACTTATGGCCTAAAAATTCAACGGCTTCTTTAACGATTGTGCCTGTATCAAACAACTCAAACTGATCGTTTCTTTTTGCAGCTTTGGAGTAGTCAAGAATACCATTAATGAGATTCTCCATTCTTCCAACACGTTCCTTAATCAGATTAAAATTCTTCCTGACTTCTCCGGGAAGTAAGTGACCGGCATCTTCTTCGATCCATCCTGTTAAATTTCCAATAGCTCTGAGTGGTGCCTTGAGATCGTGAGAAACAACATAAGCGAACTTATCAAGTTCCTTGTTTGTTTTTTCAAGATTCTTCAGATATTCAGCCATCTTTTCCTCCGATTTCTTTCTCTCGGAGATATCACTTTCAATGAAAATATATTTGGTGAGCTGATCGGTTTCATCAATAATTCTGGTAACATTTTCCTGAACCCAAATCATTTCACCGTTTTTGCGATACTTTATGATCTCAGCATTAAAATTATTTCCTTCGAAGTTTAATTCAGCTAATTGCTGTCTGATAAGTTTGTCACTTTTATTTCCGAACAACATATTACAATTCGGTTGTCCTGTAATTTCTTCAGAAGAATAGCCGGTCAATCTGGTGAAACCATCATTCACCCATTCTACTTTTCCGGTTTTGTCGGTGATAATTACTGAGTTTACGGTTTCACTAGCTACCAACGATAATTCCTGAAGTTCTTCATTTTTCTTTTCCAGAACTGCTTTTGAATCTTCAATTCTTCTGATAACTGCATTCTTTGAGTAAGCAAGATAGGTGCTCAAAGAAGTCATCAGGAACATACTTGTTATGGCTGTGTACAAATGTTTGCCATCAATTGCCCTGTCATTCAGTTGTTGGGAAATGTAAATTCCCGGCTCTGTAAAGTCTGTTAAAGCATAAAAATAAATGATGTTTGCAACCGAAAGCCATAGAGTAACCCTGCCACCTTTATTTTCAAGTACTATGTATGAATACAAGATAATTGATCCCATATAGAAAAAATCAGGGTTTTTGACCCCGCCTGAGTAATAGGTAGCACAATGAATCAATGAAAGTCCTGCAACAATGCTGATGCTATATGCTACAGCCGGCATTCGGTGGAATTGTAGCCCGACGTAATTAATGATCAATGTTGACGCAATTGCCAGAAATAATATAGTTTTTGCCTGATCCAGTGAACTAATGGAGTACTCCTCAATCGTAAATGCGAGCAATAACAGTGTCCCTAAAAATGTGAAAACACTGAAAAGGGTGTAGCGCTGACGTTCCAGAATATTATCGGCTGGTATTGCCTGATAAATCCCTCCCTTGGTGATTTGTTTTAAAAGTTGCTTGAACATAATATTATTGGTAGTAAGTCATTGCACCGTTAAATTGATACGCTTCAGGTTTTGGTTCTTTAGGCCAGGTGAATTTAAATTCAGAACCTTTCTTTAATTCCGATTCAACCCAGATTTCCCCACCTTCCTCTTCAATTATTTTCTTAACAATAGCCAAGCCAACACCGGTACTTTCAACTGTATCACGTGGGTTTAATGTCTGGAAAATCACAAATATTTTCTCGTAAAAACGTGAATCAATACCCGGGCCATTATCTTTTACAACGATTAACCAGTCGTGTTCTTTTTCTTCAGCTGAGATCTGAATATTGATTTCCGGTTTGTCATTATATTTAATGGCATTGCCAATAAGATTGGCAAATATTTGCTGGAATTTTATTTTGTCACCGAATAGCACAGGTAGTTTTCCGTGAATTGCTATGGAGCAATTAGGAGGTACCGCACAAAACTCAATCACTTCATTGATGAATTCATTTAAATCCACTATTGCTTTTTCACCTTTTTTATGATTTGCCCGGGCAAATTCCAACAGTCCGTTAATCAGATCTTCCATTCTTGCAACACGACTCTTGATGATATTAAAGTTGGAGCTGGTTTCATCCGAGAACTTGCCTTTCATATCCTCTTCAATCCATCCGGTTAGATTTGAAATTGCATGCAATGGAGCTTTCAGATCATGTGATACCACATATGCAAATTCATCCAATTCCTTATTAGTTTTTTCAAGGTCTTTCAGATAATCTCTTATTTTATTTTCTGCAATTTTTCTTTCAGTGATATTATCCTGAAGGGTAATAAATTCTACAATTTCACCTGCAGCGTCTACAATTGGGGTTATAGAAACCTGGCTCCAGAATGTGGATCCGTTTTTATGGTACTGCTCCAATTCTCCAACAAAGGTTTCTTTTGCATTCAATCGCTGATGCATAAACTGAATAGTTGCAAAGTCTGTAGCTGAACCATGCAACAAATCCTGAGATGATTTACCTGCTATTTCTGAAAGTTCGTATCCACTCAATCTTTGGAATGCATCGTTGACCCAGTTTATTTCGAAGTTGCTATTCGTTATAATTACTGCCGAGTCAGTTTTACTTGCAACTAATGATAGCTTTTGCAGTTCCTTATTTTTGATGGCAAGAATTTCCTGCGATTCTCGTATTTTTTCAATAACAATATTCTTGGAGCTTCCCAAACTATTGCTTAAAGCTGCAATGGCGATCACTGCCATTACGGTTGAGAAAAGAAAATCCTGATTTAAATCGGATGGATTTGCTGCTAAAACATTGCTCACCAATTCCGGGTCATCACTAATAAAATAGAAGTAAACCATGTTGACGACTGAAAGCCCTAGCATGATCCAACCTTGTTTATTGCCTAATAAAATAACTGTTGCAATAATCATGAACAGGTAGTAAAAGTTCCCTGCGTTCCTGATTCCACCATAATAGTAGTTGAACAAGTGTACACATGCAAATGCAGTTGCCAGACAAACCATGTAGGCAATGCGAAGTTGTTTGTGTCGCTGCAGCCAAATATAATTGACCAGGAAAATTGCTGCAAATGTCTGTAAACCAGCACCTAATATGTTGTTTCCGGTATCAAACGACATCGCATGAAAAGATTCCGCAAAACAGAGCAGAAAACAGGTGATTGAAAATGTAAAAAACAACTTATATCGTTGTCTTTCAAGTAGATCGTCTTCCGGAATACTTTTGTAAATACCCCAGGAAAGGACTTTTCTGATTTTTCTTATAAACTTCCCAAACATAAGGCGTTTAACGTCAGGTAAATGGTTGGGTTACATCAAAAACTTATAAACCAAGGGTTTTCCCTGTACAATAAACAATTAGTAGTTTAAAACTTTTTAAAATGATTGCGTATAAGTTTAAACGATAAAAGGATTTTTGCTATCTTTAATTTATTAAAACACACACACACACACAAACACTGAAGCGAAATTATGTCAACGAAGACGGTAAATATCCTCCATGTAGAGGATGACGAAGTGGACGCCATGGTCATGCAAAGGGCCCTGAAAAAGACCGATTTGAATTACAAATTGTATCAGGCAAAGAATGGACTTATGGCATTAGATATGTTGCGGGGAACTAATGGATTTGAAAAAATTACACCTCGTCCAAGTATCATTTTACTTGACTTAAACATGCCTCAAATGAACGGACACGAATTTTTAAAAGAATTACGGGCCGATGAGGAGTTGAAGCCTATTTCGGTTTATGTAATGTCGACATCTAATGATGACCGTGATCGCATCGAAGCATATGGCCAGAATGTGGCAGGTTATATTGTTAAACCATTAAGTCTGGAAAGCTATGTAGATGCCGTCTCGGTACTCAATGGCTTCTGGAGCTTGACCGAACTTCCATAAAAAAACCGCCCATAAGGCGGTTTTTTTATGGAAGTTCAAATCTAATATCAGGCTGTTTTTTTCTGATATGGGTAAGGCTTTTTGAAAGCACGATATACTTCTTTCGCAGTAATGTTTGATTCCTTGAATGCATCAGGGAGTTCTTCAGCTATGTTTGAAATAAGTCCTTTCAGATCTTCGAAAGTATGATTTCTGCTGATCGGCAATCTGAGTCCCGCATTATTAATAGCAACACTTGGGAATACTGAAAGATTAAACAGGAATCCTCTGTTCATCAGTCGTTTAACCATGCTGAATGCTACCATAGGTTTAGATACTCCGATAAAGAATATAGGTGTATTGTTTTCCCACATTAAAGGCAATTCATATTCCTTACAAAGGCTATTTACATAATTCACTCTGTCATTCAACTGCTTTTGCATGGTTGTGATTTCAGGTGAAAGGTGAATTTTTGCAGAAGCGATACAAGCACCCAGCATAGGAGGTTGAATTGGACCTGAGAAAATGAATGGCTTGCTGCAGTTTCTGGCAAATTCGTGTATTTTTTCGTTAGGGAATACAGTTATTCCGCCTGCTGCACCAAATGCCTTATTCAAAGATGTAACCAAAATCATCTTGTCATGGAAATATGGAACGGCACTCATTACATATCCGGTTCCATTTGGTCCCGTCCAACTCATACCATGTGTATCATCAATATACAGATTGAATTGCTCGTACTTATCAAGTAGTGAGTAAATGTCTGTCATCGGAGCACAATCGCCGAACATGGAATAAACTCCATCAGCCATGTACCAGATTTTCTTGTACTGCCCTTTTAGTTCATTGATTTTTTCTTCGAGATGATCCATTCTGTTATGACGGATAATCTCTATTCTGACATTTCGTGCCTTTAATAATTGTACTGCAGTTTGAACACTGTCATGCACCTGAGTATCTAATATTACGGCATCGTTGTCGTTAACCAAAATTGGAATATTGGAAACATGCGATAGAGTAACATTGGCTAAAAGCATCACAGGCTTGTTGAACATTTTTCTTAGAAGCTCTTCCATTTCTGCATAAAGCTTCACATTCACATAAACACGGGTAGAAGCAAATGCAGTTCCGTACTTCTGAACAGCATCGATAACTCCTGTCTTCAACCGATCATCCATTTCCAAACCCATGTATCCACATGTGCCGAAATTGATTGTTTCTTTTCCTCTGATCCTGATATGCCGACCATCTAATAGTTCATTTTCATCGGATAGGTGAATGATACCTAACTCTTTGGAAGTGATTACATTCTGATTTGTAATCTCCATAATCTGTTCATGCTTGCTCTTCGCGTCCTGCAGTACCATAAGCTTAGTTTTTTAGGTTGTGTGTGTTTTATAAGGGCGTCGAAATAAGTACAACAGCATAAGAGTATAGCTGCTAATAGCTTATTAATCAACGATTTAATAAATAATTACAATGTACTGAACTTACATAAACATTTTGGTCTCACCGGCTAGTTTGGTGGTTTCCTGAATGGCAAAGGGGGGGTATGCCAATGATTATGTGACGACAAAATTATACTTATTTTTACAAAAACAAAAAAAAACTGAAAATAATTTGAAAAAGTTAACAATTCCGAAAGCTGTTGTGCAGGAAATGATGAGAAATGATTTCTTCAGTCAATGGCTTGGTATCGAAGTTTTGGATGTCACTGAAGGCACTTGCAAACTTAAAATGACGGTAAAAAAAG
Source organism: Bacteroidia bacterium (assembly GCA_016788065.1). GTDB lineage: Bacteria > Bacteroidota > Bacteroidia > AKYH767-A > OLB10 > JADKJB01. Next base: position 6,453 of record JAEUTI010000007.1, on the reverse strand, counting down.
ACATGCTCAATGGTTTTGGAATAGCACATGGGGGTATTGCTTTTGCATTGGCAGACAGTGCTTTAGCTTTTGCGGCTAATTCAAGAAATAAGAAAAGTCTGGTGTTGGATGCTAATATTTCATTTCTGGCTCCGGTGAAGGAACACGACCAGCTTTATGCCACAGCTACAGAAGTAAACATTACGAATCGAACCGGTATCTATAATATTTCAGTCACCAATCAGGATGATAAACTTATTGCAGTTTTTAAAGGTATTGTGTTTCGGAAAAGTGAAAATTGGTTCCCCGACGAGGAATGATTCTTACCTTCGTGCCGTTAATATCAGATCATGGAAAACGCATTTATTGTTGATGGAATCAGAACTCCGGTTGGCAGTTTTGGAGGTAAACTTGCTCAGGTCAGACCCGATGACCTTGCTGCCACTGTAATTGCAGCATTACTGAAACGGAATCCAGGGGTTGATCCTAAGAATATAAATGAAGTAATTTTCGGATGTGCAAATCAGGCCGGCGAAGACAATCGCAATGTGGCCAGAATGGCTGGCTTACTGAGTGGTTTACCACTTTCTGTTCCTGCTGAAACGGTTAATATTTTATGTGCTTCCGGTATGGCCGCAATAGCCAATGCTGCCAGAAATATAAAAGCCGGTGATGGCGATCTTTTCCTTGCTGGCGGGGTTGAAAGTATGACACGAGCTCCATTTGTTATGGCTAAAGCTACAACTCCTTTTTCCAGAGATGTGCAAGTTTTTGATACCAGCATAGGCTGGCGATTTGTTAATCCTGCCATGAAAAAAATGTATGGCACCGATAGCATGGGTGAAACAGCTGAAAATGTTGCCGAAAAATATAATATCAACAGAATTGATCAGGATAATTTTGCTCTTCGTTCACAACAAAAAGCTGCAGCTGCACAAACCGCCGGTCGTTTTGTTGAAGAGATCACACCAGTTGTTATACCACAGAAAAAAGGTGATCCTTTAATCGTTGACAAAGACGAATACCTGAAACCGGGAACGACCCTGGAAATACTATCAAACCTCAAAGCTGCCTTCCGGGAAGGTGGTACGGTCACTGCCGGAAATGCATCGGGAATTAACGATGGTGCTGCAGTAGTCCTTTTAGCATCTGCCAAAGCAGTAGCAGAAAATCAACTGAAACCAATTGCAAAAATAATCTCATCCGCTGTAGCTGGTGTAGAGCCAAAATATATGGGAATTGGTCCAGTTCCTGCCGCAAATGAAGCACTTCGCAAAGCCGGATTAACATTTAATGATTTATCCGTAATTGAATTGAATGAAGCATTTGCAGCTCAAGGACTGGCCTGTATCCGCGAATGGGGCTTGAAAGATGATGATGCACGCATAAATCCGAATGGTGGAGCAATTGCGATTGGTCACCCATTGGGCATGTCTGGGACCAGACTGGTACTGACTGCAGCCAGAGAACTTCAAAAAAACGGAGGTCGTTACGCCCTTTGTACCATGTGCATTGGAGTGGGCCAGGGATATGCTTTGATTATTGAACGCGTTTAATTAATAGCCATGATTTATAAATTCAATGGATATCAGCCTGTGGTACATGAGAGTTCCTTTGTGCATCCTCAAGCCGCAGTAACTGGTAATGTGATCATTGGCAAAAATGTTTATATAGGTCCTGGTGCCGCCATTCGTGGCGACTGGGGACAGATTATCATTGAAGATGGCTGTAATGTTCAGGAAAATTGTACCATCCACATGTTTCCGGGAGTTACGGTTCGACTGATGCAGGATGCACACATTGGGCATGGAGCCATTATTCATGGTGCTACCATCGGTAAAAATGTACTCGTTGGAATGAATGCCGTTATTATGGATCGGGCAGTGATAGGAGATCATTCTATCATAGGTGCACTGACCTTTATTCCTGCTGATGCTAACATTCCTGAAAGAAAGGTTGTGGTTGGTAATCCTTTTAAAATAATTAAGGATGCTTCCGACGAAATGATAGCCTGGAAAAGTGAAGGGACAAAAATTTACCAGCAACTACCTGCTGATCTTGAAAATACCCTGGAGCCATGCGAGCCATTACGTTCAGTTCCTGAAGATCTCAAAATTCAGGATTCCGGTTATGCCCCCTGGAAAAGTAATGGCTGAGTCCGGGATGTTCAAAACTTAGTGTTTTCAATGCTCTGAACGACTTTTGGTAACATTAAAACTGTCTTATATTTGTAACGTCATCACAATATATTTATGAAACTAAAAAGTTATGTTGCCGGCGAATGGGTTGCAGGAACAGGAAACGGAACCCCTCTTTTTAATGCTGTAACCGGAACGCAAATTGCAATTGCCGGTTCTGAAGGTGTGGATTTTAAGGCAATGCTTGATTATGCCAGAAATGTAGGTGGTCCTGCATTGCGCAAAATGACTTTTCATGAACGTGCGCTTATGCTGAAGAAGCTGGCCATGTTTCTGAACGATAAAAAAGCACTTTTTTATGAATTATCAGCAGCAACCGGTGCTACTAAAGTTGATTCGTGGATTGATATCGATGGAGGCATCGGAACAATGTTCGTTTTTGCCAGTAAAGGGCGCCGTGAATTGCCCGATGAAACATTTCTGGTAGAAGGTAATCCCGAACAAATTTCTAAAAACGGAACATTCCTTGGACATCACATTTGTGTACCACTGCATGGTGTTGCTATCCACATAAATGCTTATAATTTCCCCTGTTGGGGGATGTTGGAGAAGATTGCGCCAACGTTTTTAGCCGGTGTACCTGCCATAATCAAGCCCGCAACAGTTACTTCATACCTGACAGAATTGATGGTTCGCGAAATTATCAATTCCGGAATTTTACCTCCCGGTGCACTACAATTAATTTGTGGTGGAGCAGGAGATATTCTTGATCATGTTACCCTTCAGGATGTAGTTACATTTACCGGTTCTGCATCTACCGGCAGAATGCTGAAACAACATCCTGCTATTATAGAAAATTCGGTTCGTTTTAATATGGAAGCCGATTCCTTAAACTTTTCAATGCTGGGGCCGGAAGCTAAACCGGGCTCTGCAGAATTTGGATTGTTTATCCGGGAAGTTACCAGAGAAATGACCGTTAAAGCAGGTCAGAAATGTACTGCGATTCGCCGTATTCTGGTTCCGGAACATCTCACTGATGCAGTGGTTTCAGAATTGAAGTTGAAACTTGCTGCCGTGAAATTGGGTAATCCTGCTGTGGAAGGTGTTAAAATGGGACCGTTGGCAAGTAACGGACAAGTTGCTGAGGTGAAATCCAAAGTAGCAGAATTGCTTAAGAGTTGTGAGGTTGCCTACGGAAATATAAATGACTTTGAAGTAACCGGTGCCGATAAAGCAACTGGAGCATTTATGCCAACCATGCTTTTGCATTGCAAGGATGGAATTAAAAATAACGGTCCACACGATATTGAAGCCTTTGGTCCCGTGAGTACCATTATGGGATATAAAAATACGGATGATGCCATTGAACTTGCCAGAAAAGGTAAAGGTAGTTTGGTAGGATCAGTTTTTTCAGCCGATAACAACTTTGCCCGTGAAATTGTTATGGGAACTGCCGCATGGCATGGTCGGCTTATGGTGGTCAATGAAGCCAGCGCGGCTGAATCTACAGGACATGGATCTCCACTCGGACACCTTGTACACGGTGGACCGGGAAGGGCCGGTGGTGGCGAAGAAATGGGCGGCATCAGAGGTGTGAAACATTACATGCAGCGCACTGCAATTCAAGGTTCCCCAACTACGCTAACACATATTTGTAAAGAGTTTATCCGTGGCGCAGAAGTAAAAGAAGATGTAATTCATCCATTCAGAAAATATTTTGAAGAAATTCAGATCGGAGATACTTTGTTTACGCATCGCCGTACTGTAACAGAAGCCGATATAGTGAACTTTGCCGGTATCAGTGGCGATTTCTTTTATGCACATACCGATGAAACCTCATTGGAAGGATCTGTATTCGAAAAAAGAGTAGCTCACGGATATTTTATCATTTCTGCTGCAGCAGGCCTGTTCGTCGATCCTAAAAAAGGACCGGTACTTGCAAATTATGGTTTAGATAATCTGCGATTTACACAGCCTGTTTATGTGGGTGATACCATCTCGGTGCGTCTAACCTGCAAAAGGAAAACCAAGAAGGAAAAAAGAGAAGGACAAATTCCGCAAGGCGTAGTGGAGTGGGATGTAGAAGTGAAGAATCAAAAAGGGGAAACTGTTGCTACTGAAACAGTTCTTACCCTTGTGGAGAGAAAAGAAGATATATAAAATACGAATAGGAATGATGAAAAGTTTCAGGTTATATTTGGGTATCTGTCTGCTGATTTTGTCAGTAGCCGGCAATAGCTTTGCTCAGGTAAAACCTGTTGCGAAAAGTTCCAGGACTGTCAGTTCAAAAAGCGAAAACTCCCAGAAGACAATCGACAGTCTGGAATTAATGGTGCTTCGCATGCAGATGGAAATAAATCAATTGGATTCCTTTTACAAAATTGAGAAGTTGACGAGTGCAGATCTGCGTGATCAGGTAATCAGAATTGATGATTACAGAAAAAAACTCGAAGCAAATATCAATTCTTTCAAAGGTGAAAATCTGAAATTAAATCAAAGTAACCGGATTTTGATCGTCTTTAATTCACTGGTTGCTGTTCTATTGCTTGTGACACTCTTTTATTTTTTAAAGAGAATTGGAAAAAGGAAAAACTCATCTATTTCCGACAAACCAAATGAAACCGGTCAACCATCTTCCGGAGCAATAAATTTTGGAACATTCGAAGATAAATTACAGCATTTGGAGCGCCTTGGAGCTTTAAAGGAAAAAGGCCTGCTTTCTGAAGCGGAATTTTTACTGGAGAAACAACGGGTGCTGGGAAAATAAAATTTGATTATTTAATTTAATTTGGTTTCTATGTTGAACGAAGGAACAATTCAAACATCAAATAATAACGGAATTGCAACAATTACTTTTTTTCATCCTCAAAGTAATTCTTTGCCTGGAGAACTTTTAAGAGGTCTTGCAGCTGCCATTACGGAAGCAGGAAATGATTCCGGAGTTAATGTCATTGTATTACGCAGTGGCGGTGAAAAAGCATTTTGTGCCGGTGCATCTTTTGATGAGCTGATGTCGATAAATAGTTTTGATGAAGGCAGACAATTTTTTTCCGGATTTGCGATGGTAATTAATGCAATCAGAAAGGCACCTAAATTCGTAATTGCACGTGTTCAGGGAAAAGCAGTTGGTGGAGGTGTTGGATTAGCTTCCGCTGCAGATTATACGCTCGCTCATGAAAGCGCTGCTGTGAAATTATCGGAGTTAGCTGTAGGTATTGGACCATTTGTAGTTGGACCTGCCGTAGAACGTAAAGTTGGTACTGCAGCATTCACATCTTTATCAATAAATGCCACTGCATGGCAATCGGCTGCATGGGCCCGTGAAAAAGGTTTGTATGCAGATGTTTTTAATACCATCGATGAACTTGATAAGGCTGTCGATGAACTTGCATCTAAACTTTCTGCAAGCAGTCCCGAAGCCATGGCAGCACTCAAACAGGTTTTCTGGAAAGGTACCGATCATTGGGATTCTTTGTTGGTTGAACGAGCTGAAATGAGTGGTACACTGGTGTTGTCAGAATACACCAGATCTGCAATTTCAGGTTTCAAGTCCGGAGCCAGGTAGTTTACCTGTTTACAGTATAACTCCATGAATTTATCAGGTACGTTTCTGATCGCAATTATTCTGGTATTTATACTGCTGATGGTTTATGCCAATCAGATGTCATCATCAAAACTTAAAGTCTGGCTGCTTTTATTGTTCAGGCCATATAAAAATGCCGAATTTAGAGAGATAGGGGCAAACCTTGAAAAACATAATTCTTTTTACCGGAACTTGTCGGAAGCTGGCAAAGTGCGGATGATTGAGAAATGTTTTGAGTTCATTTATTCCAAAAGTTTAGAAGGAAGAGAAGGGTTAGAAGTGACAGAAGAAATGCATGTTGCCATTGCGGGAACTGCTGCACAAATTTCATTTGGCTTCAATACTTCGGGTTTCAGTCATTACAAAACCATTCGTATTTTCCCGGAATCTTTTTACTCCAAAATGTTCGACAGATATCTGAAAGGCGGAGCTTCTACTTCCGGCGTTTTGTTTCTTTCCTGGAAAGATTTCATGGAAGGTTTCGCCGATGAAAAAGATAAATATAATCTGGGCCTGCATGAAATGGCACATGCACTTCGCATTCAACTTAAGTATGGCAACGATTTCGATAAGAGATTTGCCAATTATGTGGATAGCTGGGAAGAAATTGCTCTTCCTGAATTTACCAGATTACAAAATGGGGAATCTTCATTCCTCAGGCCTTATGCAGCAACTAATATGGAAGAGTTTTTTGCTGTTTGTGTGGAGCACTTCTTTGAAGCTGCTGAAGACTTTCAAAAACAATTACCTGAC
>JAEUTI010000068.1 GCA_016788065.1 Bacteroidia bacterium | reverse complement strand
ATTGCTTAAAAAAGTCCTTTGGTAAATCTAATTTGTCCTTTTCCATGATTCTGTAGTTTAAGGTTAGTAATTTTATTTATTACTGCCAACATTTCCTACAGCTTTTAAAAATAGATTTACACAAAATTATTTACAGGACCTGTTTTTTAGTATTCTTATTCAACATTTTAAGTATTCTTAATTCTATTCATTTCGTCATACAATGTTTTTGCTTTCGAAACACACTGGTAGCAATGCGAAATTTGCCAGTACCAACTGTTATAAATGCTCAAATGTTGCTATTCGAGCTGTCTGGCGACGTACTCAAAACTCATGTTCGCGGGAGCATGTATTCTTTATCTAAACGTTTTAATTGTCCTTTTGCAAGTTTATGACCAAATTTATCTGCTTTTTCAAAATAATGCCTGGCCCAACGTTTTGATTTAATAACTCCGTCACCATATTTATAGCAGAGTCCTAGATTATACATTGCTTTTGCATCATTTTTGTCAGCAGCTTTTTTATACCAATAAATAGCTTTATTTACGTCCTTTTTGATGCCTTCTCCATAGAAGTATGAATAACCCAAGTCTCGTTGCGCATCAATTAATCCGGCTTTTGCAGCTTTCATGTACCAGAAAACTTTTTTCTTGTGATTTATATTTCCTAGTTCATCATGTCCGAAAAAGAAACCAACATTAAACTGTGAGTCTCGATGCCCAGCTTTAGCGGCTTTAAAGTACCATTCAAACGCTTGCTGTAAATCTTTTTTGGTTCCTTTTCCATGGTCATAGCAAGTTGCTAAGTAAAATTGAGATCGAACATGTCCATTTGTTGCGGCGCACCACCAAAGCGTAAAAATGTCTTCCCACTTCTTCTTTTTGTCCTTTGTTTCAAATGCCATTTTGAATCCAAGACGGAACATATTTTTGATTTTGGTTTTACTAAAATTGGCTTTTGATTTCATTTATTTTTAATCGAGTATAAGGTTATACGTGGTTTTGGTAGTAGAAGGCTTCTCATTTCTCACTCCTAATAGTTATCGAGAATCAAGGGTTTAATGGTTTTAATAAATTCCTATTTCAAAAATTCTCATTATGATGATAGACCCAATAAATACCCCAATTATTATATAATTTATCTTTTTAGGAATTTTAATCAAACCATTCAGTAATAACATTAATGCCGTAAAAACAGAAAAGATCTCTAATCGAAATTTGTACAATTCTCTATTTCGGTAAAACTCTGCCTGTGTCATCAAAAATATTCCATTTAAACTTATCCCTTCAACTGTAATATTTTCAGTCTCATGGGAAAGATTTTCAAATTCGGAAGGAGAAATATACAAATCAACCAGTTGTCCGCCTTTTAAATTTGATATAGCTTCGTGCTTTCCTTTGCTTATGCTTCCGTTTAAAATGTTAAATTGATTGTTATACTCCTTAGTCCAAAATTTATACTCAACAGAACTTTTTCGTCCTTTTACAAGAGTTATGTCTTTGTAAAGTTCAACAGTTATTTTTTTTAATTCTGTTTCTCTGTTAGTTTGATTGTTTGTCAAACTTATATACAGGATAAAAATTCCTACTACTAGAAAATACCAGTTTAAATTTGATTTTTGTTTGGTCAACTTTTGTTTCTTTTAAAATTAAAGCTAATTCATTTGACCATACCTAAACCACAAATTATTAAGCGATTATTAAATCTTTTTAAGATTAGCAATTTAACAGGATTGCAGAATCCCCTTTCTTATGGCCTCCATAAAAATACATCATCTAAAACCAATTGCCAAATTTTGAGGTGACAATATAAATTTTATTATTACATAAATTATTAATCACTTACAATTTTCGATACGTAAAAAATCAAGTGAAACCCCTTGGGTGTTGAAAACATGTTTTTCGAAATTCGGCGAAACAGTTGTTGTTGCACATCCCCTAGCCTGTGGCACACGCAGTGTAAGCAGCGATATTAGGATCAATACATGAGTCTGCTTATCCACCTGTCCTTTAGTGCTTCATGTTCTCGATATACAATCTCTGCATCTCCAAAAACTAGTAATGTTCCTTGGTCTGCCCAGCTTGACAAAGCTTCTTTCAGTGCACGATCTGTGTCCATACGTTTTCCATCTATATCTCTATTTGTCGAGATTATGTAACAGTCTGACACATTTAGTTGTTGAATAACTTCTTTAATCTCATCACTTTCATGTTGTCCGGATATTTGTTTAAAAAGGTCGACTCTAAAGAAGGTCGGATGATACAGGTCATTCAAAAACTTGTAACGCGTTTTGTCTTTTTGAATAAAAGTAAGATACCGTTCCTGTTTTTCCTTTAAAACAAATTTTCGGATAACTTTTGTCTCGAGATTGAAGTCAGTCATTTTACTATTGTTGGTTACGTTTTAGTAGTGTGGCGATAGCGCGTTTTTCGAAGCAGCTCCTCATAAGTGGCGAGATCAACCACCGTAGAACTTGAAACGCAGCATCATACTGATAACTATCGGCATCATTTAACCTCTGAACCCACTGTTTTGTCAAACCGTTGCTAGTGACTGTTTTTGGTCCAAATATATGCTCTTTCTGTTTGATGTTCGGTTTTATATGGTTGCCGTTTGATGATGTCAATTATTTCAAATCCGACTTCTTCAACAATGGTCTTTATTTTATCAACTTCAAAGAATTGGAATTTTATTTTTACATCTTTGTCAAGAAACTTATCAAGGCTTACTATTTCTTTTCCGATATGAAATGAAAATAAAAATTCGCCATTTTTTGAAAGCACTCTTTTAACTTCAATTAGTGCTTTTTTTACTTGTTCATAGTCAAAATGAACAATCGCATAAAAGGCAATTGCGGAGCCAAAACTTCCGTCGGCATATTTTAGCTGCAACAGGTTGGATTGTTCAAATTCGATGTTTGGGTTTAGACGTGTTGCCACCTTTACCATTTCTGTAGAAATGTCTGTTCCTAAAATATTTTGATAACCATTATCAAAGAGAAACTTTGTTGTTTGTCCTGGTCCACATCCAAAGTCAATTATTCTTCCGTTGTTTATGTTTTGACTGCCGAATGCTTTAAGTAAAATTTGATCAAAGTGTTTTTCATCTAGTTCATTAATAAACTTGTCCGCATAGCTTTCCGCAGTCTTGTCGTAACAATCAATTATATCTTTTAGTTCTTGCATGTAGTGTTGTTCTAAAATGGCCGCAAACGGTTAGTGCTTGCAGAAGTTGGCGATTTCGTAGCATCTGCCCGCTGGCGAATTGATTAGTTTACCCTCGAATTGGCTCGTAAAATAATATTGTCGCACCAGAGTTAAGCGTTTTTGTCTTGTTGAGTTTCAATGTTATTCTGTCCTTGATTTGATCGAAGAGTCTTAGTCTTTTTCCTTCAATAATAGGATGGATGCAAATTTGAAATTCGTCAATTAGATAGCTGTTTAACAATTGAATAATCAAGCTTCGACTCCCAACAGCAATATCCTTTCCGGCTTGTTGTTTGAGTTCTATAACTTTTTCGTTAAGAGGAAGGTTTGAAAGTTTTGCACTGTCCCAGTTTGTGTCTGCGAGTGTTTTGGAGAAGACAATTTTTGGAATTCTGTCTATTGAAATTGCAAAGTCATCCATATATTTGTTTCCGGTTGGATTTTGCAATATTGTTTTCCAGAATTGCATAAGTTCGTAAGTTGTCCGGCCATACAAAATAACCCCTGAATTATCTAACAGATCAGAATAGTGTTGATGTAAATCTTCACCTGGAATTCCGGTTGTGTGGTCGCAAACACCATCAAGCGTCATATTGAAAGCTGCAATTACTTTTCTCATACTTTGATTTTAGTTGTCTATTTCTCCTTTTGGTATCATATTGACTATAACTTTCAATGGATGTGGAATACTTATCCATTAGTTGATCTGCTAAGATAAAAAGAAATGTGAAATAAAATATTGAATTTTAGTAAGATAACGGCATTGTCTTATTCTGGTTAATGCATGATAAGAAAGGAGTAGGTTCTATTTTTAAAATAAGAGACTTGCGGCACAATGGGCAGTTGGTTTTCAGAATGTAGCACGTTAATTATGAATTCATCCAATATTTCTGAATAATGTAGCAACTGAACATGAAAATTATAACAAATAATACGGTTCTGGTGGAATTTCTTGTTTTTAATTGGTGAGAAATTATAAATGAGATTATCATTCCAAATAGAGTCATTCCACTCAAACTAGAAATATACATCTTTATTCTGGCATCAGAATCTAGTTCAGTAAAAGTCAGCTGGCGTGCCAATTGATAAACCGCTTCGGATATAAAAACAATAATTGTCCCTAAAACTGTATATCTAATCAGATTTATTTCCGGCTGTTTTAATTTTAGCTTCTTGAACGTCCAAACCAATATGGAAATAGTATAAGTCAAAATTATTATGCCTAAAGGTTTTACTTGAAAAACACTGGAAATATTTTCATGGATATTAAAATTGTAATCAATGAATAATACAATCAATAAGCCAGTCAATAAAAGTAAAGTAGATTGGATAATTATTTTGCTCATCGTTTTTTCTTTATAGTGTCTTATGGTCTTGGGCTTTGCGTTTTGGTAATTTTCGGCGAAAAAAATTTGTCAGAAGCACACAGTTCATTAGTTATGGGTCTGCAGATCGCCCCGTGTCAGGTAAAACCTGCGTTATAAGCCGTCTTTCTTTGTTCGAATGATGTCATATAATATATTTAGTTCGTTAATGTCTGTATCCGCCAATTTATTCTTTTCAATAATTAGGCGTGCAATTAAGTCCGCAAAATTTTGCTTTACAGTTTCTGTTTCCAGCCATATCCGTAAGATATCCGCAAGTTCTTTATCGCCAAAAGCACTTGAAAGTTTAATCTGATTGTATTTGTTGAAGCCATGAAAGTGTAGGTCCCGAAAATGCAATGCGCTTTCATTCGTCTGTTCGTTTTCCCAAATAGTCAGCAATTCATTTATATTGAAACCAGCTTTCCAAAGCATAATTAAAATGTTGTCAATACTGTCATTGAATGAAGGTATCGGATATATTGAAAGACAATGTTTGAAATACTCCTTTGGAAATTGGTATAGCAAATCCAATTCTTCTTTCGTCCATTCATTTTGGTCAAAAGGTACAAGTCTAGAAAACGATAGTTCTGCTGAATGGGTTGGAAATTCAAATTGTGCTACAAGATCCAAATACCTTGGTAGGAAATGTTTTATTTCTTCAACTCGTGTCTTGTAGGGTTTAGCACCGTCATTATATTCTGCTAATAAATCTTTTGGAATTTCTCTGACAGGTAAACTCGCCAATTTTACTGCAGCAGCAGGTGACATACAACAGTTTGTGCAAATGTCCAACTGTCCATTAGGATGATACTTTGCAAAAAGACCGTAAGATTTATCTATGATTTCTGTCAGCATTTCGTTTCTATCCAACCTGACGTTAGCTTCTAAAATTTAGTTGGCAATTATTATTTTGCTTCTTTCTCTTAGAGTCCAAATTTGTCTATAATTTGTTTTGTGTCTTCTCTCGTGAAATTAAACTCATTTCGATATGCTTTTAAATCGTCTCGCCAGAGTTCAATTTTGTCAGCATTTGTTTGTATTCTTGAGGATAACTTTTTGAATTCTTCGATTTCATTTTCTGCTAACCCTCCTTTTAGCAATTCTACATATGAAATCAAGTCATTCTGCGTGTTTATTTGTCCGATTATGCTTTCCTTTGCTTTTTCAAGAATGTTGTTTTTGCAGGCAATAGATTTCACTTTATCTAATTTGGCTAAAGAACTTTTATGAGTTTCAAGCCCGGTTTTTATATCTCCTTGAATCGTAGTCAAGGTAGAATTGTCAGCTATAATTCCATTCTTCATATCTTTCTGAACTTGTTCTAATGGTTTCGACCATACTAAATTACTTTGATAGTCGTTGTGATAAATTCCATAAACTTCAATGAAGTGTTTTATTGCATCTTCCTTGGTTGTTTCATGCCCACAACCCAGAGTAATCAATAGAAGAATGGAGATGTAACTAATTTTCATATTGTCGTCCTTAATTTATTACTATCAGCAGTTCGTGCAATAACTATGATTGAAGTTTCCATTTTCATTTGCCTAAGATAATATTATTTTAAAATCCGCGGATGTTTTTATTTTATAATATGTTCTGTTTCCCCGAAAGCTTTCAGGATCGAAGCGCTAAACAGACTGAGAGCACCGAACCCGCTTTTTGCCAAATGCCTTTTAGTGGTTCGGTTTTCCGTTCTGACGTTCAAATTTATCATATTTCTCCTGTAAGTGCAAATCCGATTATGATGCCAAAGAAAATTGTCAACGCTATTGCAGATAATGTATTGCTTATTAATACAAGCCGTTTGTTTTCTGGTTTGTAATTGGAAAACCAAAATGTAAAAATGCAAAGCAAACTGTGTCCGAAGTTCTTAGTAACCAATGGTCCAAAATGAAAGTAAATAGGTGAAAAGTCTGTCCTGTTTTCTGAGTTGTAGATCTTGCTGTTAATGAAAACTCTGCCGAAAAAAGTCACGAATAGAATTACCATTATAGCAACAAGGTTCTTGATATAAAAAGAAAGGAATGGTTTATCAATTAGAGTTAAAGGTTGTCCGCTTGTGTAATCAATTTCCTTAACCTTGTATGTGTCCCTGCCGATAGAAACCTTTTCTGATTCTTTAAGTATTTTTCCACTTTTGTCAAAACGCTTCCAAATACCTATTTCTTCACTGTTGTGATATGTTCCTGTCCAATAGTTTCCTAAACTATCGGTGATTATCCAAAGCCCTTGTCGCAAACAGCGATCGTCTGTTTGATTAACTATTTGTCCGTTTACTTTGTCAAAAGTCCAGCAAGCACCGAGATAAACGGTGTCGCCATTTTCACGAACTTCCATTGTTTCTTGATATAGTAAAGTGTCATCGTCTTTAATCATAAACTTCTGCCCAAACGATAAAGTCGTCAAGCAAAGAATTGTCAATATGATTGTTGTCTGTCTCAATGGTTATGTGGTCTTTTGTGCTGACCGCTTAAGGTTTGTCAGTTGGTGACGGCTGCCAATTTAATACTTTTCCATAAACATCAGATGGCCCTCTTGCCAACTGCCTGTCAGGAGTTGTGCTTTGTTGAGTGTTTGACTATTAACCTTTTGAAATAATCGATACTCCAGAGAATCAAAGCAAACAGTATGCATGGAGTAGTCAGATAAATGGCAAAAAGATATAGTATAAAGATTGTGCTGCCAAAAAAACTATCAATAGGAAGGGCTTGAGTTATTTGTCCAAAAATGATTAAGTAAATAACTGTTATGATCCCGATCGCTGAATAGTAAATTAGGTCATACCTGAATGACTTTAGCATAGGTTTGACTTTAGGATACGTCTTTACTACTAGTAAAATGGTAGGAACCAAATACAAGATCGAAGTTAATATAAATCCTATTCCTTTCATGTCTTATAGCTTTACGTCTAACGTTTTAGGCCTTTGCGTTAAGTCGGGATTTTTACCACAAATGTTGAAGCGGAGTACAAAACTCTCGACTACCACAATCCCGATAGCTATCGGGATGTCTATGGAGTACGAAGCTCCGCCTATTGCAAATGTGCTGTTAGCAGATGTTTTTATTTTCAAGTCTATAATTTAAAAAAATTGCAGCAAGCAGCCTATCATTAAAATTGTCATAAAACTTGTCTCTGGAGTAATTTTGATTTTGGTATGAATTATAAATAGAAAATATGTAATCACCTGAATAATCATTAACCATTTCATTTCATTCGCGAACGGGTAATGTTGAATAGCAAAAACACCCCTAGTCAATACTATTAAGCCAGTCAAACAAATAGTTATCCGTATTTGTGTCGATAAATGATTTTGGATTATCCCATAAATCACGGTCAGCAAGGAGCAAATTGTATAAATAACAAAACTAATTGTAATTAATATTGGATTAGCAATCCAGGTCAATAATATACCAATTGTCAGTCCACCAGTAATAATTTTACTAAAACGATCTTGTTGTCTAATTGCCAACAAAAGCATTGTCACGGATACAATAGATAATATTATTCTGTCGGTCATTTAAAAATGTCTGCTAACGGCAGACTGTGAAAATACTAATTTTCCTCATCCCTTTGTTAATTTCTATTGAAAAATTGTTCCTAACTCGAGCATTTTGATTGCTATTTTTAGGGAAAATCAAACTCATGCAACACATAGTACCCATGGACAGATAT
>JAEUTI010000062.1 GCA_016788065.1 Bacteroidia bacterium | reverse complement strand
TTCCCTTTGTTCATAATCAATAGTTTATGCAAAGGAAACTGTAAATTAATTCAAATCGTTGCCAAGAATTAAACAGTCAAAACCTAGTAATATCAATGCTTTCAAAGAACTTTAACTAATTTTAACGCAACGCTAGTGATCCCAAATATTATATTTTATTGCGATATAGAAACCAGCATCTCCGTCCAATCCAGGTGAAAGCTCCCCTTTTAATTTAAACCCTCCCCATTTCCTGATACTTTTCAAAAGCTGATTTGGTCAGGGACTTTAATTCTGAAAGTTGCGATTTATCAATTTCTTTAAAATTAAAACACGATTTTCCTTGCATTTTACTCTTGAGCTCATCGCTGATTGCATCGAGCAGTTCCGGGTAGTAATATACAGGCATTAGATGAAATGAAACATAAGTTTTCTTAATTTGCACAGCACCAAAAAATTCAGGCTTCTTTTTATTTACTTTGTCTGGTGTGTTTAGATAGTAATTGTCAGGTTTGTTATGTAAAACCGATAAGTGCTTTTCAAATTTAACAAGCACTTTCTTCAATTGTTCAAATGTGTTATTACTTTCCATAGGATTTACTTAGAATTAATTGATGTCCCGCCAAGGCAGATGGAACAAATACCAATAAACCAACAACAATAAACCAGGTGGGATGTGGCAATAAATAAAAATTAGTGACCGCAGATAATGTCAATACGATTCCGGCAATGAAAGGCAGTTTTTTGTCAGATGACCGACTGATCAATTTTATCAGTAACCCACAAAGAAATGAGCCGGTAATCCAGCCTGCCAACACTAAAAACCACATGGAAAATGGTTGATTGTTGTAGAATGTTTTTACGGCGGCACTATCCTGAAAATCGAGTGTGGGTGGTATGGGATGTATGGTACCGTTAATGGATTCAGCTATTAAAAATGTAATAATAGCCGCTGCCAATCCTGTAATAACAGATAAAATATTTCGAATCATAATTTTTGGAGTTAAAAGGTTTGGCAAAACTAAAACCCCTTTTCTTAAGAAAATTGTAAAAATGTAACCTGTTATTGAAAAGGGATGAAATGTGGCACCTGTTTCAGGGATGGAATATGTTCCGTCAGCTTCACATATTCAGTTGGTTTTAAATCGGTAAATCGTTTAAAATCATTATTGAAATGAGCCTGATCAAAATACTCAAGTTCATAAGCCACATCTGAAAGCTTGCCTGCTTTCGCTGAACTGATGGTCTTCAATGAGGACTGTAGCCGGTTTAAGGAAGCTAACATTTTTGGAGAAACGCCGGTATACTCTTTCGACAAATTATTGAGGTGTTTTCTGGAGATGCCAGATATCCTGCAAATTTCATTAATAGTCAAATTGTGACTGCAATCGCTTAAAAGTTCGATGGTTGAAACTAGTTTTTTGCCCGGTAATTTACGAGTTGAAAGTTGGTGTTGCAGGAATTTTTCTGTAATTGCTATACGATCCCGGATTGTTTGTGCTTCCAATAACTGCTCCCAGGTATCACAAGCCAAATTATTGAAAACTGCATCAAGGGGAATATAATTATCGGTGTAATAATGGAGAGGATCATTAAGAAAAATAAAAGCTCCTAAGGTTTTAAATTGTATTACTACCATCTTACTAGTTCCATAACTCTCGACATTGGTAGGCTTGGTTTGTAGTCCGGCAACCCAATATTTCTTGTAGTCAATAAACTGAGTAAATTGTTTGTCTGTATATAACTTAAAACTGTCTTCCAGATTAAATACCAAACTCATCGCCGTTTTAGGCAGTCCTGTCCCTTTGTTGTTGCCTTCAATGTAGATAATACTCTCTACATAATTGCTGAGAGGGAGATTTGGCAGATGTTTTTGGTAGAACATGATAATTGATTTATCATTTAAAATGGGGACTTTAAATTATTGCATGAAAATTTCAAAGTTTAACTCGATATATCTAGCTGTATTTCAATATTATACATGCATGATAATCAAAATTAACCTATCAAAGATAGCAATTATCAATCTTGGAATTATGACCAAAACACAATAATGCTCTCAAATCCATCAAGTATTATGTCAAAAAAGGCAGAGTTTATCAAGTTTAATAATTGCCATAAATAATTATAAAAGTTAAATAAACCCAAATTTCTATTAAATTTGATGTGTTTGGTGAATCTTTGTAACAATACTTAAAACATAAGTTATTGAAAACGGCTATAAATATTTTAATTTTTACTCTTTTTATCAATTCTTCGGCATTGTCTCAGTGGTCTAAAGTCCCTGGACCTTATGGCGGGGTATTTACTGATATTGAGAGAGTAGGAAATGAAATATGGCTTAGCTCCATCAGCGGACTTTACATATCTCAAAATGAAGGATTGACATGGAATAAATCCAATTTAGTAAATAGTTTTTGTTTTGATGTTGCATATTATAATGATACCATAGTTGTCATATATAGTGAAAGAATTAATTCAGCTTTGGATTATGAAACAAAAAGTATATCGAGTTATGATAATGGACTTACATGGCAATTGCCTGTTTATCTAATGGATGGGGAAGGCCATGGGGCTAAACTTATTAAATCATCGAACGTTTTGTTTTTTACCTTTGATACTGTAAGAAAACAGTCAACAAATGGAGGAGCAACATGGGTAACACCAAGTCCACTATTCCAAAGAATCTATACAGAAGGCAATGGTGTATTAGGTATTTCCGGAACTGGTTCAAACAAAGTTAATTTTTCTCCAAATGGATTACCACCCTGGACTGAAATATATTCAGGATATTTTGTTACAACATTCAAAATTTTCGGTAATTGTATATACATCGCAGATTTTGATACTACGCTCCAAAGTATGAAACTTATAAGAAGTTGTGACTTTGGAACAACATGGACTGATTTATTATTATCAGCAAGTCAAATTGGAAATGGTGAACTCATCAATTTATTTGATACATTATATGTTAGATCTTCTGGTAACGTATTTGCTAGTAGTGATAGCGGCAACACGTGGTTTAATAGTTCATGGCCAATACTTCAATTAACCAGTGAGGGAGTGTATACAAACAGCGGCAACAGAGTAATAAAACATGCTAACAACCAAAACGTATTTACTTATATACCCAGTCAAAATATTTTATTACCTACACAGACCGGGACAACTGCACATTTTATTAAATCTTTGTACGCAAATAAAGGCAAGCTTTTTGCCTCAACATTAACCGACTTTTGGATGAGTTCAGATGGAGGAAATTCTTGGCAAAAAAAATATACAGAACCATTAATTAAGATGACTTTTTATAATGACACTATATATGCAATCAATCAAGAACAAAATTCTTATTTATATAAGTCTTATGACAATGGGTTAACCTGGGACACCTTATTAATCCCTATTGCAAATTTTTCATTACACGAAAGAGTTAGTATTGTTAGGATTAATTCAGATATATATATTAGCCAATCAGATACAATTCTCAAAAGCAATGATGAAGGTATCAGTTGGCAATATGTACCGCCAATTCCAGGAATTTCAATAAATGGGTGTTCCCCAAATAACGATGCAACTGGTGGAGTCATTGGTTCATTCAATTCTGAACTGTTTGCATTAACTAATGTAGGATATATTTTTAAATATAATGATTTGGCGCAAACATGGCTACCCATGTTTGCATTTTGCAATGGGGTTGCACGAGACTACGACTACATAAAGCAAATTGGCACTAAACTGGTTGCTAAATACTACAACATGATTTATATTTCTGCAGATTCTGGATTAACATGGTATCCTTCCGATTATTGCAAAAGTGAAATAATTGAATTTGGTAATGTTTGGTATAGTACTCTGGGCTACGCTGAAGTTGTTTACTCAACTGACGAAGGAAGTTCATGGTTACAACTCGATACCGATTCAAGTTTCAATGCTCAAAATTTCCTCTGTCTGCTAAATGGCAATTTTTATTCTGATGCCTATTTCGACGGTATTTACCGCAGAACAAATTCTCTATTTTCTCTTCAGGGAAATGTATTTTTTGATACCAACAATGATGGATTCAAAAATAACGGAGAGGTGGGAATAAATCAAATATTAATGACGGTCAATCCTGCAACTTATACTGCTACAACCAATGCTTTGGGTGATTATTTACTTGTAACAGATATGTCCGGCTCCATTTCACCTTCTTCGCCAACTCCATTTGCTTCAATAACGCCACCAATATTCAATTATACCGGTCAAACTGATAGTGTAGATTTTGCAATTCACCTCCCTGCAAATATCTTCGATTTAAAAGCAGATGTGACAAATACTAATGTATTTAATCCTGGTTTCGAAACATCTTTACAATTAACAATTTCCAACTATGGAAATACCATTTCGAATGCCAGTACAAAGCTAATTATTGATACATCAGTTGATTTTATAAGTGCAATTCCTTCACCAACTTTTGTTTCTGGAGATACACTATTCTGGAATTTGTCAACATTAAATTTTTTAGACCAAACTACCATCCAAGTGATAGTTGAGACTACACCAGGCACACCGATTGGATCAGTAGTCACATTTTCACTTGAAGCAATTCCCGTTATAGGTGATACTTTACCACTTGATAACTTTTCAGCATTTGAAGCAGTTGTAGTTGGCTCGTTTGATCCAAATGATAAAACTTGTTTACAAGGCGAAATCTTTACACCAGCTCAACTTCAAAACAACACTCCATTGGAGTATATTATCCGCTTTCAAAACACTGGCAATTTCCCTACATCATTTGTAATTATTCAAGATACACTTTCGAATTTATTGGATTTATCAACCTTTAAATTTATATCGTCAAGTCATGCTTGCCGCTGGTCAATTGATGGGCAAGGTATTCTTATTATAACTTTCAATCCATTGGCATTACCTCCCGAATCCTCTGACCCATTAAATAGTCATGGATTCTTTAAATATGCTATCAAATGTAAAAATGGAATAGATATTGGTAACGCAATTAACAATAAAGCCTCCATAATATTTGATTTCAATCCAGCAATTGTAACCAATACAGTCACAACACTAATTTCGAATCCAATTCCATTGCAAATTCCTGAAATGTCACCCACAATTGTCAGCCTGCTCCCATTTCCCAATCCATCCAAAGAATTCATAACGATTAAAAATTTGGAATTTAACGGATCAAATGAAATTTATGCCTTAATTGTAAATTCACAAGGATTATATATTCAAACAATCCCAATTTCAAAATCTGAACCAATGTTGGATATTTCTCAATTAAAATCCGGCTTATATTTCTCAAAACTTGTTTCAAAAGAAGGTAAAGTTCTGGGTAAAATTAGATTTATAAAGGTAAACTAATTTAATTGGCCACCCAATATTTCTTGTAGTCAATAAACTGAGTAAATTTCTTATCTGTATATAACTTAAAACTATCTTCCAGATTAAATACCAAACTCATCGCCGTTTTAGGCAGTCCGGTCCCTTTGTTGTTACCTTCAATGTAGATAATACTCTCTACATAATTGCTGAGAGGGAGATTTGGCAGATGTTTTTGGTAGAACATTATAATTTCTCAATTAAGAACAGATGTTCGGTATTCAATCAGAAATAACAGTGTTTGAAGAAATTTACTTTTTGCAAAATACCTCAGTCAAATCAATTGTAAGAACCCAATTAGCCAGGAATTAAATTTATCTGTTTAGAACCAGTTTATAATTCAAAACCTGACTATCATTCCACAATTGAAGAAAGTAAAACCCATTTGGCTGATCCTTTAAAAGCAAAGTATTTACACCGGCTTCACACTTTTTCGTCATTACCAATCTTCCTGATGCATCCGTAATAGTTATTTTCACTTCTTCCGGTAAAACAATTGTAAACAAGCCGGAATTATTAGGGTTTGGGTAAATAACAGGAAATTGACCGGCAGCATATTCATTAACATCCAAAGGAGATCCACTCAATTTATGTACGAATGCATTGACACGTCCTAAAGCTGTCAAATTAGTTACACCTGCTCCCGGATCAAAATCAGCAATGTCTCCAAAACCTCCGGTTGTGTAAATATTTCCGGTTGCATCAACATCAACAGCGTAGGCATAATCAAATTCAATACCACCCATTCTATTGACCCAAACAAAATTACCTGAAGGGTCAAATTTGGCAACAAAAATGTCATTTTCACCAAAAGATGTTAAGGCATTAGTTCCTGCACCGGGATTGAAATCAACAGTTGTCTGAAAATAACCGGCAAGATATAAATTACCAGTTGCATCTACCGCAACAGAATTTCCATAATCGTCAGCAACACTGCCTAATTGATGAGCCCAAACAAAATTTCCGGAGGCATTTAGTTTTACAACAAAAATATCCTGAAAGCCTGCAGAAGTTAAATTGTTAACTCCGGAACCCGGATCAAAATCTGATGTTCCATCAAAAGACCCGGTGACAAAAACATTGCCGAAGATATCTGCTGCAACAGAAAATGCAGTCTCATAATCGGCACCACTAAAATTCCGGGCCCAAATAAAATTCCCTGATGCATCTAATTTAGAAACAAATGAATCACTGAAACCAGCTGCCGTTAAAGTGGTATTGCCTGCTCCCGGGTCAAAATCAACAGCACCTTCAAACGCTCCGGCAAAGTATAAATTACCGGAAGCATCTATATCAAGTGAACCACAAAAATCAAATCCATTCCCTCCAATTTGTTTAACCCATCCAAAATTCCCTGAAGCATCCAATTTACAAATATAAACATCACCTGCCGCAACAGGAGTTAAATTATTAGTTCCGGATCCTGGATCGAAATCCGCGGTACCTTCAAATGTTCCTGCTATGAATATGTTCCCTGAAGGATCTAATACAATTGCATTGGCTTGTTCATAATCAATACCGCCCAATTGCTTCACCCAAATAAAATTTCCGGATGGATCCAATTTTGAAACATAAATATCGCTACTTCCGAAAGAAGTTAAATTGCTGACACCAACTCCCGGATCAAAATCTACCGTTCCTGAAAAAGCACCTGTGGTATATACATTCCCTGCAGCGTCTACTTCCACTGAAAGTCCAAAATCAAACTCAGCTCCTCCCATTTGTTTAACCCAGACAAAATTGCCTGAAGCATCTAACTTAGAAATAAATATATCCTGAAATCCCACTGAAGTTAAATTGGCAACCCCGGATCCCGGATCAAAATCACCTGTACCCGAAAAAACACCCGCAGTATAAACATTTCCTGAGTTGTCAACTGCAATTGCATAACCCTCGATGAGATTAATTCCCTCAAAATGCCTGGCCCATTGAAAAGAAACCTGTGCCATTGAAAGATCAGAAGCCGATAACAAAATTAAACAACCTAAAGCGAAACTCTTAAATCTATTTACTTTCATAGTATCTTATTTTATCAGTTGAACAACAAAATTATAAATAAAGTTTGATTTTTGTGTTTAAAACTAAATAATCAAGCTTCCTTTCCATTTTCTGCCTATATTACAATACCATGAGTACCATGAAATGCTCTTTCAAAAGTTGTGATATAAATCCACTTTTGAACTTATCTAATAGAAAACAACAAACTTGATCTTAGATTTAAAAATTCACACTAAAAAATCGATCTTAAATCACTTCATCTCTACCAAAGTGTTCACCAACAACAACCCCAAATTTTTACTAAGCTGATTTATCTTTCCGGTAGTGATAGCAACTCCGGGACCTCTGGCTGTAATGCCGGTTGGTTCTGCAAATGCAATTCCGGAGACTGTTAAAAATAACGGAGGTTTATTTTCCTCCCACTTTAATCGGAAACTGGTTCCGGTAAATCCTCCCTTGTTAATTATAGTTTCAGTTCCCTTTTCAAGATAATGCTTATGATAATATCCCGACTTGATATTCATAGCTACGCCATTTAATTTAAATGAATAATCCTTATCACTAAATTTATCATCTGATATTATATAAACAACATTGGTTTCATGCATCTCCGAATTTAGTTCCAGTTGGCGATCCGATGCTAGATAAGTATCTAAAGTAAGTAATAACTGTTTAGTGGTGTCATTAATCTGAAAATCTCTTAATTTAAAACAGTTGGCGCCTGCATTCACCGCTTGAACACGAATAGCTCGCAGCATATCTCCCAGGTCATCTCCATCCTTACTAACGCATTGAAAAGGCCCGATGGATTTCAAAAAGGAAGCATCGAACTTTTTGTCTATAAAAATAAAACGCTCCTCTCTGGAACGTTCTAAAGATCGTTCGGTTTGACCGAATGAAATAATTGGAAGAAAGCAAGTGAACAGTAATATAAGGTGAAATAACTTCATTTGAATTGATTTTTACCAAAACTAGAAAATAAAAGTAAAATAATCAATTTGAATCGAACATTTATAACTATTGATAATTGAATGATTAGGTAGGCAAGGCAATTATCTGAGTGAATTCTTTATTAAAACCCCAACTCTTTTACTAGTTCCATCTGACTTTACTTCATAAAAATAAAACCCATTTTCTAACATGTAAGTATTAAATGAAATTTTGCTTAAAAATTCTTTGTGGAATAAAGGCCTTAAAGTACTATCATAAATAGTCAATTCAGCAACATTATTACTCCGATATTCAATACTCAACTCATCTGAAAAGGGATTGGGAAAAATCTTCAATTGAACATTGTCATCAACATCGAATGCAGAAACCAAATTATTACAATCCAGATCTAAATTACATTCATTAAGAAAAGCCTCAGTACCCGAAACATGTCCATTTGCGCAAGCCAGTACTACTTCAAGGGCAGAAGTTGAAATGCCAAACAATTCACCCGACCAACCATAACCTTCAATCAAACTACGATTCAATCCACTAATATATCCATCGAAATTAAAGCGTTTGAAATAATTTCCATTCATAGCAATGGAGTCAATAGATGAAACAATCAACGGCCATTGAATTCCGGAAGTATTGTACCAATTGTTGATAGTGTCTCCAATATTCAAATTAAAATCATACAATAAAGTATCTGTAGACATTGCAGAATCTATAAAGTAAACAGTTTTATTCATTACATCTTGTCTGACAGCACCCACATAACTACAAGTTGAAAATGTTCCTCCAACTATGCTGCTTGGGGGTACTGAAATGTAATGAAACTGACCATCTCTTTTGTAAATTTTATTATAAGACTGACCTGAGATTAATGTGTCACCATTCATTTCATAATAAAGACTCCCACAATAACCAAAACAAGTATTGTAATAAATATCAGATACCCAGGAGGCAGAATCTTCAGGAAAGGGGTGGTAAATTGTAGATTGTGATCGTAAAAAAATAGGTTGAAGCAAAAAAATCAAAAATAAAAATCTAACATTTTGAAATTTTACTTTGCTATACTCCATACATTGTTTGCCTTTAATCATGAATATGATCTAATATTTCTATTAAAAACAAATTAAAACAAAAAGTGAATTCAGAATACCCTTCTTATTAAAATCGTATGAAAGTATTACAGCTTTATATGGCAGACATTCAAAATAAATTACTCTTTGACCTCATTCAAACTAATTCTATCCCTTAAAAGAATCATAAAATTAATTCTCCATAATAAACTTTGCTCCAACATTAATGGCTTTATAATACTTTTTGTCGATCCAATCGCGATCTCCGGATTTTAAATCAGGAAATCGAATAAAGATAGGCGCATGAGCAGCCAACTTGGCAACTGTAGCTTTATCCAAAGTAGTTTCAAAAGTATAATTTGTATAAACCACGCCTTGACTGATATAACTGTTTGGTGATGCAACCGCAGAAGTCTTCAGGTTTAGTATTTCGTCATTATCAAGTTTAATTATAAACTCATCACCAACTGGAGAAGCAATGTTGAGTTCACCAACATACCCCTTCACAATTGACAATTTGGTACTTTCACCTTTATTCTCCATGTAAACCCAACGATCCTTATAATTTGCAGTGATAACCTTATCACCTGTAATAGGATCTTTGGTGACTTCACATTTTTGTGAGTATGTAACTGAAATAAAACCAAAAGTTAGCAGATAGAGTAAAATAATACCTATGTTTTTCATAATTGTTTTTTTAGAGTTTAAACATGATTCGCTATTGAATACAATATTATTACTTTTCTCAATAGATTCCAATTATATGAAATTGCATCTATGGAAGTTTCTCATTAACATAAAGTTAGGTCATCCAAAAAATGCTAAATAAGACAATAAAAACAAAAGGCGGTCAAAAATTGTCAGTTAAACCAAACAGCATACCCCTGCCGTCTTAAATCCCAGGCAAGTTTTTTCTCCATTTCCAGTGCCTGTTCACGGTTCATGGGTTTCAGATTTATATGATTGTACAAACTTGGTCGGAGGTAAGTGCCATATTTCTCTACAATGTTAGCCGACAATTTATGGCCTTTCAAATTTCTATATCCGGTTTTGTGTTGCTTAAACCTTTCTTCCGGTGTTTTGCTGGTCATTCCAACATACAAACATTCCAAAACTCCGTTAAACTGTGGATTGGCAGCTCTGAACCTGGCATCCAGTGTGAACACCTTCTTAGATAATTCTACCACATAAATTTTGTAACTCACGCTGCTTTTTTGCTATAACGAATACAAAGATAGTACTAGTACCAAAAAATCCAAATGGTTTACAACTACTGTAAAACAAAAACAGCAGATCCATTTATAAGGACCTGCTGTGCATATCAAACAATATTCTCAATACATACTCAAAGGCATATCTTTATTGTGAGTTACCTCATAGGTAAACTTCAAAGCTTTGTAAGCTTTCGGATCCAGATTAAAATCCCATTTGAGCAAACCATTGGTTGTATTGTAACTGGCATTGCCCTGATCTTTCATAGCCACTTTTATGGTTGCGATATTCGATAATGGCGCCTGATCTTCAACAATCAAATGTACTGGCTTGCTCTTATTGCTTTTGAATCTCAATTCCCAGGAAATCGTTTTTGTGATATCACTTCCTAAGAGCTTGTTTGCCTCCTTAACAGGAAGTCTGGTTCGTGTAACAGTTATGCCATTGTCCCTTCCTAAAGCAAGATCCAGT
>JAEUTI010000059.1 GCA_016788065.1 Bacteroidia bacterium | reverse complement strand
ACCCTAAAACATTTTTAGTTCTTATTGCCACCTGTAATTTTCAGGTGGCAATAAGTTTTTGGATCGTATCAGTTGCCTGAAATTTTAGTTCGTAATTGGTTTATGTAACTTATTATTTTCATACCTTTGATTTTTAAGGGTCCTATGAAAATAAAGGGTTTTTTACTGCTTGTTTGTTTTGCTTTTGTTTGTTGTCTTCGCAGCAACGGTTCCAATGTGAATAAGCTTCTTGCTGATGGCTGGCAACAACTGATTGTCGATAACGACTCTGCCGCTATGCAGAGTTTTGGGCAGGCATATGAAATGGCATTTCTGGCGAATGATTTGCCGGGAATGGCAAATTCTATGTTGTATTTGGGGATTTGTAGTTATGGCACCAGTTATAGCCAGGGACTTCAATATGCTATGAAGTCATTGGAGTTATTCCGGAAGATTGAAAAAACTGATCACCTTACCGGAGCTGAAGGGCGATCCAGATGTCTCCAGTTAATCAGCACTATTCAAAGCCGACAGGGAAAATTTAAAGAAGCAATTCGCCTCAGTCATGAAAGTCTGGAAGGGCTAAGCCAAAAACCCGACTCATTTGGCACACGTGGGTTGAGTTTTTCAACTATTGGCAAAGCGCACCGACAATTAGGGAATGCCGATTCTGCTGCAATTTATTTTACCAAAGCTCTGAATGAGCAATTGAATTTTGGTTTAATGGCCTATGTCCCCGGAGCTTACCTCGATTTGGCAACCATTGAACGGGAACTAAAAAATTTCACAGATAGTAAAAAGTTTTTAGATCGTGCATTGACCATTGCTGACAGTATGCAAAACCGTCAGGCTATTGT
This sequence comes from Bacteroidia bacterium, assembly GCA_016788065.1. Taxonomy (GTDB): domain Bacteria; phylum Bacteroidota; class Bacteroidia; order AKYH767-A; family OLB10; genus JADKJB01. Next base: position 6,736 of record JAEUTI010000059.1, on the reverse strand, counting down.
GCTTGCACTTATCGGATTAAGTGAATGGCATTTGGAGACTTCCAACAATACATCGACTGCTGGTGAATTACTTTTTAAAGCCAAGTCTGTTGCCAGCTCATTGGCTGATAAATTGTTTTTGAAAAAAGTACTTACCAATATTTCACTTTGGCATCAGCATCAGCAGCAATATAAGGAAGCATTTACAGTTGAACAGGAAATTGTAACTCTTTCAGATCAATTGGCAGCATCTGAAAAGGATGCCGTTGTTAAACAATTGGAAGTTCAATTTAATGTTGCGGAAAAAGAACGTTTACTCGCCATAGCACAGAAGGAGAACCAGGTTTCTCGCCTGACAAACATTATTTTATATGGAGTTCTGGCAATATTATTATTAGTTGGTATTATTACTACGATAATTCTGAAAAGAATAAATCATCGCGACAAGCTGTTACTTAAAGCACGTGAAGAGTTACTGGTAGTCAAGGAGGAACAAAAAGTGCTTCGCGAAAAGCAACTGCAAAATGAGCTTGAATTTAAAGAAGGTCAAATGAGTGCCTTGGCTTTGCAAATATTTCAGAAAAATGAATTGCTGGCGGAGCTCCGCAGTAAATTGGAGTCCTTTCCGGCAAATGAACAGATTCAGGAATTTAATAAGATAATTACCAAAAGCTCCGGTCACGATGCTGATTGGGAAGATTTTAATACCTGTTTCGAAAGTGTTAACAAGAACTTTTATTCCAAAATAAAATCACTTTACCCCGATATCAGTCCCAATGATTTGCGGTTATGTGCACTCATCAAGCTTAATCTTTCTATCAAAGAAATGGCGGGAATCTTAAATATTTCTCCCGATAGTGTGAAAACGGCTCGTTATCGTCTTCGTAAAAAACTGCAACTAAATACAGAAGACAATTTATCGGAGTTTATTTTAAGTATTTGATTTTCAATAATTGTTCACCTGTTGCTGACTGCTTATTCATCCAATGTCTACTTGTTGTCTACCTGTTTTTCTTGTCTTCAGCACCATACCACTGTACTTTTACACCCATCATCTGATGAAAACCGTTTTGGCTGCAGCCGAAACCACTAACTAAAAAAAATACGATTATGAAACGATTCTTACTTTGTACCGCATTGTTAACCGCATTAATCCCCGGTTGGCTTCATGCCCAACTTTTTAATCCCGGGTTCGAGAATTTGAATTCCAATGGGACATGTTCCAATTGGGGCAACAATTACATTTTCTCTGTTTTCATAGATTCTTCAGGTGTAGTGACCGGAGATTCCATTGTGTTCGATAATCAGTTTTATGCAGCAACTACCGATGCTCATTCCGGTTCGTATGCCTTAGAACTTCGAAATGCCTATAATTTCACGACAAACGAAGGAATAGCAGGCAGTGTTAGTGCCGATGAAGATTCCATTTTCACTTCCTGGGGGACATTTGAACAAGTTGCAGTTAGTGGCTACCCGGTCGATTTCGGCTTCTTCCACAAGTATTATCCTGCCAATGGTGATACCGGCCTTGCAATTCTAATGGTATTCGATGCAGCAGGTGATGAAATCGGAAGAGCAGAAATTCTGATCTCCGGTACCGTGCCTGTTTATACTTATTTATCTGCTCCGGTGGTGTATATAGTCAATGCACTTCCTGCGACTTATACTTTGAACTTCAGCACGGCAAATGTTTATGTAGAACCGTCATTTGGAACTCGTTTGCTTATTGATGATGTGATTTTAAATGTTTCTCCTACTGGATTGCCTGAAGATGTAAATGGAAATAGTATTGATATATTCCCGAATCCTGCGAATCAGTCATTTACCATCAGTCAGCAGGAACAGGTTTTGCAGGCTTATACCATTTCTGATATTTCAGGAAGAATAATCGGAAATTATCAGATGTTCGGAAAATCAATTGTACATGATACGGTTGATTTGAAGAATGGTGTTTATTTCTTGACTTTTACTAATAAAGGTACTCCCGAATATAAAAAGATCGTTATCAGCAAACAAGACTAATTTGGTTATTATTTATGGGCGGAGCGATTAAATCATCTTGATTTGATCGCTCCGTTTTTCAATTAAATATAAACCGGGATTTCGGCTTCGAATTACTGCTATATTTGCAGAACTATTTATGAAGCTCACCGATACCCATATTCACCTTTATGCCGAGGAATACGATTCTGATCGTATGGCGCTTTTGGATGACGCAAAAAACAAAGGGGTCAGCCGTTTTTTAATTCCAAACATTGATGCCGGTTCAGTTGAACCGATGTTTGATTTGCATGCTCAATTTCCTGATGCTTGTTTCCCAATGATGGGTCTTCACCCGTGTTATGTTACTGCTGAATTTGATCAACAACTGGAAGCTCTTCGCAAGATCTTGATTGAAAGAAAAAAATCGGTTTTTGGAATTGGCGAAATTGGTCTCGATTTTTATTGGGATCTTACTTTTAAAAAGCAACAGGAACTGGCATTTCAGGAACAAGTAAAATGGGCTTTAGAATTTGATTTACCTATTGCAATACATAGTCGAAACAGTACTGCTGAGATAATTGCTATCCTTCATGAGATCAATAATCCTGCATTGAAGGGCGTCTTTCATTGCTTTTCAGGAGACATCAATCAGGCCGATCAAATCATAAATATGGGATTTATGTTGGGCATTGGGGGAGTAGTTACTTTCAAAAATTCGGGCCTCGATAAAATTGTAGAAGAGTTACCACTTGAAACTCTTTTATTGGAAACCGATGGTCCTTATCTTGCACCCACTCCTTTCAGAGGTAAACGTAATGAACCAGCCTATCTGCAATTGATAGCTGCTAAAGTAGCCGAAATAAAAAAAATAGCTGTCGATGAATTGGCGGAAGTTACTTCCGAAAATGCACGAAGATTATTTAAACTTCCTAACTGATTCATCCCCGCAAAGGGACAATGTAAACATGGCAAGAAAATTAAAAACAACTGTTGGATCGAAGACCTCCGTGCTTATCATTTACACCGGCGGAACTATCGGTATGGTTCAGGATCATATTTCGGGTGAACTAAAACCAATCGATTTTAAACAAATCAAAGAGCAGGTCCCTGAAATCAGGAAGTTCGATTATAATATTGATGTAGTTTCTTTCAAGCCTGTGCTCGATTCATCTGATATGAAGCCATCGCACTGGATTGAAATGGCTGAATTAATTGAAAAGCATTATACCTTATACGACGGCTTTGTGATTTTACACGGGTCAGATACTTTGGCTTACACGGCATCAGCACTTAGTTTCATGCTGGAGAATCTGGGGAAACCGGTTATCCTGACAGGTTCCCAACTTCCTGTTGGAGAAATACGGACCGATGCCAAAGAAAATCTGGTGACCGCCATTGAAATTGCAGCTACCAAAATTGATGGAAAACCCGCAGTTCCTGAAGTCGCTGTTTACTTCGATTATTTATTATTCCGGGGAAACAGAGTAACCAAAATCAATTCCTCCAAATTCGAAGCTTTTCAAAGTGTTAATTTTCAGCCAATTGCAGAAGCAGGAGTACATATTCGGTTCCATTCTCATCTGATTCAAAAACGCCCGGCAGGCAAACTGAAAGTACACAAAAAACTGAACGATCAGATTGGAGTAATTCCGATTTATCCGGGGATGACAAAGGATTGGTTTGCTAATCAGTTGAAATGTAAATCATTGAAAGCCATAATTTTACAAACTTTCGGATCGGGAAATGCTCCATCTTCAGGTTGGTTTATAGAGGAGTTGCAGAAAGCAGTTGATCGGGGATTGATCATTATCAATATTACCCAATGTCCCGGAGGTACTGTGGAGCAGGGGAGATACACCACCAGCAGTAAGTTGGCAACTATGGGAGTTATAGGAGGGGCGGATTTAACGGTGGAAGCTGCCATCACCAAGATTATGTTTTTATTGGGAACACAAAGCAAACTTTCTGAGATTAAAAGACTTATGAAAATTTCTTTGCGTGGGGAACTCACTAATTGAAATCTTTACATTACCCTAACACAAAAAATTTCTTGCGTTTTGGGAATTTTCCTATCTTGCGCACCTGTTTTAAAGGAGTACCAGTCAGGCGAATTGCATGGCATTACGGAGAGATGTCCGAGCGGTCGAAGGAGCACGCCTGGAAAGTGTGTATACCCCACAAGGGTATCGTGGGTTCGAATCCCACTCTCTCCGCATCAAATCAGGAGTGTCCAAAGCTATTATGCAATGAAAACACCTTTTGATGTCGGATTTTAGTAATTTTGAAATTATAAACATGAGTACCCATATTATTTGAAAATATAACATTCATTAAATTCGTTTAACAGAAAACAAAAAAACCTTATCAAATCAATAACCTTCTTATGAAAAAATTATTCTCTCTGATTTTGGTAACTGCGATGTTATCAATTGGTGTTGCGTCTTTTGTTCAGGCGCAGAATGAGCCTAAGCCGGCTGAAACCGCTGCTGCTGCTGCTCCTGCTGCTGAAGAGTCATTTCACCAGACAATGAAAACAAAATTTATTGAGGGTGGACCTCTTTACATGACCCCAATCCTGATCTGTTTCCTGATCGGTATGGCTATTGTAATTGAAAGAATTATTTATCTGAACATGGCTACCACCAACACAGATAAATTGTTGAAAGAAATTGAAGGTGCATTGAATACAGGTGGTGTTGAAAAAGCAAAACAAATTTGCCGTAATACCAAAGGGCCTGTTGCATCTATCTTCTATCAAGGTCTCGATCGTGAGCATGAAGGAATTGATATTGTAGAAAAATCAGTAGTTTCTTATGGTGGTGTTATGATGGGTAACCTTGAAAGAGGATTGATCTGGATTTCACTTTTCATTGGTCTTGCTCCTATGCTTGGATTCTTCGGAACGGTTGTAGGGATGGTTCAGGCTTTCGATGCTATCGAATCAGCAGGTGATATCTCTCCGGGATTGGTTGCGGGTGGTATTAAAGTTGCCTTGATCACTACTATCGGAGGTCTTATCGTTGCGATGATTCTTCAGGTATTCTATAACTACCTGGTTTCTAAAATCGATAGCCTTGTTAGTCAGATGGAAGATTCTTCAATCTCCCTGATCGATATTCTAGTTAAACACAAACTAACCTCTAAAAAATAACTGAACCATGATTGATGTAGGTCTCTGGATCAGTTATATTCTGTTTATCGGTGCTCTTGCCGGTATGGCAGTTTATTCCCTGATCAATATGTTAAGGGATACCAAAAATGCTAAAGGTACGCTTATTGGTGTTGGTGTTCTTGTCGGTTTGTTTCTTGTTACATTCTTGCTCTCGAGCAATGAATTATTACCTAAATATGTTGACCTCGGAATTACGCCTTCTCAATCTAAAATGATTGGTGCAGGTTTACTGATGTCTTATTTGGTAGGATTCGGAACAATTGCCGTTGCTGTTTATGCAGAAGTACGTAAAATCTTTATGAAATAATTTAACAATGTCGAAAAAACAAAAAAGGGGTGTTCCTGAAATCAATGCCGGCTCTATGGCTGACATTGCGTTCCTCCTCCTTATCTTCTTCATTGTTGCTACAACAATGGATGTCGATAGCGGGATCTTGACGCAATTGCCACCAATGCCACCGGATGAGGAACAACCACCACCACCCGATATTAATGAGCGAAATGTGCTTACCGTATTGGTAAACTCCCGCGATCAGTTATTGGTGGAAGGTGAATGGACTGATGTCACACAACTACGTGCTCAAACCAAGGAATTTATTGTTAACCCTCAAGGTAAATTAGATCTTCCTGAATCACCTACCAAAGCTGTTGTTTCTCTTCAAAACGATCGTGGTACTTCATACAATGCCTACATTCAGGTTCAAAATGAATTGAAGGCTGCTTATAATGAAGTGCGTAACGAGGAATCCAGAAAGAAGTATGGTAAAAAATACGATGATTTAAATCCTGATCAGCAGAAAGATATTAAAGCCTTGTACCCGGTTAAAATTTCTGAAGCTGAACCAAAAGATATAGGAGCAAAATAATGGCAAAGTTTAAAAAGAAAATCGCCGGCGGAACTCCCGCTATCTCTACCGCCTCTCTTCCTGATATCGTGTTCATGCTACTTTTCTTCTTCATGGTAACCACTACTATTCGTGATGCCAGCTTGAAAGTTAAAGTAGTAACTCCAAATGCTTCTGAAATTCAGAAATTGGAAAAGAAAACACTGGTAAGTTATATCTACGTCGGACCTCCTTCAAGTGCTGCTCTTAAAGCTACATTTGGAACTGAACCCCGAATTCAATTAAATGATGCCTATGCTACCATTGGTGATATTGCGGAGTTCGTTGAACAGGAACGCGATGCACGTGATGAAGCTGAGAAAATGAAAATCACTACTTCCCTCAAAATTGATAAGGATACTAAAATGGGATTGGTGACCGATATTAAACAAGAACTCAGAAAACAAAATGCTCTCAAAATTAACTACTCTACCAAGAAAGGTAATCTCGAAGCATCAAAATAAACTGCTGTTCTCTCAAAAAAAAAGCTGTCTCTAAAAGACAGCTTTTTTTTTGAGATCCTGACAAACCAAATGTGCGGATCTCTGTTCCGGATTTTAAATGTAAAATGTGCAATATGTGCGCGCCTGAAATAGGTTGACCAAAAATCAATCTAATTATGACACAAATAAAATCTACAAAAGTGACCCATTTACGACAAAGACGAGTGTTTAGTGAAGGGATTCGGCGGTCAATTGTTCAAGACATTGAACAAGGG
>JAEUTI010000058.1 GCA_016788065.1 Bacteroidia bacterium | reverse complement strand
TGCATCAATTACTGTAGTGAATAGTTTATCGGGATTAAATGAACAGGAAGAAATCACGAATATGACTATCTATCCAAACCCTGTCACAACAGAATCATTCGAAATTTCCTGGAGCTCTATTTCACAAAAGCCATTATCCGTTACCATTAGCGATATAACAGGACGTGAAATACTCCGCACATCACTGACACAAACTGCAGGAAAAAATAAAGCTACGATCACGCTACCAAAAACTGCAACCGGAATGTATTTATTACAGGCAAAAAGTGGTTCGGGGTATGTGAAGAAAATGAAGGTGGTTAGTTATGTAGTTAATTAGGTGGTTAATTAAGTAGTTAATTAAGTAGTTAATTAGGTGGTTAATTAGGTGGTTAATTAAGTAGTTAATTAGGTGGTTAATTAGGTGGTTAATTAGGTGGTTAATTAAGTAGTTAATTAAGTAGTTAATTAAGTGGTTAATTCATAGATCGCCTGCGGCTCAGGGTAATTGACAGTAGAAATATCGCCTGCGGCTCGGGGTAATTGAACGTAGAATGATCGCCTGCGGCTCCAGGTAATTGAATATAGAAACATGACCTGCGGCTCAGGGTAATTGAAGGTAGAATGATCGCCTGCGGCTCGGGGTAATTGAAGGTAGAATGATCGCCTGCGGCTCGGGGTAATTGAACGTAGAATGATCGCCTGCGGCTCAAGTAAATTGACAATAGGAAGTTCGCCTGCGGCTCAGGGTAATTGAACGTAGAATGATCGCCTGCGGCTCGGGGTAATTGAAAGTAGAATGTTCGCCTTCGGCTTGGCAGATTTACCCAACTTACAACTTATAACTTACAACTTTCAACCAGTTAGAGTCACATCTATTGACTTCTGTATAAAAAATCAGCACATCAGCACATTAGCAAATCAGCACATCAAACTGCTTTTAACACTTCTAGTAAGTATTTATGAAACTTTTGTACGGAGCTAATTTGCACTTTTTCGTCGGGTGAATGGGCACCGTAGATATTTGGGCCGAATGAAATCATTTGCATATCGGGATAATTGGTTCCTAAGATTCCGCATTCAAGTCCGGCATGAATTGCATTCACATGTGCTTTCTCACCAAAGAGTTTTTCGTAAGTTTCACTCATCAGTTTCACTACCTCTGATTCGGGTTTGGGTTCCCAACCGGGATAGGCACCGCTCAGACCAACTGTTGCACCACACAATTCAAATGCAGAACGAATGGCATCGGCAAGATCAGTTTTTTCGGTATTGACAGAACTTCTGGTCAGACATTGAACCGTATATTTTCCATCACCAACAATAACCCGTGCGATGTTGTTGGAGGTTTGGACCAGTCCGCTGATTGCAGGACTCATTCGGTAAATGCCATTTGGGCAACTATAAACAGAACGTAAAAATTTATTTTGAAAATCTGCTGCTACCACTTTTGCAGGCGCTGAAACAGATTCGCAGGAGAGTGAAATATTGGGATCGGTAACATCATTTTCATGTTTCACCATGGTTGCGTAGGCTGCAATTTTTTTCTGAACAGCATCGGCATTTTCGCTGGTGCAGACAATTACTGCTTTCGATTCGCGTGGTATTGCATTCCGCAGACTACCACCATCAACAGTTGCAATTTGAATTTGAAACGATGTTGTTAAATCGAGCAGCAACCGGTTCATGACTTTATTAGCATTCGCACGACCTTTATGAATATCAACACCGGAGTGTCCGCCTGTTAAACCTTTCAAATGAATCTGAAAAGCAGCATTTCCTTTTGGTGCTTCTTCAGTATAAGTTCCATTTGCAGTAACATCCACACCACCAGCACAACCAATAGTAAGTTCATTATCTTCTTCTGTATCGAGATTCAACAGCATGGCACCATTAAGCAAGCCGCCTTTCAATGCAAGCGCTCCGGTCATTCCGGTTTCTTCATCAATCGTGAACAAAGCTTCCAGTGGCGGGTGAGGTATATTGTCGGATGCAAGCAGCATCATGATAGAAGCAACACCAATTCCATTATCTGCGCCAAGCGTAGTGCCTTTTGCTTTCACCCAATCTCCATCCACAAACATTTCAATTCCCTGTGTGTCGAAATCAAATTGTGTATCGGAATTTTTTTGGTGCACCATATCAAGGTGACTTTGAAGCACAACAGTTTTACGACCTTCCATACCTTTAGAGGCAGGTTTTTTGATGATTACATTTCCGACTTCATCAACATAGGTTGGGAGATTTAATGATTCACCAAACTGTTTAATGAAAGCAATAACACGTTGTTCTTTTTTAGATGGTCTAGGAACAGCATTAAGATCTGCAAAATATCCCCATAAGGACTTAGGTTCGAGTTGACGGATGGCTTCGTTCATTTTATCAATAGTTTATTTGCAAATGTAACAAACCCATTCCAAACTAGCTCATAAGAGATTCAACATATTGATATTTAGGAAAATAAACAAATAGTTGCTAAAAAACAAGATCAGTTTTTCAGAAAATATCCGACAACTAAAAGAGGTTGACCGATGTCAGTAAATATTCTATTAAAATTATGTACTTTTAATGAAACGGAGGCAACAAAATCATTTATTGAGTTGTCTGCAAATTATAAACCCATGAAAAAAACTCTAATTCTAAGCTTCTTATTTGTAAACGGACTATCCTCTGCACAGCCTGTAGTTGTAGGAGGAGTTGAACCCGGAATAATTCCTTTGACAAAACCGGCAATTGTTTCTTGCGCACCCATTTTCTCCTATTATGTGCCGGGAGCAAGCAGTAATGGATTAGCCTGGGATGGTACTGCAATGTACACCAGAAGTGTTTTTTCTGATTCAATACATTTAAATGATCCATCCAATGGTAATCTTATAACAACCATACATGCTCCGTCAGCAAATGGGAATCAAATTTCTGGAGATCTTGAATATGATGGAGTAAATTTATGGAGCATTCAGGAACAGTTGGGGACATTGTTCAAAATGAATCCTTCGACAGGACAAGTGATTAACCAATATTCTTTACCAAATAATAATAACTCAAATCCCACCGATCCCAATAACTGGGGTATCGCTTTTCAGGATGGGTATTTGTGGCATTCGGAATATGGCACCGGAATCCAAACTACATACATGCATAAAATTGACACAGCGAACGGTATGGTAGTCGATTCTTTTTTACTGCAACATGCCATACTTCCAATGAAATTTATTGATGGTAATTTATGGGGAGTCGCGTTTGATACCCCATTCATATACAAAATTGATTTATCACAAAAGACTGTTACAGACTCCATTTCCCGTTGTGTGAATCTTTGCTATGGAATATTGCAAAACACCTTTGGATTTTGGTTACAGGGTAATTCTTCTTTTAATGGGATGGGTATCCATAAATTTCAATCAATTACCGGATTGTTCGAACAACAAACGAATGATATAAACATATACCCCAACCCCGTTAGTGACTACTTACATATTGACGGACTAACCAATTCAGGTCGATTGCAAATCACTATTACGGATGTTGCCGGAAGAGTAATAATTGAAGAATCCCGAATCATGACAGCACATTCTGCAAGTATAAATATCAGCCACTTTCCTTCAGGAATATATTTACTTTCTGCCAATTCGGAAAACAAACAAAGTCATGTCAAAATTATCAAACTATAAATTCCATGAAAAAGAATTACTTCCTTCTAATTTTATTCTTAGTTTGCTCCTCCTTTGCGCAGGCGCAGTACATTTTATCGATGCAGGTAACGCCGGCAAACCCTACTGTTAACGATCCGGTTACCATTATTGCGGAGTGTGCGTTTCCTTCGGGCGATTGCTACGATAAAACAACGGGATTTTCGGTAAACGGAAACCACATTTATGCGAATGCTCTGCACTGTCTGGGTCTTGCAACGTTCATTTGCACGGAACCCGACACTTTTATTATTCCGCCAATGGCAGCAGGGACCTACTGGTTTCATTTTAACCTTGATGCGGGCTTAGCGCCCAGTCCATGCACACCCGGCATTGTTCCCGGCGCGATTGATTCTATACAATTTACTGTGACTGAAATTACTTCGCTACCCGATTATCAACCTGCCGCAATTGGCATTTTTCCGAACCCATCAAGTGACCTGGTTACCATTGCCGGAGCCGGAAACATGCAAGTACAGATTTTCGAGACCAGTGGCCGGATTGTCATGGAATTCCCCAATGCCACTGATGGTCAGCAACTGGATTTGAGCCCTTTGGCTGCCGGAACCTATGTAATTAGGGTCGTTACCGACTTCGGGGTCCTCAAAAACATCCGGTTAATGCACTTGCCGGAAGCCGATTAACGTCCATAATCTTCTACAAAAAGAAAATTTTACGAAGTCAAATAAGTTGTATTTTAGTGCTTCTCCAAACCGACTTTTTACGTCTGCTACAGAGAACCAATTTCGTACACACTAAAATCTTTGCACTTCATGAAAAAAAAGTTACTTATTTCAAGCCTCTTCCTGCTCAGCATGGGAACAATGGCTAATGCCCAATCGGAGAATGCTTTGTTCTTCGATAATATCGATGATCAGGTTGTAGTTGCATCCGGATCTTCTGCAATTGCCGGAAGCACTGCCATGTCATTAACCATGTGGGTGAATCCTCAAAATCCATTTCCTGCATTTCCCGATTTCGATGGATTTGCCGGAATCAGAAATAATGCAGACGCTGATTTTTACATGTTGCACTTGAATACTACCGAAGTTGAAGCGCGTTTCAGAAACAGTACCGGAGTAAATTACGATGTTGTGGCAAGTGGAATTACTTTAAACACCTGGCAACATTTGGCAATGACTTATGATGGAACCACTTTAACTGTATATTTGAATGGTGTAGTTGCTGGTTCAACTCCCGCAACTGGTACTATCGCAAACAGCTTCGAAGATTTCCTGGTTGGGAATTTACTCTATCAGGGCACCAACTTCTGGTTTAACGGTCAATTAGATGAAGTTAGTTTGTGGAGTAAATCACTTACTCCTGCAGAAATAAATTGCATGATTAACGGTGCTATTGATCCTACTTCTCCAAGTCTGGAATTATATTATCGTTTCAACCAGGGAGTTGCAGGTGGTACCAATACAACTGTAACAACATTGACTGATGTTTCAGGAAATATCAATGGAACATTGAGCGGTTTTGGATTGGCAGGAGCTACTTCAAACTGGGTTGCAGGTGTAACTACTGCAAATTCAACTACCATTGCAGATGTAATTTGTCCGGGTAGTACTTATGTCTTCGGCACCCAAACATTAACTGCACCGGGAAATTATTTCGAAGCATTCCCGCTCGCAGGCGGATGTGATTCAATTGTTCAACTGGTACTTACTGCTCCTGTAATTAATACAGCAATTTCTCAATCAGGACCTGTATTAACTGCTCAGCAGGCAGGATTAAATTATCAATGGATAAATTGCACCACATTGCTTCCTGTTGCCGGTGCCACTCAGCAACAATTCACAGCAACTGCTAACGGACAATATGCAGTAGTAATTAGTGTTGGCAGCTGTTCCGATACTTCATTTTGTGCTAATGTTACCAATGTTGGTTTGATTGATATTAATGGAAGCGCTGTTCAGGTTGGACCGAATCCTTTTAGCGATCAGGTAACAATTGATGCAGGAACACTTACAGTTGATGCAATGATTAGTGTTACTGACATTTCCGGAAGAATGATTACTCAGTTCACAAACAAAAACCGAAACCGTATTGTAATCGATACAAAACAATGGAATAAAGGTATTTATCTGTTACGAATTTCAGATACCTCAGGGTATATGAAACTGGTGAAGATGTAAAATCGCATAGCTTGAATAAAAAGGTCATCATTTTTGATGGCCTTTTTTTATTGAAGAGTTTTTCCTGAAAAGTTATTAGAAATTATTGAAAGCAGGCAGCAAAATTTAAAAAATCAGGGTCTGCCCTATATGGAATTTGTTTTCCAATGAATTTTTAGTACATTTAAATCTTAAAACCAGTGATCATGAAAAAAGTCGTACTCATCTTACTTCTTACATTCGTTCAGCAAACAATTAGTAAGGCACAGCTTCAAAATTCCATTTTCGGAATCGATAATCCCTCAGCAGGCAACTATAATTTTGCGGAATATGATTTAACAACAAATTCCTTCACTACTTTATTGACACTCCCAATTTCCTTTTTATCGACAAATTATTCTGCTACAGTAGATGTGGATAATGGCATCTACTATTTTTGCGACGGACAATTTTTATATTCTATCGATGCCGGAACGGGTACTTTAATTGCCACAACTAATTTAAATGTGCCGCCGTTAAATCACTTTGGTTATGTTCAATATAATCCTTGTGATGGAAATTTTTACGGCTTGATGATTCAGACCGGAACAATTTCTCTTCAGGCTTATGATCCTTCTTCGGGAGCATTAAACTTTATCGCACCCATGCCATCTGGTGTAAATTTATGCGGTGGTTGCTCAGCAGTCATCCGTCCTGCACCAAATCAATATATTTTTCAGGCTTCCTATGCCATTATTGGCTTTGATATTGCAAGCGGAAATTTAATCTACAATACTCCAATTATTGATTTACCAAATGAGAGTTTCGGACACATGGAACTGAAATGCGGCTCCGATTTATTGTATGGCACTTCTGCAAATCCTACTGTAGGAATAAAATATCTGTCCACCGTCGATCCTTCTTCAGGTATCGTTGCACATGTCGGACAAAATGGATGGACTCCGGGTGTATTCAAACCATTTAATGGAGGAAGTTGTATCAATCAGCTTACAGAGGAGTATTTCTATTCCGGAGTTGGACATCAATTGATTAATGCCAACACCAATACAGGAAATCTCATCAATGCACAAAGCATCGGATTATCGGGTGAAATACTTTTCATCAGACATTTCTCAGATTGCGATTGTGAGCTGTCATCAGGAACAGATGAGCATTCAGTTTCATTGTTGCAACTGGCACCTAATCCGGCACAAAACATCCTTACCATAAATCACCCGGAATACAGCTTAGGTAAAACTGAAATTCTGATAACCGATATCAAAGGTAGAGCCGTTAATTGCAACTTCCAACATCAAACAACCAAAACCACACTTGATATAAGCCATTTGCAGCCTGGTGTGTACTTTGTCAGGTACACTGGTGAAAAAGGAAACTATTTCGGAAAATTTATAAAATTATAGATGATAAATGATAGATGATAAATGATAAATGGGGTTTCAAATTTTAAAGTAAAGAATTTCACCTGTTGACAAATGACCAATGACTTACTTCTTTCTGCCGATGAATCTCCCTTATCACTTATGACCTATGACTAATGACTTACTTCTTTCTGCCGATGAATCCCCCTTATCACTTATGACCAATGACTCTATTCAATGACAGCGGCCTTGCCGCCAATGACAAATGGAATTATAAATTTTAGATGATAAATGATAAATGGAGTTTCAAATTTTAAAGTAAAGAATTTCACCTGTTGACATATGTCCAATGACTTACTTCTTTCTGCCGATGAATCTCCCTTATCACTTATGACCAATGACCCTATTCAATGACTGCGGCCTTACCGCCAATGACTACCAATGACGCGGCCTTGCCGCCAATGACTACCAATGACGCGGCCTTGCCGCCAATGACAATGGAATTATAAATTTTAGATGATAAATGATAAATGGGGTTTCAAATTTTAAAGTAAAGAATTTCACCTGTTGACATATGTCCAATGACTAAATTCTTTTTGTCGATGAATCTCCCTTATCACTTATGACCTATGTCCCTATTCAATGACGCGGCCGTGCCGCCAATGACTACCAATGACAGCGGCCTAGCCGCCAATGACAGCAGCTTCGCTGCCCTTGGCTCAAAATGTCCTTTTCTTGACATTTGAAGTATAATTTAAAGTCCGATATTTGCTATATTAATCGGATGTCATGAAAACTCAATTTGTCTTCCTGCTATTGCCCCATTTACATATTCTTGACCTGGCCGGACCCGATCAGGCGATTCATGAAGCCATTGATTATGGTGCAAATTTTGAAATCACTTACTGCTGTCTTGAAAATGGCATAGTAACAACCTCCGGATTACCGCTTGGAAAAGTCCCTCATTTCTCAAGAATAACAATGAAAACAGGAGATTTCCTGATTATTCCGGGTGCGAAGGCTTCATTCCTGACAGATAAATCATTTAAAAAGAACAAATCCCTATTTGAATGGCTTCAACAACTACATAAAGACGGGGTGAATCTATGTAGTATTTGTGCCGGTGCCTTTGTGCTGGCAGAAGCCGGTTTACTGAATCATATTCCGTGCACCACTCATTTTAAAAAGACCACCGAATTACAACAAAATTATCCCCTGGCAAAGGTTGCCGAAAATGTACTTTTTACTGAACAAAATGGTATCTATACCAGTGCTGGCATAGCATCGGGAATCGACTTAACACTTCATATCATTGAACAGTTGAAAGGGAGTCATTTTGCACATTTAGTGGCAAGAGAACTGGTAGTATATAATCGCCGAAACGGGAATGCATCGCAGCAAAGTGAGCTTTTGAAATTCCGGAAGCACATTCATGCCGGCATTCATAAGGCTCAGGATTATATAGTGCAACACATTAATATTAAAACCAGTCTCCCGGAACTCGCAGAAATTGCCAGTATGAGCGACCGGAATTTTACCAGAGTATTCCGAAAAGAAACAGGAATAACAGTGAATGACTTTATCACAGCTATCCGAAAGGAAATTTCAGGCGAACTTCTTAAAAATCCAGACCTGTCGAGAATTGAAATTGCCAACAGGGTAGGACTGAAAAGCGATAAGCAATTGAGCAGAATACTTAGGAAATCCATATGAAACCGTTTGAAAACAGGCCGATCCGTTTTCTGGAGATTATAAAACTGAATAATTGGCAAATCAAGTGTTACAGTATTTCTGATGCAAGTGAAAGAGTACCTGATGCCTATGTTCAAAAAGCGAAAAGCAATCTCGAGCAATGGCTGCATTTAAGCCACTTAACTACGCTGACCAATTATAGCACTGCAACACTCCTGCTTCATGAATGCAAAGAAGGCTGCTTTGCCATAATTAACTGGTGGGTTGATGATAATATGTTGCAGCACTTTGTCTTTCTAACACCAAATATAAATTCTCCATTCAGTCTGTACTCCGACTCCGGTGCTGTAACCTGTGTTTGGGAACTGGAAGTGCTTTGGCACGAGAGAAATGCCTGGGTAAGGCATGTTCTGAAAGCAAATCAACCCGACTTCACCGCTTATTTGAATGATCAGTTAAATCAGTATTAAAATGACAAAATACCCTTTGCTGCTTATAACCTTAATACAGCTTTGCCTGCCTTCAGGAAGTCTGGCTGGAGTACCTGACATAGTACATAGCGGTTTAAATTTAAAATTCGATTGGACTAAAAAGTGTGCTTATGGAGATGCCCAAATTACATTTACGCCAAAGGAGCATACAAATGCTGTGCTGTTTGATGCTGTAGATCTTGAAATATTTGAAGTTACAGAAAATAAGAACAAAATTAAGTTTCAATATCCTGCCACGGAGGATTCAACACGAATCAAAGTTCTGTTTAATAGAAAAATAAATAAAAACGATACCATTACTATTCAAATTTCTTATCGTACTAGACATGAAAACTCGGGTGATTTGTATAGTTTAGGCGGAAGCTTTGGAAAAGGACTTCGTTTTTTTAGCCCATCGCCGGCCTCAAAAAATAAACGCGAACAAGTCTGGAGTAGTGGTGAGCCCGGTGGCAACAAGTATTGGTTCCCATGCAGTGATGATCTATCCGATTCATATACCAACTCTTTAACGGTTACCACAGAGCGTTCTAAAAAAGTAATAGCATCAGGAAAATTAGTTTCGGAAACATCTAATCAAAATGGCACAACCACGTTTAAATACGAAACCGAACATGCCATTCCCGGCTACCGCATATTTGTTGTTGCCGGCAATTATGAAAAATATTCCCAGCAAAGCGGAAAAACAACAATCAATACCTTTGGTTATCCCGCTGAAATGGAAGCAGTGAAAGCTACTGTTGAACTGTTACCGGATATGGTACAGTTTATTTCGGAAAAAACTAAATTCCCGCTGCCTATATCAACCTACAATCAGGTAGTAGTTCAGGAATATCCTTTCCCGGGTTTAAATGGACAACATTCGGGAGCCATAATATCTGACAATTACATTGACGATTATGGCGTACACAAAGACTGGAAATATTTGTGGGATGGCGTTGCCGTTCAAGCACTGGCATCACAGTGGTTCGGAGATTTAATCCAACCTGCAGGAATAGCTGATATCTGGCTTAGCAGTGCTTTCACCCAGTACTTCGCAGGATTATACACTGCGAAATGTCATGGCATTGCGGAATACCAGTTGTATTACCTTCCGTTTGAACTTGGAAATATTAATTCCGACTGGACTGCCAATAACAAGATTCCTGTTTCACCGAACAATGTTGCAGATGAAGATGCATTCATAACTGGAAATTATCCGAAATTCCGCGGAGCATTGGTGTTACGGATGCTTCATCAGGAGCTTGGCGATGATTTATGGTGGAAATCGGTTCAATTATTTATCAGAAATAATGCCTACAAACAAGTAACCACAACCGATTTTCAAAAGGCTGTTGAAACTGTTACCGGTCAGTCGTGGCAATGGTTCTTTGACCAATGGATATACCGAGTTGGTATGCCTGAGCTGCAAACTACTGCTACCTATTCAAATTCTGAAGGAGTAATCAATTTAACAATTAAGCAAAATCAGGTTCCCGATACAACTTGTAATTATCCACAGGTAAACTATTTTAAAGGTAAAATATTTATTGAAGTAGATGATTCTCTGGTAGCAGTACAATTAGAACCAGTTGCTGAAACTAAAATTGAAATTCATAAGCCCACACCACCAAACATACTCATTGTTGATCCTCAGCAAATTTTGCCGGGAGAAAACATCATGGAAGAGTCGGTTAATGAACTGATGAAAAATGCTTCCAACAGCAAATACATCTCAGCCCGCATGAATGCGATCGGAAAACTAGCTGACTTGCATGGTGCAGAAAAACTTACTGAGAGACAAAAATCTGATTTATACAACTTATTAATGTCATGTGCATCTCAAGATCCTATATGGAGATTCCGATTCAACTGCTTATCAACTTTACGGACACTAATGCCTTTGCCATACGATAGCACAATTACAAATTGGTTAATTCAACGGATTCAAAGTGATAGCTCCTGGGTAAAAATGGCAGCTATTTCTATGCTAGGAAACACCAATGATGTTTCATTTCATGAGATTTACCTAAATGCACTCCATGATGAAAGCGACCGGGTCATCAATGCAGCTGCTATTGCTATTGGAAAATCCAAGCATAAGGATGGACTAAAAATATTGGAGAACCTGGATAAAAAACCCTCGTGGAAAAATCAAAGTCGCATCAGTGCCATGAATGGGATGCAACAACTTGGTCAGGTTGAAGCCGCTTCATTCTTGCTTGATAAATTAAAAGATGATACCTCTGCCCGCTGGTATTTAGCTACGCCAACGTGGGATTATCCGTTTACTGCTGCAGCAACATTGAAGAGTTTAAAGATTGCTGAAGAAGCGTTTCCGATAATCAATAACCGCATTAAAAACTGTATAGAACACAAGGATATGAATGAGCTCTTTCAGCAACTGGCTATTCTGAATATTCTGGCGGATTCTCGCGGACAGGCATTGTACAAAGAATTAAAATTAACTTTTGCAGGAGACCAATACGTTTCCGAAGCGCTAAACTATTATGAAGAACAATATTTAAAAACTCAAAATAAGTGATCATGAAAAAAAGTGAAATTATACACATGCCTGAATATTTCGACAGATATATTCTTCTGACAGATGATGTAACAGTTAAAGAAGCACTTCAAATCAGTCTGGATGAATTACTGAATGCACCCATTCAAAAATGGAAAGATCTTGGAGAACGAACGTATCAGGAAGGTAAATGGACTATTAAAGATATTCTGCAACATTATATCGATACGGAAAGAGTCTTTTGCTATCGGATTCTATCTATTGCCAGAGGTGATAAACAGAAAATGTTGCCCTATGATGAAGAAATATTTGGCACTAACGCAAAAGCAAACCGAAGAACAGTAGATGATTTGATGGAAGAATTGCTATTGGTAAGAAAAGCTACTATTGCACTATTTAATTCCTTCACTCCCGAAATGCTCCAGGAACAAGGCTATGGTTTTAATGGAACTCAGTATGGTCCCTTAGCCCTGGGCTTTATGTTAGCCGGACACCAGAGGTGGCATTTTAGGGTGCTAGAAGAAAAATATTATACGATGTGCTAATTTGGTGATTTGAAGATTTGATGGTTTGGTGATGGGTGTTCATGATTAAAATGGGGTGACTGCTCTTAGTTGTAAGTGATCAGTGATCAGTAATCAGTGAACAGTGATCAGTAATCAGTGAACAGTGATCAGTAATCAGTGATCAGTGATTTGCAGATAAATTTCAAGATTTCGTTTTTCAGTTATGATTTACATTGTTACTGCAAAAATTGCAGGTCTTTCGTTCTCAAAATGTTTTATTGAATATTGAGTAGCAAGAATTGAAAAGTGAATAATGGCATTTTAGGCGAGCACCAAATTGATTCTGAGCAGAACACATCCTGACATTTATCATCTATAATTTATCATCTTAACGAATTTTCTTTCTGACCAAAAACACTTTAATCCTTAATTCTTAATCCTTAATCCGTCAAGCATCCAGCACGTGTTGGCAGTTTGCCTACTGGCGCCGCGACTCGCGCCTTTTTTTACAAGACAGTTTTTTCTTAGAAGCCTGAGCAGAGTCGAAGGCTGGTCAAGCAAAAAGTAACAAAGCCTCAAGGCAGTTGAAATATGAATATGTCTATGAAATTTATAGTGTTGAAAGGCCTGAGCGCAGTCGAGGGGTGCTGATTTGGTGATTTGAAGATTTGATGGTTTGGTGATGGGTGTTCATGATTAAAATGGGGTGACTGCTCTTAGTTGTAAGTTATAAGTAATGAGTGATCAGTAATCAGTAATAAGTGATCAGTGACCAGTGATATGCAGATAAATTTCAAGATTTCGTTTTTCAGTTATGATTTGCTTTGTTACTGCTAAGCTTGCAGGCTCCCAGTCCTCAAAATGTTTTATTGAATATTGAGTAGCAAGAATTGAAAAGTGAATAATGGCATTTTAGGCGAGCACCAAATTAATTCTGAGCAGAACACATCCTGACATTTATCATCTATAATTTATCATCTTAACGAATTTTCTTTCTGACCAAAAACACTTTAATCCTTAATTCTTAATCCTTAATTTTTCAAGCGCCCCATCTATCATTTATCATCTATAATCTATCATTCAGATGATTTTCACTGGGGTTTCGAAGAAAGCTCAGTGAAAATCATCTGCAAAGTTACTTGTCCCACCATGCCCAGCACTTTGGCATCAATCTGATCCATGTTATCGGTAACGCGATGGTGATGGCCAAAAAAATCGGTGCTGTTGATGTCGTAGTGAATGATTACTGCGGTTGGAATATTTAAAATTTGGTTGATATACAAATGATCATCGGTAATACCTCCGCTTTTGGCATTGATGAAATAACTTCCATAACCCATTGCGCTTGCAGTATTCCAGATTTTATCGACCAGTGATGAAGCAAAATAAACGGAAGTTCCCTCTTTAGGAAATACTGCATCTTTGGCGCCTACCATATCCAGTAAGATTCCATAGCGTGCATAATAACCGGGCACATGCGGATTCTTAGCCCAATACTGCGAACCCAAACACCAGGAATCTTTCATCTCAGGGAAGTTGCTGTCTTCAGGCTGTCCATAATCTTCCAGATCAAAAAGCACAATATCAATTCCGATATCAGGTTTGGCGATTGCAATTTGTCTTGCGATTTCAATCAGCACCCCTACTCCACTGGCACCATCATTGGCACCATCGAAAATTTTATTTTTGTTAGCGCCTTCATCACGATCGGCAAATGGGCGGGTGTCCCAGTGCGCACAAAGTAAAATACGCTGCTTTTTTTCGGGTAACCACGAAGCAATTACATTTTTTAAATCAAATTTCCTACCATCAAAAGTGGTTACTATTCCATTCTGAGTGGTAACAGTAGGAATATAACTCTGCAATTTTTCATGCAACCATTTAGCACAGGCAGCATGTGCTTTGGTTCCGGGAATACGCGGACCGAAATCAACTTGCTGCTTTACAAAAGCGTAGGCCGAATCGGGATTTAACTTTGGCGCGGGAATAACCGGCACAGGTTTGGTATCCACAACTTCCGGCTTGTCGACAGGCTGCTCTTTACCTGTACATCCTGCCAAAGCAATTAAAAAAACAACCGACAGTAATCTGATTACATTTGTCATAGTAGTATTATTTCGACCACTCCGCACCATCTTTCGTATCTTTGATGGTAATGCCAAGAGTGGTAAGGGTATTCCTGATTTTGTCTGCAGTTTCAAAATCCTTCTTAGATTTTGCAGTGGCTCTGATTTCAAGCACCAGATCCATGATACCATTCAAATCAGCACTGTTGTCTTGTTGAACCTGCTTAATTCCCATGATCTGAAATAAAAAATCGTCAAACAGTTTTTTAACACGGGTAATATCTGCAGCCGATAATTGTTCGGTACCTGCATGTGCCGAGTTAATTATACGTGCAGCTTCAAATAACTGAGCAACCACAATGGCTGTATTGAAATCATCATTAATGGCAACATAGCAATCACTTTCAATTTTTTCAATCGAAACAGAGGATGCCGGTGAAGCATTTAACTTTGCAATGGTATCATATGCATTCAACAAACGTTGCAGTCCTTTTTCAGCAGCCTGCAGTGCATCATTCGAGAAATCGAGTGTACTTCTGTAGTGTGTTTGCAGAATAAAAAAACGAACGGTTGCAGGCGCATAGCTTCGCTCCAGTACATCATTGCCGCCGTAAAACATTTCACGCAGCGTAATGGTGTTGTTATACGACTTACCCATTTTCCTGCCGTTAATGGTGATCATATTATTGTGCATCCAATATTTTACCGGTGAGCAGCCAGTAGCAATTTTGGTTTGTGCAATTTCACTTTCATGATGTGGAAACATCAGATCCATTCCACCACCATGAATATCGAATGGAGAACCCAGATACTTGGATGCCATTGCAGAACACTCAATATGCCATCCCGGAAAACCTTCTCCCCACGGTGAATTCCAACGCATAATATGTTGCTCGGGAGCTTTCTTCCATAACGCAAAATCTGCTGCATTTCGTTTTTCATCCTGACCATCCAAATCACGACTACCGGCAATCATATCTTCAAGTATGCGACCACTTAATTTTCCGTAATCATTTCCCTGAGCATATTTGGTAACATCAAAATAAACAGAACCATTTACTTCGTAAGCAAATCCCTTTTTAATGATATCCTGAATCATATCAATCTGCTCCACAATATGTCCCGTTGCAGTTGGTTCAATAGCAGGCCTCAGACAATTAAGCGCGTCCATCATATCATGATAAATGTTGGTGTACTTCTGCACCAACTCCATCGGCTCCAGCCGCTCCAGTTTCGCTTTTTCATTCACCTTATCTTCGGCTTCACGTCCTTCTTCTTCAAAGTGTCCGGCATCGGTAATATTCCTGACATACCGAACTTTATATCCGATAAACTGAAGGTAGCGATAAATAACATCAAACGTAACATATGGCCGGGCATGACCCAAATGCGATTCACCTGATACCGTAGGGCCGCAGACATACAAACCGACATACGGAGGATTTACAGGTTCAAAAAGCTCTTTGGTTCTTGTAAGTGAATTGGTAATATATAACGGTTGTTGCATATATGAAAAAATTAATGTGAGGGTGTTGTATCTCTTTGTTTTTTAAGATTCAGTAACATATCCGCTGTCATAGCATTCAAATCAAATTTCTCTTTCCATCCCCAATCTGCACGTGCTGCTGAATCATCAATTGACTGAGGCCATGAATCAGCAATCGCCTGACGGAAATCGGGTTTATAAGTAACAGTAAAATCAGGAATATGTTTTTGGATAGAAGCCGCAATTGTTTGCGGATCGAAACTTATTGCTGCCACATTGTATGAGGAACGGATTTTTACTTTTTCTGCCGAAGCATGCATCAGATTGATGGTTGCATCTAATGCATCCGGCATATACATCATCGGTAAAACCGTATTAGCACTCAGAAAACATTCATAAGTTCCCTGATCCAATGCTTTATGATAAATATCGACTGCATAATCGGTTGTTCCACCGCCCGGAGCCGATTTGTAACTAATCAATCCCGGATAACGGATGCTTCGAACATCCACACCAAACTTGTTAAAATAATATTCACACCAGCGTTCACCCGCCTGTTTACTTATGCCATAAACAGTGGTAGGTTCCATAATAGTGTGCTGAGGCGTTTTTTGTGCAGGTGTTGTTGGTCCGAATACCGCTATGGAACTGGGCCAGAAAATTTGAAACGACTTTTTCTCACGAGCAATTTCCAGCAGGTTAAATAACCCTTCCATATTCAACTTCCAGCCAAACATCGGATTTTTTTCCGCTGTAGCGGATAAAAGTGCAGCCAGGTGATAAACATGAGTTACCTTATACTTATCAATTATCTCAGCCATTGCCTGTCCATTCATCACATCAACGGTATGAAAAGGTCCATCGTTCCCAATGGCACCACCCTGATTTTTAACATCTGTTGCAATTACTTTGTCAGATCCCAATTCATTGCGAAGTCGCAAAACCAGATCCGTTCCTATTTGTCCCGCTGCCCCTAATACCAGCACCGTGTCGCTCGTTGACATATTCCCCTGAAATTTAGACTGCAAATGTAACAGATTTATGCGATATTCAGGATCACATGGATTGGGATTCTAATGTCATATAATATTCATTATTAATTAGTTGTAATCATTTCAATAGATTCTCCACCACTTTTCCCATCGTAAATTCTTAATCTTTAATCCTTAAGCCTCGATATGGCGGATCAGAGATCCGCATATTTTATTTGTCAGGATCAGAGATCCCTCCGGCATTCCTTAATCCTTAATCCTTAATTCTTAATCCTTAATTCTTAATCCTTAATTTTCTTCCGGTTTGCCGGAATCGAGATAATGTGCTACTTTTCAGCAACTTTACAAAACCACAGTCTTTATGCGTTTCATTACCATCGTTTTACTTTTAGTTTTTGGCATCACTGCCGGAGTTGCTGCTCAAAAACAGGGGAAAGCGAAAATAGATTCACTACAGCAACTGGTGCTAAAAAGTGCCGATGATACGAATAAAGTGATTCTGTTGAATTCCATTTCTTATCAATCTTCAACAATTGACCCCGATGGAGGCCTCGAGTATGCGCTGAAGGCATTGACTTTAGCCAAAAAATTAAAATATCCCAGAGGCGAAGCGGAATCATACAGCAATCAGGGATTGAATCTTACTTCCAAAGCCGACTATTCCGGTGCACTTGAAAATCACTTTAAAGCACTGGCAATTCATGAATCGATGAATTCTAAACAAAATATTGCAGTCTGCTACAGTAATATTGGCGTGGTGTATAATAATCAGATGAATCTTGATAAAGCACGTGAATATTATGAGAAAGCTTTGGAGGAATTCCGGGAATTAAAATTTGAGCAGGGTGTTGCAACCACACTTGGAAATTTAGGTCTGGTATATCATGCAACCGGTGAGCATGAAAAAGCATTGAGTTCATTCAGTGAATCGTTGCATTACTCAGAATCAAAAAATGATACCACCTCAATGGCTATCTGTATTGGCAACATGGGCAACTCATACCTTGCGCAAAATCGCCTCGACAAAGCTTTGGAATATGATTTAAGAGCACTTGCTCTCAATGAGCAAATTGGAGATATTGTTGGATCCGGAATTGGAATGGGAAATGTAGGTGAAGTATATTTTAAAATTGCAACGGATACCAATACATTTTTACTCGACAGTCTCTTTAATGGCAACAAACAAAAAGCAATTGATCTTTCAATTTCATACCTTAAACGTTCCTTGGAAATATTCAAGACTATAGGATTTCTGAATGGCATACAGGAAGTTCACAAGTACCTTGCTTCCATTTATGAATCTGTTGGCGATTATAAAAATGCTTTGGCTGAAGCCAGGGAGCACATGCAAATGAAGGATTCTGTTTTTAATGTCGATAACAATAACCGCATAGCAGCCATTGAAACCAAGCGATTGAATGATTTGAATCAAAAAGAACTTGAAATTAAAAACTTACGTATTCAAAAAGCTGAGAAAGAACAATGGTTACTCATCGGTGCCATATTTTTTCTGCTGATCATTTCTATCATTTCCTACAATCGCTTCCGCATTAAACAGCAAAGTAATAAGCGACTCGAGAAAACTTTAAATCATTTGAAATCGACTCAGGCACAATTGGTGGAACAGGAAAAACTGGCTTCACTAGGTGCTCTTGCAGCAGGTGTAGCTCATGAAATTCAAAATCCTTTGAACTTTGTAAATAATTTTTCAGAATTGGGAACTGAACTGATTGATGATCTGGCAACAGAAGATGATGAAGAAGCACGAAAGCAATTATTATCTGATTTGAAAGAAAATCTAGGTAAAATTAATCAGCATGGGAAAAGAGCAGATGCAATTGTGAAAAATATGTTGATGCATTCGCGAACAGAAAGCGGTACACGTCAACTGACCGATATCAATAAACTGTGTGAGGAAGCACTTGGATTTTCATTTCATGCTACACAGGCAAAATACAAAGGTTTCAGTTGTGATATCGAAAAACATTTCAGCACCAATCTGGAAGAATTATCTGTGGTCCCCGGAGATATTTCCCGCGTTGTACTAAACATGTTGAATAACGCTTTCTATTCCATGTACCAGAAAAAACTAAATAGCACCGATTCAAATTATAAACCAAAACTTTCCATCAGCACCTTCCGCGGCCCCGACCGCACCCTTATAACTATTACCGACAATGGCCTGGGCATCCCTGCCGATGTTCAACAAAAACTATTCGAACCATTCTTCACTACCAAGCCCGCCAATGAAGGAACCGGTCTGGGACTGAGCATTAGCTACGATATCATTAAAGCTCATGGCGGCAAAATAACGGTGAAGTCGGACAGTAATGAAACAGCATTTGTTATTGAGTTGAGGCTTACATAAAGCGGCAGAGCCGCAGTCATTTGCAGCAAAGCTGCAGTCATTAGCGGCAGAGCCGCTGTCATTAAGTCATTAATTGTCATTGGGTCATTAATGGTCATTGAGTCATTAATGGTCATTGAGTCATTAATTGTCATTGGGTCATTAATTGTCATTGGGTCATTAATTGTCATTGAGTCATTAATTGTCATTGAGTCATTAATTGTCATTGGGTCATTAATGGTCATTGAGTCATTAATGGTCATTAATAGTCATTGGGAATTTTCGACTGATATGTATTTTATATACTCCATCATGACGTTTATTGAAAATTGAGTAACAAGAATTGAAAATTGAATAATGGCAAATATGTCATAGGTCATAAGCAATAAGGGGAGAATCATTGATAGAAATGTAATCGATATTCTCCATTCTGATTTAATTGAATATTGAGTATAAAGAATTGAAAATTGAAGAATGGCACATGTGCCATAGGTCATAAGCAATAAGGGGAGAATCATTGATAGAAATGTAATCGGTATTCTCCATTCTGATTTAATTGAAAATTGAGTAACAAGAATTGAATATTGAATATTTGCAAATATGTCATAGGTCATAAGCAATAAGGGGAGAATCATTGATAAATATCTAATCAGTATTCTCCATTATAATTTAATTGAAAATTGAAGAATGATTTTTTAGAATGCTTCTTATATTGATTTGCCCCCATTTATCATCTATCATCTATAATTTATCATTCTAACGGATTTTCCTTCTGCCAATAGAACTCTTAATCCTTAATCCTTAATCCTTAATTCTTGAAGGGGTCGCATATCCTCACGCCTATTCACGCAACAACACCACGACCCTGAAGGGGTCGCATATCCTCACACTAATTCACGCAACAACATCACGACCCTGAAGGGGTCGCATATCCTCACACCTATTCACGCAACAACATCACGACCCTGAAGGGGTCGCATATCAAATTTCATTGCATTTTTCAAAGAATTTGCTGTCTACTACAACTTTATTTAGCTAACAATCAACAACTTGACTAAAAACATGATTTTTGTTTGGAATCAGTCTAAATAAATTTTATTCCTTTGCCGCCACCTTAATTAAAATGATTCTAAATAAGAAACAGGTATGAATCCGGCATTAAAACGCATCTTTTTTGTAATAATTTGTACATTTATAACAGTCTCGACCAAGGCTCAAACAGCTGAAGATTCACTCGTTACAGGGCTCACCAAGCGTGATGGCTCCACAGCAATTTCAGGTTATGGGGAATTTAAGTTTAACTACGATTTACGGTACAAAACCGGTACTGCCAACATGACCCGTGCGGTGTTGTTTGTGGGACATCGTTTTAATAAAAGAGTGTCATTAGTCAGCGAACTCGAGCTCGAAGATGCTAAAATTGAAGGCGGTGAAGCAGGTGGTGAATTTAACCTGGAGCAATTATACCTCCGTTTTAATCTGAATGCATCGCATTACTTAACAGCGGGACTTTTCATTCCACGTATTGGCATCATCAATGAAAATCATTTGCCTACCACTTTCAATGGCAACGACAGGCCCTACACCGAAAAATTGGTAATACCATCTACATGGCGCGAAATGGGAATTGGCTTTTACGGAACCAGTTCACGAATAACAGGATTAAGTTATTCAGCTGCTTTGATCAACGGATTAAATGCTTCCAAATTTGAAAGTGAATCAGGCATTCGTGCCGGCAGACAAGGAGGTAAAATGGCAACCGCTACCAACCTCGCAATCACAGGTTCGTTAGTTTATAATACCGGCGATCTACGTGCAGGCATTTCGGCGTACTATGGAGGCAGCACCGGCTTGTCAAAGCGTGAAGCCGATAGTCTGCTACTGGATAACGGTGTATTCAGCACTCCTGTTATTTTGACCGAAGCAAATATTACTTTTAGCAAACCACTTTTTACGCTTAAAACATTAGGTGCAGTAATTTCAATTCCTGATGCAGAAAAATTGAATCGTGCATATGCCGGCAATACTGCATCAATGATGTTTGGTGGCTATTTTGAAGCAGGAATAAATTTGCTTCATGCATTTAAACATAAAGGCGAACAGAAACTGGATCTTTTTGCACGTGCCGAAATCATCAACCTGAATGCGGAACTTCCTGATAATGGCATCTCGAATGAAATCAATGAAAAAACCTTCTTCATTACAGGTCTTCAATATTTTCCTGCCAAAGGTGTGGTCATAAAAGCCGATTACACCTTGCGCAATACCGGTGAGCCAAACAACGATTTAATTATTAATCCGTTTCCAGAAGCACTTCCCTATTATAAATCAAACGGATTTTTTAATATAGGAGCAGGCTACAGTTTTTAATATGGAACGCAGGCAATTCATAAAATCAGCGTGTGTGGCATGTGCCGGAATGGCAATTACACTTCCCTTTTTAAATGGTTGCGGCACCCCTGCGCAGTTAATTCAGGCTGCCCTTAACGGGGATGAATTACAAGTTCCACTGACAGCATTCGCAGAAAAAAATTATGTTATCGTACGTTCGAAACAACTGGAATTCGATGTTTTTTTGAAGAAAGAATCAGATGGATGTTATAAAGCTTTGCTGATGCGATGCACACATCGAAACAATCCCGTGCAGCGAACATCAAATGGTTTTGTATGTCACGAACACGGTAGCAGATTCGATGAGCAGGGATTAGTATTGACAGAACCCGCAGTAAAAAATTTAATAGAATTACCAACAACTATCAATCAATCATATATTCATATTAAATATCGCTTACCATGAAACTAAAAATTACCATGCTCGGTTTGGCACTCACTGCCATTGCATTCACCGGTTGTAAAAAAGATGATGACGAAACTACCAATACAACAACCGTTACCAATGAAAAAGTTGTATTAGATTTCGCCGATTACATTGCGCACTATGCTTATAGCGATTTAGCTGGTGAAACAACCGATTTATACACCAAAATTGCAGCCTTCAACGCAACACCCGACGATACCAAACTACAAGCATGTAAAGATTCCTGGAAAGCATCCCGTTTGGTATGGGAAAAAACAGAATCGTTTTTATTCGGCCCGGTTGCTACCGATAATATTGATCCGCGAATCGATACCTGGCCGGTGAACTTTAATGATCTTGAAATTATTCTCGCTAACGGTCAGCCTTTCACTGCTTCTTACATTGACGGACTCGATGATGCACTGAAAGGTTTCCATCCAATAGAATATTTATTGTTTGGTCAGGATGGCGATAAAACTGCGGCTCAATTTACTCCCCGTCAGTTTGAATACCTCGAAGCGCTTGCTTTAAATCTGAAGACATTAACCGGTGATCTTGCAACAGGCTGGGATCCTCAAAACAATTCATCATACTACCACGAATTTCAGAGTGCAGGAAATGGAAGCGCGAACTATCCTACCCTGCTTTCTGCCTATGAAGAAATGGTAAATGCTATGGCTGGAATTTGTGATGAAGTAGCAAACGGAAAAATCAGTGAACCATTTGTAGCTCAAAATCCGGAACTGGAAGAATCGCCTTTTGCTAAAAATTCCATCACCGATTTCACCAATAACATTCGCGGTGTTGAAGCAGTTTATCTGGGTAACATTGGTAATGATGCAGCAGGATTGGAAGATATTGTCCGCAAGCATAATCTCTCCCTCGACAGTAATATCAAGACAAAAATTAACAATGCAAAAACTGCTCTGGGAAATATCACTGTTCCCTTTGGAGAAGCAATTTTTTCACAGCCAATTCAGGTACAAAACGCCATCGACGCCATCAATGAACTTAAAACAGTTCTTGAAACAGATTTGATGGACTTTGTGCAACTGCATGTTGATTAATTAATTGCTGCTGTTTATTTCAATTAAAAAATATTCCGATCATTTCATGAAACTGAAAAGTTCCATATTGGGTGCATGTATTATCACATGCACCCTTTCATCCTGCACCAAGAATGATGAGCTTTTGCAATACAGCGAAAACGAATGGTTGTCGGGTGGGGCACAAACCGTGTTTGATCAGGGTGCAGGAGCATTCAGTCATCCGTTTCCATATTTAAGTGGCGACAAACTTCGTGTGCATGAAATTGGTGACCTGGGATTTGAAGCAACATTTGTAACAGCTCCGGCACCACTTAATCCCGGACTTGGACCTGTTTACAACAATGTTTCTTGTGCATCCTGTCATATTGCAGATGGAAGAGGAAGGCCGCCCTATCCCGGTGAACAAATGAAATCGTTGTTGATCCGATTGAGTGCACCAGGCACTGATGCTACCGGCGGACCATTGCCATTACCCGGTTTTGGCGGACAACTCCAGCAGTTTGCTTTGGCAGGAAGAGTACCCGAAGCAACTGTTGATATTCTTCATACATACCTTAACCGTTATTTCGATGATGGCACCGGCTATGAACTCGCTGTTCCTGAATATCAGTTTCTGAATCCCTATATTCCATTTCCTGCCGGCATGCAGTTCTCACCTCGTGTAGCGCCTCCGGTTTTTGGATTGGGATTATTGGAAGCTGTTCCGGAAGAAACTATTCTGGCTTATGCCGATGAACATGATGCTGATGGCGACGGCATTTCCGGAAAACCAAATTATGGTTATGATGTAATTAAACAACGACCCGTGTTAGGTCGCTTTGGCTGGAAAGCTGCACAGCCCACATTGAAGCAACAAACTGCAGGTGCCTATCATGAAGATATGGGAATTACCAGTTCTTATTTCCCCTATGAAAGTGCATATGGACAACCTCAGGATGATGGCCTGCAGGATGATTCTGAATTAACTGATAGTTTACTGCATGCCGTTACGTTTTATGTACAAACACTGGCAGTTCCTGCTCGCCGCAATGCCGATGCTCCAAAGGTGATGGAGGGAAAAACCATATTTATGAATGCCGGTTGCGGGTCCTGTCACCGCCCCTCAATGACTACAGGAGTAAATGTAGCATTCCCGGAAATAAGCAATCAGAAAATATTTCCGTACAGTGATATGTTGTTACATGATATGGGAAGTGAGCTCTCTGACAATCGTGGCGATTACCTTGCCAACGGAAATGAATGGAGAACACCACCCTTATGGGGAATCGGGTTAACCAAATTAGTCAACGGCCACAATTATTACCTGCATGATGGTCGTGCACGCAGTCTGATGGAAGCCATTATGTGGCATGGTGGCGAAGGTGCTGCCTCACGTGACTATGTGAAGCAGCTTAGTGCAGATGACAGAGCGAAACTGATTGCTTTTTTAGAGTCGCTTTAATTCCGCTTGGGCGGGATGTTGTTGCTTAGTCGAGTAAATATTTTTTCATAAACTCAATGGTAGCATAAAACTGAAAATCGGAATTGGTTTTTTTACGGAAACCATGTCCTTCATCTTTTGCTTCCAGATACCAGACAACATTGCCTTGCTTTTCGAGAGTATCGAACATTTGTTCGGCTTCTGTTCGTGGCACACGCGGATCATTTCCTCCCTGCACAATGAATAAAGGCTTCTTAATTTTAGCTGCATTGTTCAATGGCGAAATCTTTTCCAGGAAGGCAAACATTTTCGGATCCTGTTCATCACCATATTCCACACGTCTTAAATCACGACGATAACTTTCGGTATTTTTTAAGAAGGTATTGAAATTCGAAATACCCACTACATCAATTGCGCAACGTATTTTATCGGCATAATGTACACTCACCGCAAGCGACATATAGCCACCGTACGAACCACCCATTACCAAAACACGTGAAGCATCGAGTTCCGGCTGCAATGCAATCCAATCGAGTAATGCACCAATATCTTTGACAGAATTTTCCCGCAACATGCCATTATCCAATTTCACAAAAGTCTTTCCATAACCTGAACTGCCACGCACATTAGGGTAAATAACTGCGACTCCCATTTCTTCCAGAAAATAATTGGTGCGTCCCTGAAATCCGGGTAACGACTGCCCTTCCGGACCACCATGAATATTGATAATGACCGGACGTTTACCTGTAAATTTCGCATTCGGCTTAAAATAAAACCCTGAAATTTCCAATCCATCAAAGCTCTTCCATTTTATGAGTTGTGTTTCTGAAAGTTGTTCTGCAACAATGCCTCCTAATTCGCTTTCAGTCCACCGTTCCGTTGCACCGCTGGTAATATCATACGTATAAATATCGGCATTCGCTCTTGCGGATGAAAAACTAAAACTAAACTCATTGCTTTTGGGACGCCAGGAGATTCCACCAATAAGACCTATTGGCATTTTGGTAAGTTGTGAATATTTGTGCGTAGTCAAATCCATTAGATACACTTTCGTAATACCAGCCTCACTAACTGTAAACAACAATTGTGTACCATCTTCTTTGATATCGATTGATCCAATATCCCATTTAATATCGCTGGTGAGATAAGTTACATTTTTTCCATCCACCGACATCATTGCCAATCTGCGGAATTCATTATCCATATCGGTTACAAAATAAACCGACTTACCATCTTTACTAAACTTAGCACCACCATTCGCAACAGGTTCTTTTTTATTTAAAGGACCAATAGGAGAACGTAAATTCGATTTGAGATCCAAAATATAAATGGTACTTTCATTCACCGATTTACCTTCCTGAATCAACAGCTTACTATCATCAGGCGACCAGTCAGTCACCGACCATCCACCACCTTTTACCTCATGAATTAATTTGGCTGAATTCGGATCACGTGGATCCATGGTGTAAATATCACGATCGGCACCATTTCTTCGGGTTGATGTAAATGAAATCAGATTTTTAGCTTTGTTAAACCGAATATTGCCATTCTGTGAACGTCCTCCGTCACTTATTAAAGTTGTGACACCGGTTCCCATATCATAGCGATAAAGCTGAGCGAATTCATTTCCTCCTGCATCACGCGAATAAATAAAGTAATCGCCATTCACCGGTTCAAAAACTGCATTTCCAACTGGCTCATCAAAAAATGTCAACTGCTTTCTGGCACCCATAGGCATCTTCAGATAATGCAACTGATTCGTATTCCCAAACCGGGTGGTCATTAACATTTCCCGCTTTAGCGGATGCCAGTCAACATGTCCAGCAGAGCGTGATTCGGTATAGCGTTTAACGGCTTCTGCAGTTGCTGCAGGAATGGCAGGCAGATTTTTTAGAATCAGATTTTCGGTCGGCTTAATTTCTTTCGCCGGCTGCGTCATCCCTGCCAAAGGGAAAAGTAGCGCAATAACAGTTAAAGTTCTCAGTTTGTTGAACATGGTTAGCGTTTTAGATGATTAACAAATATATATCAGAATTAAATGCATTACACCACATATTGATGTTGCACTATTTCACTATAGTATCACGATAACGCCAAAGATGCCGGCATGCAAGTGTACGGTATGGCTTCCAGGCTATACTCACTTCTTCCATTTGCGCAGAAAGTATTTTGCCTTCTCCTTTCAGCTTGTATAAACTGCGCATTTCATTACGGATGCCAACATCATCAACAGGAAGAATATCTGGACGATTCATGGTAAACATCAGTATCATTTCTGCTGTCCATCGGCCAACGCCTTTGATAGATGTTAGGTGCGCCAATAATTCCGGATCATCCATTTTATTCAATTTCCTATATTCGAAACCGTTAGTAATAGCAAACTCAGCAATGTTTTTAAGATACCCGGCCTTGGCAAACGATAATCCCGCGCCACGCAATTTTTCTACTTTCATTTTGACCACTTTTTCAGGCACCGGAATGCCTTCCGGAAATAAATCCAGAAACCGTCCAAAAATGGTATCCCCCGCTTTTGCGGAAAGCTGCTGGCTGGTAATCGACTGCAGCAAAGCAAAATAAATATCCCTGTTTTTGCCGTGTGAAAGCTCTCCGGTGGCACGAATCACCTTTTTTAATACCGGATCACGGCGCAAAACCTTATATGCATCTTCTGATTTCCAACTAGTTAAGCCCATTTCCAAGATTTTTTTGAAATTTGTGCAATTATTCAGGCAGCGGCATCAACTGTTCATTGTCTGATACCTGAAAGCTCCTATTCCCTAACTTTGCGAAAATAGTAATTTATGAGAATCATCCTAATGGCAGCAGTTGCCTTATGCAGTCTGTTTGCAAATGCACAAACCCCAAACCTGCACTGGGCATATCGTAACAATGGTCCTTCGTTTTATGAAGATCGCGGACTCAAAACAACAATCGATAGTCAGGGAAATGTTATTTCTACCGGCTATGAAGCATACGATTGCACCGATATCGATATTGTGACTATTAAATACAACGAAGCAGGTGATACACTTTGGAAACAGGTTTATTCCGGAATAGGAACCTACAACGATGAAGATCGTCCAACTGCATTGATTACCGATCAGGCAGGAAATATTTATGTGACCGGTTTTAGTGAAGATGGTTCTTCAACAGATATGGTAACTATAAAATATTCTCCTGCAGGAGTGCAACTTTGGGCTTCACGTTATACGGCAGGTGACATTGCACAAGGAAATGATGTAGCTGTTGATGCATCCGGAAATGTTTTTACAACAGGATATGCAGGACCTTTCAATGATAAAGCATACGTTCTCGTTAAATATAATTCAACTGGTGCGCAACAATGGGCGCAGACTTACTCGGTTGCTACCAGTGATGAAGCTTTGAAAGTTGCCGTCGATAATGCTGGCAATCCTGTAATTACCGGAAAAACGGCAACCAATGGCTTTTCTTTTAATTATACTACCATTAAATACAACACTTCGGGTGCAGTACAATGGACTGCAACTTATAATTCTCCATTAGGAAATTTCAGTGATGAGCCTGTTGATCTGGCTATTGATGCATTGAATAATATTTATGTCACCGGTTTCAGCAACTATACAGCTAACACATCACGCGATTTCCTGACTATTAAATACGATCCTTCAGGAAATGTGGTGTGGGAATCGAATTACACCAACACCGCGGTTGTCAGCGATGATTATCCGATTGATATGGTTGTTGATAATGCAGGTAATGTGTTTGTGACAGGTTCCAGCATTGGCTTGGGCACTGGTCAGGATATAGTAACCATAAAAATTAATAATTCAGGTCAATTGGTTTGGGAAGCACGTGTTGATAGTGTGAATTTTTCTGATTTTCCAATGGGCATGAGTCTTAACCCGACACAGGATGCTGTTTATGTAGGTGGTTATATAACTACCGGAACAAATACGTTTTCTGATATCGATTGGGTAGCACTTCGTTATGATACTTCAGGCACAGAACTCAATCGGGTAACCTTTGATGGTCCCGGAAATGATTTCGATATCGGTCACCACCTTGCCTGTGGTGCGAATGGAAAAGTTGCGATGACAGGAATATTTTCACAACAGAATTTTCAGCACATTAATGGGGATATGTCGACTATACTTTTAGATGATAATCTTAATCTGTTGTGGACACGCTTCGATAATGGTGTCAATCACGTTGATGATCGTGGCAGTGATATGGTAGTTGATGAAGTTGGAAACTCTTATGTATGCGGATATTCCCTGGGACATGAAAACGGATATACCGATCTGATCGTTTTTAAAGTAAATGCTTCCGGAGTAAAGCAATGGGAATATCGGTGGACAGGAACAGAAGAAACCAGTAATGAAAAAGGAGTGGCTCTTGTCATTGATGCGCAGAAGAATGTATATGTAACTTGTACCGTAGATACTTCCCTTACGGGGAATTACAACGACATCTACACCATTAAACTCGATCCTAACGGTGTGCTGGCATGGGAAAATTATTTTAATGGTACGGCAGGAGGCAGTGATGTGCCAGTAGGAATAGCAATTGATGCAACCGGAAAAATATTTATCGGTGGAACTACAGTTTCGGCGGGCACCGGTTTTGATGGACTGGCATTGTGTTATGATAATAATGGAAATCAGTTGTGGGCAACACCTTTTGATAATGGTGGCCTTGGTGAAAACTTCACAGCAATGGCTATTGATGCTAATTCCAACATGTATGGTGCCGGAGGTTCTAATCCTGTAACGGGAGCATTAACGGATGGTTTGCTGGTAAAATTTGATGCAGCCGGAACCATATTGTGGGATACTACTTACGATTTCAGCAGCGCCAGTTTCGATCGCGATTTTTTTAACAGTATTGCCATCGACAGTAATCAGGATATTATTGTGGCCGGACAAAGTAATTTAGATTTTGTAATTGCCAAGTACAATCCAATAGGTAATCCTTTGTGGATTCAGAATTACAGCTTTAGTAGTTTTACCGATTCCGCAAGTGCTGTAGTGGTTGACGGTGACGATAATATTTTAGTTGGAGGAACCTTTGGTCAGTTTGTGGAAGCCGATTTTGGTGTGGTGAAGTATGATCCTGCCGGAAATTTTCTGTGGGCACAAAAAGTTGCGAACTCAGCCGGCGCCGATGATATTCTAACCGACATAGCAGTAGATGCAACCGGAGCAGTTTATTTAACCGGACACGAAACCAGTGCGTTTACTACCAACTACAATTTTATGACAGTCAAGTATGATGCCGCCGGAACATTTAAGTACGAACTTATTTGGTCTTCGACAAACGGCGTGGAACCCGATTATGGTAAAAAAATTGCACTCGACACCACAGGCAACCTATACATCATGGGTGATGCCAATGACAATTGCTTCGGCAATGTTTTCATCAATGGTTTCCGCTGGGATATACAGGTGCTTCGCTATGGTCAGGGAATCTTCTCCGGAATTGATGAACCCGTACAAGCACAAAATGATTTGTTGGTTTATCCGAATCCTGCCTCTGCATCCTTTACAATTTCACTACCCAAAGAATTCGCTGCCAATAAAAATGTTAATGTCAATATTTACGATACCACAGGACGACTTCTCTATTCAGAACAACACGATGCAACCAACCCAATAAATATCAATGGTAAAAAATTTACCAAAGGACTGATATTTGTAACCGTTACCAATGAAAATGGAGAAAGAAAAAACAGCAGAGTAGTTGTTAATTGATTAATTTGAAGATTGCGACATAAAAGATGTTTCCGGAAGACCTGGGAATGAATCATAAAATTGAATTCATAGTCTCAAAGTCATTAATGGTCATTTGCGGCAGAGCCGCGTCATTAAAAAGAGTCATTGGTCATATGTCATATGAAATAAGGGAGATTCTTCACTTTATAATTTGAAACCCCATTTATCATCTATCATTTTTAATTTATAATTTCCCTTGTCATATGAGGTCATTTGGAATTTTCGCATAAAACTGTATTTTTCTAACCTGTAATGTGCGCGCCTGAAATAGGTTGACCAAAAATCAATCTAATTATGACACAAATAAAATCTACAAAAGTGACCCATTTACGACAAAGACGAGTGTTTAGTGAAGGGATTCGGCGGTCAATTGTTCAAGACATTGAACAAGGG
>JAEUTI010000053.1 GCA_016788065.1 Bacteroidia bacterium | reverse complement strand
AATCATTACTGTCCGGTAAAAATTCAAAGCTGCCAATCATCGCAGAACTTCCCCTTTCAAACCCAGTATTTAATTTAATTTTTTAGAAGCAGGCCCTATCTTAAGCTGAAGAAAACAATTTTAATTGAGCGCCTTGAGTTGATACATGGCTGTAAATTCTTGCTTTTTCTGGATTATTAAGGAATTTAATCAAGTCGGTATAGTTCATTAAATGCAATCTAATGATGGATGCCAGATTTGTGAAAGCCCAGCTCTTTTTTACCTTGCTTGTTGCTGCTTTTAGTAGTAAATCAGCTATTAGGGTACACCAAATATGAATACGGATTGCATTTTCATTATCTCCTAAAAAGTATTGGAACTGAAGGCTTTGTTTCATTCTTTTAAACAACAGTTCAATTTGCCATCGTTGCTTATAAATAGCCGCCACTGTTGAGGCTTTGATTCTAAAGTTATTAGTTAAAAATGAAAATTCTCTTTTGTTTTGTTGATCGTAGAATGTCACAAGTCTACATTTTACTTTTTGAATTTTCTTGCTTTTGTGGCCGATTATGACTTCTTCATCTTTTCGAACGCCCAGTTTTGATTCTTTTGAATTTAATTTTCTGCTGCTTACTTTGTTTACAATAGTATTGCTTCGCAATCTGGTCACCCAATTAACCTTTTGGGAATTCCATTTATGAAACTGGCCGAAGTTGTTATATGCTTTATCAAATACAACATAGCTACCTGGAGTGCATTGGAGCTTATTTAAGAACACTGCATCATTTGTTGCAGCTGAACTTATCATAACAACATTTGGAACATCCTCGGTGGCTTTCATGCTAAGATGAACTTTTACACCCCCTTTGCGCTTACCATCAGCGGGCTGTCGGCCAGCAGCTTTAAGGATTTCTTGAAACAATCTAATTGTTGTAGAATCAATGATTATAAGCTTTTTGAATACACTTCCCCTTAACCTGCTGTCCGGTAAAAATGGACTTAATTGCTGGTAAATCTGGTAAAAGATTTTTTCAAAAACTTCACTAGATCTTCGAATATTTGCATCAGATAAAGTGCTGCGGCGTACGAAATTTGTGTGTCCGATATTTTGAAGGCGGCCTTCGCACGCCAAAAGCCCTGTTGTAACCTCGCGTAAACTAGTACAATGCTGATAGACTGCATATAACATAGTGGTTAAATGCTGCCATGTCGTGAATTTCTTACAGTAATGATCACTTTTGTATTCCTTAGCCAGACGCTGGACGGCTCGCTTATCTATCAAATTTATTAGTTGACCTAGTATTGGCTGTCCGGTAAAAAATGTACTTTTGTTCATAGTTAGAGTTTGTTTTGGTTGTGCTTAACAAACATACTAACTCTTAAGGAGACTTCGGTCTCCTTTTGCCTTTTTTACCGGACACTAGTGATTTTTAATCTTTAATTCTAAACGGAGGGCAGGGGGTGAGGAGCCGAATGAGAATGAGCATGTGAATGAGAACGGGGAAGAAACAGGAACTGACTTAAAAACAGAGGGAGAAGAAATTTCCTGTTGAGCAGAAACAAAAAATCCTTAATCCTTAATCCTTAATTGGCCTCTCTCCCTCTCCAGCCCGAAATATCCCACGGAGACGAATGCCATTGCTGGAGAGGGCAAGGGGTGAGGCGGAAGAGGAATTAATGGCTGCTAAAGTTGCAGGATTTTCGTTCTCAAGTTGCTTTTATTGAATAGTGATTTACATGAATTGAAAAGCGAATAATGGCAATAAGCTGTCCAAGAAATATTTTCTGATTAAAATTCAATCTAACATTTATCATCTATAATTTATCATACAATCGACAATTTTTTCTGTGCAGAAAAAATTGTCGATTGATAAAAATCAGTTTTTGGTCCTGACAAATGTCATTTTCCTGGTTTTAAAGCTGCTTTATTTTTGATTTTCAATTGACAATTACGGGTTAATAAATAAATCAACAAAGATGAATAAGAAAATCGCAGCCACCATTCTTGCAATCGTAGTTATTGCTTTCCCATTCCGCAGAGCATTTTTATCTGATGAAGCCCCCGGAATTATGCTCATGTTATCGTTTTTAGCAACTGTAGCCGGCATCATTTTGTTTTATTACCTGACACTGGAAAAGTCGAGGGAGTAAAATAGTAATCAGTTAGCAGTATTCAGTGATCACTATTTTGCAGGTAAATTTCAAGATTTCGATTTTCACTTGTGATACTTTAAGTGTTTATTGATAAGTGCAGCCCTGAGTCCGGCGACTGGCGAATGGAAGGGTTGAAAGCCTGCCCGGCATTGTGGTACACAACTGCGGGGTTGTAAGTTAAAAGCGCTGCTCTCTGAAAGAAAGTTTCCGTTGGATATGCGACCCCTTCAGGGTCGTAGGGAATTGGACTCTGATGCAGCGTATGATTATTAATTTGAATGTTTCTGCTCAGCAAATGGAACTGTACTTAAAAAATGATTGTTGCGGAATTTAAAGTGATAAACACAGAATTAAAATTTAATGACGGTATTTGGTATTTAATCAGAGTTTTTCACTTTTAATTTTTTAAGAAATATTTTTTACCTATAGATACTGTTGCTCAGGAAAATCTCTTTTCGTCCTCAAAATGTTTTTATTGAAGATTGACTTACAAGAATTGAATAGTGAATACTTAGATTTCAGTCGGGTACAAAATTATTTCCGGGCAGAATCAATCTGTGCGCGCCTGAAATAGGTTGACCAAAAATCAATCTAATTATGACACAAATAAAAT
The DNA here is from genome assembly GCA_016788065.1 of Bacteroidia bacterium. Lineage (GTDB taxonomy): Bacteria > Bacteroidota > Bacteroidia > AKYH767-A > OLB10 > JADKJB01. The sequence continues at coordinate 322 of JAEUTI010000053.1, read as the reverse complement.
CTACAAAAGTGACCCATTTACGACAAAGACGAGTGTTTAGTGAAGGGATTCGGCGGTCAATTGTTCAAGACATTGAACAAGGGAAATGTACTGTTAGTCAAGCTGGTAAGGAGCTGGCAGTAAGTAATAATACCATTTATCAATGGATTTATCGATATTCACGATATTTGATAAAAAATCGCATAATGGTAGTTGAAGATAATAGTGAAGCTTATCGTAGCCAGGAGTTAGATAAGCGTATTAAAGAGCTTGAAGCTGCGTTAGGACGCAAGCAAATGGAAATCGACTTATTGAGTAAAATCATTGACCTTGCCAACAAGGA
>JAEUTI010000037.1 GCA_016788065.1 Bacteroidia bacterium | reverse complement strand
TTAAGGTCGGTCAAATGTTTGTCAAGCTCTTGAAGATATTGGGAAACTATCTCCTTTTGTCTAACCGATGCTGTATTATTTTTAATTGTCATACTGTCAAAGTTTATGTTGTAGAGTGTCGTCAGAGCCTGACCGCTAACTCTACAATTCACGCTACAAACATAAACTATTAACCGTGTATGAAACGCCTATTTGCGCTAGTTTGTGTCGGGTTATTCGGTAGGTTTGCTGTGACTCCCAATTCTAGCCTCCATAAAAATACATTATCAAAAACCAATTGCCTAATTTTTGGAAGATAATTTTAAAATTTCATATAGCATTAAATCTTAAGCACTTACAAACCCCGTTGTGTTGAAGTTACCAAGGAAGAGTAGAGTAGTTCATAAGTTATAAGGTTCGAAAAAGAAGATAACACTAATAGCTTATCCTTAAATTCGATATTAAAGAAACATTTTATTGGCAGCTGTTTAATTTCTAGACTCTATTTTGTAATCACTTAGAATTTTTGGTAGTTCTGAAAGATTATACAGTATATCAACTTCTCTCTCATCAAGCTCCTTCTTTTCAATCCAACTTAAGCTCATCTCTGTATCATATTCGCCCAAAACCATATCAAGCACTAAAAATGTAATTGCAGTCCATTCTTTTTTGTCTTCATAGCCTCTTATATTTAGTTCAAGCCCCAATTTTCCATTGTCCTTGCTGTACCGAAAGAATACATCGTCAATGCTCAAACTAAGTCCATTGTAATTAATTTGTTTATATCCAGAGTTTGGTTGTCGAAAAGCAATAATGTCCCAATTTGGAATTTTGGGAGCCGCATCAACTAACTTTGTCACTGAGGGAAATGATTCTATGATGCCGTCTGCCGAAATTATGAACTCTCTCTTTCCGTTTTTTAGAAATGGACTAAACTCAAATGCCAGATTAGGATCAATTTTTATTATTCTCTCATTCAGTTTGTCGAATAGACTTTCCTGGTTGTCTTTGTCAAGGGTCAAGTACTTGTCACTGTTCTCTTGAAACCACAGCCAGAATTTTTGCTCTTTGGTCTTTTTATTAAATAGTCTGTCTATCATAAATTAATATGGCTGCTAACTGATTACTGGTTTAGGCATTTTTTTGCTTGTCCAAGTTATGCATTTGAGCGTTAACCCGCAAAAAATGGCGCCAATTTGCTGTTATTAGTTGGCTTTCTCGTTAATAATTGCTTGATTTTTTGCTGCCTTTAAGTAAAGTTCTAAGGTTTCAAAAAGATTGTCGTTGTTACACTTTAGTGTACTTACATTTATAGTAAATGTCCCGTGAAGCAATTTTGAGTTAAGACGATACATAAACTTTGTAACCGGGTTTTTAAAGAATGAAATGTATTTTTCTTTGTCGAGAAGTTTGATTGAAATATAATTTGATTGATAACCACCAAACTCGAATTCCTTTATGTCTGACCAATCAATTGTCAAACCTGATTGAGAGTCAAACATGTTTTATCTGTCAATGTTATCTGTCATTATTTATAGTGTCGATTGTCAATCTTGAACAAACGTTTTGCGAGTTTGGGCAGGTGGCCATTCCAATACAAAAGTTTATTCGAAGATACAAATTTTCCGCAAATGCAATACCGTTAGTTTTAGAGATGTCTTCGGAACACTAAAACCAATCTTCCCGATAACCATTGGGAGCAAATGTGTGGTTGTCGGCAGTTTTTCTCATTGTGTCATTGTTAAATATCCACTAAAGTTGCATAAGTAATCATATGGAGTCATCTTTTTGGTGTAATCTCTTATTATTTTTTTGAAGTAACTCTTATCTACAATATACATGTCCCTCCATCGGCTATATTTTAATTCTATGAGCGGACCTTGTGCGAGATAGGGATTGTCGTCCTTGTCAAATCCTACAATAGTTATCAATGGCTTTTTTTCCTTTACAACTTTGTCAAGTGTAAATCTTCTTTTTGTGTTTTTTTCTGCTATGGATAAATATCTTTCGTTGGGATATGTTTGAGTAATAATCACATTTCTAAAACCAGGGATTTTAACTTTGTGTCCATCTTTTTTGCAAATTATTCCCATGGGTTTGTCCAAATTGAAAGTTGAAAGTGTATCTACTTTAAAAACATAAAATTGATTTCCATCCTCTTGATAGGAAACTTCTGGCGATAAATTTTTCCAAACAATTGTTCCGTCAACATTCTTCACTCCACCATATAGCGTCATTGATTTGTCAAGAGCGCCTCCCTTAGTTGGAATTTTTATTTTAACTAATTTTCCTTTGTTCGGTTGAACTTCAACTCCTGCAATTGTTGGTCTTACAAATAGCATACCTGCTGAAGTTAAACAGTCGCCATTTATTGCTCTTGTCAAAACATTGTTGTTTAACATATCGCAAACGGTATAAACTTCTGTTACATCAAATTTGATTTCACTGATTTTTTTAGGAAAAAATGTTTCAGCTTCAATTTCAATTTCAGTTCCTCCTATCATTCTTATTACTGTATCATTCTCGAATTTTTTTGGAGGTTTAGATAGTGCTTCTCTTTCCTTTTCGATTGTTGCTTTATTTTCAATTAGAACATCAATTACAACACACCGATTTTTAATCCTTGTTTCATTCACGCTGTTGGAAAAAATTGGGTTTTGCTCCCCATAAAAATCGGTTTTAATTTTTGACATTTCTATTCCCTTGGACATGAAATAATTTGATACATTCAAGACTCTCTTCTTTGAAATTTCTAGATTTATATTTTCGTTGCTTGTCGTGTCAGCATATCCTTTTAGAGTAATTTGATAGCTCATGTTCTTGATGCTTTCTATAATGCTGTCAACTTGCAGTTTGTTTGATACAGTCAAGGTTGATTGTCCTGCACCAAAAAAAATAATCTTGTGGATTTTACCTTGGCCGACTGCCGAAACTGTCAGAAGTGCAAAAATCATGGTTAGTATGTTTTTCATCCTGCTAATGTTTCTTGCATAACGGATAATGTTAGCTCTTTCGTTTATTGATAGCGTTAAAATTGTCGATAACATCTCAATTTTTGCTAGTAATACAAACTATTAACCGGGTATGAAACTCCTTTTTGCGCTAGTTTTTGTCCGTTTATTCCGAAGGTTTGCCACACTTCTGTTCCCAATCGTCTTAAGATACATCATCAAAAACCAATTGCCTAGTTTTTGGTAGACATTGTCATAAAGGGAGTATTTATCGATAAGTGCTTTATCGACCAATCGGTGTTTAATTTCAGACGGAATTGGACGTACTTTATTAGAGCGGGCTCCAAAAAGATTTATTTTGAATCAGGAGCGTAAGTGGTTAGTAGACAGGTTATTATGAATGGATTGTGTTGAGTTATCTTACAACTTCACCTTTCCCCCTGTTTTTTTTGTAACTTTGTATTGATTTTGAATGTTTTAGGTTAAATGATCGGAATTCCTTCCTCTGCTTTGCGTAGGTCGTTGCTATTGGTAGCCACGTTTTTAATGCTGTCCGGGATTTCCCTTTTTGTTTTTTATCCGGCCCCCGAGCCGCAACCCATGACACACGCGGAGAAGAAGGCGGCTTCCAAAAAAGGACGCATACCACTTAAAGACCGCATTGACCTTGCTATTATTCAGGAAGCAGAAAAAACAAAAGATCCTGCAACGAATACGGTTCCACGCGAGCGATTAAAACAAGCTTATGAGTATGCAGAGCTGCTGAGGAGTCGCGTTGTTAACAACCGCATCGCAGGAGCCATTCCCGGAATGAATTGGGTGGAACGCGGACCGAAAAATGTTGGCGGTCGCACCCGCGCCATAATGGTCGATCCTAATGATCCGTCGAAGAAAACAGTCTGGTCGGCAGGTGTTGGTGGTGGACTATGGCGCACCAACGATATTTCTGTTACCGCACCGGTATGGACTTCCATAAACGATTTGTTTAATAATATTGCCATCACTACCATGGCATTTCATCCGGGGAATACACAAATTATGTATTTCGGAACAGGAGAGGGCTTTTTCAATGCCGATGCTATTCGTGGCGATGGAATCTGGAAATCGACAGATGGCGGAACTACCTGGGCACAACTGGCATCTACTGCCGGCGTTGCAAATTTTCAGTACGTGCAAAAAATTGTGGTGCATCCCGTTTCCGGGGATGTTTATGCAGGAACGCGCAACGGACTCTTTCGTTCTACTAACGGTGGTACCACATGGGTAAAAGTTTTAGGTGCCGGAACTGGTGCTGCAGATAACCGCATCTCTGATGTTGAAATAGCTGCTGATAATACCATCTTCGCAGGAATAGGATTGTTTACTACCGATGGTGTTTATCGCTCCACCACAGGAAACGCAGGAGCATGGACAAAAATAAATACGGGAGCGAATGGTTTTCCGCTTGCCGGATTTGAACGTATTGAACTTGCTTGTGCACCCTCTAACGCTCTGACCCTATACGCAGTTACACAGGATGCTACCACCAATGGTGTGTATCAGATTTTACATTCTACCGATGGTGGAAATAACTGGACCGTTCGATCTAATCCTGTAGATGCCGATGGCGGTATAGGAGCAGATTTTACCCGCGGACAAGGCTGGTATGATTTAACTGCAGCTGTAGATCCTAACAATGCCAACACACTTTTTGTGGGTGGTGTCGATTTATTTAAAACCACTAACAGCGGAACATCCTGGCAACAAATTGCACATTGGTATGGTGGCTTCGGATTTCAGGAGGTACATGCCGATCAGCATGCGATAGTTTTTGAACCGGGTAATTCGAATGTGATTTATTTTGGTAATGATGGTGGAATTTATCGCACTGCAAATGGTACAGCAACAATTCCGGTAATCGAAACACGAAGTGAAAATTATAACGTAACCCAATATTATGCCTGTGCGATGCATCCGGCAGCATACTCATCGCATTTTTTAGCAGGTGCACAAGACAATGGATCGCAGCGTTATGGGAGTCTCGGAATTAACAGCACGGTTGAAGTAACAGGTGGTGATGGCTGCTTCACGCACATTGATCAGGATCAACCACAGTATCAGTTCACCTCTTATGTTTACAATAATTATTATCGTTCCACCAATGGCGGTGCAACGTTTGGAGGGATCACCAATAATAACAATGGTTCGTTTGTAAATCCCACCGATTACGACGATTTGAATAATAACCTGTATGCCTGCAATGGTAATGGAAATTATTATGTGATCTTAAATGCTCCGGTCAGCAATGTATTTACAACGGTAACAGTAGCAGCATTCAATAGCGGTCGCGTAACACATATTTCTGTTTCACCAAACACCGCACACCGGGTATTTTTCGGATTGAATAACGGACGGATTGTTCGTGTTGATAATGCCAACACAGTTACGCCAACTGCAACCAATATTACCGGTGCAGGAATGCCGACTGGAACGGTTTCGTGTATTGCTATTCAGAATGGAAATGATAATCACCTGCTCGCTACGTATTCCAATTATGGTGTTAACAGTGTGTGGGAAACGATCAACGGTGGCACCACATGGACGAGTGTGGAAGGAAATTTACCCGACATGCCAATCCGTTGGGCACTCTTTCATCCTACAATAAATACACAGGCAATTGTTGCCACAGAAATTGGTGTGTGGTCGACAGATTTACTGAGTGGTGGTGCTACCAACTGGGCACCATCGAACAACGGTTTGGCGAATGTTCGCACCGACATGTTACAGATTCGCACTTCCGATAAAATGGTGATTGCAGCAACACATGGTCGCGGTTTATATTCATCGGATGTGTTTGCTGATCCTTATCCGGATTTTAATTCAGATAGAAGAATTGCATACACCGGAAAACCAATTCAGTTTACTGATGCTTCGTACAAATCAATTTCATGGTCGTGGAATTTTGGGGATGCCACTACATCAGCAGTAAAAAATCCGGTGAAAGTTTATACTACACCAGGTTTGTACACGGTAACATTGCAAATTAATGGTGCACCCGGATTACAAAAAGTAAAAACATCCTATATACAAATTCTTCCCAACAGAGGCATTCCGTATGATCCTGCTGCAGGAGGTAACTTTGATGTCAATGCACTCGACTTCGGTGCAGAAACTTTTTCAGGAACCGCATTTGAACGCGGCAGTTCGGCTGTGGCCGGAAAAAACGGAACCTTCAGCGGCAGCAATGTGTGGGTGACAGGCTTAACGGCGACCACTTATCAGGATAATACAGATGCAAGATTATGGACTCCGAATTATAATTTTACTGTGCCGGGAATTTACACACTGAAGTTTTATCGTAAAAATATTTTCGAAATTGGCTGGGATGGATTTCGGGTAGAGTACTCACTCGATAAAGGTGATACATGGACACCAATAGGAGCTGTTGCTGCCAACTGGTACGATTTTGCAAATACAGGAGGCACGACTTCGTTTCCGGTGAACCAACCTTATTTTAATCAGACGAGAGCGGCATATACGCTATGTCAGTATGATGTATCGTCATTATCTGGGAATCCGAATGTTGCATTCCGGTTACGATTTAAATCGGATGGTTCGGTGAATACTGCAGGTGTTGCAATAGATGATTTTGAAATTATTGGTCCGGTGAATACACCATTGCCGGTTGAGCTTGCAACATTTACCGGAAAAGCCGAAGAGAAGTACAATTTACTGCAATGGATTACCTTATCAGAATTAAACAACGATCGATTTGAGATAGAACGTTCACCTGATGGATATCACTTTACCAAAGTAGGTGAGGTTAAAGGCAAGGGTACGACCACCAACACATCAGAATACAGTTTTAATGATTTGCAAATTACGGAGCGTAACTATTATTATAGGTTAAAGCAAATCGATTATAATGGTGAAAGTCGTTATTCCGGAATTGTACTTATAAAACGCAAGCCGGCTGAGATCGGGTTAGTGAATTTACTTTTTCCAAATCCATTTTCAAACCAGCTGACCATAGTCTTTGCGCGCACCATCAAAACAGATGTAACCATAACTTTTTACGACCTCAGTGGAAAGCAAGTCTATGCCACACAACAAAAACCCGAAGGCATCCACATCACACTCAACATGCAGAACTCTAATTTGAGTACAGGCAGTTATTTGGTGAAGGTGGTTGTTGGAGATGAGGTTTGGGTGGGGAAAACTTTTAGGGATTAAGGATTAAGAATTAAGGATTAAGGATTTTTTGTTTCTTCTCAGAAGGACCCCGCATCAAAGCTGAAGCTTCTTGCGGGGACCAGAGTGCAGTGGACGATTAATATGTTTCTGCTCAAAACATAGTTTCGTTATGATGACAAATGATAGATGGGGGAATTGCGCAGAAGTAAGTACCGTTGTGATGGCATTCATAAACTACTGCTCAATTTAAATATTCTGACATAGCTCTAAATAACTTTTTTACAACGGATTTAACCGATTGGACAGATAAGGGCGAGATTGTTCAGAGACTGAAATAAATTCATACTCTGCTGAGAAATTTCAGGTAGCATACAGACCATTTTTTAGGCAGAATTAATCTTGTCCTTATCTTGTAACATCCGTTTAATCTTGTTGTGAAATTAACGGGTCATGGGGACTTCTTTTTGATATGTTGGAGAAACGATTATCAGAATGCATATTTGAGCTTTTCTCCGTGAAAACATCATGACTCAAGATTTCCACTGTGATGATCTCCGGTTAAATGCTTTCTTTTTAAAACGGATTTAACAGATTGGACAGATAAGGGCGAGATTGTTCAGCGACAGAAATAAATTTATACCCTACCTGGGAATTTCAGGTAGCATACAGACTATTTTTTATGCAGAATTAATCTTGTCCTTATCATGTAACATCCGTTTAATCTTGTTGTGAAATTAACGGATTATCGAGACTTTCAAATGCCATGTTGGAGAAACAAGGATCTGTATACACGTGTAATCTTTTCTCATAGAGGAACTCCAATTTTCAAAATTTGTGGAGTAACCTGTATAATTTAATCTTGCGAAACATATTGATAATTAGTACAATAGCAAATTTTAAACTCCTCCAACAACCAGTATTTACGAAAAATTTAAAAATAATTTGTGAAACCGATTGGTTGCGTGTATATTTGCAACCGATTAGTTGCAATATAAATACATACACAAATGAGAAGAGACATTTTTCAAGCAGTGGCAGACCCAACGAGGCGGGCTATTATGGTTTTGATTGCATTTCAGGCCATGACGCCAAACGCCATTGCCGAAAACTTCAATACAACGCGACAAGCTGTATCAAAACATTTACGCATTTTGACAGAATGCGAACTTGTAAAACAAGAACAAAAAGGCAGAGAAATTTATTACTCCCTGGAGGTTGAGAAAATGAAAGAAATTGACATGTGGATAGAACAATTCCGGGCTAGTTGGGAAACACGATTTAATCAATTGGACACGATATTATCAAAAATTAAAAAAACAAGAAATGAATAATTTACAATTTGACTTTAAAGTGGACAAGTCAACTAAGACTGTACACATCGATAGAGAATTTGATGCAGAACGTTCAATTGTTTGGGATGCATTTACTAAACAAGAGATACTTGACCAGTGGTGGGCACCAAAACCTTACCAATCGAAAACGGAAAGAATGGAATTTAAAGTTGGTGGACGCCGGTTTTATGCAATGGTTGGTCCCGATGGACAACCGGTAGGATGGCATGTTCAGGAGTACACTTCAATCACTCCCAAAACTAACTTCAAGTATTTAAGTGTTTTTGCGGATAAAGATGAAAATCTATTTTTGCCGGGTTCCAATTGGGATTTGAATTTTAATGAAGAAAACAACAGAACTAAAGTTAGTATTACAATTTACAATGAATCTCTTGAAAGAATGGAAAAAATGATAGAGATGGGCTTCAAAGAAGGATTTACTGCGACATTGAACGAACTAAATAATTTATTGACAAATTTCAAAAAATAAAGTGATGAAAAAATATGGATTTAAAATAATTGCTGCACTGGTAATAGTACATGCAATGGGTTGTGGAAATACGCATGAGGAAGTACACAATAATAGTAAAATTGATACAACTGCCACTCAATCGTTGACAAACAAAAATGATATGATTAAACAAAAAATAACCCCTTGTCTGTGGGTTGAGACCAAAGATGCAAAAGCAGTAGCTGACTACTATTTATCAATATTTAAAGATGGTAAATTGAAGGAGCATCACAAATATACAAATCCCCCTGAAGCAGGTGGTGGGGACTTTGAAACAGCCGTTGTTGAGGTTGCAGGTATGGAGTTAAGTATTTTGGCTGCCGGTCCATTTTTCAAATTTAACGAGTCTGTTTCTTTTGTAATTAATTGTAAAGATCAGGCTGAGGTTGATTACTACTGGACTGCTTTAACTGCAAACGGCGGTGCGGAATCTGCGTGTGGCTGGTGTAAAGACAAATACGGTTTATCCTGGCAAGTTGTTCCCGTTGAATATTTCGACCTTATTAACAGTCCGGACCCCGTTGTTAGAGAAAAGGCATTGAAAAATACACTTAAGCAGAAAAAGATTATTTTATCAGAACTTAAATAATCAAGAAATCTACATTAGTTTCCCATAATTGAAAATTAAAGTGTGATAAAAGCGGTTTGTGCAATGGTTGTAAGAACACTACACCAAAGACAAGCTGCTTTCTTTGTTATATTTCAACTTATAATCTAATGGCGATAAACCCGTTACACGACTAAAGACCTCTCTAAAAGCTTTTGCATCGTTGTAACCTACTTCGTACATAATTTCATTGACCGTTTTTCGGGTGGTTTCAAACAACTTTTTGGCAGCTTCAGTTTTTACTCTTTGTAAGTAATCTATAGGAGTGAGACCTGTAGCCTTGATAAATCTTCGGTCGAAATTTCTCCTGCCAATGCTTAGATCTGATGCTAATTTTTCGATGGAAATTTTATCCCGGTAGTTTTCTTCAAGAAAAATTTGAGCTATCAAAACTGCTTCATCATTATGATTTTTATGTCCGTTGAATATTGAAAATTCTGCTTGTAGATTTCGGTCAAGATCAATTTGAAAATATTTAGCACAATGAATAGCTGTTTGTCTGTCATAAAACTTTTCAACCAAATACATCAACAGATGTAAAAACGAATAGGCTCCGCCATTAGTGTAAATGCCATTTTCATCAGTGATTAATTTGTCGGTTTGCAGATTTACATCAGGATATAATTCTGTGAATTTTTCGGCCAATGCCCAATGAGTAGAGCACGTTTTTCCTGAAAGGATTCCGGAAGAAGCCAGCATAAAACTTCCTGCACACATACTTGCGACTTCTGCGCCAAGTTTGTATTGCTTTTTTACCCAATCAATTAACAGTTTGTTGTTCGCGGAAGCCATTTCATAGCTGCGAATTAAAGAGGCAGGAATGATGATTAGATTTGTTTTTTCTATTTCATTAATAACAACTTGATGCTTAATGGAAAGAAAATTGTTATTCAAAAAATCAGTTTTTGTTGCACCAACCAACTCGATTTTAAAAACAGCTCTTTCATTCTTTCTCGCAAGATAATTGTTGGCTTCATTAAAAACTTGATATGCACCTACAATACAAGCGATAGTACTCATATTAGTTTGTTCGTCGGGTACCAGGATACTCAAATGTTTCATTACTGCTTTTTAAGCAAAGGTAAGTAAGAATAATGTCTAAATCAACCCGTTACTATGTCTAAATGGCACCTTATCTAACACGGAAATGGACACTATCTTTGAAAAAATAAAAACAAAGATAATGGCGACTACAGAATTGATAGTAAAAATGGTAATTGACCGGTGGAATGGATCCATTGTAAATTTAAACAAAATCTTATCTGAATTGAGTGATGAGCAATTGCAAAAAGAAGTTGCTACCGGTAAGAACCGGGGAACTTACTTGTTGGGGCATCTTATTGCCGTTCATGATGATATGTTGAAGCTGCTGGGTATGGGAGAAAAATTATATCCTGAATTGTTCGAGATCTTTATTAAGCAAGCTGATAAAGAGGCTAGTCAAACTCCCACAGTTGCTGAATTGAGAGTAATGCTGGAAAAGCAGAATACACATCTTCAGGAGAAATTTCAAAAAATTAAGCCTGAGGAATGGTTTGAACGCCATACAGCTGCCTCTGCAGAAGATTTCGCAAATGAACCACATCGCAACAAGCTAAACATTATCATAACTAGAACCTCCCATTTACAATACCACATGGGACAAATAGCATTACTTAAATAAATAAAACTATGAATAATAAAAATTTTCAGTACAGTTTTACCATTTCTAAAAACACCAAAGAAGTATTTGCCCATTTAATTAATCCTAAAAATTGGTGGGTTGGTATATTTGGTGAAACCATAGAGGGCAAAAGCGAAAAAATTAATGATGAATTTTCTTTCAAAGCAGGAGAGGGAATGCATTATACTAAGCAAAAATTAATTGAACTTAAACCTGACAAAAAAATAGTTTGGTTGGTAACCGAAAGCAATTTAACATTCTTAAAACACACCAATGAATGGGAAGATACAAAAATTTGTTTCGACATTGAGAAAGTTGGCGAACAAACTAAAATAACATTTACCCACGTGGGTTTGACACCACAAATAGAATGTTATGGGAACTGTTCAAGTGGGTGGACACAGTATCTGCAGAAGATGCAGGAATATCTAAGATGAAATATTAATTTTATTTTTTAGTAAAATAGGTACATTTTTTCAGGAATAAATCTAATGCACATTCAAATGAATCGGGGTTTGCAATTTTGTCGTGCGACCCCGATTATACATTATTCTTTATTCCATCACCTTCACTTATTTTGTGTTGAGTTATTTAAATGCTGAGTTGAATTGCATTGATTTGAATGAGGAAGACAAGAAATATACGTTAATACCATGATAGGCAGTATATTTATATTAACGATCTTTTAGCTAAAACTTTGATTTTTATCTTTAAATCGCATAATTTTAGGAATTCCCCGGCTGAGTATAAGTTAGGAGATATACAATGACAATTTATGTTTTCAACTTTATGATCTCAAATAAAAATCTAGCCAGGGTTGCAGGCTTTTGCTACTTAGTTGTAATAGTTTCCGGGTTATTTTCTGAAGTTTTTGTTAGACAAGCATTAAGAGTGTCAAATGATGCGTTGGCAACTGCTCACAATATTCAGACTAATGAAATGCTTTTTCGATGGGGTTTTGTGGCTGACCTTATAAATTTTGTAGTAGGCATACCTACCATATTGATAATTTATCATTTTTTTAAGAAGTCAAATAAAATTATTGTACAAATAGCATTAGCATTAGTGATTATTCAAACGGCAATTATTGCAGTCAATTTATTAAATCAAATTACACCATTGTTATTATTAAGCAATGACACTTACCTGAATACTTTTAAGCAAGAACAGCTCGCAACACTTTCGCTGCTATCGCTGAATATTCAAGCACAAGGATATGCCATTGGTTTAGTGTTTTTTGGTTTTTATTGTATATTAATTGGATATGTAATTTTTAAAACGAATGCAATTCCTAAAATGATTGGAGCAGCTTATGCAATCGCCGGAGTTTGTTACTTGATAAATAGTTTTACAATGTTGCTGTCAAGAGGATTTGAGAACCCTTTGTTCATTTATCTAGCCATTCCAATTTTTATCGGGGAGCTGGGTCTTTGTTTCTGGTTACTCATAAAAGGTATTGATACCTCAAAATTGGGAAGTACAAATTTGACTTAGTAAATAGTTCGATTGAGGTAATTATCGGACGACTTGATGCTAAAGGGACACGTGCATTTTACGACGGTTACATTTCTAAAGACAATGGATGACAATAAATATTGAGCCTCTTCGGCGAGTAAAATGTTATTCATTTACTTGATTATCAATAACATTTCAGCTTTAAAACATTCAACTTAATTACTGATAAACTTGGGCATTTGAGATGCAAATATCAGATGCTCACCCGTACTTTTTACCTAGTTGAACACTTATATCTTCTGAATATTGAGCCTGCATTTGATAACCAAAAGGAATACCACTATATTTGATAAACCGTTATAAAGTAGCGGTTATTTGACGGAGTTAGAGTGATACACGCTATAAAGTAGCGGGAATATGTGAGTTAGTGGCAA
>JAEUTI010000023.1 GCA_016788065.1 Bacteroidia bacterium | reverse complement strand
TTGCTGAATATTTTTTTACCGGGTATGTCTGTGATGGTAATATCGAAATTGGAATCTTTTAGCAATTCGCCTGCAATGGTAAAGATGCCGTCTTTGGAAGGATTAGGCATGATTGATACCTGGTTTATTAATTCGTTAGAGGCTAACCCAACCGGATTGTAAGAGTAGCCATCCGAATAATTGCCATCGCCATTTGTGGCAACGGCCAACACCTGATAAATACCGGGTTGAGTTGGTGTGTAAGTTGATGAAGTCGCACCCGGAATTGCGAACCGATTTAAAAACCATTGGTAAATATATGTTCCGGGAAGTGTACAGGTGAGCACACCACTGTTATTAATTACCGGAGGTTTAGGCATAGTGGGCATCACGGTAATCGAAAATAAAGCATAGTTTTTGGCGTTGGCCGGACAATAATTATCGGCCGCAGACATTAAAAAATACCATGTATTACTAAACTGAACGCAAGAGAAACTGTATCCAAGGTGAGCAGTTGTGGTGGTCCAGTTAAAACTGCTGATAGCAAAGAAAGGAGCTACAAAGGGAGGTGGTGGATTCAAAGTTGCACATGGAGGTACCACACAACCATTTTGAGTATCTGTAAAATTAGTACCAAATTGATTGCCAAATGCGACCATAGAAATATTCTGATAATCGGAATTTAAAAACAAATTAGCATCTAATGCGGTGAACTGAGTATATACAGTATCACCTGCAAAAACCGTATCTGCATAAGAAGTCATTAAACCAGTTGTCGGGTCTTGAAATGGAGCATTGAGATTTGGTGCAGTGTTGATTTGATTATTCAGCACAGGGGGACAATTGGTCAATAGAACCATATTGATCTCTCTGTTCACCTCAGAAACCAGAATTCCACACTTAAATGAACTAACTTTTACCGACAATGCAAAATAGCCACCAGTATATGATTTGAACTTCATTTCGCCGGTTGAAGAATTGAGAGTAACATTAGTGTTAGCAGGATTTTGATTTGTACCCGGTAAAGGACTTACCACAGAATAGCCTGGAGCAAAAGTCACTGGCGTTCCATCGCTATCGAGAGGAGCACCAAACTGATAAACCATTGAATCCATTTCCGCATCACCGGACAAATGATTATATTTTACATCCAATCCTGTACATACAATCAGGCTTGGCTTTTCATAAAATTGAGGAGAAGAATCAAAACAAGGGTACATATTTTGTCCGTTGTAAGGGTACATTTTTGCAATCAACAGCGTTCCCAAACTTCCGGCTCCTGTTATATTTGACATTGCACCACTTCTGCAACATTCATCGAAAGTAAATTCCCAACCATTAGGTGGTGGCACTCCGTTAAGTTGCACAGGAGGTGTTTCGTAAATATACTCCTCAACAATACCAGGAACTGAAGGACTACCTCCACTCCCACAGTTAGGACAAAGTCCGGTTCCGGAATTCATAAAACCTTGTGGGCTTATATCATTCTGTGCAACCAAAGGTGCATAAATATATGGTAGAGAAGGAACGGTCGTTTTAATTGGTACACTTGAAGATGGTGTAATCCCGTTACAATCCCTGTAAAACTTAACCCTGAAAACATACATTCCATTTCCCTGACATTCGTAGGTTATTTCACCTCCCATACCATGGCTAGCGAAAGATGAATGAAAAGAAAGAATAAATCCACAGGTGATAAAAAGAGTAAAAAGTTTCCGTACCATTTTAAAAAGAATTTAGATTACAGATCAAATGTACAAAAAAACGTCGGAAATGAAACAAATTTCATATATTATTCATTATTAACTAATTACAAACATCTCAACTTATTTCAAAGCAAAATCTGCCTTAGCATTGTGATGGCTTTTTGGCTGTCCGGAAATTCTGAACAGTTTAAAAATTAAATAAACCGAACTACTACTTTTTTGTTTTAAATAAGAATTCCTTCCGGATAAAAGATTGGCTACTTCCCAAAGCAAATGGGATAGCAATCAGCTTCAAGAAGGAATTGGCAAAAGAACAATTGAATTCTAAATTTAATCAAATAACAGCTTTATGAAATGTCCGAATTGTAATGTTACTTTAGTGATGACTGACCGGAGTGGAATTGAAATTGATTATTGTCCGGACTGTCGCGGTGTTTGGCTCGACCGTGGAGAATTGGATAAAATTATTGAGCGTGCCGGTGCGGAAAATAAAAATATTCAAAGCGACAATTATCCTTCCAAACAATATCATTCCAAGGACAGCGATTATAAATACAAAAAGAAAAAAGGTTTATTAGGCGATCTTTTTGATTTTTGATAAGTGTACTGCTGAAGTATAAATTTAGTTTATAAAACCTCTGCGGAAATTTATTTCGACATGTTACTAACCTGTATTCAGCTCATCTAACTTTTTTTCTTCGATTTTATCATCTCCCTTTTATCCACTTCCCTATTTTATTTTTCAGGCAGTCACTTTTAGGCTTAGCATACATATCTGATTTACAATTATTTAAGAATCTTAACCATCATTAATTATGAAATCAGAGTTTTCTGATAATCAGACCGAAGGCAGTAAAATTGACTATTTCGGCAACAAATTGCAATGAAAACCGGGCGGAAAAAGAAATGGTTGTGGGAATTTGAGAATTCCTTGTAAATTTGACAGCTATGGAAATATTCGAAGGTTTAGATGCATTGCTTAAAACGTTCTGGTTTGTAGCAATTCCGGCAAGTATCATATTCATCATTCAAATGATTATGACCTTTACTGGCACCGATGGTACGGATGCTTTGGAGGCGGATCTTGATGTTGGTCATGGCGATTCCTCCTTTCAGTTATTCTCGCTAAGAAACCTCATTAATTTTTTATTAGGCTTTAGCTGGACGGGAATATCCTTTTATGCTACCATCAGCAATAAAGCGCTGCTCATTATTTTGTCGCTTGTTGTGGGTGTGTTGTTTGTCTATTTATTTTTCCTCATCATCCGACAAGTACAAAAACTGGCAGAGAACAACTCCTTTCAGATTTCCAACACACTAAACAAAAGTGCTGAAGTATATCTCACAATTCCGGAACATAAAAAAGGTAAAGGCAAAATCATGATCAGCATCAAAGGATCGTTTCATGAACTGGATGCTATGACGGAACATGGAACTATTCCATCAGGAACTTTGGTGAAGGTAGTCAAGATAGAAAATAATGATATTTTAATAGTAGAAACCATTTAACAAAATTTTTATGACCCCTATAATTCTTATCATAGTTGCTGCAATTGTTTTATTCGTTTCCATTTCAGCATTAATTTCCAGGTACAAACGTTGTCCATCCGATAAAATACTAGTCATATACGGACGTACAGGAGGCACATCCGCAAAATGTGTGCATGGTGGCGGCGCCTTCATCTGGCCCGTTATTCAAGACTTTGCATTTTTAGATTTAAAACCACTATCGATTGAAGCTAATCTCACCAATGCATTAAGTCGTCAGAATATCCGTGTGGATGTTCCTTGTCGATTTACCATTGCGATATCAACTGAAACCGATAGCATGAATACTGCAGCTGAGAGATTACTTGGTTTGTCGTCGGAGCAGATTCAGGAACTGGCTAAAGACATTTTATTTGGTCAGCTTCGTTTGGTGATTGCCACCATGACCATTGAAGAAATCAACTCTGACCGCGATAAATTTCTGGATAATATTTCCAAGAATGTCGACAGCGAGTTGAAGAAAATTGGATTGAAATTAATCAACGTAAACGTAACCGATATCAAGGATGAATCGGGCTACATTGAGGCATTAGGAAAAGAAGCTGCTGCCAAGGCTATCAACGAAGCAAAAATAAGTGTTGCTGAACAAGAGAAAATCGGAGAAACCGGAAAGGCATTAGCTGACAGAGAAAAAGACACCCAGATAGCCGAAACACACAGAGATCGTGATGTAAAAATTGCCATCACACAAAAAGATAAAGAAATCAGCATCGCTACAGCTGTAAAAGATGAAACCATTGGTAAAGCAGAAGCACAACGGGATACACGTGTAAAGACATCTGAAGCCAATGCCATAGCGATTCAGGGTGAAAACGAAGCAAAAATTGCCATTGCCAATTCAGAAGCACTTCGAAGAGAAAAAGAAGCGGAATCGTTGCGAATTGCTATTGCTGCAGAAAAAGTACAACAGGCAAAAGCATTGGAGGAATCATATGTCGCTGAACAACGAGCAGAATTAGCG
The DNA here is from genome assembly GCA_016788065.1 of Bacteroidia bacterium. Classification (GTDB taxonomy): domain Bacteria; phylum Bacteroidota; class Bacteroidia; order AKYH767-A; family OLB10; genus JADKJB01. Next base: position 13,654 of record JAEUTI010000023.1, on the reverse strand, counting down.
CGTTCCGAAAGAGAACGATCTACGCAAATAGCAAACATTGTAGTACCTGCTGAAATTGCCAAGCAAAGAGCTATCATAGAAGCACAGGCAGCTGCTGAGACAATTCGTGAAAATGCCAAAGGAGAGGCAGATGCGATTTATGCAAAAATGGAAGCTGAAGCGAAAGGTTTGTATGAAATCCTTACCAAGCAAGCTGAAGGTTACAAGGAAGTTGTAGCAGCAGCGGGTGGTGATCCTAATAAAGCATTCCAGTTACTTTTGATTGAGAAATTACCTGAACTCGTACGTACACAGGTAGAAGCTGTAAAGAACATTAAAATTGATAAGATCACTGTGTGGGACTCCGGCAACGGACAAAATGAAAATGGAAATTCATCCACTGCAAATTTTGTTTCCGGAATGATGAAGACGGTTCCTCCATTAAACGATTTATTCAACATGGCAGGATTGAATCTCCCCTCCTACTTAAAAGGTGCTGATGATCAGAATCCGCTGAAGAAAGAGGAGCCTAAGAAAGATGACTCTAAAAAGGATGATTCTAAAAAGGATTAAGATTTTTCACAGTTTCTCCGGGTCATTATACCGACCGTGAATGGCTGGTAAATGATATCATTAGAAGTTACTAAATTTGATTTTCATATACATGTGGAATCAGATTCAGCAATAATCTTTACCCTGCTTACATGAAAAGTGTATTTACAGATAAAACCAAAACACCAACTCCGGCAGATCTGAAAAATGCATTGGGTAAAACATCTGACTGCTGGATAAAAATTGAAAAGTTAACCAAAGAAATTGCACCCAAAGCCGTTGCTGCATGGCACTTTTCAGGTGAGAAATTTGGATGGAGTTACAGGATAAGCGATTCTAAAAGAGTAATTGTATATTTACTTCCCAGGGAAAATTATTTCAAGGTGGCATTAGTCTTTGGAAACAAAGCGGCATTGCAGATTCAGAACAGTGATATCTCTGAACATATTATAAAAGAGTTGTTGGCAGCTAAATCCTTTGCTGAAGGACGAGGCATCAGGATCGATGTGAGAGATAACGGGAACATGCGGGATATTCAAAAATTAATTGAAATTAAAATTGCAAATTAAGCAGCAAATGAAAGCCAACCCCATGCACTATTTCTTATTTATGCTTTTATCAATAAATGCATATTGCAGTAGTGCCCAAACCATTTCTAAAATCGTACTAGATGCTTCAGACAATCATAGCGGATATTATCTGGTGGCAGAGCCCGAAAAAGGGGAATTGGTTAAAGGAGTATTGGTATTGCTGGCTGGTTTCGGCCAGACTCCGGAGCATACTGTTCCGGAGACAAAATTGCATCTGGAGGCAAAATCTAAAAATATACTCACCATATTTTTTGCAGGTGGTAATAAATTATACGCCGATTCGATCACGCAACAAAAGATCACAAAAATTTTAGCTGATGTAATAATCAGGTATGGTGTGAAGTCAACTGATTTTGTCCTGGGAGGATTTTCTGCCGGAGGAATGATAGCCATGAGGTATACGGAGCTTTGCATGGAGTTTCCGGATAAATTTCCGATAAAACCGAAGGGCATATTTACGGTAGATTCACCAATAGATATTTTTACCATCTACGAACAACTCGAGGAGACTGCAAGAAATAAATATTCTGAAATTGCAGTTGAAGAAGCAGTGCGGGCAATTGCATTTATAAAGAATGACTTTGGCGTTCCTCGCGAGAATATCGAAACCTATGCGAAGCTAACACCTTTCAGCATGAACAAAGCATATTCACAAAACGAAATATTTCTCAAAGATATAGCAGTCAGAACATACCATGATGTAGACATCGCCTGGCGAATTGTAAACCGAAACCAGACTGTCCATTTATCGAATTATGAGATGTCGGCGGAACTAATAAACCGACTGGTACTTATGGGAAATAAGCGGGCGGAGTTTATGCAATCGTTTAAAACAGGATATCGGTCGAATGGACAAAGACACCCGCACTCCTGGTCGATTGTTGATGAAAAGGAATTGATTGTTTGGATGGAGGGATTGTTGAAGTGACCGAAGTAGTTAGCAGTAGGCAGTGGCAGTAGGCAGTAGGCAGTTAGCAGCAGCAGTAGGCAGTAGGCAGTAGCAGTAGGCAGTAGCAGTAAGCAGTTAGCAGCAGCAGTAGGCAGTAGGCAGTAGGCAGTGGCAGTTGGCAGTTGGCAGTTAGCAGCAGCAGTAGGCAGTTGGGAGTGGGCAGTGGCAGTGGGCTTTTAGCAGCAGCAGTGGGCAGTAGCAGTGGGCAGTAGCAGTAGGCAGTTAGCAGCAGCAGTATCATCAGTTATGAATTCTGCTAACCTGCAAGATTCCGATTTTCATTTTTCTATGCAGCTTCAATCTATAATTTATCATCCTATCGAAATTTATTTCTGAGTAAAAACATATTATTTCTGAATCCTGAAATAGTCGGTTGTAAATTATCCTGAATTGTACTATCGTTCCCTTCCGACTGGAGCCGGATGCATTATCTCTTTTTCAGAGAACGATGCTGGGTAGCTATCTTAAAAGCCTTGAAAAATTATAAACATGGAATAATATTTTTAATTAAATTTGCTTTTAAAGTCACTTTAATAGATTAATTTAAAATTTTAAAATCATGCAAAAATTAACCTACTCCACAAGTATAAATGCCTCAGATATAAAAGTTTACAAAGCTATGTTAGGTCTCGATTCTATCAAGACTTATGAGGAATGGACAGCTCCATTTAATCCCACCTCCACCTATGAAGGAAAATGGGATAAAGGGTCGAAAATTTATTTTCTGGGATTTGGTGAAGATGGCAAAAAAGGTGGAATGGTTTCCGAGATTGCAGAAAATATTCCTGCTAAACATGTCTCCATCCGACACTATGGCATTTTGAATGGCGACCAGGAAATTACCGAAGGGCCGGAAGTTGAAAAATGGGCAGGTGGCCACGAAAATTATACATTCGAAGAAAAGAATGGAATAACTACGGTAACTGTGCACGTGGATGTAATTGATGAATATCTTGATTTCTTCAACAACACCTATCCGAAGGCACTAGAAAAACTAAAAGAAATTTGTGAAAAGTAAATCCGGACTTCTATGACTAAGTTACCAAAGCCATTTATAATTGTATTGATTGTCTTGAACGCAATAGTGCTATTGGGACAACTGTGGCCGGAAGGCGCACCACCATTTGCAAGAGTAGTAAATATTATTACTTTGGTATTGGATTTAGTGCTATTGATTTCAATAGTAAGGAGGAAAAGCTAGTTTGATATAATTCTGAATATCAGATTTATAAATCTTAAACACTCATTCATGGCCTTGAAAGATCGTTTTTCTGTTCAGTCGACTGAGTATGCTACTTATCGTCCCTCCTACCCGGAATCGTTATTTGATTTTTTATTGGCAAATGTGACTGCAAAACATACGGCACTTGATGTTGCAACAGGTAATGGACAGGTTGCCTCCCGATTAGCCGATTCATTTGATACAGTGATAGCAACAGATATCAGTGACAAGCAATTGAAGCACGCCGTTGCCAAAAAAAATATCCACTACCAACAAGCACCTGCCGAAAAATTAATTACCGATCCATCCTCCATTGATCTCATAACTGTCGGGCAGGCCGCGCACTGGTTCGATTTGCCAAAATTCTTTGATGCTGTCGATACCATGCTTAAGCCAGGAGGACTGTTGGCACTATTCGGTTACTCTTTACCAACAGTTGATAAAGAAGTTGATATTGCCATGAAATATGTGTATCAGGAAATTCTTGGAACCTATTGGGACAAAGAACGAAAAATGGTTGATGATCAATATGCGAACATAGTATTTCCATACAGCAAAATAAATCACACTGATTTCATTCAGGAATATGTATGGACCTCCGAACAATATCTGGGTTATATTGGAACCTGGTCGGCAGTTCAACTATACCAACAGAAACTCCATATCGATTTAAAAGAAGAAATAAAAAATAGATTTAAGGAAGTCTGGAAAAGCGAAACTAAAAAAGTAAGATTCCCGATTTTTTTGCTAGCAGGAAGGAAATGAATTAATTTGCTAATGTGCTGATTTGCTAATGTGCTAATTGGTTATTTCGAGGTAAAAAAAAGTGACTGCACTTTAGTGGCAAGCGCTGCCCAGAACGAAGTCGAGGGGTGACTAGGGGGTGTGTGGACAAAAAGGTGTGACTGCACATTAATGTGCTGATTTGCTAATGCGCCGCCCTGAGCGTAGTCGAAGGGTGCTGGTGTGCTGATTGCTGTTCCTCATTAAAAAGATGTGACTGCACTTTAATGTGCTGATTTGCTAATGTGCTGGTGTGCTGATTTTTTGTTCCTGAGTAAAAAAAAGAGACTGCACCTTCTTAATAGTTGAAAGTTGAAAGTTATAAGTTGAACGTTGGAGTCTTTTTTCAGAATAAAATTTCGTTTTTCATTTAGCATTTATTTTGTAGCTGCTAAAGTTCGAGGTTTTTGGTTCACCAAATGATTTTATTGAAAATTGATTATCAAGAATTGAGAATTGAATAGTGACATTTGTGAGGAACAAAAAAATCCTTAATTCTTAATCCTTAATCCTTAATCCTATTGAATATTGATTAACAAGAATTGAAAATTGAATAATGATACATCTCCTTATTCAATTTGAAATATTCAATATTTGTTATTCAATTTTTGAAGCTGCTATAGAACACCAATTATTACTTCTGCCATGGATCTATAATGCTGCCCATCTTGATGATAATTTTATTGAATAGTGATTAAAAAGAATTGAATAATGATACATTTCCTTATTCAATTTGAAATATTCAATATTTGTTATTCAATATTTTGAAGCTGCTATAGAACTCCAATTATTGTTTCTGCCACTAATCAATAATGGTGCCCGTCTTGATGATACTTTTATTGAATATTGATTATCAAGAATTGAGAATTGAATAGTGACATTTGTGAGGAATAAAAAAATCTTAATTCTTAATTCTTAATTCTTAATCCTTAATCCTTAATCCTATTGAATATTGACTAGCAAGAATTGAAAAGTGAATAATGATATTTTGTTGAATGCTAAATTATTTTCTGAGCAGCAATCCATTTATCATCTATCATCTATCATTTATCATTCAATCTAATTGCAAAAATCATTGCCTCCATTGCCTTCACATATTCACGTTTATCGAATTTAGGCGCATAGGTATAGGAATCGATGAAAACAACTTCTTGTTTCTTCTCATCCAAAAAAGCATAAGTCACGAATGGCCCACCCATAAAATCGCCTTCGGTTCTCCACAATCCTCGAACTGCAACTCCGTAGCAGCTATCAATTTTCATAGACTCCACTGTAACAGGAAAATTATAATCGGTGACCATATAAGAACCAGCTGCGGGACCGGGGATATTCGCTTTGCACAATGAATCTCTTAGATAAATAAGCGAATTTGACTGAAAAACGGTATCGGTGATATAAGGCAAACGCAACATCTGAAAACCCTGACTCGTATTTGCCGTTTCTTTCCGAAGCCACATGTAGCCATTTTTTTGTCGGGCAATATAATACTCAGCAGGAAGAGGCATAAAGAACTTCATTTCTTTTTGAACCAGTGTTCCTACTTCTGTCTCCGGCAACTGTTTAAGACCTTCTGCTGCCCTGAAACGCTCTTCATCACTAAACTGCTTCACAATAGTTCCCGTGAACGAGAGCAGCGCTGCCTGAAGGTAGGAAGCATCTTTAGCACGAAGATTCATGACCAGTTGCGGTGTTGCCCAGACATCCCTTTTAAAAGTAAGTGCATAATCTTTGTTTCCCGAAACCGGACCTATTTCGATCATCAGCACATTTCGGTGTGCCTGTAAAATATTTCGAAAATTGGCATGAGGAATAGTAACAGTAGTAAAAACCGGCTCATATTGCGGAACACCGGGAAATGCCTGTCCGAGAGAATCCCGTAAAATAATTCCGGCTTCACCTTTCAATACCAGTGAATCGGCAACAATAATTATTTCACCGGGTTTACCGGAAGAAGAAGTCTTGACATCACTAAAATCGCATGAAGAAAAAAGAGCAGTTATAAAAAAAACAGCAACAGCGAAGATGGAATTTTTAACCATTAACTTTCACTTTGAGTTTAGTGCCCGGTTTAAGGTTGGTAATATCGGTAATGCGATTAAACTCCATAATTTGCTTTACGGTAACACCCTCATACCGTTTTGCGATATTCCATAGTGTATCTCCCTTTTCAACTTTATGGTAAACATACTCTTGGTTAGAAGCAATTTTTTTTGTGTTGTCATCTGACTCCTGAGCAGCAACGGCTGATTTTGTTCCGGCCGTATCATTGGTAGAAGCCATTGGCTCTTCAGGCTCAATTTCCACTTTTACTTTTTGCTTTGAATAGTAGCTGAGTCGTTGTCCGGCTAATAAGGTCCCAGACTTCAATCTGTTCCATTGCTTCAGGTCGGCAACGGTACAATTAATTTTTCGTGCAATTAAAGAGAGGTTGTCGCCGCGCTTTACGGTATAAACTTTTTTAACTTTCTTAGTTTCATAACGGAAAGCAGTCGCATCACTGTCGTTGTCAGCTTTGATCGTTTCAGTTTCTTCAGACTTGACCGGAGTAACTGCAGCAAAAACAGGTTCTGGAGCAACAGGAGCGAATAAAGTTGGTTCAGCAGCAAGCCAGGCATTAATCTTAGATGTTGGTAATCTTAAAATATGCGACTGTTGTGATTGTGGAATGATCCCTCTTTTGTAAAGTGGGTTCAGATAAGTAAGAACATCCAGTGGCAGATCGATGGCTTCAGAAATTTTGCGAAGTGAAATCTGTTGATCAACTGCAACCGTATCAACTTCAAAATAATTGTATGCAGGTGCTACAGGAAAAATCTGATGTTCATACGGATGATTCATCACATAGGTAACTGCAATAAATGCCGGTACATAACCTCTCGTTTCAGCAGGAAGGAAACGTGCAATTTCCCAGAAATTGGTTTTCCCGCCCGAACGGCGAATTGCTTTATTCACATTACCGGGACCACAGTTATATGCAGCGATTACTAATAACCAATCGCCATAAATCTTGTACATATCTTTAAAATACTGACAAGCGGCATAAGTAGATTTTACAGGATCACGGCGTTCATCATAGTAAGATGATGTTTTTAGATCGTATAATTTTCCGGTGTTGTACATGAATTGCCATAGACCGGTAGCACCAACACGTGATACAGCTACCGGGTTCAATGCAGATTCAACAACTGCTAAATATTTAAATTCTAATGGCAACCCTTCCTGATCCAATACTTCTTCAAACAATGGGAAATAAAGATTGGATAATCCTAAAACGCGGCTTGTTAATTCGCGACGTTTGTAAGCATATAATTCGATATATTTTTTTACTTCTGCATTAAAAGTAAGCGGAATTGGTGACGACAATTTCGACATCCGCTGCGCATAAATTTCATCGCTGTAAACAGGAATATCCACTTTGGTAGTTTTTCCATCACCCAAAGTATTCTGACTGTTAAAACGGATAACATTATTTAGTGTAACTAGACTGTCGAGCATTTCAACAATCGGATCATTCTGCAGTAATGCTGTTTCAGCAGGTGGATTCGATACGGTTTGAGCAATTGCAAAAGATCCCCCCATTGAAACCAGCAGACCAAATAAACTCAGGCTTCTTAATAACTTCATTAGCTGTATTTATTTTAACTAGTTGGTTTTTCAAATATCTGACAAAATTAATAAAAAATCCTGTAAACTTCAGCGATTCTTACAATCAGTCAATCAATCAGTTAACAAGGAAAATGGGTGTTGGTTTGCCGGTCCGGATATTGTGTTTGTGGGAAAAATTTAATGTATTGTAAATCAATTGTATAAAATGAAAAATCTACCCATATGAAATGTTTCATTGTCCGGGCAACTCTAAATTTTGTTAATAAAAAATTGACTTGCAGATACACACAATTCCACAAAGGTCTGATTAGAAGGAAATTAGCCAATAAACTGTAACCGACTGATTATCAGAATAATTTCACGTCAACAGGTTTAGTTTGCTTGAAAACTGTCTTTATAAGGAAAGGGGTCAGACTAAAGGTTATGGCCATAAAGCTAAGCACAGCGAGCAGGACGAGACTGGAAATATCACGAAGTAATAAGGCTACCATGATGAATAAAATATTTACACCATACAGCGTAAGAGAAACGCCGCGATGAGAAAGTCCCAGATCGAGTAACACGTGGTGCATGTGGTTTCTGTCGGCTTTGAATGGCGACTTTTTCTGCAGGACACGCACTATGAAAATTCGAAGGGTATCGAATAAAGGAATGATAAGAATAGCGATTGCCATTGCAGGACTAGAACGGAAAGGAAATGCAAAGGGTGGAGAAGCAAAACTTAGTTCAATAAAATTGATAGCAAGAATGGCTAAGATTAGTCCGATAATCAGCGAGCCTGTGTCACCCATAAATATGTTTGCAGGTGAGAAATTGTAAACCAGGAAGGCAAGTAAGGAACTGAACAAAGTGAAAGACAGAATACAGAGTGAAATCTGGTTGTAGTTATAAAACCAGAGTCCGAATGTAAATGCAGCAATAGCGCCAATACCGGCAGCAAGTCCGTCAATACCATCAATCAGGTTAAAGGCATTAATAATGGTAAGGATGGTGAAAATGGAGAAAATCACACTGAACCAATAAGGTATTTCATAGATTCCAAAAACCCCATAGAGGCTTGTTACTCTGATGTTTGCAAACATTACAATAATCACGGCAGACACCAGTTGACCATACAGTTTCTTCTTAGCTGTGAGTTCTACAATGTCGTCTTTAATACCGATGAAGAACATCACCACAATGGCAGCAATGATGTACTGCGTTGAAAGCGTATCGAATCCGGCTGACCAAAAAGTATATGAAAATACCACACCGGCGAATATGGCTAAACCGCCTAGGGTAGGAATACTCGATTTGTGAGCTTTGCGTTCTCCCGGTTCATCAAAAAGATTTTTGATGATAGCCACTTTAATAATTGAGGGTATCGCCAGAAATGTGATAATGAAAGCGGTGATACAACCAAAAGCAATGTTAATCATACAGGGAGTTTTAATTACTGAACAAATGTAAAATGCCAGTTTCGAAGAAAGATTCTTTTTTTGTCAACTGCACTTTTCAATTGGTAAACGATATTATTTTAAGAGGCAATGTTTTGAATCATTAGGTGAACGCTGGAATATCCGCCCTGAATCGCAGCAAAGATAGGCAACTTAGGGGTTTCAGGCATTTGAATTATTGGACGAATTATTAACAAATCACTAATTTTTTGATTCTGATCAGAAGTCGGTATACCGGTTTGTCAGTGTTGTTTTAATTCCAAAATAAAAGAACATTGTTTCAGTAGTATTGATCACATTTTCAGTGCGCCGGAGATCGATTCCCGCTTCCACGATCATGTTGCTTTTCGGATTCAACAAATACCATGCCCTGGCACCGGCATTCATGATGGTAGTTGCCATCCCCTGTAAGGTCTGATTTCCATATTCATCGGGGCGGGTATCATAGCTAAGTAGCACATTCTGACCGTAGTTAGCGAGTGTTCCGGTAGAGTCAACAAGATCAAATCCAACTTCGGCCAGACTAACCTTCAATTCGCCATGCCACCTTTTCCACGAATAATTGATGAAAGATACGGACTCCCAGAAGTTGGCACCCAAAGGATGAGCAAGTGCCTGATTATAATGAGCATACGCTGTCTTTGAAGTGCGGTGCTGATAGGTATAAGGGCGTGCATAATTGAACTCGGTATGCGCATGCAAATTGTTGATTCCTAGAATATTAAATGTTTTGAATCCAGCCTGGAAAGCTTGTTTATTCCCCCACCAGCCATCATTTGCCCGTACTTCCTTCAATTTAAACTCATCGAGCATCAGCTGACCATATAAGTGATTCGACTTATTGATACGGTATTTGAAATTGAATCCAAGCAGTGCATTATCGGGGGAACCGATTGAAAATTCTACAGGACGCAGGAAAATCACCGGATTCATATAATTGATGTCGAATGCCCGCGAAGGATCGTGTTTCCAAATCACCGCTTCCAGAATTCCGAAAGTGAATTTTTTACCGATATCAATATCCAGGTAATGAAATGTTCCATATTTCCTGCGATAGCTTTCTTCGTCATTAAAAGTCAGATAAGGGCCATCCTGAAAAAGTGCATAAAGCACCATGTACTTTATCTTCCAGAAGCTGGCATTAATTTTAAGAAACGGGTAATTGTAAGAATTATCGGAGAGCAACATCGAACGATAACCATCACCAATAAAATTTTTATCGTGACCTAACTGAAAACTGAAATGCTTTTTTAGCGAATAAGAAATAGTACCGGAAGCAGTACCATAATCGTATTTATCATTAAAATTTTTTATCCTGGATCCACCGGGGACAACGAAAGTAGCTTCAACAACTGAATCAATATAAGAAGTGAAAGTAGCCTGCGATTCGACAAATGAAGATGTGAATGAAAAATTGTTTCCAAACGTACCTCCTACTGTTATTCCACGAGAATTTATAAAAGTGTTTTTGTCTTCAACATCCTCCATCGAGCGACCACCACGAAATTCAATATTCAGGTCACCATAAAGCATAAAGTCATCCTGACTGATTGAAAATAAATGTTCATTAAATAATTTTCTTCCAACCAGTGTCTTCGAAAACTTTGTTTCTTTCATTCCAAATCCGAAGGTAGTGTCTGCTGAAACCAATTTATGCACTTCGTTGCTGATGTATGGTTTGATGGAAGTATGAAAACCATTTCCGGGTTGGTATAAATAGGGATCAAACCGGTTGTTCACATCCCTGTTCAGCGGGAAATAATAATGCTGACTGAAAGATGGGGAAGCCAACAAGAGCAAGGCGGCAACAAATGCCAATGGAGTACCCAAAAACAGTTTAAACTTCATATAGGAGTTGGAGTTAGTTATGTCAATATTTTAAATTATGACCAATTTCAAGGTGAAGGTAACAGATAATTAATTATTTATCAAATCATCCCACAACTTTTCTGCAAAGCGCTTCATACTGACCGGCAATAACGGGCCAGGTATAGATTTCATTCACTTTCTGCAAATTATTCTGAATAGCAGCAGCCCGTTTTTGATCCGTTATTGGAGAACCTTCAAGTAACGTGGTAATTGCTGCTGCCGAATCAAAATAAGATGCATCGGAACCTAAGACAGAGCTGTTAAATCCATTTTGATGCGCATAAATGTAGGCACCGGAAGCCATTGCTTCGAGTAAAGAAGGATTGGTCCCTCCCACCGTATGTCCATGAAAATAATAGCGGGAGAAATAACGAAGATTATTTAGGTGGTTGAAATTGTAGATACCACCTTTAAAAATAATTCTGCTATCGTTCTTAAACTTTATCGCCAGCCGTTTTCCATATTCTGTTGTAAGATTACCAATCACCAAAAAAGGACATGATAACTTCGACGCAGCAAAACCATCGAGAATCATTTCAATATTATTCTCGGCTTCCATGCGGGCAATGAGCATTCCATAATTACCTGCTGTAACACCATAATTCTTCAAAACCGATTCATCGGGATTCAAAAAAGGCTCACAGCCGTAAGCAATACATGTCGATTCCTTTTGGTAAGTCTCCCATAAATATTCCTGGATCCGGGGATTATCAGCAACCAAAAATGGCGAATACTTGGCGCCCAGCTTTTCAAACCACTTCGCCAGTTTTTTAACTGCATTATTCCACTTATCGCGTTTCCATTCCAAGCCATCCATGTTAGTTACCAGAATGGTTTTTTTAAAGTTCAGAAACGGATAAAAAACACTGGCTGTAGTATAGCCAAGCATTAAAAGCACATCCGCCTTTTCACGAATAGCATGACGCATGCACAACAAATCATAGATGAAATTCCCGGCCGTGCCAATTTTATTTTCAGGATTGTAGCACTTCACAATCTGCACCCCCTTAAATTCCGCCTTTTGGTAAGGATGGTAATGGGAATTGTAAACAATTACTTCATGACCCATTTCAGTTAGCAAAACCGAAAGGTATTCAGCACACTGCTCAAAGCCACCGTAATTATTAGGGATGCCGCGTGTTCCGGCGATTGCGATTTTCAAAATTCAGCTTATTTTCAGTGGGCAAAGATAATTTTTAATGTGATTAAATTGCATTTTTTTATACCTGAGGGAAAAGTTGCCAGTGACCAGTTATCAGTAAACAGTGATTAGATACCAGTTTCGTTCCAATTAAATTAAAATAATTTAGATAAAAGTTATCTGCCTTCGCGGCATCATCCGCAAAGCCTACTTTTCTTCGAAGAATATCAACCATAAAATGGGGATAGTTAATCAATTGTAGTAAGTAATTTGAAATTCTGAAACGGACATAAAATACCTGCAATATACTCTAGACTCATACAACCTATTTCTTAAAACTGACTTCATGTTTTTCGGTACATGTTGTAGTTATTAACAATTTTGAGTTTTTTACGTTATAAAAATAATTTCAATTTTAGCCAAATTTTCATAGAGAGTGAATATACCATATCAAATAAAAATTCATTTTGTTAATAAAATTTAGGCTATCATGTTAGAACTGATGAATAGTCTTCTAATTTGGTAATCGAAATCAGTAAATTCAAAAAAAAATAATTTTAATAGGAAGTTTTAGTTTACAAATCAAGTTACTTATTCCCAGGTTGTCATTGCCCCCCTGTACAACCCGGTAGTTGATCAGAATACTAGTTTATATTTATTGGCTATGCAAGGGTTTAAATGCATGGAATGGAATTGTTGTACTTGAAATTTAACACTTAAAAATTTAGAACATGGGCCCAATTAAATTTAATTCTCTGTTTCGAATTCATTCTGTAACAATCTCGTTTGCATTGAAAAAGCGAAAGTTAAATTTTCTAATTGTGATTTTTATTTTTAATATTATTTCTGCAAAAGCCCAAACACCTTTGGACGCAAATTTATCCATAAATAATAACACAGGAATTTTTAGCCTTGTTATTCCTGATTCTACTAATATTTCAGAAATCGAATTGCAAATTGGTTCCAATGAAAACCCTACTGAGGTTTTTGAGCATATTTTTATTTATGATCAAACATCAGGGCTACCAAATGGGCTTTCCTTTTCCAGATCCGGAGTAACCATTAACCTTGGACTTGGTACTATAACACCTTTAAATATTTACCATGTTAAGACCCGACTTAAAAACGGCAGCGGCGATTGGAGTGATTGGTATGAATTTGTCGGGAATTGATTTGCCAGAAATAAAGTAAAAAACCTAATGATTTTTAACCTTCAAACACATTTTACACATGAAAGCAATAATATATAATATCACGCTACTTACTTTAGGGCTGATTTTTTCTGAAATTGCCTTAATCTCTGCAAAAAGCACCACTTGGAATGGATCTGTAAGCTCCAGCTATAGCACTGCAGGGAATTGGTCTAATGGCATTCCGGATTCACTAGACAATATCACAATAAACAGTAATGCTCCAAATGACCTCATATTAATTCAAAATCAAAAGATTACTAATTTAACGATAAACGGTGATACTGTCGACTTAGGAGGTTATACTTTTGAAATTACGGGCACTGCCTATTTCAAT
>JAEUTI010000043.1 GCA_016788065.1 Bacteroidia bacterium | reverse complement strand
GGATAATGGCTTTTGTGAAATAGAGCTCCAGGAAATTTCGAATGATTCTGTTGTGACAGGGTTTGGATAGATAGTCATATTCGTGATTTCTTCCTGTTCATTTAATCCCGATAAACTATTCACTACAGTAATTGATGCAATGCGTGCGTGCATGCCTGGTGCGGGACAATAATTATCCATTGCTCTAAGAAGGAAATACCAGGTTTTTGCCTGCAACGGACCACTTGAAGCCAGATGTGCATTGTTAGTCGTCCAGGTAAATAATGTAGTATCGGAAGGTGAAAATACTTTTGGTAAAGCAGCATCTAAGGTTGCGCAGGGTGGCATTAGACATCCTGATGAAGCATTGGTAAAATTAGCACCAAACTGATTGCCGGCTCCTGTGAGACGGATATCCTGGGCAACTCCATTTAAGAAGAAATCGTTGTCGGTAATAATTTTCTGAAAGGTAACAGTTGATCCGGCAAGGACGGTATCTTTATATGATGTAAATAACCCGGAAACAGGATCTGCAAACGGAGCAGTTCCGGACGGATACAAATTAGGTTGTGAGCCTGCAACGGTTGGGCAGTTTGAAAGAATATAAAAATCGTGTCCGCGGTTGATTTCCGAAATTTTTGTGCCATTACGATAAGAGGTAACGCACATATTAATATTGAAATTCCCCATGGTATTTACCGTGAACAAAGTTTCTCCATTTAAAGTATCGAGTGACATCACCGTATTTGAAGGGTTTTGCACCGGACCCGGAAGTGGATTTGCAGTTGAGTATCCAAATGAAACCGGAATGGCAGCACCCTGGTCATTGAGAGCATCGGTGAAACGATAGGTCAGGAAATCATCATCGGTGTCGATGCTTAAATATTGCAAAGCAGCAGGCTGACCGGCGCACATTACATTTGCAGGAGGTTCTGCAAAATATGGACTTGCATCGTAGCATGGAAAGGCATTCTGATTGTTATAAGCAAACATTTTTGAAAGCACACGCATTCCCTGTGCTGTTGGATTCGACAGGTTGAGAACAGTTCCGTTGCGGCAACACATGTCAAAATAAAACGACCATCCTGCAGCAGGAGGTACACCACTTAAATTGATAGGGTTCGATTCATAAATATTTTCATCTACAACTCCTGGGAATGGACTGCTACCGCTGGCACATGAGGGACAAGCAGATGTTCCATTTGCCTGAAAACCGGTGGCGCTCAAATCGTTTTGTGCAATTTTATTGACCACAATGGTTGGAACACTGGGGACTGTTGTTTGTATCTGAAACGTCTGCGGAAAACCAAGTCCGCCACAATCGCGGTATAAAGTCAGGCGGAAAATATATTGGCCATTCGCCATACATTGCCAGGTAATTTCACCACCCAGGTAGTTACTGGCAACAGCCGGATTAAAAGGAATAAGCTGAAACGCAATGGTAATAAGCAGTAGCGTGTAAATTTTTTTCATAATACGGATTGCTATTATTTGGTTTTTGGTTATGTGAGGTTATGTGAAATAATTGGAAGCCAACAAAATGGCTCCAATATTTCAACACGATTTGACCAATAGACGGAAGAAATTGGTTGGGGGTTGTAAATGAGGAAAAAAATAAAGATATCTTATGCTGCAGAGAAATGAGGCCGGTATTGAATATCTTTTGCTAAAGTTTGGGCTGCCTAAATTTCTGAACCATTGAATAAGAATAATTATAAAATGTGTTTCTAATTTCCCGAATAGAAAATTCCTTCAACTGAGGTAATAACACCAGGTGATCCTAATGCGTACAAAAAATTCCCATCCCTGAAAATCACAGCTTCTTCACCGGCAGGTGAGGTTCCGGTTGCCGAAACGAAAACCGTATTGTTTTTTGTGAAAATGGAAGTTGCATTCATGAAGGTGTAAGGTTGAGAATAATTAAGTTGATATAACCATGTCCCATTTTTCAATACTCCGGGTCCTGCTCCGGTTTTATCTGCTAATACATAAACATCACTTCCGGATGTGCAAATGTCATGTATGAAATTTACATCAGCAGGTAAACTCTGCATGATCCCGTTTTTAAATAATTTATGAGTGGAACCATCTTTTACAGATATATATATATCATTACCACTTATTGCAATAGAATTTGCTTCCGCTTCCGAAGTGCCATCAGTGAGGTCGGTTCCATTTCCATTCAGCCAATAGGTTGCTTTTGATGGAGCTGTTGATGCTCCATTGCTATTTGATTTGCCAACCATAAGAATATCATTGCCTGAAACGCAAAAGTCATAGAGTTCACTATGTGTGGAAGAGCTGGTAACTTGTTGCTTTATGCCATTTTTCCAGAGTACGATATAATCGTTCAATGACGTCAAATTGTTTTCAGTACCGGCAATATACTCATCACCTCCGGAGGTTATTTCCACTTTAGCTTTAGAGGGTCTGAAAAATGATTCAGCAGATAAAATCTGTTTCACTCCATCCCGAAAAACTATTAATCTGCAACTGTCAAGATAATGAGATTGCACCTGATATGGCTTGTCACATTGACAACCTGTTATAACTACTTCGCCGTCGGGTGAAATAGCGGCATCATTGGTGTAAATATATCTGCCTTCATCCTGAAGAAGTGTAGTAACTCCATCGGTGTAACTATATGCCTTTCGAAATGAATACTGATTTCCTGTTGTGAATGTAGCGCAAAATTCCGGAATTTGTGAAGGCACATTGTTGTTTCCACCATTACCCGGATTTTCATCTTTTGCACAAGATATCAGCAATGAGCACATGCAAAGCAGAGAAAAGATTTTTAATTTCATGACTGTGGTTTTGAAGCACAAATCTATTCAATTGATAAAATGATTTTTAAATGAAAATTACCCAATTCTGGTGATTATTTTGAGAAGGTAAGATTACCGGAGTCATTATTCCTAATGTGGAGTAGGACCCAAATCGGCTAACTATTGTATTCTTAATGTATTACTCCTTCGGAAATTTAGAAATATCCATATAAAAAATCTCCCACGTATGTCCATCCGGATCTTCAATAGTTCGTTGTTGCATAAAACCATAGTCACGCATTTCGTTAGGTTCAGAGCCGCCTGCCTTAAGGCCATTGGTTACAATTGAATTTACCTCATCAACACTATCTACAGACAAAGAAAAAAGACCGGCTACATTTGATTTGGTATCAGCAATTGGTTTGGTAGCGAAAGTTGCAAACTTCTCATGTGTCAGCAACATCACAAATATATTTTCACTCCAAACCATACACTTCCCGGAATCATCCGAAAATTGGGGATTATTCGTAAATCCTAAAGCAGTGTAAAAATCCATTGATTTGTGAAGATCTGTTACTGCGAAATTGATGAATATTTGTTTTGACATTTTTTAGTTATGATTTTGGTGAGAAGGATCTTTTGTTGGATTGTCGAAAATATCGATTTTAGCCGGAATTAGCAATTATTAATGCAATGAAATGATTCCTTTAGGAATCATCAGGTTGTAAATTACTTCAAATAGCGAAACTTTGATAAATGGATAAATACCAAATGATATATTAATTATAAACCAATAAAATTTGAGGCTGAAAAAATATTTATTATTGATTATCAGCGAATTATGTAATATTATTTGTTTTTTAAAATAATTTTATATCTTTGATTTGCTGGCCCCGGTAACACACCTTTTCATTATACCCTTTTCATAGTTTATTTAGAATTTAGATTTAGCCGTTGGCTTTAGAATTCGTTTTGCAGTGTGAGTTCATTAGACAAATTACCTTTCTAAAAATTTAGAATTCATGAAAAATTGCTTATTACTTGTATTGTTGATGGCATGTACTTTTGTTCCGTTAAAGGCACAGATGAATTTGGTGCCCAATCCTTCATTTGAGGATGTGGCGTTGTGTCCTAATGGATTAGGACAACTTTACTTAGCAAACTACTGGAATAATTATGGAATAACACCAGATATATATTGTGAATGTGGTGGTTTTGGGGTTGGAGTACCATTAAATAATTTAGGTTATCAGTATGCTAAATCTGGAAATTGTATGGCAGGTATGATGACATTTCGAAAACAAAATTCTCCAGATGGCCCAAATTGTCGTGAGTATTTAGGAATTCAATTAAATCAACCATTGTTGGCTGGTAATAAATATTATTTTTCAAGCTACATAAATTGTTCTGGTGGACCATCTGTGGTTATCGGTTCAAATAACATTGGAATGAAATTATTAACCTATGAAATTGATTCAACAACTGGAGTGTTATTAATAACAAATAGTGCAATTGTATTTTCAGATTCCATAGTAACAGATACACTAAACTGGTTTAAAATTTCTGGCTCATTTATCGCAGATTCTGCATACACACATCTTGTACTTGGCAATTTTTTCGATGATTTGAATACAGATACCACATCGTTTCAACCTGGCTTTATTGACTATACATACTATTACGTTGACGATATTTGTTTATCCTTAGATTCTACATATTGTGATACATGGACATCAAATGAAGAAATATCGGTTGATGAATCAAAATTGATTTTATTTCCTAACCCGGTTCTGTCAAATCTTAATATTTCTTCTGAGTTGGGAATTAAATCAATTTCTATAAAAAATGTGTTAGGTAATCAGTTGCTACATTTTGAAGAAATTACTGAAGCGTCAACAATACTCAATCTTGAAAAATTAAACTCAGGAATATTTATTATTGAAATAAATTTTGGTGAAACTATAATAAACAGAAAAATTATCAAGCTATAATTTCACAATTTAATTTTAACAACTATGAAAACAAAAATCATTCTTATAGTATGCTTAGTTTTGATTACTCACATTTCAGTGGTAATTGCACAAGTTAGTACTCCCTTCAATTTTGGCTCAGGAACGGGTGCTGAATTTGTAGGTTGGGATGGCTCAATGACAATCCCACTTGACATCCGGCACAACAACACAACTAATCCCCAGAACATCGATTTCTACACTGACAGCACCTTTCAAATGACTATTCTTGGAAACAATGTATATAACAACGGGTTTGTTGGAGTCGGATTAAGTTTACCGCGATTAAAATTCGAGGTAAATAATAATATCGGAGTCATTCCTCAAACTTGGGAGGAAGGATATTTTATAGATAGTTTTGCAGTCTTGCGTGTCTGGCCACAACCATTAGCTGGGCTACAGAATCTATTTGTAGGAATTGGAGCTGGTTACAATGCAGCAAATACAGGTTCGGATAATACATATGTTGGTACTAACGCAGGGCTTGCAAATACTTCAGGCTCTGCAAATACTTTTATTAGCAAATTCAATATTTAAACAATCTTACTCCTTTGGAAATTTTGAAATATCCATGTAAAAAATCTCCCAAGTATGTCCATCAGGATCTTCGATAGTTCGTTGTTGCATAAAACCGTAGTCACGCATTTCGTTAGGTTCAGTGCCACCTGCTTTGAGGCCATTGTTTACAATTGAATTTACCTCATCAACACTATCTACAGATAAAGAAAAAAGACCGGCAACATTTGATTTGGTATCAGCAATTGGTTTGGTAGCGAAAGTTGCAAACTTCTCATGTGTCAGCAGCATCACAAATATATTATCACTCCAAACCATACACTTCCCGGAATTATCAGAAAATTGCGGGTTATTCGTAAATCCTAAAGCAGTGTAAAAATCCAATGATTTTTGAAGTTCTTTTACAGCGAAGTTGATGAATATTTGTTTTGACATTTTTTAGTTATGATTTTGTGATAATGGTCTTTTGTTGGATTGTCGAAAATATCAATTTTTGATGGAACGAGCAATTATTAATGCAATGATAAGATACTGTTTGGAGCCGCTGTAGCTTTGTAATCACATGATATACAAAGATTAAGAATTGATTAGGGAAGGGTTTTCAGAACTTTTTTTGCGATAAAATTTAGTAATTTTAATATTTATAGCGCAAGTAAGAGATTAAAAAACGGGGTCCTTTTTGGTTCATTTTTACTTGAGAATTTTTTTTAAGGAGTAAAATGACAAAATATTTTTGGCTCTTGAGTTCCCAAATATGGAACTTTTGATTATATTTGCTTCGTGAGAGTAATAGCCAAAAAGACACTTCGCGTATTCTGGATGAAGCATAGGGAGTGTGAACAACAACTTAAGGCCTGGTTCAAAGAAACTGAAGATGCAACTTGGAAAGGCCCCGGTGATATTAAAACAGAATATCCCTCAGCAAGTATCCTTGAAGATAATAGGGTAGTTTTTAATATAAAAGGCAATAAGTATCGTTTGGTGGTAAAAATAAATTATTCGTATAAAATTGTATGGATTCGATTCATAGGAACTCATTCTGATTATGATAAGATTGATGCAACTAAAATCTAAAAAATGAACTGGAAAGTAATTAAAACTGAGAAGGATTATCAGATTGCATTAAAGCGATTGGAAGTAATTTTTGATTCAAAAAAGGGATCCAAAAATGGAGATGAATTGGAATTGCTGTCGCTCTTAATTGATAATTATGAAAAGGAGAAATTTCCTATCGATCTGCCAGATCCAATTGAAGCCATTAAATTCAGGATGGAACAATTAGGTTACTCGCAGAAAGATCTGACGGAAGTAATAGGTTTAAAAAGTCGGGTAAGTGAAATATTAAACAGAAAGAGAAAACTTA
Source organism: Bacteroidia bacterium (assembly GCA_016788065.1). Lineage (GTDB taxonomy): Bacteria > Bacteroidota > Bacteroidia > AKYH767-A > OLB10 > JADKJB01. Next base: position 5,676 of record JAEUTI010000043.1, on the reverse strand, counting down.
CACTCGAAATGATTCGCAAATTACATGCGGTTCTTGGAATTCCAACTGAAGTATTGGTTAGGGAATATTAATTACCTTGTCATGCATTCCACTTTCTAACAGACTTTGTTAAAATCCTTGCCGGTTGATGTAGTTGCTTTTGTTTGTGTGTAGTCATAAAAAACACACATGAATAAAATAAAGAAAAGGAAGCCATAGCGAAGTTTATTTTTCCTAAAATAGAAATTGAAAGTGAAAGATAAAACGAAATTGCAATTTTTAGATCGTATTCTTGATTTTGCTTCCCCGCAATAATTGAAAAAATAGCTAACATCTAGAAAAGAAGCTAGTAAAGTCTTATTATTATTTCAGATTTTAAATTAATTTTTAGTTACTCGAGTTTAATTGGAGGTATTTATTTCTGTCGCTGTACTGGATTTTAAATCTTGAACATGGAAAACCGGGGATCTGTGATCCAAATAAAATGTTAGCAAAAGCTCCAAATTTCTGTGAGGCCTTTTGTTAAACTGCCAACCGCAGACTGCCTACTGCTTTATAGTTGTCCGACCAGGATTCCCCGCGACAAGCTCGGGGTAAACTTCTCATCCCGCTCGAAAGATGTATCTTCACCTGTTAATGAGCCGAACTGGAAATGATAGGGTGCTACCGTAAAGCGTGAGACCCGATAGCTTTCAGCTACCGGGTCTCTCTGCTTTATGGTTGTCCGACCAGGATTCCCCGCGACAAGCTCGGGGTAAACTTCTCATCCTGGTCGGTTGGTGTTTCTGGATTTATTTCGGTTTGTATATAAAAAAAGCCCCACATTTCTGTAAGGCTTTTTTGTTGTCCGACCAGGATTCGAACCTGGAAAGGCAGAATCAAAATCTGCAGTGTTGCCATTACACCATCGGACAATCTCCTGAAACGTCTCCGATTCGGGACTGCAAAAGTAAAAAAAATCTAAAAACCTGCAATCGTTGTAACAAGAAAAAATGTTAATCGGGTAAATTTGGTAAGTTGTTGTTTATCAGCATATTGGATTGTTGGTGCTTTTGTGTTGGTTTGTCTTTCTGTTGTATAATTTTAGATGCTTCCTTAACTAAAGTTGGTCCAAAACAGTTGGTATGCATCTGATACCTAGTTTGTTGATGGCTTTTTTGCTTCAAAACAAGACTTCAGAAATTCATTTTCAGGGTATTCTTCAGGCGTTTTCGAAAGAGGGACTTTTTGACTTCTTCAACTGCCAGATTAACCCTAAATCCCGCTCACATTGCAAATCGCCTCCGGCCGCGTCAAATATTGCTTTTTTTTCTACCTTCGCCCCTTGCAACCCCATAATACAAGGATGAAAAACTATAACAAGATCAACAATTTAACCGGATGGATAGCCTTTGCGGTTTCTGCTTTTGTTTATTTACGAACGATTGAACCCACCGGAAGCTTCTGGGATTGTGGCGAATTTATTGCCGCCGCCTTCAAATTGCAGGTAGGTCACCCGCCCGGAGCACCATTGTTCCTGATGATTGCCCGATTCTTTACCCTGTTTGCCGGTGGCGATGTGAAACTGGTGCCTATCATGGTCAATGTTATGTCGGCTCTCTCATCTGCATTTACCATTTTATTCCTCTTTTGGTCTGTTACACATTTGGCCCGCAAAATGGTCAAAGCTACTGATGACCAATTAACTATGCCGCAACTTTTAATGATTATGGGCGCTGGACTGGTTGGTGCCCTTTCTTATACTTTCAGTGATTCGTTCTGGTTTTCAGCTGTTGAAGGCGAGGTTTATGCCATGTCGTCGATGTTTACTGCAGTCGTATTTTGGGCCATGCTCAAGTGGGAGCATCATGCCGATGAGCGTCATTCCGATCGCTGGCTGATCCTCATTGCTTACCTCATGGGACTTTCTATCGGAGTTCACTTACTGAACTTGCTTACTATTCCCGCATTGGCGTATATCTATTATTTCAAGAGATACAAAGTCACCACCTCCGGCCTCATTTACACCGGTATGATGGGAGTCGCCATTCTTGCATTTGTACAATATGGAATTGTTGCCGGTTTTGTGAAAATCGGAGCTTACTTCGATTTGTTTTTCGTGAATACTATCGGATTACCAATCTGGTCAGGCTTCCTGTTTTTTGTGTTACTTATTGCTATCGGAATTTATTTCGGTCTCAAATACACGGTTGCTAAAAACAAACCTTTGCTGAACACTGCAATTTTATGCTTTGCATTTATTGTGATCGGTTACAGCTCCTACACGCAAATCGTAGTTCGTTCGATGGCGAATCCTCCAATGGATGAAAATAATCCGGAAAATGCATTTGCATTGCTGAGTTATATCAATCGTGATCAGTATGGTGATCGCCCGTTGTTTTATGGTCAGTATTTCAATGCCAAGCTGGTCGACCAGAAAGATGGTGACATGACTTACGGTGAGAAAAATGGTAAGTACGTGGAATCGGGAAATAAAATTATTCCTGTTTATGATCCGAAAGCAAGTACCATTTTCCCAAGGATGTACAGTAATCAGGAAAATCATATTTCTGCATACAAAGAATGGACCGGCATCAAAGGCGACCGAACACCTACCATGGGTGAGAACCTCGATTTCCTTTTCAGCTATCAAATGGGACATATGTTCTGGCGTTATTTCATGTGGAATTTCGTGGGACGTCAGAATGATTTACAGGGTCATGGTGGTATCACTAAAGGAAATTGGATTAGCGGAATAAAAGGACTCGATGCAATCCGCCTGGGACCTCAGGATAAATTGCCATTGAGTGCGACCAATAACAAGGGGATGAATAAATTTTATTTCCTGCCAATGATTTTAGGATTGATTGGTTTAATTTATCAGTTCCGCCGTAATCATCATGGTGGTATTGTAGTTGCACTCCTCTTTTTCTTTACAGGGATTGCCATTGTACTTTATCTGAATCAGCCTCCCTATCAGCCACGTGAGCGTGATTATGCCTATGCAGGATCATTCTATGCATTTGCAATGTGGATTGGTTTAGGTGTGATGGCATTGGCCGATTGGTTATCGAAAAAACTTTCTCCAACAGTAGCTTCAGCAGGAATCACACTTATTTGTCTTGCAGCAGTTCCCGGTTTGATGGCTAAAGAAGGTTGGGATGATCACAATCGTGCCGGCAGATATACTTCACGTGATTTCGCTTACAATTATCTGAACTCCTGTGCACCCAATGCAATTATTTTCACCAATGGCGATAACGATACTTTCCCGTTGTGGTATATTCAGGAAGTGGAAGGCGTTCGTACCGATGTGCGCGTTATTAATTTGAGTCTCCTCAATACCGATTGGTATATTGAGCAAATGCGTCATAAAGCATACGATTCCGATCCAATTCCTTTCTCGTTAACTTACGATAAAATTATTCAGGGTACACGCGATTACGTTCCGTTTTATGATCGTGGTCTGAAAGGTTATACCGATCTGAAACAGATTGTAGATTTTATTGCAAGCGATGATCCGGCTGCAAAAGCACGCACACAAGGAGGAAACGATATCAATTACTACCCTACCAAACAGTTTAGTATTCCTGTTGATCCTGCAGTGGTGTTGCAAAACGGTACTGTTGCTCCTGAAGATGCAGACAAGATTGTTAAGCAGGTTGAATTTGATATCGATCGTAATTATGTGATGAAAGCTGATCTGATGATCCTCGATTTGCTTGCACACAATAACTGGAAACGCCCGATTTATTTCGCGGTGACTGTTGGTTCTGAAAGCTATTTGAATCTCGAAGATTACTTCCAGCTGGAAGGTCTTGCTTACCGTTTGGTGCCGATAAAAACTCCACCTGCTCCTGATGGTCAGACAGGAAGAGTGAACTCAAATGGTATGTTCGACAATATGGTGAACAAATTCATGTGGGGAAATATGGCTGATCCAAATGTGTATCTCGATCAGAATAACCTGAACATGACTATGAATTTACGCAATAACTTCAGTCGATTGGCCGAGACTATGCTGAATGAAGGCAAGCGTGATTCTGCACTTATTGTACTCGACCGTTGTCTGGAAGTGATGCCGAATAAAACAGTGCCATATAATCTGATGATGTTGCGCATTGCAGATTTATATTTTGCTGCGGCAAACTTTAACAGCATGCCTGAAGTTGATTCCACCGGCATGATTATTAATCGCGGTATGGAACTTACCGACTCTAAGAGTAAAGCAGCTATTGCAACAGGAACCGATATACTTCACAAACTTGCCGATACCTATGAGAATGATATCGAGTATTACCTGTCATTAAAAGGCACTCCACATTACAAACTCATTGAACGTGATATGGGACAAGCACTGGCAGTGATGCAGGAGTTAATCAGGTTAGCCCGAAACTCGAAGCAGGATGCACTGGTGAAAGAACTTGAAGGCCGCTTTAAAACTGTTGAGCAAAAATATTATTCAAGATAAAATCAGAAAGGCTCCTTCGGGAGCCTTTTGCATATCATGAGAAATTTTCTCGTACAACCACCACAACTAATTCGCGCATGCTACAGAAATTTTTTGTGGCGGATGAATCCGGATGAGAAAGTGGTTTATCTGACTTTTGATGATGGTCCTGTTCCCGGTCCAACTGAATTTGTGCTGGAACAATTGAAGAAGTATAATGCAAAGGCAACATTTTTTTGCATAGGAGATAATGTTAAAAAACATCAGGATATTTTTTTTAAGATACAAGGTGTGGGTCATTCGGTGGGGAATCATTCATTCCATCATTTTAATGGATGGAAAACGGATACAGAAAGTTATGTGGATGATGTCAGGAAAGCCGGAGCAGTTATAGACTCCCAGCTTTTTCGTCCGCCCTATGGAAAGATCAAACGAGCACAATCCCGGTTGCTTTTAAAGGATTATAAAATAATCATGTGGGATGTACTCAGTTACGACTTCGACACCACCGTTACACCGGAAAAATGCTACCAAAATGTCATACAAAATGTAAGACCGGGATCGATTATAGTTTTTCATGATAGCGAAAAAGCTTTTCCGAATTTGAAAGAAGTGCTTCCACGTTGTCTGGAGTTTTTGGTAAAGAATGGATACAGAATGGAAAAACTTTGAGGAATTTATCTTTTTATATTGAATGAACACTGTTTGGTGTTTCGGAGTAAAAAGATGAGACTGCACTTGATTTGGTGGTTTGGTGATTTGGTGGTTTGATGATTGTTATTCCTGAGTTAAAAGATGTGACTGCACTTGATTTGGTGGTATGGTGATTCTTGCCCAGAGCGTAGTCGAGGGGTGGTGGTTTGATGATGATTGTTCCTGAGTAAAAAAGATGGGACTGCATATTAGTGGCAAGCGCTGCCCAGAGCGGAGTCGATGGGGTTGAAAGTTGTAAGCGCCGCCCAGAGCGCAGCCGATGGGTTGAAAGCGACGCCCTGAGCGTAGCCGTATTCTAGGATATCCAAATTAGCAAATATATTTATCATTTAAGCTGCATTTTTGTAGTTATCAACATACATTTCTTGTCTTTTCACTACAGCAAATATGCGTAAGATGAGTTTGAATTTTATATTGTTTAAGACGACGCCATAGCTTTTATTAGCCATTTTTCTAGTTGCATAACTTTTCAATTCTGGATCCCATTGAATAGCACTCCTTGCGGCTTGTGAAAGCTCTTGTTTAAGTTCTTTGTTAGCAATTGAACTTACCCT
>JAEUTI010000093.1 GCA_016788065.1 Bacteroidia bacterium | reverse complement strand
GGTTCGTTTACCACCAAGATTAAAGCTGTATGGTTGAAAATCACACAACGAACCCAAACTATCCGGTTGATTTATTACAGATAAATTCATGTTGTACATGTTATAAACACTGTCAGCATAAGGATATGGGGCATTAAAACCGTCGTTATACCAACCAGATAAATAAATTTTTTCATCAGGACCTCGCTTCAAGGCTCCTAATGCATATTCAATGGTAGAAATTGAAAATAGGGTGTTTTTACTAGCAGGAATGTTAGTTGAATTGAGATCGTATTGAAATAAATAGGAAGTATCACTATTCGTGCTCACGTACAATTTACTCCCATCAGGTGAAAATTCACAACCCCAAGTAATTAAAAAAGGAGGAATACCTGGGTCTTCTTCGATTGTTATAGGGTTGACTAGTAAACCGGAGCATCTGTCAAAATCATAAACTTCTACCATATCTGCCCAATTTGTAAACACCATTTTATTCCCGTCGCGAGAAAATGAAGTATGGCCACCTCCAGTTCGATTTTGCTCTCCTATTTGTTGTATTGAAAAATTTTGAATTCCATTTGAAGTAATTAAATAGGTGCACCATTCATTATTCGAGTTTGGATAATCATTCTCTCTAAATATAACCCACCAATCCCTTCCATTACCATGTTTGACCGCATTGATACAATCGACCTGTTGAAAATTTTGCAGCTGAATGTTCTTTTGAGTAACTGCTCCAAGTCCGCTATTTAACCTCATGTCAATAATGCTGTAAACCATTCCGAAGTTTTGAGTCACACTGATAGAAAATAAGTAGAAAGTGCTGTCATTTGCTGGGCTTGGAATAATTACTAGCTCTTGATACCATCCTCTTCCTACAATAGAATCACCGTTTTGCATAACATTATAATTCTGATTAAAAACAAAAGTTTCAACTCCGGCAGGCCCAAAATATGCAGGCATGGTGGCCGCGTAAAATAATAAGTCACCATTGGTATCCGAAATGCTGGCACAACTCCCTCGTCCATCCATAGCACTTACAATAGGCATAGCTACACCGCTTCCAAAATCAATCCCGGAAGAATCTCCGAACACCCAAACCGAATTGCGGTTTTGTGCCTGTACCCCGCAAGCGATGATGATGAGAACAATGATAAAAAATGCTGTCCGGAATAACTTCATCAGGCTAAAATACGAAAAAGGATGCAGATACAAGGTTTTTTTGCTTCTAGCTTTTTTCATGCAATTATTCAATATTCATTTCTTGTTACTCAATATTCATTAAAAACATTTTGTACGACAAACTAGCAACTTTAGCAGAACACCCGACTTCGTTCAAGGCAGCGCTTTCAACTCAAGAGCAGTCACTTTTTTTATTGAGGCTTAACAATCACCAAACCACCAAATTTTCAAATCATCAAACCAAATGCAGTTACATCTTTTTCCTAATACACCCCACTTGTCACCTTTCGACTCCGCTCAAGGCGGTGCTTGACACTCATGTGCAGTCATACCTTTGTTACTCAGGAACAATAATCATCAAATTATCAAACCACCAAACCATCAAATCAAGTGCAGTTACATTTTTCTACTCAGAAACAATAATCAGCACATAAGCACATCAACACATCAGCAAATTAAAAAAGGCTGCTCTTACGAGACAGCCTTTTTGCAAGCTTAATAATACAGTTATTGCTGTATGAAATTACATTTTTACAAGGCGTGATTTTACTGAGGCGCCTCCTGATATCACTTCTACCAGATATACTCCGGCGGGAAGTTCAGCAATATCAAATGCTGTTGCTTTGCCAAAATTCTTATTTGAAGTATTCAAATCCATCCATAATTTTCCGGCAACATCAAAAATACGAACCGACTCTAATTCGGTATCTGCAGAAACAGAAACTTTTCCTGTTGCAGGATTTGGGAAAATACTGAAACCACTAATTGCATTTTGCTCACCTATACCCACTGTTGAACAAGGTACAGGATTCAATCCATGTGTTCCAAAGAATGTTGCGAATGTTGTTGCATTAGCAATAGGCCACATATCGGTCTCGACAATATTTTTGTTTGGTGCAATTAAAATATAAGTTGGGAATGCTCCAATTCCGTATGCACTTACAACTGCATTTCCACCACCATCAATACCACTAACTGAAGGATATCCCGGAGAACCTCCAAGTACGCTATTTTCATAAGCAATTACTTCAGCATCGGTGTCACCAACGTCCATTGCTATGAAGAAGATGTCTTCAGTGTTACAACCGAAATTCTCATAGGTATCACGGTAATAAGGTGAAGTTGCAATGCAGGGTGGACAAGTAGTGAAGAAGAAATCCATACACACATACTGACCTGCATTGAGGATATCAAACAGATTATGTACATCACCATTCACATCGGTAACGGTAAAATCGACAGCCTGCGTGAGTGTAGTTTGCGCCGAAACCTTCCCCGTAAGGAAGAACCCGACTGTAAGCATTACTAGTAGAAGTTTTTTCATTTCTTTAGGTTTATCCCGTAAAGGTAGCAATTATTATAAAAGTTCGTTCTGAAATTTTCAGAAAAAAGGGGATGGCTAACTAATTGTATTTTAGCACATAACGAAGGTGGCATACTTAAAAGTCAGAAATTTCTGTTTCGGTTTATGAACTAAATCTATTCCGAATTGAAATAATTATGTACCTGAAATTCAGGCTAATGAATTAATTCCGAAAATGAATTAATGGAGGATATCGGGGAAAGGACTTGGATTCACTATCTTTGCACCGGGTAAGTCTTATACGACCAGCTCCTGTGAACCTCCCCAGGTCCGGAAGGAAGCAAGGATAAACGGTTGTAGCGGTGCGATGTAAGTAGCTTACCCACTTTTTTTTCTTTAGCTTTTTGAATTTCAGCCACTAAGGAATCTGACCCAATCCTTCTCTTATTACTACAGGTGCATCGCCGGTACAATCAATTACTGTTGAGGCCGTATTTTGTCCGTACCCTCCATCAATTACCAGGTCAACCTGATTACCAAAGCGCTCTTCTATGTCTGCGGGATCAGTGAGGTATTCAGCAATCGTATCCAAATCATCCCTCAAGGAAGCCGAAACAATAGGATTACCCAATTCAGCAACCAGTGTTCTGATAATTTTATTATCGGGAACCCTGATACCAATGGTTTTACGGTTATTTCGGAAAAGAGCCGGAACCATGTTGCTCGCTGGCAAAATGTAGGTAAACGGACCGGGCAATGTTGCTTTTAACAATTTAAAAACTTCCCTGTCGAATGGTCGTGTATATTCCGAAATATGCGCCAGATCATTCAGCAAAAAGGAGAAATTTGCTTTTTGAGGTTTCACTCCCCGAATGCGGCACAATTTCTCGAATGCTTTCTGATTGGTAACATCGCATCCAATTCCATATATGGTATCGGTAGGAAAAATAATGACCCCACCTTTGCGAAGCACATCCACTACCTGTGCAATGTGGCGGCTATTGGGATTGTCGGGGTGAATTTCAAGTAACATAATGCAAATTTAAGCTATATCGGGATGCTTTGTTCCGAAACTTAATAATTAATAAAGCTGTCGGACTTTTATCGTATGCTTTACCTTTTTCAATTCCGAAAGTGCTTTCGATGAAGTACGTTTATCAACATCTACAACCACATAACCAATATCTGTATTCGTCTTCAGATATTGTCCAAGAATATTGACTTTTAACTTCGATAAAATACCATTAATTTCAGAGAGAACCCCTGGCACATTCTTGTGAATATGAAGCAACCGGTGTGCGTTTTGTTGCACGGGCAGACTTAAAGCTGGCACCGACAAGGAACCGGTACTGGAGCCAGTCTCGAGAAACGAGATTAATTTTCCGGCAACATCCAATCCAATATTTTCCTGTGCTTCCATTGTAGAACCGCCAATATGCGGAGTCAGAATTACATTGGTCATTCCCTGCAATTCACATGCAAATGGATCTGTATTTCCTTTAGGTTCATTTTCGAAGACATCAATTCCTGCCCCGGAAATATGACCTTTTTCAATCATTTTTTTCAGAGCTTTAAGATCTACCACATCTCCGCGACTCAGGTTGATCAGGATTGAACCCTTCTTCATTTTTTTGAGTCTTGTTAAATCCATGAGCTTACGTGTTTGCTCACCTCCAGGTACATGAAGCGTTACAACATCAGAGGCACGCAGTAATTGATCGAGGGAATTTGACTTGACTGCATTTCCCAGACTAAGTTTTGGTTCCACATCATAAAAAATAACCTTCATGCCTATGCTTTCAGCAAGCACTGAAACTTGGGAGCCAATGTGGCCATAACCGACAATTCCAAGTACTTTTCCGCGTACCTCATTGCAACCGGTGCTACTTTTATCCCATACGCCCGTATGTGCAGCAGCATTTTTTTCAGGAATGCGACGTGCGAGATTAATGCAATGTCCAATTACCATTTCAGCCACTGAACGCGTGTTACTGTATGGTGAATTAAAAACAGCAACTCCATTAGATGTTGCTTCACCCATTGCTATTTGATTGGTTCCAATGCAAAATGCACCTGCTGCCAGCAACTTCTCCGCCTTACTTAAAACAGTTGCAGATAGCTGCGTTTTGGAACGGATGCCGATAAGATGCACGTTTTTAATTTTTGCAATTAACTCTTCTTCCGGCAACGACCCTTTTAAAACTTCAATGGAAGTATATCCATGGTTCCGAAATAATTTGAGAGCTTGGGGATGCACGCCTTCCAGCAGGAGAATGTTAATTTTATCTTTGGGATAAGATGTTCCGGATTCCATAAAATGGCTTTAATGAATGTTTTCGATGGCAAAATTAACCATTCAATTCCGTTTAAAAACAGGTACTTTCCAGATTTTATAAACAAGACATTAACGTTTCATTAACGCACGTTAACGGGTCATTAACCGTTTGGAGCACCTCAGCCGGATACTTTTGTAGTGAAATTAAAACTTAACGATATGAAAACAATAAAAATTGCCGCCCTCACCCTGATGCTTTTTAGCACAGGAACAGCTGTCTTGGCTCAGGATCAGAAAAAATTTAAAGTTATGATCAGTAAGGAAATTAATGGGGAATCTGTTCTCATTGATACGACCTTCAATTCTAAAACCGATATGCAGAACTATTTAAAATCGGTAAACACCGACATTAAAATTTCTGATGACATGGTTATGATAAAAGATGAATTTAAGGATCTTGAAAACCTTCAGGAAATAAATGTTGAAGTTGGTGATGTTGATTTCCGTAAAATAGAGATGGGCCAGCTTGAAGAAGAACTTAAAAAATTGAATATTGATCTGGAAGAACTTAAATCTAACTCCAAAGTTTTGGAATTAGATCTAGAAAACATGGAAGAAGCTATAGAAACTGATGGATCGGGAGAAGTTAAAAAAGGAACTGTCCGAATGTTTATTAATGATGATCAAACAGGAGATGATTCCGAAAAGAAACTTAAAACTAAAACTGTAATTGTTTCGTGTGATCCGGAAATGAAAATGAAACCGGGGGCATCAAAAACTTTTATTTGGAAAGACAGTACAGGTACAGCACATAAAGAAATTCGCATTGTTCGCACAGATAAAGATGCAGCCGATAAAGGTGAAACCAAAACAATCAAAATCGAATCTGAAGCTGTCCCACCTCCACCACCACCTGTGAAAAAAGAAAACGAAAATCAATCGTCATTAAAAGCAGAAGATTACAAACTGGATGCAACGGAGTTTAAAATTTATCCGAATCCTTCACAAGGAAAAATAAATGTATCCTTTAAAATTAATCAACCGGGAGTAATTAATTTGAGAATTCTGGATTCATATGGAAGAGTTGTCATAGAGGATGAAATTACACCGACTGAAGGATATTTTCAGAAAGAATACACCATTGAAGGTAAAGCAAGAGCAACTTATTTGCTTCAGTTGAAACAAGGCGACAAATGGCGCCACGAAAAAATAATTGTTGGTGCATAATCAATCGTTAAAATAAAAAAAGAGCTCCGGATCTTGATGTTTCCGGAGCTCTTTTTTATTAGTGTTAACTATTATTTAACCGCTTCCATATAGAGTGAAATTTGGGGTAATGTCTTGTCAAAAAAATGGGTATTTCTCAACACCGGAAAAGCTGACTGAGAAAAACCGGAACGATAAATTGTTTTAAATCCTGCATCTGTCAACATCCTGCGAAGTTTCTTTTCATTGAACCAGTTCATATGTCGGAAAGGATACTTACGTTGCTGTTCCACCGAACATAAGGACGTGCAGTAATTCATTGCGTCTTCAAACGATTTTTCCTGAAATAATTTATGGACTGCAGCATCATCGAGTCTGATAGCATTACCTTCAGCAGCAATTACAGATGCAGCCGCAGCAAAATCTTCCAAAAATATTTGTGTGAGTGAAGCATCCTGTAAAGGCATGGTAATACATTGCTGTTCCAGATTTTTATTCATTTCATCCCATTCGATCCAGAAAAAATAACTGCGATCATTATTTTTCCAGGCACGGTAGGCATTGTCGGCATCGGGAGTAACCAAACGAATAGCACCACCTGGTTTAAGCATGCGGTATGATTCATTCAGCATATTTTGTAAAGATGCATCATCGATATGCTCAATGGTATGACTGGAATAAATGAGTTCAGCAGAATTGGTTGCTACCGGAATGGGTTGATGAAGGAACAAATCATATAAAATTCCGGTTACACCGCCATCATTTCCGGGTTGAAAATGTTCATCGGTGATATCGATGTTTGTCCAGCAAGGATGCACGAACTTACCGGCTCCGATATTGTAAAAATTTCTTTTACGGATACTGGCAGCATCAAAATACTTTTCATAGTTGGCAGCATCATTCGTATCGCCAACTTTTCTGATTTCATACCCTAATTTCCGGCAGGCATCAAGTATTTGTTTTTTCATAGAAACCGTTACGTTAACCGCTTGTGCCGGGTTACATTTGTGCTGACCCCTTCTGATTCAAATCCAACGACATCACAAAATCGTCATTTACATCTTTACCAATGATAAATTGCTTGGTACCTATAACAGTGAAACCCCATTTTTTATAGAATGAAATCGCCCGATCATTTTGTTGCCAGACCCCAAGCCACATGGCATCATAGTTCTGGGATTTTGCAATCCGGATACATGCTTCCATAAGTGCCTTTCCTACCTTTTTGCCCACAAACTCCTGCAGCGCATAAATTCGTTCCAGTTGAATGGCAGATTTTCCTGCCAACTTCTCCGGAACATCCGATTGTTTCAGCTTAGCATATCCCACAGGTAAATCCTTCCAATAAGCAACCAAATAGGTAACCCCGGGATCTTCCAACTGCTTTTTGATGGTTTCCGGATTAAATGCAAGATCAAGATAAGCCTGCATATCGTCGGGATCATTGTGCTCCGAAAATGCTTCGTAAAATGCTTTCCTTCCTAATTCCGCCAGCATTTCAAAATGTGCCGGCCCCACTTCTTTTATTGTGATCATGCTGGTAAGTGATTCTGTTCCTTCAAAATTGAGCAATTCTGAAGGATTCATATATTATTAACTATCAATTACTTAGTCGAATAAACGACTATTTTCACACCCTTAGGGACAATAATCCTTAACTTTGAGGCAGTATTCAACCTAATTGGGTTCTTTTGGCAAATATAAAGTTTAATTAATCTACCTACTTTGTAATAGTGTCAAAATCAGGTCAATTGTCGTTTTTTACCGGCAATTAGTTGAAATATTATTCAACAAGGATGATGTCGAAAACTTTTATCTAATTTGAGGGGTAGCCTGATTAAGGTCGTTATTTTTGTAAAAAGCACCCCGGCTTATTTTAGAACAGCAATTCATGGAAAAAAAATGGGTTATTAAGCCCCGAGGAGAGAAGGAACAAATTGAAGCGTTGGCAAAACAGCTCAACATTCATCCTATCCTGGTAAATCTGCTGGTACAGCGGGGGCATTCCACCTATGAGAAGGCGAAGGAATTTTTCAGACCTGAATTAAAAATGCTTCATGATCCTTATCTGATGAAGGATATGGAAAAAGCCATTGCCCGGATTGACAAGGCAATTGCCGGCAAAGAAAAAATCATGGTGTTCGGTGATTATGATGTGGATGGCACAACCGCAGTGGCATTGGTATATACATTTCTGAAAAAGCGATATCCATTAGTCGATTTTTACATTCCCGATCGCTATAAAGAAGGATATGGAATTTCGAACCGGGGAATTGAGTGGGCCGATGAGCAGGGAATTTCTTTGATCATTGCACTCGATTGCGGAATAAAATCTATTGATAAAATTGAATATGCCAAATCCTTTGGAATCGATTTTATAATTTGCGATCACCACCGCCCCGGAGCAGAATTACCCGATGCAGTTGCTGTGCTTGATCCGAAGCGAAACGATTGCGATTATCCGTTTAAAGAACTATCCGGTTGTGGCGTAGGTTTTAAACTTATTCAGGCTTATGTGATGGCACATAAACTGGAGTTTTCAGAACTGGAAGAATATCTCGATCTGGTTGCTATAAGTATTGCAGCTGATATTGTACCGATTGTTGGTGAAAACAGAATTCTTACTTACTATGGTTTGAAGCGCCTCAACAGCAAACCCCGTCCCGGTATTAAAGCCATTCTCGATATCAGCGGCAACAGCCGTGAACTCACCGTTAACGATGTTGTATTTACCATTGCTCCAAGAATTAATGCTGCGGGACGAATTGAAAGCGGTAATCAGGCAGTGGAATTATTGATTTCTGAAAAGCCAGACGAAGCGATGTCGCATGGTGAAGAAATAAATAAGAAAAATACCACCCGGAAAAATCTCAATGAAACGATCACCCGGGAGGCAATGACCTTGATTGAACAGGATACTAAATTTAAAGACAGGAAATCGACTGTTCTTTACAATCCGAAATGGCACAAAGGTGTAATTGGAATTGTTGCATCTAAACTTACCGATGAATTTTATCGCCCAACCATCATACTAACCAAATCGAATGGCGTTGCTGCGGGTTCTGCCCGTTCAGTAAAAGACTTTGATATTTACAATGCCATTGAATCTTGCAGCGATTTACTCGATCAGTTTGGTGGTCACATGTATGCTGCCGGTCTGACAATGAAGGAAGAGAATATTGAAGCCTTCAAAGACCGTTTTGAAGAAATCGTTTGTGCTACGATTGAAGATCGCATGCTCATTCGTGAAATTGAAATTGATGATGTTATTTCTTTGGGTGATATCAATGCTTCTTTCTTTAATATCCTGAAACAATTTGCTCCCTTCGGACCAGGAAATATGTCGCCCGTTTTTATGTCACAGGAAGTTTATGACCGTGGTGATGTAAGGGTAGTTGGAAATAATCACTTAAAATTATCGCTGATTCAAAAAGATCAGTCGCGTAAGGTAGTCGACAGCATTGCATTTCAACTGGGCAAGCACTTCGACAGAATTTGTGGCAATGAATCTTTTCATGTTTGCTATCACATCGAAGAAAATACGTTCAATGGAAGAACCAATCTGCAATTGAATGTGAAAGATATTGCTTTCGATTAATTCCGGGAATCCAATCTTATCCGGTAAATAATTCCGGCTTTAACCAACAAACTATTTTCCTTTTTAGTCAACGTATATTCTTTGTTTCTGATTTTAGTTTCGCGCAAAAGTGTATGACCTGCTTCTACCATCCAGACAAGGTGTTTGGTAAAATAATAATCGGCAAAAATGCCAACATGATTGTCGAGGATTTTTACATAACCTTCACCTTCTGCTAATCGATAAGAATTAGTGATGCTTTTGTAAGCCACTCCCATGTAAAACGAATTGTTAAAACGATGTTCAAACCGAGCAGTGTTTGGAAACGTTCCAGAAATTAAATTTCGGTCGTTGATGCGCCACTCAATTCCTGCCAAAGGCACCCAGTAATCACTGAAAAATTCCTTATTAAAATAACATCCGGCCTTGAGCCGCATGTTGTTGCTCACTCTGAAATTTGCCAATATTGCACCACCGAATTGAATCAAATTTTCATCAGATGTTAAATGTTCCCCATTCATTCTGCTAACCACTGTAGCAGTGAAAATCATTGAAGTATCTTTCGATTGTATAAGCCAGGTTATCGGAACACCAACACCTTGAAGTGTTAAAGAAAATTTTTCAGCCTCGTATTTGAATTCCCGGTTTTCATAATAACCACCGGCAACAATTTTTTGATTGACACTAATATTTATTGGCAATGAAACCGCAGCAGAACCATACCACTCGGCAGGATAATTACTTTCCTTTGAAGGAGCTTGCCACCCCGAAACAGAAGCAACATCGAACCAAAATTGTCCCTTAGCTTGCACGGAAATACAAAGCATACAAAGGCCGGAAAGCAACACTTTCATGAAGCTTGCAGCAATATTCCTGTTTGCATTACTTTTTTTCATAATTTAGTCAGGTCAAAATACAAATAAAAATGAAAACACTACAAGCCACCCTATTTAGTTTAATCTGTTCCTTAATAGTATTCACTGTAAATGCCCAGGATTTCAGTTTTGATATGGAAATGACCGGAGCAAAGATGAAGGAACCCATGTTAATGAAATTGTATTCTTCAGGCACAAAAATGGTGATTAAACCACAAATTGCAGATGCTGGCAGCATGTCGGTTTTAATAGATGAAGCAACAAAAAAACAATACCTGATGATGGATAATGCCGGTCAGAAAATGGCCATGGTTATGAACTATACCGATCAGATGAACAAAGCAGCTGAAACTGCATCAGATACCAAGATCACCGTTACCACAGAAACAAAAACCATAGACGGCTATAAATGCAAGAAAATAATTGCGGAAAGTGCTGAAAGTAAATCAGATATATGGCTAACAGAAGATCTTGGGATGAATTATGCCGATTTGTACAAAATGATGTCGGCTTCCGGAAACGGTCCTCAGGGCAAGAAAAACCAACTGCCTGCAATGAAGGATGTGAAAGGGTTTCCAATAGAAATGAACGTTACTGATAAGGCTAAACAGGAAACAATAAATATCCGCATCAAAAATATCAGCAAGGCCAAAATCAGTCCTTCTATGTTCAGTCTGGAAGGCTACCAAATGATGGATATGGGCACTCCAAAAAAGTGATAATCAGTAACATAGAACACTAATTCGACTGTTTAAATTTTAATTTCCGGCTCAGATGTGGCTCTTTCTGCTATCTTTGCACCGTAATTAACACTAAATGGCACTCGATCTCTTTATTACTTTTCTTTTACTCTTTTTAAATGGCTTCTTTGTAGCGGCAGAATTTGCAATTGTCAAGGTCAGGGCCGCACAAGTCGATCTGAAAGCCAGTACCGGAAGCAGAGTTGGCAGCGTTGCAAAACACATTGTTGATCATCTCGATGCTTATCTTTCTGCAAACCAGTTAGGAATTACCATGACCAGTCTGGCTCTTGGTTGGTTTGGTGAAGAAGTGTTTTCTGAAATTATCATTCACCTGTTTGCATTCTTCGGCTTAAATCTTGATCCTGCTTCTGCTCATCGTGCAGCATTTCCGGCAGCATTCGGTTTATTAACGGTATTGCACATTGTACTTGGTGAATTAGCTCCTAAAACTATTGCCATTCGTTATCCATTGCGTACAACCATGGCAATTTCATTACCGTTGCGGTTGTTCTACCTCATCTTCGCACCATTAATCTGGTTATTGAATAACATGGCCAACCTTTTATTAAGAATGATTGGTATCAAACCAACAATAGGTCATGAAATTCATACGGAAGAAGAGTTGCGATTAATTCTTACTGAAAGTGAAGAAGGTGGAGCCATCAAACAATCGGAGCATGAATTAATTCAAAATGTATTTGAATTTGATGATCGTGTGGTTCGACAAATTCTTGTTCCCCGAACAAAAATTTCGGCAATTGATATTGATGCTACCAACGATGAAATTTTGAATCTTGTTATTGATGAGCAATTTTCAAGGTTCCCAGTATATAAAGATAACCTGGATAATATCATCGGTATTATTCATACCCGTGATTTGCTGAAACTGCTTCGTAATAATAACTTCAGTGGAATCACTGCAATCATTCGCCCTGCTTATTTCGTACCATTGACAAAACGTATCAATGAATTGCTGCGCGAATTGCAAACGCAGCACATTCAAATGGCAATCATCACCAATGAATTTGGTGGCACCGCAGGAATTGTTACTATGGAAGATATCATTGAAGAATTGGTTGGTGAAATTCAGGATGAGTACGATGAAGAAAAGCCATCTGTAGAAAAGAAAAACGAACAGGAATTCGTTGTGAATGCTCAAACTTCTATTGGTGATGTGAACGATTTACTTCCTATTGCACTTCCTGAAGGGCCTGAATACGATACCATTTCCGGATTAATGAACTACATTTTCGGTCGCATCCCTGCTGTAAATGAAAAACGCATTTTTGGCGGATATGAATTTACAATCCTGAAACGTTTCAAGCATAGCGTTGAAACCGTACACATGAAAGTAGTGGAAGAAACACCGGAAGAAACGGAAGATTAATCTTAGCAACTCCAGACAAAATTTCGACATGCAACATCAGGATCTTTGCCGACCCGAAATAAAAGCATCACTTATTGCACGAATTAACAGGCTGCATCCCGACTCCAATGGATTGTGGGGAAAGATGAATGTCTCTCAAATGATGGCACATTGTCAGGCTCAGCTTCGGGTAGCTTTAGGCGATGAAAAAGTAAAACAATCGCTGATTGGAATGTTATTTGGAAAACTGGCTAAAAAGAAAGTTCTGGAAGCAAAACCTTTCAGTAAAAACCTGCCAACAGCACCTTCTTTTATCATTAGAAATAATCCGGAATTCGAAGATGCCAAGAATAAACTGATCGGATTAATAACACGTTTTAATGCTGATGCCTTAACTTCCGAACCACATCCTTTTTTCGGAAAAATGACTGTTGAAGAATGGTCAGCAGGTACCTGGAAACATCTCGATCACCATTTGAAGCAATTCGGAGTCTGATTTCAGGAAGCAGTTTCCTTTACATGAACAACCTGTTGAATTAGTTCTGCAAAAATTTTATTTGCCTGCGCTACCGTACGAATTCCTGAAAAAGAAATCGAAAGCTTATTATTTTTCTCACTCATTTTAATCCTCTGTGGATTTTTCTGAATGTATCCGATGAGTTCACTGAAAACGGAGGAACGGTAAAATGAAGATTCGGGATTGGAGACAAAATAACCTTTTAGAATTCCACCTTTAAGAATAATTTTTTCGAATCCAAGTTCCTTGGCTTTCCATCGCAACTGAATTGCACTCATCAATTCATTTACTTCTTCTGGAACCGGACCAAAACGATCTTTCAGATTTTTAAGATATGTGGCTAGCTGCGTTTCATTTTCAAGATCATCGATCTCTTTATAAATATTTAGCCTTTCAGTAATATTGGTAATGTAATCGGACGGAATCAGAATTTCGAGATCGGTATCAATCTGACAATCGTGAACAAAGACTGACTTTTCTTCACCTTTAAATATATCCTTAAAATCGGTGTCCTTCAACTCCTGAATTGCTTCATCTAAAATCTTATGAAACATCTCGTAACCAATTTCCGAAATGAAACCACTTTGTTCACCGCCAAGCATATTTCCAGCACCACGAATATCGAGATCACGCATGGCTACATTGAATCCGCTTCCCAGATCCGAAAATTCTTCAATAGCTTTCAATCGCTGTTTTGCTTCCGGAGTGAGCACACTTAACGGAGGAGCTAACAGATAACAAAATGCCTTTTTATTCGAGCGCCCTACCCTACCACGCATCTGATGCAAATCGCTTAATCCAAAATGATGTGCCTGATTAATGATGATGGTATTGGCATTGGAAATATCTATTCCCGACTCAATGATGGTTGTGGCTACCAGTACATCCGTTTCACCTTCAATAAAATCGAGTAGTACATTTTCGAGTTGTTCACCTTCCATCTGACCATGCCCAACTCCTATTTTTACATCCGGACATAGTTTGCGGATCAATGCAGAAATATCATGAATATCCTGTACGCGATTATGAATAAAAAACACCTGACCACCACGTGCAACTTCAAACTGAATGGCTTCTTTAATTAATTTCTCACTAAAGGTATGTACTTCGGTTGTCACCGGATAACGATTTGGAGGAGGAGTATTTATTACTGATAAATCACGGGCCCCCATCAATGAAAATTGTAATGTTCTCGGAATCGGTGTAGCTGTTAAGGTGAGTGTATCCACATTTACCCGAAGTGCTTTCAATTTTTCTTTTGCGGCAACACCAAATTTTTGTTCTTCATCAATTATTAACAAACCAAGGTCATGGAATTTTATGTCTTTGCTCAGAATACGATGCGTTCCAATGACAATATCGACCTTACCGGATTTTAACTTGTCGATTGTTACCGACTGCTGCGCTGCAGATTTAAAACGATTCAGATAATCGATTGTAACGGGAAAATCTTTTAAACGTTCAGAAAAAGTTTTATAATGTTGCAATGCAAGAATGGTGGTTGGTACAAGCACGGCAACTTGTTTGCTATCGTTTACCGCTTTGAAGGCGGCACGAATGGCAACTTCTGTTTTACCAAATCCAACATCACCACAAATCAGGCGATCCATTGGATATGGTTTTTCCATGTCCTTTTTCAGATCGTTGGTTGATTTAATCTGATCCGGTGTATCTTCATAAATGAACGATGCTTCCAGTTCTGTTTGCAAATAATTATCGGGTTGAAAAGCAAATCCTTTTTGCGACCGGCGTTGTGCATATAAAGAAATGAGATCTTTGGCAATGTCCTTAACCCGCTTTTTGGTTTTTTGCTTCAGATTTGCCCAGGTGGCAGTACCAAGTTTATTGAGTTTCGGTTGCGCACCATCTTTACCGGTAAAACGGGCAATGCGATGTAAGGAGTGAATACTTACATAAAGAATATCATTGTCTTTGTAAACAAGTCTGATAGCTTCCTGCGTTTTTCCATTCACATCTACTTTTTCCAAGCCTGCAAATTTCCCAACACCATGATCAATATGTGTGATAAAATCGCCGGGTTTCAGACTATATATTTCTTTGAGCGAAAGTGCTTCGTTTTTACTATAATTCTTTCTTAAACGAAACCTGTGATACCTATCGAAAATCTGATGATCGGTATAGCATGCCATTTTCAAATCATCATCAATAAAACCCTGATGTAATGAAAGCAACATTGGTGTAAAACTAATTTCCTTTCCGGGAAGCCTGGCCGGGATTTTTATGTCGTTAAAAATGGCATAAATACGTTCAATCTGTTTGGCAGAATCAGCAAATATCAGATTCTGATAACCTGCAGATGCATTTTCAAGAAAGGTTGTTCCTACCAGTTCAAAATTTTTATTGAATGATGGTTGTGGTCGCGACCGGAATGTTAAGGTATTGGGAGCATTGAATTCAAATTTTGATCCCGATTCAATAATTCTGAAATTCTGAATCAGTTCACGCATGCGATCGGCACTGTCGAATACCTCATCCGGTTTCCCCGGTATAATAGTGTCGTCGGAATCATCATCGTTTACCAGTGCGCTGCTACTGCTTTCGTTCATTCGCTTCAAACCCGATTGCATCATCTCAAAGGAGTGTTCAGCATCAACACACCAGATAATTGTTTCAGCAGGAATAAATTCCAAAAACGACTGATGTTCCTGGCTAATTAATTTCGACTGCACATTCGGAATAATTGTAATGTGATTCATGTTCTTCTCCGACAACTGAGTGGAGGGATCAAAAACACGAATCGACTCAATGATATCACCATTGAATTCCATACGATAAGGCAGCTCATTGGCGAAAGAGAATACATCTACAATTCCACCTCGTACCGCAAACTGTCCGGCTTCAATTACAAAATCACTTCTTTCAAATTGATTCTCATTTAAGAATTCAATAATGAAGTCGACTGATAATTTTTCACCAACCCTTGCTTCCACCGTATTCGACACCAATGCTTTTTTAGTCACTACTTTTTCCTGAAATGCTTCGGCATAGGTTACAACCGGAAGTGGTTTCAGATTCTTGCTAAGATGTGTTAACACTTCTGCGCGAAGCAGTACATTGTTATTATCGAGATAAGGGAATGTGTATGGTTTTTTAAGTGATGACGGAAAAAATAATGCCGATCGTTCACCTAAAATATTTTCAAGGTCATTTAAAAAGTAAGCTGCTTCTTCACGATCCGGAAGTACAAAAACAATTCTGCCTGGAAAAGCTTCATAAAAAGCTGCGGCATATAAGGCATCTTGCGAACCCGACATCCCCTTAAGGGCAATAACGGGACGCCCCGATTGCTGCAAAAGAGCATTCAGGTTGCGAAGTTGATCGCTTCCTTTTATAATATTAAACAGATAACTGAAATCCACCGGAGTCCAACAGAAATAAGGATAAGGCCGGAAAACATTCCCGACCTTTTACAACGGCAAAGATAGTTGAAATAAAACGGTTTATTTATGAGAAAAACGTGATATATATTCTTCTACCTGCGCAACCATTTCTGTTGATCCTATGAACAACGGCGTGCGTTGGTGTAAAGAGGAAGGCTGTAATTCCAGAATTCGGGTTGATCCGTCAGATGCTTTTCCTCCTGCCTGTTCAATAATCCAGGCCAATGGATTACATTCATATAACAAACGCAATTTCCCTTTCGGAGATTTCGCTGTTGCGGGATACATGTAAATCCCACCCTTTAATAAGTTACGGTGAAAATCTGCTACCAAAGACCCGATGTACCGCGAAGAATATGGACGTTTTGTTGCAGCATCCTCGGCCTGGCAATACTTCAGATATTGTTTCACTCCCTCAGGGAAATGCACATAATTACCTTCATTAATGGAATATATTTTTCCGGTTGAAGGAATTCGCATGTCGGGATGCGATAAACAAAATTCGCCAATTGAAGGATCCAGTGTAAAACCATTCACACCTTTGCCGGTTGTGTAAACCAACATGGTTGAAGATCCGAAAATGATATATCCTGCAGCAACCTGCTCCGTACCTTTTTGAAGAAAATCACTTTCCTGAATGGCACCGGTTAATGTTGTTCTGCGATAAATGGAAAAGATTGTTCCTATGGAAACATTCACATCTATATTAGATGAACCGTCAAGCGGATCAATACAAACTACATACTTGGCATTTTTAGCAACTTCCGTAGAAATCGGAACCATTTCTTCATTTTCTTCAGAAGCAACTGCGCAACACTCTCCTCCGGAACTCAGCGCTGAAATAAATTGTTCATTTGCGAAAACATCTAACTTTTTTTGCTCTTCACCCTGAACATTCGATGAGCCCATATCTCCCAGGATATCAGCAAGACCTGCTTTGTTAACCTCGCGATTTACAATTTTTGCTGCTATACCGATGTCGCGGAGCAAACGCGATAATTCGCCTTTTGCATAAGGAAAATCGGCCTGGCGTTCAATAATAAACTGACCTAAAGTGACTACTTTTCTTTTGTAGATAGAATTCATGGTTTTATTTAAAATTTCTGTGGCAAATATCGGAAATAAATGAAGGGCTGTAAAGTACTATCTTTAAGGGAATCTAAACTACTCTGTTTCACCACTATACGCAGGAGTAACAGGTTGAATCACTTTGTAAAAATCGAGTCCGGTAGCTTTATGACACGAATTACATTGCGTTGTAAGAGCCGAATAATGCTCCACAAAGGAATCTTTATTTTTTGCGTTCACAGCTTGTTCCATTTGTGCAATTGTAGATTGCAACTTGCTTATTTCCAGGTCTATTGTACTCTCGGCATATTTGTCAGTTCCAAAGTTTGCTGAAAGGTCGGTGAGGGTCTCCTTTACTTTTTCAAGTTCATATCCGGCTAATTTCCAGTCGTTTGAAATACCCGGTTGCCACATCCTGCCATGGTGAACCTGCAATCTGTTCATCAACACCGACAAGCGGGGCTTTATTTGAGTTTCCAGTTGTTGAATTCTGGTCTCCATAGAATCGATCGTTGTTTGCCTCACAGCCGATTTTTCATTGCAGGAGCAGTTCTGATTACAGGATAGCTGTGTGATGCTGAGGCAAATCAAGCCCAGGATTGCGAAAGTTGGTTTCATAACTATTGAAATATCAGGTACAATAATAATGAAAATGCGTGCTACTCTTTCATAAATTTGCGTTTCCTTTATCCGGCCCGTTAAACTTCACCCATTTGTCTGTAAAACCACTCATTATAGTTTCCGTTACCAGTGACTTGAGTACCGACCAAAGGGTTCACCGCACCTGTTTGGTTTTGGCAGAACAAGGTTTCGAGGTGTTGCTAACGGGGAGACAACTTCCTTCCAGTATTGCAGTTGCAGAAAGACCTTACCGCACCAACCGGTTTAAACTTTGGTTTACGACAGGTCCTTTGTTTTATGCAGCTTTCAACATCAGATTATTCTTCTATTTAATCTTTTCAAAGGCCAAATATCTTTTTGCCAACGACCTCGATGCTTTACCCGCAAATTATCTGGCATCCCGCTTAAAGCGGATTCCTTTAATTTATGATAGTCATGAATACTATACAGGAGTTCCGGAACTTGAAAACCGGCCATTTGTAAAAGCATGCTGGAAATGGTTCGAAAGAATGATATTCCCGGGTTTAAAAACTATCATCACGGTTAATGATTCTATTGCATCCTTATATGAAAAAGAATATGGAAAGCGACCTTTGGTAATTCGGAATGTTCCTTTGAAAGGAGATTATCAGCCAATAACCAACAAAACGGAATTGCGCAAAAAACTGCAATTACCGGAATCAGATAAGCTAATAATTTTGCAGGGTGCCGGAATCAACATTCAGCGGGGCGCTGAAGAAGCCGTGCTGGCAATGCAATTTCTGGAAAATACTACCTTACTAATCGTTGGTGGTGGAGATGTGTTGCCTGTGCTGAAGGACCTTGTTAAAGAATACCGGCTGGAAAATAAAATCATTTTCAAACCACGACTTCCCTATACCGAATTAATGCAACATACACGTGCAGCGGATCTGGGATTGACGCTTGACAAAGACACCAACATCAATTACCGATTCAGTTTACCCAATAAAATATTTGACTATATTCATGCTGGCATCCCTGTTCTGGCGTCGCGATTGCCCGAAGTGGAGCGAATTATAGCAGGTTATGGTGTTGGGGATTTCATCGAACGCCATGATCCGAAGCATATTGCAGAAAAAATGGAAAGTATGCTTCAGAATGAAACAGCACTTGCAGGATGGCGAAAAAATCTTGAAATTGCATCGCGTGAATTAAACTGGGATGAGGAAAAAAAGAAGTTTCCAAAGATTATAAATGAGCAATACTGAAAAACATCTTCATATCATCAGTTTTGATGTCCCCTTTCCTGCCAATTATGGCGGTGTGATTGATGTATATTTTAAAGTAAAATCGCTGCATGCAAAAGGAATTAAAGTTCACCTGCATTGCTTCCATTATGGTCGCGAGCAATCGTCGATGCTTAACAGGTATTGCGCTTCCGTAGATTACTATCCTAGAAATGTTGCCAAATCGCAGTTGTTTCTGAAGCAACCTTATATAGTTATTTCAAGAAACTCCGATCTGCTTTTGACAAACCTGCTAAAAGATGACTACCCGATCTTATTTGAAGGTTTGCATACATGTAATATCATTACAGAAGAACGGCTTAAAGACCGGATAAAAATTGTTCGTACTCATAATGTTGAACACGATTACTATCAGAATCTGGCAAAAGTTGAAAGCAATATTTTTAAACGTTACTATTTTTATAATGAATCCAGCAAACTGGAAACATTTGAACAGGTGTTGCAGCATGCGCAGATCATAGCTGCCATCTCACGAAATGATACCGCTCATTTTGATAAAAAATATGGGAATGCCTTTTACATTCCTGCTTTTCATAATAATGAACAGGTAAATATTATGCCCGGCAAAGGTCACTTTGCATTCTACCATGGCAATTTGGCTATTGGTGAGAATAATGAAGCAGCCTTATATCTGGTAAATGAAGTTTTTAATCAGATAAAAATTCCGCTTATCATTGCCGGTTCACGACCAACCGGAGATTTGCGCAATGCTGTTGCGAAAAAAAATCATATCACTCTTATTGCTGATCTTACCACCAAACAAATTCATCAGCTCATTCATGATGCTCACATAAATATTCTGCCAACTTTTCAACCAACAGGCATCAAACTCAAATTGCTTTCTGCGTTATACAATGGTCGTTTTGCACTGGTAAATCCTATGATGGTAGAAAATACCGGCTTAGAAAATTTATGTGATATAGCTGAAACTCCGGCTGCCATGCGCATCAGAACCCAGGAATTAATGGAAATAGATTTCAAGACAGCAGACATCAAGACCAGAGAAAAAATATTGCACGAGAACTTTTCCAATTCTGTGAATGCACAAAAATTAATTGACCTTATTTTCAGTACCGGAAAAGGACTTTTCCCTCAATTCTGAGTGTGGTCGAATACTTTACCCTGATCAAATTTGACAATTCGGGCCGGGAATTTTTCGATTAATGAATAATTATGGGTTGCCATCACAACTGCTCTGCCACTTCTGCTGATTTCAAAAAAGAGATTCATGATTTCGTTGGATGTCTCGGGATCAAGATTTCCGCTAGGTTCATCGGCGAGTATCACATCTGGATCATTCAGCAATGCCCGGGCAATTGCCAGTCGTTGTTGTTCACCACCCGATAATTCATGTGGCATTTTAAATCCTTTGGTCCCTAAAGCAACTTTATTTAAAACTTCATTAATACGGTCGCTTATTTTATTCTTGTCCTTCCAACCGGTTGCTTTCAGCACGAATTCGAGGTTTTCGCGGGCTGAGCGATCAGTCAGCAACTGAAAATCCTGGAACACAATGCCCAGTTTCCGTCTCAAAAATGGAATTTCCTTATTTTTTATTTTACGAAGATTATACCCGGCAACGGCTCCTTCACCCTGAGTAAGCTTAATATCACCATAAAGCACTTTAAGCAGGCTGCTTTTCCCGCTTCCGGTTTTCCCGATCAGGTAAACAAACTCGCCTTTGCAGATATCCAGATTCACATTGTTCAGAATCAGGTTCTTTTTCTGAAATATACTGGCATTTTCCAGCTTTATGATATTTGATGTGTCCATAGTTCTGATCAGACTTCGAGTTTCATTACTTTGCCAAACGGAATTTCACTGATAATTTTAATGACTTCAGCTTCCTTATCACCCAAACCACACTTTACCAATGCTTTTTCGGGGCGATCGACTCTAAAATAGGCTAAAAGCGTGAATTTGTCGTCACGCAACTGAACGTAATCGGGAATTTTCGCTTTGCCTTTGATCTTGAGGATATACATAGTCGTAATTATGAGCACAAAATTACTAAATGCAAAGGTACCAAAAAAAGCCCCCGGAATAAGTTATGCCGGGGGTTGTGTTGAAATGTGGTTTACCGGAGCTCGATGGTGTAAGTATTCGAACCGATGGTTACCTGCGCCAAGCGGTCACAATTTCCATTCAGATAACCATAATTGATCACCCGGGTTTGACGGTTGGAAGGTGTGAATGATATTACGCCCTCTTTGATCCATTTACAATCGAGTGCAATTAACAGGGGCGTGTCAATATTTGCACTAAAAGTGGTTCCTGAAAATCCGGTGCCTGAAGCCTGCCCGGTAATCCGGTAAACATCATCCGACCAGATGGCAGTTGACGCTCCTTCAATCCATTCCCGCTCCCTTGCCGATGACCAGCTTAAAACCTGTCCCGATGTAGCAGTAATAGATCCGGAAACTGCAATTGAAAACCAGGTATTGCCATTGCTATTGGTGCCTTCATTTGTTACAGTTTTAGTTCCACCAACCTGATAATCGTTCACAAAATAATTGTTAAAACCAATGGTATGAACCGATCCGCTATCACGATAAGCACCCTGATAAGTGACAATAATCTGTCCCCTGCGGTAGCGACCATCCAGACAAAGGCAATTCGTGGTACCAAAATCGATCGTAATTACCCTGGGTGATGAAATGGAGTCGTGGGTAACTGTAGCACAAGGACTCATCATAATTGTTTCGTCATTAGTGCCTTTGAAAGTCGTTAAAGTGCCGCTGTCTGCTGCCTGATCTGCCATAGTAGAAACATCATCGTAAGTTGCTTCGGCAAACGAATTGTCGATAGCAGTACTGGTATCACTGTCAGGCTCATCCTTTTCCTTGCGACAACCGGCTAAAACCGATAACCCTAACAGAGATAACACAACTAATCTTTTCATTGGATTGAACATTTTCATAGCTTAAGAATTTAATGGGATTTTGGTGTCAGACCTTCCTGAAGACAAAAGGTTTAATCGTCGGGTAATAATGGTGTTTTTGAGAAATTATTGTGTGGAGTTTTCAATAGTTTGTTGTTCATAATTTCCCCTTATAGGATAATATAAACAAATAGTATCCCGTTTGTAAGAAGTAATTTTGCAGATACTACCACCACCTCCCCATAAAACTATGATAAACAAATTGTTGAGTAAAGTAATTTTAATTTTTGCCATCACCGTTTTTATGATACCGGCAGTACGTGCACAGCAGCCGGAAGCACATCATGACCCGGCAAAAAAGTACAGGCTAGCCTATGAACTTTTCGTAAAAGAAAAATACAGTGCTTCGCGCGAAATGTTCCATGAATTTTTAAATGAACCGGGAACGGCAGTAAACGACAAAATAAATGCTGAGTACTACATGGCACTCGGCGGTGCAGAATTGTATCATCCGGATGCTGAAAATGAACTGGTACGTTTTACACAAAAATATCCCGAGAGTTTAAAAGCTCGTACAGCCTATTTTCATGCAGGTAAAATTTTGTATAAGCAGAAGAAATACAAGATGGCTGTCAATTATTTTGAAAAAACCGATATCAGCTATTTGACGAATGATGAAGTTTCTGAATATTATTTCAAATCGGGTTACAGTTATTTCACAACAGGCGATCTGACAAAAGCAAGCAAAAGCTTTCATGAGATCCTCAATGTAGAATCAAAATACAAGACTGCAGCAAACTATTACTATGCACATGTTGCTTACCAGAATAACAATCTGGCAACAGCTTTAACAGCCTTCGAAAAATTAAAAGATTCCGAAAGCTTTGGTCCCGTAGTCCCTTATTACATCATCCAGATTTACTACGAACAACAAAATTATGATGAGCTCATTCGCTATGCAAAAACGCTGGAAGGAAGAACCGATTTAAAAAACTATGCGGAAATAAAACGCTATGTAGCGGAATCTTACTACAAAAAGGGTCAGTATGAAAAGGCATTGGAGATGTTCGAAGAATTCGAAAAGAATTATCCCCGCCTGAGTCGTGATGATCAGTACCAGTTAGGATATTGCAATTATAAATTAGGAAGATACGAAAAAGCTATTGGCTATTTTGAAAAAGTTGTGAATGTCAAAGACAAACTGCAGCAGGTGGCATATTATAATCTCGGAGATTGCTTCTTAAAGACCAAAAACAAACAAAGTGCACGCAACGCGTTTCAATTTGCTTCGAAAGCTGACTACGATAAAACTATTCAGGAAGAGTCCTTATTCAATTATGCAAAACTTTCACTGGAGCTATCGTTCCAGTCCGTAGCAGTTAACGCTTTGAATGATTTCACAAGACTTTATCCTACCTCTAAATATACCGATGAGGTAAATGAACTGATGGCACAACTTTATATCACTACCAAGAATTATAAAGATGCGCTGGTGGCTTTGGATAAGATAAAAGCCAAGTCTGAAAAAGCGAAGGCAGCTTATCAGAAAGTAGCTTACTTCCGGGCAATCGAATTTTTCAACGACCGTGATTACGAAAAATCTATTTCTCTCTTCAACAAAGCCATAACTACCGAAGTCGACCAGAAAATAAGGGCACAGGCGATGTATTGGAAAGCGGAAGCTATTTATCACCAGAAGCAGTACGAAGCAGCTATCAAACAATACCGGATTTTTATTTTCAATCCGTCTTCTATCAATACACCCATGTACAATACTGCAAATTACAATATGGGATATTGTTATTTCAATCTGGAAAATTATCCGGAGGCAAATACCTGGTTCAGGAAATATCTGAAGACAAAGGCAGAGACTGATCCCGCAAAATACAATGATGCCTTAATCAGGATCGGAGATGGGTTCTTTGTGTTGAAAGATTACGACAATGCATTGTCGTATTACAATGATGCAGTAGCAGCTGGTGCTAAGGCGTCAGATTACTGTTTGTTTCAGAATGGTATAATTATGGGTATCAAAGGCGATATGAAAGGCAAGGCCAATACCATGAACCAACTGGCTGTCAAATATCCGAAATCGGTATTTATAGATGATGCTCAGTATGAAAAAGGCAATGCATTGCTTTCGCAGGAAGATTACAAAGCTGCTGAAGATATATTCAAGAAAATAATTCGTGATCAGCCTCAAAGTGAATATGCAAAAAAATCACTTTTAAAAATCGCACTAATCCAGTTTAACCTCAAGCAGGATGATCAGGCTCTTTCAACCTACAAAGATGTGGTAAAAAAATATCCATCTACATCGGAAGCCATGGAGGCTCTTACAGGAATCAAAAATATTTATGTTGGAAATGGTAATCCACAGGGATATTTCGATTACATAAAAACAGTTTCAACGGTGAATGTAAGTACCGGTGCTCAGGATTCTATTACTTATGAAGCTGCTGAGCAACTTTATCTGAAGGGAGATCATAAAAATGCTTCCCGCAATTTTGAAGAGTATCTGAAGAAATTTCCAAATGGATACTTCGAACTCAATGCTACATTCTACAAAGCAGAATCAGATTATCGCAACAAGGAATATGCAAAAGCATTGGCAGGATATGTTCACGTGACTTCTAAACCACGAAATCTGTTTACTGAAAAATCTCTTTTGAAATCGGGTACGATTTACCTGAATGATAACAAGTATGATGAGGCAATAGCAGATTTCAACAGACTGGAAGAGGTAGCAGATTTCCGTGATAATATCATTGAAGCACAGAGTGGAAAAATGAGAGCTTACTTCAAAAAAGGAGACTTCGACAATACCATTACCAATGCCAGAAAATTACTTTCGGGAGATAAAGTCTCCAATGAGCTCATCAATGAAGCACACTTGCTACATGGCCGTGCATCACTTGCATTAAATGATTTGCAGGCAGCAACCACAGAATTTACGGCAATTTCAAAGATTAACAGTGCCAATGGTGCGGAAGCGAAATATAGCCTGGCTCTCATACAATACAAACTGGGTAACTTTAAGGAATCCCAGAAAAAATGTTTCGATGTAATCAATTTGTCGCCATCATATGAATTCTGGATCGGAAAATCATTCCTGTTGCTGGGAGATAATTATGTTGGTCTGAAAGATTTGTTCCAGGCTAAGCATACTTACAGATCGGTACTCGAGAATTACGAAAAAAATGTTACTGATCCGGAAGATATCAGACTCCAGGCGAAAGAAAAACTGGATGCTATTGAAAAAGGAGAGAATGAAAAATTACAGAAAGAAATAGAAGAAAAAGAAAAACAGTATTTCGGTTCCGACCGTGACAGTACCGATTCAGAATAATTCCGAAACACTGAAAAAAAGAACTATGAAAGCAAAATCAAAAATAATTGCAATAGCACTGACAGCATTTGGATTCACCCATTCTTATGCGCAACAAGGCAATCTGGGTGATGAGCAGATAAATGTGGTTAAGCCATACCAGCCTACCTTATCGGATGCATTTAAAATCAGTGATACACCCGGGCGTGATACGGCAGTTGCATATACACCTGATCTGAGTTATGATATCAAACAGGTTCAATATCCAACAGTATATACCATTTCGCCAATTAAGCCTGTAAAAATCAAAGATGAGAACATCAAAAAATTATATCGTGGCTTTGTAAAAGGTGGTTATGGAACAAAAAACACTCCTTACATTGAATTGTTTTATAACAGTCTGCGTTCAAAAACTTTCGATGCTGGGGTGCATCTGAGTCATATTTCATCATCCGGAAAAATCAAAAATTATGGTTATCCGGGGATGAGTGAGTCGGGTATAAAATTATTCGGCACCAGATTTTTCGACAACACTTTACTGCGCGGCGAATTGGGTTATAATCGTTCAGCTTACCATTGGTATGGTTATAACAGTCCGCCTGATATCTTTTCAAAATCATCTACCAAACATACATTTGATGATGTATTTGGCGACTTTTCATTCCGAAGCAATCACCGTGATGCCGATCGTTTGAGTTATGAGGCCGGTATTGGATTTCATTCGTTTTCCGACAATATAAACAATGAAGAAAATCGTTTGAGATTTCATGCTACTGCAGGAAAAAAATTCAATGACATGGTTGTGAATGCAACCATTGAATTTGATGCCATGAAATTCGACACCGATTTTTTTGATGCTTCCAATCATTCTATCTTCAGAATTAATCCGCGTATTGAACAAACATTCGATCGGTTAAAATTGACTGCCGGAGCAAATGTTGCCATCGAAATAAATGATCTTACCAACTATCATCTTTATCCGCATGCCCGCATCGATTACACACTGGTATCGGAAATGATGAGTGTTTACGGGCAGTTAACAGGAGATTTAGAACGCAATACTTTCAGAAATTTCTCTAAGGAAAATCCTTTTCTGCAAGGCTACTTCCCTTTAAGAAATACGAATAACAAACTGGATCTTTCTGCGGGTATAAACATTAAACTCGACAGACAACTGGCATTTATCGGGAGTATAGGTATTAAACGGCTCACCGATGATGCATTCTACAGAAACCTAGATGGTATTTCTACTTTGGTTGTTTACGATGTGGTGTACGATAACAATACCCAGAGTAATATCCATGCCGAGGTAGTTTATGATCAGGGAGAAAAAACCGGAATCAGTCTGGCCGTTGATTATTTCGGAAATAAACCTTCCCGTGAAGATGAAGCCTTATTTCGTCCCGCATTCAAACTCGGACTATCGGGTTTTTATATGATCGGAGAAAAAATTATGGTGAGTTCGCAATGGGGTTATGTTTCATCCAGAAACGCCATTAATTATGCAAATTCAGGCGATTACACCACGTTAAAAGCATTTGTCGACGGAAACCTTCATATCGATTACAGATATTCAAAAGTGATGTCGGTATTCGTAAATCTGAATAATGTTACCGCTTCCAAATATTCACGCTGGTATAATTATCCTTCCTACCGCTTTTCCGCTTTAGCGGGATTAACTTATTCGTTTTGATAGTTAGCTGACTTCCAAAGCATTAGACTCTTAACTGAACCCTGTTGGTGCAATATTCATCAACAGGGTTCGTTTTTATTCACAATCACCCTCTTTTTTGTTGATAAATTATTGTGGGGAAAGCCTGAAATCAGTGGTTTTTGCTGCCTTTCGTAAGCCAAAAAAGGCTATCTTTGCATATAATTGAATTAATGAGTTAACTAATTGAAAATGAGCGAGAACATTGCAGAGAAAGTAATCAAGAATGACGAGTATTCAGCTGACAGTATTCAGGTTCTGGAAGGACTGGAAGCGGTACGAAAAAGACCGGCCATGTATATTGGCGATATCGGTATAAAGGGGTTACACCATTTGGTTTATGAGGTGGTCGATAACTCAATTGATGAGGCATTAGCCGGACATTGTAAAAACATTGATGTATTTATTCACGAGGACAATTCTATCACCGTAAAGGATGATGGAAGGGGAATTCCTACAGACTTCCACGAGAAGGAGAAACGATCTGCACTTGAGGTGGTAATGACTGTACTGCATGCCGGTGGTAAATTTGACAAAGACTCGTACAAAGTTTCCGGTGGATTGCACGGTGTGGGTGTTTCCTGCGTGAATGCACTTTCAGACCATTTAAAAGTTGAAGTTTACCGTAATGGTAAATCTTATGTTCAGGAATATTCCAAAGGAAAACCATTGTATCCTGTGAAAGAAACAGGAACGACTACACATCGTGGAACCAATGTTACTTTCCATCCCGATAACACCATTTTTATTCACACGACCTACATTTATGATACGCTTGCTGCGAGAATGCGTGAGCTTTCATTTTTGAATAAAGGCATCCGTATCAATCTTACTGATATGCGTGAAATGGATGCTGAAGGAAATCCGTTGAATAAAGATACTTTTTACAGCGAAAGAGGACTGGTAGAATTTGTCGAGTTCCTGGATGCAACACGCGAGAGACTTATTGAGAATGTAATTTACATGGAAGGTGAGAAAAACGGAATTCCCGTTGAAGTCGCCATGCAGTACAACACTTCATTCAATGAAAATGTACACTCGTATGTAAACAACATCAACACTCATGAGGGTGGAACACACCTTGCAGGTTTCAGAAGAGCATTAACCCGTACCTTGAAAAATTATGCTGAGAAAGAAGGAATGCTTTCTAAGCTTAAGTTCGATATCAGCGGAGATGATTTTCGTGAAGGATTAACATCTGTAATTTCTGTTAAAGTTCAGGAACCACAGTTTGAAGGCCAGACGAAAACGAAACTGGGAAACAATGAAGTGATGGGAGCAGTGGATACTGCTGTTTCTGAAATGCTCTTTAATTATCTCGAAGAGCATCCCCGTGAGGCAAGGAATATCGTTAATAAAGTTATTCTGGCTGCTACGGCTCGCCATGCTGCGCGTAAAGCACGTGAGCTTGTACAACGTAAAGGTGCATTCTCCGGCTCCGGTCTTCCCGGAAAACTATCCGATTGTTCGGAACGTGAACCACACAAATGTGAATTGTATCTGGTCGAGGGAGATTCTGCGGGTGGTACTGCCAAGCAGGGCCGCGACAGAAATTTCCAGGCTATCCTTCCACTAAGAGGTAAAATTCTGAATGTGGAAAAAGCTATGGAACATAAAATCTTCGATAATGAAGAGATCCGGAATATCTTTACCGCACTCGGCGTATTCAAAGGAACAACTGAAGATGAACGCGCCTTGAACATCGACAAACTAAGATATCACAAGATCATTATCATGACCGATGCCGACGTCGACGGAAGTCATATCACTACCCTGATTCTTACATTCTTCTTCCGTCATATGAAGGAGCTGATTGAACAAGGCTATATTTACATTGCTTCTCCTCCACTCTACCTTGTTAAAAAAGGTCGCGATGAACGCTATTGCTGGAATGATGAAGAACGCATCTTGGCAACCAAAGAAATGGTTCCAGAAGGAAAAGAATCTACTGTAACCGTTCAACGATATAAAGGTCTTGGAGAGATGAATGCGGAACAATTGTGGTCGACTACCATGAACCCAATGAACCGCACACTGAAGCAAGTCACCATAGAAAGTGCTGCAGAAGCCGATCGGATTTTTGCAATGCTCATGGGCGATGATGTACCACCGAGGAGAGAGTTTATTGAGAAGAATGCCAGATATGCTAAAATCGATGCATAAAAAAAGCCCCGCAGTTTGCGGGGCTTTTTTTATGCATCGATTTAAATGATAAATTATAGATGATAGATTATAGATTGTGCGCGCCTGAAATAGGTTGACCAAAAATCAATCTAATTATGACACAAATAAAATCTACAAAAGTGACCCATTTACGACAAAGACGAGTGTTTAGTGAAGGGATTCGGCGGTCAATTGTTCAAGACATTGAACAAGGG
>JAEUTI010000064.1 GCA_016788065.1 Bacteroidia bacterium | reverse complement strand
GTTACTGTGTATAAATGGACTCATCCGATATTAACAATTATACCAGTTACTAACAAAAAAGAAAAAAGTAGCAAAAAAGAAAAAAGTCAACAACAAATAAATTAAAGTTAAAAAAGTCAACCTATTTCAGGCTAGGTCAATATAAAATATGTAATGTATAATGTAAAACTTACAATTTAAAATTTAGAATGCCGGAAAGATCTGTGATCCTATTAAGGATTAAGGATTAAGGATTTGGAGAAGGATCTCTGATTCTGACAATTCAAATGTGTGGATGTCCAATACGGAATTTAAATGTAAAATGTACAATATAGAATATGTAATGTATAATGTAAAACTTACAATTTGAAATTTAGAATGCAGGAAGAATCTCAGATCCTGATTACCCAAATGTGCGGATGTCCGATACGGATTTTAAATGTAAAATGTGCAATATAGAATATGTAATGTATAATGTAAAACTTACAACTTAAAATTTAGAATGCCGGAAGAATCTGTGATCCTGACAAACCAAATGTGCAGATGTCCGATACGGATTTTAAATGTAAAATGTGCAATATAAAATATGTAATGTATAATGTAAAACTTACAATTTAAAATTTAGAATGCCGGAAGAATCTGTGATCCGCCATACTCAAAACCTTAAACTACACCTCTGCTCTTATTCAGCACATAAATCCGGTAACAAAAATACGCTGAACCGGCAATCGACAAAAGTACCATCCACCATTCACCCGACTGACTCCCTATCGTTTCATGATTAAATGTTAGTTCGTGCTTTGAGGCATACCACGCAAAAATTACAGCACCTGTATTATTGATCATATGGCCGGCAACAGGAACCCACAAGCTTCCACTCCATACTAGTAAATATCCGAATAACATTCCAAGCATTAATCGTGGAAAGAACCCATAAAACTGAACATGTATGGCGCTGAATAAAATGGATGTCAGCAAAATTGCCACATGAATATTTCCTGTTAACTGCATAAATAATTTTTGAATCACTCCTCGAAAAAGAAATTCTTCCGCTATAGCGGTAATGACTCCGATAACCAGAATATTCGCAATCAGATCTCCGGCATTTTCCATTTTCAGAAATGCTTCTGTGAGTTTTGCCATCTCCTCTTCCTTTTGCTTCATCCAGGCTTCGGCACCTGCTAAAAAATCAGGCAAAATCAATTGCTGATTTAAAGCATAAATCATATTGATCAAAGGCATCAAGACAAATACTAAGGCAACCGTCAATAAAAAAGTTTGAATTCCCGGCATGCGGTCTATCATTAAATAACTTGCCGGTTTTTTGTCGAATACCAATGCTGCAATCAATGCAGGAATTAAAAACATTCCCAACCCCGTTGAAAATACCTGCAAAATGCGCATTGCATTCATTACTGTTTTGTTCGATAAATCAGATAGGGAATTGGCATCGCCTAATACATCTATACCATAAACAAAGCGAACAACAACCGCCCCGGTCATTAGCAGTATTATCGAGGAAATGGCCGAAATACCACCCAAAATGAGTATTTTCCGGAATATTGGCTTGTCTTCAAAGATGCCTGATAGCATGATTTTCATTAATTTTGTGGCGAAATTACCAAATTAATCGGCACCGTTACTTATGGTCAAAATTGGAAATATTGAACTGGGAGACTTTCCACTCTTACTGGCACCTATGGAGGATGTCAGCGATCCCCCGTTCCGTGCTGTTTGCAAAGACAATGGCGCCGATCTTATGTACACCGAGTTCATTTCCTCCGAAGGTTTGATCCGCGATGCATCCAAAAGTGTGCAAAAACTGGATATTTTCGATTACGAGCGACCCATTGGTATTCAGCTGTTTGGCTCCGATATCGACTCCATGCGGGAAGCCGGACGCATTGCCGACGCTGCAAATCCAGATCTCATAGATATCAATTATGGCTGTCCGGTGAAAAATGTCGCCTGCCGTGGTGCCGGTGCTGCCTTACTTCAGGATGTGCCGAAAATGGTGGCCATGACTTCGGAAATTGTGAAAATCACCAATCTCCCCGTTACCGTTAAAACACGGCTTGGTTGGGATGATACCACTAAAAATGTGACTGAAGTGGCGGAACGCTTGCAGGATATCGGTATTCAGGCACTTTCTATTCATGGAAGAACACGGGCTCAACTTTATAAAGGTTCTGCCGACTGGACATTGATTGGCGAAATAAAAAATAATCCCCGGATCACGATTCCTATTTTTGGTAATGGCGATGTTGATTCACCACAGAAAGCAAAAATGATGCGCGACACTTATGGTGTGGATGGCATTATGATTGGCAGAGCCAGTATTGGATATCCCTGGATTTTTAATGAAATCAAACATTATTTTAAAACAGGCGAAATGGCTCCTCCTCCCGATGTAGCCATGCGTGTTGCCACTTGCAGAAAACATTTGCAACGTTCACTCGAATGGAAAGGTTTAGTAACCGGCATTCATGAAATGCGTCGCCACTATGTAAATTATTTTAAAGGCTTCGACCACTTTAAAGACTACCGAATGAAACTGGTTACTTCTTACAGTGTCGATGAAATAAATGCAATCCTCGATGAAATTCTGATTCGTTATGCCGATAACGATCTCATCAAAGTGTAATTATTTGCCTGATGGAGAGGCAATTTTTATTTTCGAAGAAGTGTAATACGCAGCCAAAAATCCAATGGCAGAAACTATAAGAAGCACACTCACAAAATCGAGTGCTTCCATGGAAACTGGATAAGCATCTATTACAAACGATTCTCCATTTTCAAGTTTGATGAATCCAAATTGCTGCTGCAGAAAACAGACAATTCCACCAATTATCAATCCTGCTATTGCTCCCGACAAGGTAATCATTAAGCCTTCCAGCAGAAAAATATTTCGAATCATTCCGTTTTCAGCACCCATGGCCGATAAAATTCCAATGTCCTTTTTCTTTTCAATTATCAGCATGGTCAGCGATCCAATAATGTTGAAGATGGCAATCATGAGTATGAAGCTTAATATAAAGTAAACAGCCCATTTTTCAGATTTCAATATTTTGTATAAAAATTCATGTTGCTGTAAACGTGTTTGCACTTTGTAATCAACGGATGTAATTGCTGCAACCTGATCACGCACCGATTCCGGTTCAACACCCGGTTTTAAAGCTATTTCGATTGACGTAACTTTTGTAGGCAAATCAATTATTTTTCTTGCGAAATCCATTGGCACCAATACGTACTTTGAATCAAAATCCTGTTGAATTGAAAATATTCCGGAGGGCCTGATCATTTCAATATTAAAAGCTTCTTCCGGGTTCAGTGTGCTGACCGGTTTCCCTTTGCGGGGAATATAAACTGCCATGGGATTGAAGGGATCATCTAGAGCTAACGATAACCCATAAGCTACACCACCACCTACAATTGCGTAATCATTGTTATCATCCTGCAAAAGAAATTTGCCTTCAATTATTTTGTCGCTCATTTGAGTGATAGCAGCAAATTTGGTATCGACTCCTTTTATTGTTGCTATGTACTGCCTGTCGCGATATTTAATCAAACCGGTTTCTTCAAGTGTGTAAGACAGATTAGAGATGCCGGAGATTTTTTGAATGGCTGTAATGTCAATTGCTGAAGGCTCAAAAGTTTTTCCTTTAACAGCACTGATTTTTATATCGGGATCAAATGAATTGTATAGTGACACTACCAGCCCGCTGAAACCATTAAATACCGATAGCACAATGATGAGTCCCATCGAACCTACCATCACACCAATGACTGAAATGATTGAAATAATATTTATTACATTATGCGACTTCCTTGCGAAAAGGTATCTCCTTGCTATAAAGATTTCCGGTCGCATGATCCTTTATTTCCAGGCTTTAACTATCAATCCGGTTCCAGTTGCGTGTTTCATTCTGGTATCGAAAAAGTTTAATATAAACGAAACAGGATAAGCAATGAGATAATAGAAAGGTAAAATTAGAAATCCAATTACCTTCGGAACTTTACCTAAGAATACAATCGGATATTTCATCGATAAGCGCCACGAAATTTTACCGGGACTGCCATACGAATAGCGCGCTTCAACTTTAGAAAAACCTGCTGATTTTAATTTATCAGCAATCTCCACAATATTGTAACCATCACGAACATGTTCTTCAATGAATGAAGTTTCACCATCGCCATGAACATCAGATCCGCCCTGATCAGATGGTGTGGAAATTAATAACATGCCACCCGTTTTCATCGATCGGTGAAAGTTCTTGAATACCTGAACATCTTCCAGAATATGCTCCATTACATCCACAGATAAAACAAGGTCGTAACTGTTGTCTTTGTAGTATTTGGTGAGGTCGCCCACTTCAAACAAAACATTTTTTGCTCCTATTTCTCTAAAGAAACGATTGCAATCAGCAACCTGTTCATCTTTTACATCAACAGATAAAATAGAATAATCTTTACTCTTGGTATTGAGCCAGTAGGTGTACTGTCCGAAACCTGCACCAGCATCCAGTATAGAAGCGTTTTGCGGCGATACCTGCATCCATTTCCTTAGTTCCAGATGTACATGCCACGCTCTTAGCAATAATAAATCAAGCAAACGGTAAAATGTTTTCCTTAGAAAAGGGTTCTTATTAAATACATTGCCTAAGGATCGCTTTATCGGATCGTACTCCATACCTGTTGTTGTAATGTTTTGATGTTAAAAGTAATGTGTTGAAATTTCTGAAAATGCTATTGATGACGTTTTCTATTCCTCTGATTTCTCTTCCGGTGGAATAACAATGTCTTTCATGATTTTGTCTATCTTCTCGGCATAATCGAGTGAGTCATCAATGAAAAACTCAAGCTCTGGAATGATCCGGGCCTGATTACGGATACGCTCACCAAGTTTCCTTCGTATTTCTCTTGAATGGGTGTATAAATTCTTAATGACTTCTTCTCCCGGAGTCTTGAAAACACTGATGTAAATTCTTACAATAGAAAGATCAGGGGTGACCTTTGTTCCTGTTACCGTAACAAATGCACTTCCATAATACGATTTTCCCTCCTTTTGAAAGATATCGCTGATCTCCTTGTGTATCAGTTTGGCGTACTTTAACTGGCGTGTTGAATCCATACCGCAAAGTTAAGGTTTTCCTGTAAGGTTTCAGAGTCCTTTTTGAATGGTTAAACTATTGAAAAACAAATTATTGCGAATTATGATAGATTTTGTTATGCCTGTAAAGTCCATTTTTATACGAAACCGTTTTTAGCAGTCTGTCCCTCATTAAATGCTATATTTGCGGCGTGAAAACTTATTTCAGAATCATCAGGCTCGTAAAGCCTTACCTCGGATTGGCACTCTTAAATGCCTTATTCAATATTTTATCGGTGATTTTTAACCTCTTTTCACTAACCATGGTTGCCCCATTCCTGGATCTGCTTTTTTTGAAAACAGATAAAGATTATGCAGAACGTATTGCCAAAGGTGCTCCCGAACTGGCATTATCTGTAGATTCACTCGTCGATAATTTTTATTTCTACTTTACCTCAGTCATTGTCGATCCTGAAAAAGGAAAAATGTACGCGTTATCGATGATTTGCGTTCTGGTAGTTGTGATGTTTTTCTTCAAAAACCTAACCCGTTATTTTGCGATGTTTTTTCTTGCTCCCGTCCGCAACGGTGTTGTGAAAGATCTTCGAAATGGCATGCATAAAAAAATTATGGATCTCCCATTGTCATATTATTCTGATGAAAGAAAAGGAGATATAATTTCACGCATGACAACTGATGCACAGGAAATTGAATGGTCGGTAATGAGTTCTCTCGAAGCAACATTCAGAGAGCCACTTACTATTTTGCTGTTTTTGTTTACTATGATTTTTATTAGCCCACAATTAACACTCTTCGTTTTTATATTACTTCCCTTAACTGCAATTCTAATTTCCAGAATCGGTAAAAGTCTGAAACGTACCTCTGTGAAAAGTAAAGAACGTTTGGGTGTGTTGCTTTCAATTATTGAAGAAACGCTGTCAGGTTTAAGAATTATCAAAGCATTTAATGCTGAAAAACCTGTGCAAAATAAATTCGAAACACTCAACGATAAGTATACGGTTACTATGAACCGGATGTACCGTAAAACTGATTTAGCTTCTCCTTTGAGTGAGTTTTTAGGTGCATGTGTTTTGGTTGTTGTAATGTATTTTGGCGGTCAGCTGGTGCTTGGCGCAGATGAATCCCTCTCCGCAGCAATGTTCATTACTTACATTGCAATTTTTTCGCAAATGATCCCTCCTGCAAAAGCATTTACGAATGCATTTTATAATATTCAGAAAGGAATTGCTTCTGCAGACAGGATCAATAAAATTCTGGATGCTCCCAACGATATTACGGATAAGCCGGGTGCTATCACTGCAGCAGGTTTTGGCGATAGGGTTTCTTACGAGAATGTAAGTTTCGGATACCGTAAAGGAGAAGAAGGTTATGTACTCCGTAACATTAATCTCACCATCCCGAAAGGTAAAACTATTGCGTTGGTAGGACAATCCGGCTCCGGAAAAACAACCCTGGCCGACATGCTCCCACGTTTTTATGATCCTACCGAAGGTGTTATTAAAATTGATGGTGTGCCTTTACCTGATTTATCATTGGCATCGTTAAGAAACCTGATAGGCGTTGTGTCTCAGGAATCTATTTTGTTTAATGATACCGTTCTCAATAATATTGCTTTTGGTATGGATAATGTTTCCCTTCAGGATGTGGAAACAGCAGCCCGTATTGCAAATGCCCATGAGTTCATAGCACAAATGCCTGATCAGTATCTTTCTAATATTGGTGATCGGGGAAGTAAATTGTCGGGTGGGCAACGTCAGCGGTTAAGTATTGCACGAGCTGTTTTAAAAAATCCTCCGATTCTGATTTTGGATGAAGCTACTTCTGCACTCGATACCGAATCGGAACGTTTGGTCCAGGACGCACTTCAGAATTTAATGGCAAACCGAACTACTCTGGTAATTGCACACCGGTTATCAACCATTCAACATGCCGATGAAATTATTGTGATGAATAAAGGTGTTATCGAAGAACGCGGAACACACAATGAACTCATCAACAACAAAGGACTTTACAAAAAGCTCTTCGACCTGCAATCATTTGCCTGATCAATATCCAATCCGGTAAAGCACACCGGTAGGACTCTTTGGCCCAAATAGTTTTTGTGTCAGGATATAAATTTCACCATTGATATCTTCACCAAAAGAATTTATTTTCCCATCTGTTTCATTGCTGCCATTTTCATTCACAATAACCTCACTTCGTTGCCAAGAACCATCTGCAAGTTGTTTCAGCGCAAAAACTTTTCCCGACCAATCGCCGAAGAAATAATTGCCATGCAGGGATGGAAACATTTTACCCCGGTACATATGTCCCCCGCAAATACTTATTCCGGTATCATGATCGTATTCATCAATCGGGAGCAGTAAACCGGTTTTATCGCAATTTGTCTTCGGATTGAAACAATGATATCCTTCCATGATTCTCCATCCATAATTGCCACCTTTTTTAATAATATTTATCTCTTCGTACTTATTTTGGCCAACATCACCGCAAAATAATTTTCCTGTTACTTTATCGAATGAAAATCGCCACGGATTCCGCAATCCATAAGCCCAGATTTCAGATCGTGTATCAGTTTTTCCAACAAAAGGATTGTCTTCAGGAATGTTATAAGGCGTTCCCTTATCAACATCAATTCTCAGAATTTTTCCCAGCAAAGTATTCAGATTTTGTCCGTTCCCAATGGTACCGTGTTCATCATTTGCACCACCGCCATCGCCCGTGCCAATGTAAAGATATCCATCCGGACCAAAAGCCAGCATGCCACCATTGTGGTTGCTTTCAGGCTGCGCAATTTCCATAATCACTTTAGGCTCGTCTATGGCCTTATCGGGATTGGCAGGATTTACTTTGTAAAGAG
Source organism: Bacteroidia bacterium (assembly GCA_016788065.1). GTDB lineage: Bacteria > Bacteroidota > Bacteroidia > AKYH767-A > OLB10 > JADKJB01. The sequence goes on along the minus strand of JAEUTI010000064.1, from coordinate 12,496 downwards.
CAATCGTGCTCTTGTGATCATTGCCTTTGGAATTATCTGGAGAGCTGTAGTACAAATAAAACTGACCATTGGATTTGTAATCGGGATGAAATGCCATTCCAAGCAAACCTTTTTCACTGTAGGCAATGTTAAGGCCATCTAATCGGTGCGAAATATTTAAAAAGGGTTCTTTCAATACTTGTCCGTTTTTAATGATATAAATTTTTCCTCCCTGTTCGAAAACGAAAATTCGCATGGAGCCATCATCGGGACAAGCCATGCCTACAGGACTCGTAAATCCGGATGCAACTTGGGCCAGTTTTAATTTTAACTTATTGGTAGTTTGTCCGGAACCCAATACCGGAATCAGTAACAGCAATAGAAATAGGAGTGATCGCATGATAATGTCTTTGTTCAAAATTAGGAAAATGAAATTGAATTTGTCGGTAAATCAATGTTTTTCGATCAACAAGCTATGGTTCAGAGCTCAGATCACATCAAAATGTATCTCCTAACGGCGGAATCATGTATTAATTTAGTACCAGCAATATAAAGCGATGCTATCCGGTTGCACCAATTCAGGGGTTTGGTTTGACAGCGGATTTGTACGCCGACAGCGCAGGAATCGAGGGGTGTGGAAAGAACACCTCACTATTACACAGATGCTTCATTCATGTTGGAAGGGGTAGGCGCCAATTGCCTGCCCTTTTTTTATTTTTATTACCGTTTTTATTGTTACTTTTATGCAAAATATCTGTTATGAAAATTAAATTACTTCTTCCGTTCTCATTTCTTCTGGTTTTACTTTTTGGATGTAACCGAACTTATGTCGGTGAGGGCATCGTTGTTTCCAATGTCAGGGAAGTTGGAGAATTTAACCGGATAGTTTTAAATATGAGTGCATTGGTTGTTGTCAAAGACAGTCTGGTTCATTCATGTGTGGTAAAAGCTCAGGGAAATATTCAGGAGGCCATCATAACAAGAATGGATGGAAATACTTTGGTGATCACAACCAAAGGTCAATTGATTACTGATGAAGACATTGTTATTGAAATCAGCATGAATAAAGAAATGGCTTTTGAAGTGAATGGTTCCGGAAAAATAGTTTCTGTAAATACATTTAAAAATGATGAGCTCGATTTCGAAATTAATGGTTCCGGTGTTATTGAAGCCGATGTAGTGGCCAATAAAATAACCAGCAATATTTCAGGGTCAGGTATACTCGATTTAAGCGGCAGTGCTAATAGCTTCAATATGCAGATCAGTGGATCAGGAACTGTTAATTCTTTTAACCTGTTAACTCTCGATGCCAAGGCGTCTATTTCCGGTTCAGGTGAAGCGGATGTGAATGCCGGCAAATCACTCTATGCAAAAGTTTCCGGAAGCGGAGCAGTGCGTTATCTTGGTAATCCTGAAGTTTCGAAAGATATCTCCGGCAGCGGCACAGTCAAGCAACACGTACAGTAATTTTAGCTGTTGACTGAACGGTTTTATTTTGATCAGAATAGAAAAAAATAAATTGCTTCATGGAAAACATGGCCGCTCTTTTCTGGCTGATGTTTTCTTTCCCGAAAGTGCGGGCGAAATTCCTTTTGTGATTTTTGCACATGGCTTCAAAGGGTTTAAAGATTGGGGAGTATTTGATCTGGTTGCTTCTCAATTTGCTGCTTCCGGTTTCGGATTTATCAAGTTCAATTTTGCATTTAATGGAACAACATTGGAAAATCCTTTGGATTTTGATGATCTCGATGCCTTCGGGAATAATAATTTTACCCATGAACTCGATGATCTGGAAGTTGCAATTGATTTCCTGATTTCTAATGCAGAAGCCTACCGGGTAGATATTAACCGGATTTATTTAGCCGGGCACAGCAGGGGAGGAGGCATAGTTATTTTGAAAGCTGCCGAAGATTCTCGTGTCAAAGGAATTACTTCGTGGGCCGCTGTTGCGGGATTTGCAAGACATATAACGGTGCAGGATATACGTTATTGGCGACAGGCTGGTGTATTCTACGTTGAAAATTCCAGGACCGGACAGCAAATGCCTTTGTATCCGCAGTTGTATGAAAATTATTATCGCAATCGAAACCGTCTCAATATAGTAAAGGCTGCTGAGCGATTGGAAGTTCCATTTCTTATTATTCATGGTGATGAAGATGAAACGGTTCCTGTAGATCATGCTCTGGAATTGAATAGGGCAGCACCTGATTCAAAACTCATTTTATTGAACAAAGCGAATCATTCTTTTGGTGCCGTTCATCCTTATTTATCTGCTGAACTACCGCATGATTTTAGTAGAGTTGTTACGCACACCATAAGTTTTTTCAGAGCGTTGTGAGATATTTAATTCCTGCTCAGAAGAAAATGTTTTTTCATATGATAAATTATAGATGAATATTCAATTAAGCTATTTTGAGGACGAAAAGAGATTTTTATGAGAAACATATTTTTAGATAAAACAAAATTCTTCACCCCCGCATCAGAGCTTAAGATTCTTCCAGGGACCAGGATTCAGTGGTAGAAATACATTTTTCTGACATACTTATAAGTAGTTCCAATATCAATCATTAATTTTGTGTTTAACACATTTAACTCCACAAAAACATTTTTTAAGAATGGTTTCGATTGCTGAGCAGAAACATGAAAATGAGAAAAATCGAGGTAAAAAAATTTAGCTAAACATTTCATATCATAAACATCCATCTGGAAATCTTCTTCCAAATGGAGCTGATTTGAAATTGACTAAGAATTTGAATAGTAGAGGAAAGATATTTGAAATGAATATTCTTGATCACTTAAACTTAACTTTAGAAAATTACTTTTCTTTTGCCGAAGAAGAGGCATTATAGAAAACTTAATTTTAATTTATTTTCTGAACCCTTGACAGTTACAAGCACTGAAATAAAATAAAAAGAGTGAAAGTAAGATGAATATTTTTTTCATTTGTGACATACTAAACAATAAAATTATGAAATTTACTCCTTCATCACTTTGCCATAGACAACATTGTTCCCCCAACGAATTTTTAATATATAGATACCGCTACTCAATTCTGAAATATCAACATTTTTTAATTGCGACCAAGGCGGTATTTGCTCAACTACTATTATTTTTCCAAACAGATCTATAAGTTCCATACTTCCATTTTGTGATTGTGGTGGATAAACGATTTGAAAAAGCCCTTGCGTTGGATTTGGCTGAATTTTGATCGGACTTAATGATAGTTCATTTAAGCCTACCAAACTATCACACAAACTCCCGACAAGTGGGCCAAGGAAATAGTTGGGGTGGTTGGGAACTGTTCTGCTATTAAAAACGGGTAATGTAATTGAATGTTGTTGTACATTACATGCAATTCCTAAGCTATCAGGATGTTCGATGTAATGCATTATTGGAGTGGTGGATCCAGTAGTGACATATATTTTACCATCCGGGGCCAATGCCTGTATTGAAAAAGTTGCAGCTGCATTATTATAGAAACTACCATCCCAAATGCCTACCGTTATCAAGGTTGTGTCTGGCTGATAGGAAGTAGCGTCTACTTGGTAAAGATATCGAATAGATGATCCATAAAGAAATTTTGAATTGGGTGAAAACGAGCATCCGAAAGTGACCATCGAATCATTTATTGGTACGTGTCTGAAATTGCTAAGCATACCACTACATCTGTCAAAATCGAAGATCTCAAAATCATCCACTGTATTGTACCCTCCAAACTTGGTTCCATCAGGTGAAAAACAATAGGAGCCTACACCTTCCCGGTAATTTAAATTCTGTGTGTGAGAAAAGGAAACACCGGAAGGCTGCAACAGAAAAAAATGCAAACCGGTTCCATAGCTATCATGTATATTGATCCACCAATCTCGTCCGTTTGCGTGCTTGCAAGCGGAAATACCATTGGAAGAAAACAAACCTGTCAATATAATATGGTTTTTAACAATAACTCCGCCCTTTCCGCCATCAAGATTCATGTCAATTATGGAGCAGTAAAAATAGTAAGCATAAGCGGGTATGCTAATAGTATCCCATGTCATGTGAAACAGGTAATAAATATTTGCGCTTCCTGGCAGAGGTAAAATCAGAGTAGCCTGAGGAATTCTAAGCCCGTCACCAAACCATTGTGGAGAGGAATATGTAGAAGGGCTCAACCCAGTTCCGTTCAACATAGTATCGCCAACGCTGTTCATAATAGTCACACCGTTGGTTGCGAATAAAAAATTGCCGGCACTATCGGCAATCGTTGTTCCTGTAAAATCAAAATCTATTGCTCTGTTTTCATAAGTGATTACCGGTGATCCTGAAAAAAAATTCATTTCCCATCCACCCCAAGGAGGATTCCCAATTTGATTCCCATATCCTCCCATCCAAATATTGGAGATACCTTGACTGTTGCAAGTACTGAAATAAAATAAAAGGAGAGAAAGTAGGATGAATATTTTTTTCATTCGTGACATACTAAACAATATAATTATGAAATTTACTCCTTCATCACTTTGCCATAGACAACATTGTTCCCCCAACGAATTTTTAATATATAGATGCCGCTACTCAATTCTGAAATATCAACATTTTTTAATTGCGACCAAGGTGGTATTTGCTCAACAACTATTATTTTTCCAAACAGATCTATAAGTTCCATACTTCCATTTTGTGATTGTGGTGGATAAACGATTTGAAAAAGCCCTTGCGTTGGATTTGGCTGAATTTTGATCGGATTTATGGAAAGTTCATTTGAGCCTACTAAACTATCACACAAACTTCCAACAAGAGCACCTAAAAAGTAGTTGGGGTGATTTGGTACTGTGTAACTATTATAGACAGGAAGATATACAGAATGTTGTTGAACATCACATGCAACACCTAAACTATCAGGATAGTTGATGAAGTGCATAATTGGGGTTGTGGATCCTGAAGAAATATATATTTTACCATCTGGAGCCAAACCCGCAAGACTAAATGATAAAGCAGAATTATTATAATAGGTACCATCCCAAATTGCAACAGTTATCAAAGTAGTATCTGGTTGATTAGAGGTCACATCTATCTGGTAGAAATATCTTGCAGAAGAACCATATAAGTATTGTGAATTGGGTGAAAATGCACAGCCGAAAGCAATTGTCGAATCGTTGATAGTAACTTGTCTGAAATTACTCAACATGCCACTACACCTGTCAAAATCAAATAATTCAAAATCATCCGCTGAATTGTAGCCTCCAAAGCGGGTTCCATCCGGCGAAAAACTGTAAACACCCACTCCTTCCCTGTAATTGAAAGCTTGTGAATGGGAAAAACTCACCCCCACAGGGGTTAATAAAAAAAAATGAAGTCCCGTTCCATTCCTGTCATGAATATTGATCCACCAATCCCGACCGTTTGCATGTTTGCAGGCTGCAATCCCTCCTGCAGCATACAAACCAGTTTGAATTATTTGATTTTTGGCAATTACTGCTCCTTTACTTCCATCCAGATTCATGTCAATTATGGAGTTATAAAAGAAATAAGCATAGGAGGGTGATGAAATGGTATCTATTGTCATATGAAAAATGTAATAAATATTAGTACTTTCTGGCAAAGGAAGAATTAATGTAGCTTGTGGTAACCTTAATCCATCGCCAAACCACTGAGGTGAAGAATAAGTTGAAGGACTCAGCCCTGTACCATTTTGCAAAGTATCACCTATTTTGTTAATAATGGTTACACCGTTGGTCGCAAATAAAAAATTGCCAGAGCTATCTGAAATCGTCGTTCCTGTTACGTCAAAATCTATTGCTCTGTTTTCATAAGTAATAACAGGTGGTCCTAAAAAAAAATCCATTTTCCATCCTCCCCACGGGGGATTCCCAATTTGATTCCCATAACCTCCCATCCAGATATTTGAGATGCCTTGGCCGAATAATGAGCAAATACAAAATAATACAAGCGAATGCAACAAGATTATTTTTTTCATTCGTTTAAGATTATTAAAGGTTCAGCAGTTTGTATTGCACCTGAAACCGGATCATAAACACGAATTAAATAAATCCCAGGAGCAGTTTTCTTAAGAGTTAATGAAACTGCATTTTTGTTTGAATTTGCTTTAACAAAATCAAGTGTGGTTCCCATTACATTGGTGACTATAATTTTGCAATTTACAATATCAATTGAGTTGCTGTAAATCATAAAACTACCGGTATTAGGATTGGGAATACATTTTATTTCAACCCCTACCGGATTAGATTTTGATTGATGTTCGTTTGAAATTCTCATGGTAGGATAACACAACATTTCATCATTGTAAGAATTTTTGTATCCATGGGAGTTCAAAACACTACGTGCTATAAAAACGCCTCGGCCACCGGATTCAGGACATTGAGCAGCGACTTCTGCTAACTGGGCAAGAAGTACATCACCAATATTTTCCTGAATCATTAAAGTAAAGGCACCCAAATAACTGATTTGCAAATTAGATTCAATAATTGTATTTACATCTTCAAATTCCAGCGTCTCAAAAATTGCTTCAATGGCATCTATAATTTTTAAATCATAAACAGCTGTTGTTGTATCAAGTGGTGTTTTCAAATTCTCCCAAAATAATTTCAATGTATCATTTAGTCCATAATCCTCATTTTCGGCCATTGATAACACTGTTTCATTTATTACATTTAGCAATAAACTATCACTAAATGCATTAGCAATTAATTGGGCTGAATCAAAGTTGAGTTCGTCAGTCAAATAATCTCTCATAGTCAACATTCGTCCAGATGAATTTGATAAATAATCAGAAATAAAATCATTATAATAGGTACTTAAGGTTGAAATTTCGGAAATTATTTTCAGTTTGTCATATAAATTACTTTTGGCGATTTCTCTAAGTTCCGTTTCATAAGTGACTGCTCCAATTGAGTCAATAACTACCAAGCTGTCAATTTCTGAGAGTGCAGCGTCCATTTCTCTGGATACATTGCATTGAGTGTAAAAGGGAACGCCTTCTGTACCACTTGATGATTGAAACCAGTCTAAGCCTAAAGTCCCTGAAGGTGGTTCATAAAAGGGGTAGCGCACAGTACCGAAAGTGTGAATATCAACTGTAAATTTATTTAAATTCAAACCATCAAAGGTTAAATTGAAATTAAAAGCTCCTACAGCACTACCATTAACTACTTCATAAGGAAATGTCCCCAAATTGTAGCCGGTCCAGTTATTTGAGGCAAAAGATTGAATTCCAATAATAGCTGTAGGATTCAATTCCAATCCATGCCAATTTACATCCATAGTGTTATTTCGGAATTTTACAATAGATGGTGAATAGTTTTGAAAGAAAAACCCACGGTGTGTACCTGTTGAGTAATTGTTATGAATTACACCTTCCGGACTCATCATGAAACGGAAGCTGTTTGCGGAGGTAGTAGATCCATCACCGGAAACAGAATTTCCTATAGCTGTAAAATTAGTGGCATTGCTAAATGAAATTCCATCAGCAAAAACACTGTTATCGGTTGCAGCAATGGTATTATCAGAAACTGCAAGATTAAATTGTGCAGGAGTCATATTTTGATTAACGGAACCAACATGAATTCCTGTTTCGGCATTGTCTAAATTTATAACATTACAAGCAATTTTACTTTGAGCCGGTGTGCTCATAAAATCAAAATTATCTAATGAAATGCCACGAACTCCATTAGCGGATGTTGAATTATCCATATTAATCTCATTGCCTTCAATTCGAATTCTACCAGCAAAATCCATAAACATCATATCTATTCCTCGTACAGAAGCATTGATAGTGTTGCCTAAAAGAGTTGTAGGTTGCCCTGCACTTGCTAATACAGAAATTGCTCTCTCAGTAGAGTTAAAAAGAGCATTTGAAACTGTTACAGCACCTCTGTATGTTTCAATACCATCATCACAATTAGAAAATGTTGGATTTGATGAATTCAGTAAACCAGTGATTGATAGCGAAGCCCATTTGTCTGTTCCAAATGTATAAATACCATTCCCTTGAAGTACGAGCCAATTATAGTTTGCTTCAGGATGAATATCCTCAAAAAAAGTATTAGATACAGTAAGTATACTATTTTTAGCTACAATTCCATTACTAAGATTCAAAAAATATGAAGGGTTGGTAACACTTATAGAAGTCAAACCTATCAAATCATTCTCAGCATCTATACCGGCATATCCGTTATTACCATTCGCAGGCAAATTTGGTAGATTTCCATACACTGGAAGTAACGTTGAAGTTGATTCAAAATAACAACGAGATAGTATTTTAGGATATGAAGTCATTAATGAAGCTGGAGAACCTAGAGAGTATATTCCAGTAAAGGTATTCAAAAATCTTGTTCTTCGCAACAATCCATATGACCGAGGGTTAAAATACACTCCATAGTAGGCATTAGCTATTTCGCATTCGTCTGATGCAATGTTGTTAGTGTACAATTTGCCCTTTTCTTTGACTTCAATACCTTTCCACATTAATGATGAACAAGCATCAAAGTTACACGCATTCAATCTCAAACTTCGGTAAGAATCAACTACAATGGTAGACCGTTCAGCAAATTGAATTTGTACATTATTGAGAATCAAATCCTTATCAATTAGAAGTTCTCCTTCAACATAAATATCAATTCCAGTCAGAATGTCAACTCCGGTAAAAGGGTCGGTTGTATGTGAACCAGGATCATTTAAAATGGCTTCATCTACAAGCTCTTGTGCATTTGAATAACCCGCAAGCGTAACATCCACTGAAGGGGTGCAGCATTCTACTGGTATAACATCCACAGAACCTGTGACAGTGCACGATGTTCCTGATGTACTGGTTACCGTGACGGAATAAGTTTGCGGAGTTGTGGGATTCACCGTCAAAGTAGATCCGGTTGAACTACCCGGAGACCACAAGTAGTTATAGCTTCCGGTTAATTGAGGGTCTAATGTTACTCCGGTACCACTACTACAATACACTTCAGGGTTGTGAGCGAACTGAATGTCTCCTATCACTTCTATTGTTATATCTTCGCGAACACTGCAAAGGCCGTCCGTTGCGTAAACAGTATACGTTGTAGTATGTTCTGGCGCGACTTCAATATGATCTGTCAGCTGACTTTCAAGCCCGCTCGCAATAGTTTCACCTTCTCCGGGAATCCAGCAATAATAATTAGTATTACTGCCGCTTAAGGAGGCTGAAATAGTAATTGGTGCTGAGTTTTTACAAAATTGAATTGGAGAGGATGGAACAGTAAGAGTTTGGATTGATTTTTGAGTAATTGATAAAGGATTTAAGGAAGCTGCAGACCCGGAAGGAGAATATGTTACTACAACAGAATAATTTGAGGTTCCTTGTTCACTGGTTAGGAAAGATGGTGTGGTTGAAGTACCAATTGAATTTCCATTATACTTCCAATCAAAACTGACTGCATTTGGTCCAGCGTTGGCATACAAATAAAATGGTCTTCCTTGACATACGGCATTTTCTGATGCAGATATTGTAACACTATTAATTCCCTGATCAAAATAAGTGTATCTCACAATACTAAAACCGGGAATAACATTATTTCCATTATAACTATTAAAGGTAGGATTTGCAATACTTCCTATTCCTGCGTTACCGGAATTATCAATTTCAACATAATAAATTATTCCACCATCATCGTCATAAACAAACCTATTTAATCGTTCAAGACCTGGAGATGATGGATTGAATAAATTTAAAACTTTCATTTGCTGAGGCTCCTCAAATCCTGAAGGGCTATCAAAGTCTATAGTAATTTCTTGTGGGCTTAAATTTAACACTACAATTTGTTCATTACCATCAGCATCAGTAAATATCCAACCCTTCACAGCCGGAGTTGAGCCCAATGTTGGCAGCGTGTTCATGCCTGCATCAAATGTTAGTTCTCTTCTCGCTGTTGCAAAACGCAGAGCTTGGCCAATTTCACTCATAGCATAACCTAATGAAGTCACGGAATAATTTCCAGTTGGAATATTTGCGATTTCTTCCTGAACTGAACAAAATTCACTCGAAGGATTTGAAGGATCATTGGAAAAAACAAAGCCGTTATTGATATCATTAAAAAAAGAACTAAAAATAGCATTTCCCACCATTGTATGGCAATTTACTTTTGTAACGAAATCATGTTCGAGCATGGCAAATGTCATGGCAGCAGTGTGCAATGCATGTGCCCAACTACCATGTATAAAATTGTCATGCCGATCAAACAGATTATATTCTGTCATCCATAAATTTTGATTATCCAAATCAGGCCATTCAACATTACTGATTCCAGTAGTTAGTGAAGTGCCATTCATATAGTCAAAAGCCGACTCAAAAAGTTTGTCAGCATTACTCGTGTTAGAATTGATAAATGTATAATCAATCCACTCACAATCACTTCCTCCACTAATTTCGGACCCTTTATAAGCATGTATTGTTGCAGCATCAGGAATATTTGTTGTTAAGGAACTCAAATTTAAATTGACATTCCAAGTATCTTGACGACCCGAATTATCTCTGGAATCAGCCCCTGTAAAAGCAATTTCAGTACTAAATCTTTCTTTGATTTTTTCAGTCCAATATTGACTAACTGTAACATAATCAGCTGCTGTAGGGAAAATTTCAGAATACTCACACTCAACATCAGCATCTCTATAAAATTCATTTCCAAGCTCAACTTGCTCGATCGGCATACCGAGTATTTCGGCTTGATGTAACATGGCTGTTTGATATGGCAAATCTGAAGTCAACATGTTCAACATAAACAGAGGCCTACTACCAATCTCACCTAATGCAATACTAAAATTTTCAAGATTATTATTTTGAGGAATCAAGTATTCATATTCTGAAGGTAAGCCACGACACCCCAAAAACGGGAAATTTCTATCAACAAACCATCCTTTACGCCAATCCCACCAGTTGCCTGTTGCACCTCCCGGAAAGCGCATTGTAGAGGGTTGCATTTTGGCAACAGATAAACACATTGTTGAATTATCCCAACTAGTTCCATCAGATAAGGTATTTGTGCCATTTAGTCCGAAATAATGATCCATTCCAACTGATGATATTGATAATGTTACAGTTAAATCTAAAGGGGTTAACGTGACAGGAATGATCCTGTATGCAATGCTAATGTTGGAACTGGTAATATTTAAACTATCTAAACTTAATAAGTTACCTGCAGTTATATTCCCATTAAATGAATTGACTTTTAAGTTTTTCCATTCACTATCCCAAAAAGCAACTGTTGCACTTGTACTGTCCATTAATCCACAGTGAGTTTGATTCCAGCCGATACTAATTGCAACTTTTGCAGAACCGGTAACACGATCTAAATTCCAATAGTTGCAATACGCTATACCACCAAGAGTTGAGTCACGATTCGCTCCATGTGTTTGAGGCTGATCAAAATATTCAGCACTATATGCATTGGCAGAACTAGACGTTGCGGTAATTGAAAGTGGCGAAAAAATGGAATATTTTCCAATTGGAAACTCAAAAGCAGTATTCCCAACCTTCTTCACAGGTCCATTCACAAAACTGCTATTCGAAGCACCATTAGCTTTTGAACCATGCTTCAAGGTTAGCAGATTAGTTGAAGTAGTTATTAAATTTCCTTGAATAAAAATCAGAGAATCATCCACACTCAAGGTTGTGTTTGCAGTAACCGTGCCTGTTGATTTATTTATCGCCATTTTTTTAAATGGATAGTTGTAGCTTCCGTTTAATGTTTGATTGCTGGTGCCTGTAAAAGTAACTTTTCCGGTGCTGGTGTTGAAAACCACCTTATTGCTGTTGATGGTGATGTTTCCGGCAAATGCATTATCACCCACATACGCCACTTGCAAATCTTGTCCGCCTGTAGAACTGAATGTAGCATGACCCATGTAGGTATCCGGAGCAGTGGATGCGAGTCGAACTCTACCCCCGCTTCCGGCATTGTCCCAGGTTACATTTCCTGCGTACACATTCGATCCGTAGCTGTGGAAATTGGTGGTAGACCCTGTTCTATTAAGTGATGTGGTGCCATAGTAGATGCTGGATTTTGTAAGTATTCCGGGAGCATTAATTGTTAAATTCCCATTAAAAATGCAACCTTCTAAGGACACCACTCCTGTACCAGAAAGGGTTAACGTTTGAGCTGAACTGCCCAATTGGATAAATTTTGTTAGAGTCAGATAACTGCTGCTAAATGTACCAACTGAAATCGTTTTTCCACTTGCAAGTATACTTACTCCCCCGCTTGCACCGAATTCAACACCTCCGGAACTAGCATTGACGGTGACATGATTATTGAAGTAGCTAGTATCTGTTGCAGCCAGTCTTATTTCTTTGCTGGAATAATTATACAAAATTACCGGTCCATCATAGATGTCTTCACCACTTGAACCCATATTGAAATAGACGGCTCCATTATTGGTAATTGTTAAACTATCTTCAAAATGATTCCCATAGGTACTGCTAGATGTTGCAGCTCCTGTAGAAGTCAAAAAAACCGGCTTCTTGTAAACACCTGAATTCATGTGAAAGTACCCGCACGTAGCTTCG
>JAEUTI010000019.1 GCA_016788065.1 Bacteroidia bacterium | reverse complement strand
CGCCAACGGCTTCCCCGGAAAACGGGTAGAACCATAACGAGCCGGTATTATTCCTAAGACTTTCATGGTTTACCAATTGCAAAACCCATCATCAGTCGTCCTAAACAAGAAGTAAAAAACTGCAGTTGTTCGGCCGGATTATCCGTTCCTATGGTCAGACTTTTATAAAACTTATCCCATAACTGCGGATTGGCATTTGGGGTTGGTACGCAATAGTACTGCGGTGCAGAACGCAATTTAGTATACACGAGAATAACTGCACAAGGGTGAACGTCGCCCTGTCGGTACATTATTTTATATTCAATTTTACGCTCCGGCTCTTCGCACCCTTCGGCATCTTTTAAAATGTAACCTTCTTTAGTATCCAGACGGGCATTCAATTGCAATTTGTATCCCACAGCTCCATAATTATACTCTTCCTCTGTAGTGGGTTGGATTACTTGCGCACAGGTAGCCAATGGTTTTGCCAGCAGGCAAGTAATCAGCAATAAAAAGTTAAAAATTTTCATCGTATAAATTTTGTTGAATCAGGCCGAACGAAGTTCCCGGATGGTTTTTATTGTGGTGTAAAAGTAGAAAAAACAGTCCAAAATTATCTGGTTTTATGCAAAACATGAATTTAGTTGTGCATCCTCAAAAGCCTTGTAAATACGGTGTTTCAGCATTATTTATTGCAAAAAACGTAAGATCAGGGTTCATATAAGACAAATTTCTCCCAATTTCTTACAACATGGAAAAATGGCTGATGCAACCCGATTCATTCAACTTCGTTTCGCAGCCATATACCAGTAATTTATGAATCAGTTTTCGGAAGGAAGTTTGCCGGGGCGCTCAGATGCCACACAAACAGATCCGGTGAGAAGGACAAGATATGAGGAGTTAGTAAGGGATACCATCCGTGAACTCTACAGCAATGCCCGCTATTGGGAATTCTTTAAAGGCTTTAATGAGGAGTCAGTACACGACTTCATTACAGAATATGCATCAAAAAAAGCATGGTATCTGTTGAATGGTGAGCGACTACTATTAAAGAAAGAAAAAGAACATTTCCGATTCAGGGAATTAGCTGAAAAATGTTTTTGGGAAATACAGCAGAAAAAACTTTTTAACCTGCAGGCGGAATGGCGTGCCGGCTTAATTGAACTACCTGGTGTTGAAGTAACACGCGATTTCCTTTGTTGGGAAAAAGCAATTGCTACCTGTCCATTTTTGGATCCGGTTACACCAAACGAACTTAGTTTCTATATGGACTATCTGGAATCAGGAATGCAGTCTGATAAAAACTGGTTTTACAACTGGCAGGATTACGACACCTATCGTCATGCGGAAAATTGTCCGGAAGCAATTCCGGCATGGTACCGCTATTATGATTCCAAATTCGGAACCGATTACCTGATGATGTTACCGGATAAAAAAGGTGAAGAAGAAAAACTTTACATCCGCGAATGGCGCAAACAGAATAGCAGCAATCCGGAAGCTGAGTTGCATGAAGAAGAATTATTGACCGGTCCGGGACCCAACTTGTATGTCAATTACGAAACACTCGACTTCTTCATAAGCACTTTCGAAAGCAGAAATCTTAAAGATTATTTTCTTGCAGCAGAATTAAAACCTGAAGATGCTACCAACGATGCAGAATTGCAGGATGCACTTCGCATACTGAGTCGTGCAGGTAAAAATGTAACATTACCTAAGGCAGCTGACTGGCGTGAGGCAATTATAACTGGTGCAGCACAATACAAAACAAGACGTATCATGGCAAATCTGCCATTCGTATACGATGAATATTTATTTCGTCTTAAAAACGGAATTGCACAACGGCCAACTGATGAGGATCAGACGTATCAGGAGTACGTTGCTTTCACCACGCTCTACCGTCATCAGGTAAGCGAAGGAAAAAAAATCGCAGATCAGAAATAATTATTCTCAGAATTTCATCGACACCTGAATAGTATATGTGCGGGGTGGTTGCATATCAGCCGGACGACCCATGTATTCGTGATTGAATAAATTTCGCACCAGCACGCCGAATCTGAAATGTTCAGTTACACGGTAACCTGTTCTTAAGTCGAATACCCAATCGCCATAATCATGTCGTTCGCGATAGGAACGGACACCGGGAATGGTGAAATCGCTTTCGAAAACAGCATCAATATTTTCCATGAAACTATTGTAGCGTGTACTAACCCCTATCATAAATTTTCCGGGATTGAATTCGATATCGCCTTTAAATAAATGACGATAGCGATATTTCAGAATATTATAGTTGGCAGAATTTTTCAGTGTATCAACGGCAGCATTAAAATCTTTTTGAATAGGATCAATATAAGTATAGCCACACATAACAGTTATAGGCAATCGTCCGATCCTGCCCTCTCCTATAAGTTCAACATCGAGACCGGTAATTTTAGTATTTCCAACATTCACCGATTTAAATCCGAAACCAAAAAGCGGATCGGTAAAAGTTCCATACTGACCAAAAGTAAACTCCATCATATCCTGATACTCGCTCCAGAATCCGGCAACGTCAAGAAATCCCTGCCAGCCACCTAATTTCACACCTTGCTTAATTCCGATTTCAGCGGTCCATCCGGTTTCTGATTCAATGCTATCATTCGGATAAATTACAATGCTTCCTACCTGTGTGCTTACGAAACGCTCTGCAATAGAAGGATAACGATATCCCTGACCATATGATGCTCTGATATTCGTATGTTCAAAGAGCTTATAATTAATTCCGCTTCGAACCACCGGAATTGTTTCATTTTCTCCACCATCAACAAGATTCGATTCCATTCTTCCTCCGAGTGAAATATTGAGCTTTCCAAACTTCATATCAGCCTGTGCAAACACAGCAAGATTATTCGCAGAGTGATCGGCATACAATTCACTTCTGATATCCGAATAAATTTCAGTTATCCCGGTAGTTACGGTAACGGATTCACCAATTTTTTTCTGATACTGATATTCGGCATAATACAACGATGCAAATGCTTCCTGATTGGTATTATTCCGGTTTGCCGATTTAAAATAACGAGTTCTTAATTTATGAGTTGAGCCTTTCTTACCAATGTAAGTGACAAATGGATCGATGCTGGTACGAACAGTTTCATACTGACTGATTGTCGTTGTAGAGTCAGTAATTCCACCTTGCGGGACGTAGGCTCCTGTAGAATCATTCTGCCAAAGCAAAAACAAACCACCTTCGGTATAAGTAATATTAGCATTTAATCCTGCCGATAATCCTTCTGTTTTTTTGAAGCGGTATCTGGTATTAATATTCATGCGGTACCTTTTCTCCGTCTCCCCTTGTTTGAACCCTTCATCATTAAAAGCATTTCCACCAACCACCAAATCGAATTGTTTTATTTGCTCCATGTGATTAAAACTGAGACCCTGCGTTTGTTGTAACTTGTCGCCCCACCATTGCAATTCTTTCCTTTTTGTATCGCCATACCAACCCGTAAACCAGGTAATGCTGGTGGATGGTTTCGATTTCGGATATGCTGTTCGAATATTTATAACACCATTCATTGCTGAAGAACCAAAAAGAGCTGAAGAGGCTCCTTTTATTACTTCAACCTGTTCCAGATTTTCCACCGGCAGAAAACTCCATTTGATATCTCCTGCATCTGCGGCAAGCATGGGTAAATCATCTACCAGCAAAAGCACACGACTACCGGCACCATAACTAAAGCCGCTTCCACCACGAATATTTGCCTGACCATCGAGAATCGTAACTCCTGGAACCTGCTCCATAGCTACATCCATGCTAGGTGCATTGGTATTTTCAATAAATGCCGGTTTAATAACCTGCATCGAAACTGTCACATCTTCCAGTTTCTGCTCAAACTTTCCGGCACTAACCACCACTGTATTCAGCAGTGTAGACTCTAGCGATAAATCGATATTAATGATTCGCGCTTCACCGGGTTTAAGGGTGATTTGTTTTACCTGAGTTGTATAACCAACAAACCGATACGAAACCGAATGTTCTCCGGCAGCAATATCATAAGTGTATTTACCTGCAATATCTGTGACAGTACCTGCAACACCATCAACAACTACATTCACTCCCGGGAGTGGTTCTTTGGTGGCAGCATCTCGAACCAGTCCTAATAATATTCCATTTTCCTGCGCCATTGAAATGGTAGCCGTTAATAACAGCAGCATCCATAAGGTATTCAGCTTATTCAACATAGGTGGGATGATTATTTTTTTATTAATTTTGTCGAAATATACTTTTTATTTTAGACTTTTTATGAAGGAAATTAGCGATGACGTTTTTATTAACCGCATTGCATTAACATTAATTGAGGGAGTGGGCGATGTTTTGGCCCGGCAGCTCATAAGTTATTGTGGTAGTGTGGAAGCCATTTTTAAGGAGAAAAAAAGGGCGCTTGAAAAAATTCCGGAAATCGGGCCGGTTACAGCCAAATCGATTGCAGGCTTTAAGGAATTTGACCGGGCAGGTAAAGAATTGGTTTTTATCAGGAAACACAAAATCCAGGCATTTTTCTATCTGGATGAAAATTATCCCAAAAGATTAAAAAACTGCCACGATTCACCTGTATTGCTTTATTATAAAGGCACTTCCGACTTAAACCGAAACCGGATGGTGGCGATTGTCGGCACCCGAAAAGCCAGTCAGTATGGTAAAGATGTTACGGAAGAACTGGTTACTGCGCTGGGACAAATGGAGGCTACGGTAGTCAGCGGACTAGCCTATGGAATTGACATCACAGCACACCGGGCATGTGTGGATCAGCAAATTGAAACTATTGGAGTTATGGCTCATGGCATCGACAGGATTTATCCCCCGTCACATGATGGAATTGCCAGAAAAATGATTCTTCATGGTGGACTTATTACCGAACATATCAGCGGATCGGAACCTGAAAAAGAGAATTTTCCGAAGCGAAACAGAATCATTGCCGGATTGTGTGATGCCATCATTGTTACGGAAGCGGCCCGCAAAGGAGGCGCTTTGATTACCGCAGAAATCGCCAATAATTATAACCGCGACGTTTTCGCAGTGCCCGGAAGGATCAAAGACCCGTACAGTGAAGGTTGTAATCTGCTGATTCGGAATAACAAAGCCGTATTGTTGCAGTCAGCTGCCGATATCAGTTATATTATGGGATGGGAGGATGATCCCAAACTAAAGAAGAAAGCCATTCAAAAGTCCCTTTTTGTGGAGTTGACGGAAGAAGAACAACAGATAACAGGCATCATCCGGCAACATCAAACCTGTCACATCGATTTGCTTTCGTTTCAGTCGGGCATGACACCGGGAAAGTTGTCGACACTACTGCTAAAGCTTGAATTTGCCGGACTGATAAGATGTCTGCCCGGTAAAGTTTTTCAGCTTTGCTGAGTGGCTGTTTTAGGGTAAAGATGCATTATGTATCTTTGTCGCTATAAACCCTTACCAACATGTACAACACCTTACAACCTGTATTAGCCAAAGAACTTCAGGAAATTGAAGCCGCGGGACTTTATAAAAAAGAACGAATAATTGTCACGCCCCAGGGGGCCGATATCAGGCTTGCCGATGGTAAGGAAGTGGTGAATTTTTGTGCTAACAATTATCTGGGATTATCATCGCATCCGAAAGTAATTGAAGCAGCAAAGAAGGCAATCGACACGCATGGATATGGTATGTCGTCGGTTCGTTTTATTTGTGGAACGCAGGACATTCATAAAGAACTGGAGCAAAAAATTGCAACCTTTTTAGGGACTGAAGACACCATTCTTTATGCAGCAGCCTTTGATGCCAATGGCGGTGTATTTGAACCATTGTTCAATGATCAGGATGCCATTATTTCAGATGAATTAAATCATGCTTCGATCATCGATGGTGTTCGTTTGTGTAAAGCGCAAAGGTTGCGTTACAAACACAACGACATGAATGATCTCGAAGAGCAATTAAAGGCAACGACACATTTGCGTCATCGCATCATTGTAACGGATGGTGTATTTTCAATGGATGGTACCATTGCACAACTCGATAAAATTTGTGATCTGGCAGATAAATATCAGGCCTTAATTATGATGGATGAATGTCATGCATCCGGATTCATGGGGAAAACAGGAAGAGGCACACATGAACATCATGCAGTAATGGGTCGCATTGATATTATTACAGGCACACTTGGTAAAGCATTAGGTGGAGCATTAGGTGGATTTACTTCCGGAAGAAAAGAAATTATTGATATGCTCCGTCAGCGTTCACGCCCCTATTTATTTTCCAATTCCCTCGCTCCATCCATAGTTGGCGCATCTATAGCAGTGCTTGATCTGCTAAGCTCTACCACCGATCTAAGAGACAAGCTTTGGGAAAACACTGCATATTTCAGAGAGCACATGACCAAAGCAGGTTTCGATATAAAGCCGGGAACACATCCTATTGTTCCAATCATGTTATATGAAGCACAACTGGCACAGGAATTCGCTTCAAGGTTATTGAATGAAGGAATTTATGTGATAGGATTTTTCTTCCCTGTAGTGGCAAAAGGAAATGCAAGAATCAGAGTACAGCTTTCTGCCGCACATGAAAAACATCATCTTGATAAAGCAATAGCGGCATTTACGAAAATAGGAAAAGAGTTGAAGGTTATTTGATTTGATGATTTGGTGATTTGAAGATTTGGTGATTAAAATTTCCATAAAAAAATTAATTCTTAATCCTTAATTATTAATTATTAATTCTATTGCTTGCCCTGAGCGTAGTCGAATGGGTGCTGATGTGCTGATGCTGTTGATGCTGTTGATTTGGTGATGTAATCAGTGATCAGTGACCAGTGAACAGTGAACAGTGACCAGCAATGAGTGATGAATGAACAGTAATCAGTGTTTTGGAGATAATTTCTAAGAATTCGTTTTTCACTTGTAATTTATTTTGTGGCTGCTAAAGTTGATAGCTTTTCGTTCTCAAAATGCTGTTATTGAAGATTAATTAACAAGAATTGAAAATAGAATAATGGCATTTTAGTTGAGGTCAACTTATTTCAAGCTAGGTCAATTTATCCTCTATCATTTATAATTTATCATCATTACGAGTTTCTATTCTGCGCAGAATCCAAAATCCTTAATCCTCAATTCTTAATTCTTAATTGGAATCCCCCCCTCTCCAGCTAAAAATGTTTTTTCGGAGACCAATGCCATTGCTGGAGAGGGGAAGGGGTGAGGCGGTGCAAGATCCATTGGCTGCTAAACTTGCAGGTTCCCAGTCCTTAAAATGTTCTATTGAATTTTGATTAACAAGAATTGAAAATTGAATAATGGCATTTTAGGCGAGCACCAAATTGATGCTGAGAAGAATGCATCCTGACATTTACAATCTATAATTTATCATCACAACGAGTTTCTATTCTGCGCAGAATCCATTGTCCTTAATAATAAAAAAAGTCCGTGCAGCACTAACTACGCTGCACGGATTTGAAAAAATATATTGGGGGGAAGGGGATAAAATTTACTAATTACATTGTCCGAGAAGTGCCCAGATAATTACGAACACCAGGATAGTACTGAGGCAGCCTCCACCAAGTTTTTTGGCACCATACCCTGCAATGAGTCCTCTGAATATATTATTCATATTAGCAGTTTTAACAGGTTATTCGGAATCTTCCATTTCCGCTGCTTCCACGTTAATTGCTGATACAGCTACTTCCGTTAAAGTTTCATCAGCAGCTTTTTCTTCATCAAGTGTTATTTGCAGAAGTTCGGCAGCTTCTTCCAGGCCAAGAGTTTCAGCAAACTGACGGAGTGTACCATATGAAGCAATTTCATAGTGTTCAATTTTCTGACCGGCAGAAATAATTCCTGCATCACACATAGCACCCGGTTCACATTCTTCCATAATGGATTCAGCTTCTTTAATCAATCCTTCCATCGCATCACATTTTACTGCTTTTGCTTTTTTGTCGAATGATTCAAAAACCTGCTCAACACGAGAAACCTGTTCTTCAGTTTCAGCAAGGTGATTTGTTAATGCTTCAATAAGTTCTTCTGAAGTAGCATTGTCGATCATTTTTGGCAAAGCTTTTAGTAGTGCTTTTTCAGCCCAGTAAATATCCTTCAATTCATCTTCAAAAAGTTTCATTAGTGCCGATGATGGCATAGAATTTTTAGCGTCGTCGTTCATTTTTGAATTTTTCGACACCGTTTTTTTAGCGGGAGTTTTTTTCTTTTCCATGGTTAATAATAGTAAGTGATTAATTAATTTATGAGAGTTGTTATTATTTTGCTTTATGTTTAACAAGATTTAATCCGTAGGTATAATTTGTTGCAAGAATTACGTCATTACAATCGAAATGCTTAATGACTCCGTCACTCACCAAAGCAACTACCCAACAAGTATTTTGGTGCATTCCATAATCTATGATGAAGAGAGCCTGACCTTGCCCCATGGGTGTTTCAACAAGTATTGCTGGATTTAACTGATGTATCATATTTGTGTTAATAGTATTATTGGATTCCCCTGTCATGTTATACAGCCGTAGTATCCATAAATATGCCATCGCAGTTTTTCAGTGAAATCGGCCCTTAAAGGGCATTTTTAGTACAACAATTCGGGAACAAACATCCACATTTCGGGAAAAGGCACTGCAGTGGATAGTTATCAGTGAACAGTGTGCAGTTAGCAGTGGGCAGTTAGCAGTGGGCAGTTAGCAGTGGGCAGTAGGCAGTAGGCAGTGGGCAGTGAATAGTGGGCAGTAGGCAGTGAATAGTTAGCAGTAGGCAGTAGGCAGTGAATAGTTAGCAGTAGGCTGTAGGCAGTGAATAGTTAGCAGTAGGCTGTAGGCAGCGAATAGTGAGCAGTGATCAGTTTTTAGAGGGCTTTTATGACTTATTAATCAATCACCAGTCAAAACCCCGGATACTCGCCTAAAAATTAGGCAGTTTCGCCAAATAATTTCATTGAGTATTTGGAAGTAACTGATTTTTTTCTACTTTTAATGCAGGTTTTCAAAACTTCACTACCATGAAAAAACTAATACTTGTAGCAGCCTTGGCTGCAGTATCTACACTTCCGGCAATGGCGCAACGTTCATTTGAGGTCGGTTTTTCGAGTGGAATTACCAATTATTTTGGTGATTTAGGTAATGATTCCTGGATTCAGGCAACTTCTACACAGCCTGGAGCAGCTATTACATTCCGTAACTTCCTTGGGGCGGGTGGCTTTAGTGGCAATTTTTACCGTCCATTTTCAATGGAAGTTAGACTTTCCTGGAACCGGTTGCAGTATGATGAATCGGAGCCAATTGGTGGCCGAAAAGGTTTTGATTTAAGAAATTATGGTCGCGGGATAGGCTTTAGAAACGACCTGTTTGGGACGTCAGTTCACTTTAGCTACACCTATTATGCAAATCCAAGAGTGCCCCTTTATAAACAGGGACCGGCCTTTTTTGTATTCACAGGAATTGGTGCATACTATGGGCAGCCGAAAGCAGACCTTTTCAGGGGCGATGCTTCCCTCGATAACCGATATTTCTTCTGGCCCGATGGCAGCATCCGTGATGTTGCGTATGAAGGACCTCAAACGAATGGCAATGTCATCGATAAAGACGGCGATTACGAAACCAACCTCGCAGAATGGATGACTGAAGGCAGTGGCTATAAAGGCGAAGGAAATTCAAAATCGACTTATAATTTTGTCAATATCGGCGTACCTATGGGAATAGGATTTCGCTATGGTGTTAGCAAAAAAATTACTGTTTCAACAGAGTTGGGATACTACATGTTCTTCACTGATTTTCTGGATGACGTAAGTGATCAGTATCCAACCTACTCTGAAATAAATGCCAATTTCCCCAATGATCCTGTTAAACAGGCTATGGCATTATACATC
Source organism: Bacteroidia bacterium (assembly GCA_016788065.1). GTDB lineage: Bacteria > Bacteroidota > Bacteroidia > AKYH767-A > OLB10 > JADKJB01. The sequence continues at coordinate 5,993 of JAEUTI010000019.1, read as the reverse complement.
TCCGATCCCACAGGCTATGGTAACAGCGGCTATCCCGGTCCAGCTACCAGCCGCAGAGGAAACCCTGCAAAAAAGGATGCTTATAGCTACCTGAATGTAGAAATTGCCTACAAATTCGAATTCCGTAAAGGCGTTCCGAGATTGTGGGGAGCTCGTTGATGTGCTAATGTGCTGATGTGCTTATGTGCTGATGCATTGCCCTGAGCGCAGCCGAAGGGTGCTAATTGTTGGTCTTCAGTAAAAAAATGTGACTGCCCTTTAGTGGCAAGTGTGGTGAGTGAGTAAAAAGATGACTCTGCAACTATGAGTGATCAGTTTTCAGTGATTAGTGATCAGTGTTTTGAGGATAAATTAGATGATTTCGTTTTTCACTTATGATTTGCCTTGTTACTGCTAAACTTGCAGGTTCCCAGTCCTCAAAAAGTTTTATTAACAAGAATTGAAAATTGAATCATGGCATTTTAATCGAGCACACAAATTGATTCTGCACAGCATTCATCCTGACATTTATAATCTATAATTTATCATCATAACGAATTTCTATTCTGACCAGAAACACATTAATACTTAATCTGTGCTCCTCCCTCTCCAGCCCAAAATATTCCACGGAGGAAATCACAGAATCGGAATGAGAAACAGAATGAGAACGGGACAATTTGGGATGGAGAATCAGAACAAGAATGCAGAGATGAGCAAAATAAGCAGTATGAACTTCATCGTATCCAGAAATAAAAAATCTTTAATCCTTAATTATTAATCTTTAATCCTACAAGGAGGGCCGGGGTGAGGAAAAATGCGAGCATGTTACTGCTAAACTTGCAGGTTCCCAGTCCTCAAAATGTTTTATTAACAAGAATTGAAAATTGAATCATGGCATTTTAGTCGAGCACACAAATTGATTCTGCACAGCATTCATCCTGACATTTATAATCTATAATTTATCATCATAACGAATTTCTATTCTGACCAGAAACACATTAATACTTAATCTGCGCTCCTCCCTCTCCAGCCCGAAATATTCCACGGAGAATGGTGCCTATGCTGGAGAGGGCCGGGGTGAGGAAAAATGCGAGCATGATACTGCTAAACTTGCAGGTTCCCAGTTCTCAAAATGCTTTATTAACAAGAATTGAAAATTGAATCATCGCATTTTAGGCGAGGTCAACCTATTTCAGACTAGGTCAATCTATCATCTATCATTTATAATTTATAATTTATAATTTCCCCTTTGCTATTTATCGTACAAGATTTCAAAAAGCTGCGCATCTTCTTTATCACCCATTTTTTTGACAAATTTAACTTTCTGAGGATACTTTTGAGCTATTGGATATGCCATTCTGTGAATGGTATTAATAATAAATCCATCCACCTTTTTAGGATTTCTTCTAAGATTCGCAATGATGAAATGCGTTACTTTTTCACGTTTAAGCAAAGCTAAAGCAGAATCGGGATTGGAGAGTGTTGTTGTTGTATCGAGAGCAGGAACAGTATATATCGGATAAAACTTCATTCCTTTTCCATAAACAAATGACATAGGAGCTTTCCTGCATGCCACAAAACTATTTGGTGGTAAACTATCGGCACACCATTCACTAAGCTTCAGATAATTTGCCCAGTCGGGTGTATAACCATAAAATTTATCTCCACTAAGGTTCCGTTTTAAAATAGGGAAATTCTTTACTGACTTTTTTGTAGTGGTCATGAAATTACTCGCTACTACAATTGCAACCACAGCAATAAAAGCAACCAATCCACTGGCACCTCCCTTTTCAAGTGCTTTGTACAATCCATAAAAAATAATCATCAACATGAAGGGAACGTAAATAAGTACCAACCGTGGCTGATCCCACTTCACCTGAAGCAACAGGAAGGTCAGGCCCGCTTGAATGCCAGTAAACCAAACAAGATAAGTTATCGCCTTATTTTTATTTCTGTAGGCCTGATAAATTCCAAATGCGATAAGTATTAAAGCTAAAATTCCAAGTCCGGTTTTAATGATAATGGCATCGGGATTATAAAAACCGAGTATTTGATACAAACGCTTCGACATGTAAATATCGAAGTTTCCGAAGAACCTCGAGATAAATCCATTTATATTTTCAGTTCCCTGTGTAGCATCATAGGCATCTTTCTGCATCAAGATCTGCAACTGGTTGCTATATTGACCGCTGCTACCCCATATCATCGACCTGATTGCTTCGAAAGGGAATTTAATAACAGCATAACCAACCACACTAAGTGCAGCTGCCACATATTTTCTTTCTATCAACAAAAACATCACCACAGCAGCAATTGCACCGATGGCAATGTTTTTACAATAGGTAAGGATAAAAATCAAGATCCCAATTTGGAGATATTGTTTCCACTGTTGTTTAACATTTAATTCCTGTTTGAGTATTACATCGAAACTAGAAAAAATTCCCCACAAGGCAACACCCTGCAAGAGCATAAACAGTGATTCGGTGTAGGTTTGACTCGCATAATATAGAAAATAAGAATTCAGCGCCATTATTAGCAACACCGGGTACATGACCAATGCAGGAATTCTTCTTCGAAATGCCAGAAAAATAAAGAATATAGATGCAACAAAAAATACAATATTAATAGCTTTCAAAAGAATTAACTTCAAGCCGAATAGTGCAATAACACCACCCAGAAAAAATGGATATAAGGGAGCATTTGCAGTAAACCTGTAGTTATTGAAATCGGTTGCATAACTATGACCACCCTCGATATAAAGTGCATCATCATTACCTTCACTGATTTTCACATCAAATAACAACACAGCAAATATGGTTGCCAGTGAAAGAATGATTGCAATTACAACTTTCTCATTTTTGACCAGAAAATCTTCTATACCGGCAAATGCCGATTTTGAAACAACATCCTTTTTAGTCGCAGGCTTGGGAGTTGCCGGTTTTTTAGGGGACTTCATAACAGGGTTTCGTTTTTAAGATCGGGATAACCTTTTACGATAAGAATATTAAAATAAAAATCGCCATTCACTTTCAAAGCTTCCTGTTTCCAGTCGTAATTAATAGTGTTGAATGGAGTAAATTTATTGCCATCAATTTTATAGGTCGCATACCCAATATTCGTGAGCCAGGGAATCAATTCAGCAGCACTGCCGGGCTTACAACCTTCCAAAAATGCAGGCGCAAATTCACTGAGTATTGCAAGCTTTTCACTGCGTTTCAGTAATTGCTCCATGCCTTTAAGTGCAAGCACTTCCGCACCCTGAATATCCATTTTAATAAAATCAACCCGGGTGTCAGCTTTCAAATATTTATCGATTGCAATACACTTTACCTGATACTCATCTTCATATTTTTCAGGTTTATATGTTCGATGGTCAACATTCAGTCGGTGAGATGTATAAATAGTTAGTTCACCTTCTTTATCCGAGACAGCTGCATTATTGAGATGAACATGGTTCAAATGCTGAACAGCATCCTGCAAATGTTTAAAATTGTCACGATCAGGTTCAAAGCAATGTACTTCTCCTTTGGAACCAACCAATTTTGCCAGTCTAACAGAATAAAAACCAATGTTGGAACCAATATCCAATACCGTCATGCCCGGCTTAACCAGGTGATCCATTATTTTGATTTCCGATTTATCCTGAATGTTTTTAAAAAAGTAATAAAGTGGCCTGTAAATAAAATACAGATGCCTGAATAAAAAAGTCAGAATAGCAAAGGAGAACCCGTTAAGCATACTGCTAGTTCAAAAATTATTTATTCGCAGCATGGTCGGCCAGGAATTTGGCCAGACCAATATCGGTAAGCGGATGCTTGAGCAAATCGGTAATTGCATTCAGCGGACAAGTAGCAACATCGGCACCTGCTTCAGCACAACGAATGATATGCATACTGTGGCGGATACTTGCAGCAAGCACTTGTGTCTGGTAATTATAGATACGATAGATGTGTACAATCTGAGCAATTAAATCAACTCCGTCAAAAGTTACATCATCGAGACGACCAATGAATGGCGATACATAAGTAGCGCCGGCTTTCGCTGCCAGTAATGCTTGTCCCGGAGAAAATACCAAAGTGCAATTTGTTTTAATTCCTTTTGATGAAAAATATTTCAGCGCCTTAACACCATCTTTGGTCATCGGAATTTTTACTACAATTTGCGGATGCAATGCAGCAAGCTTTTCGCCTTCCGCAATCATACCCTGTAAATCGGTTGCAATTACTTCCGCACTAACATCACCACCTTTTACAATGTTGCAGATATCAATATAGTGTTGCAAAACTTTTGCATCACCATGAATGCCTTCTTTTGCCATGAGTGAAGGATTGGTTGTAACTCCATCCAGGACACCCAGTTCATTCGCTTCTTTTATCTGTGCTAAGTTTGCTGTATCAATAAAGAATTTCATAGATATTTACTTTTTATCGGATTTTGCTGTAAATATAGGTATTTGCAGGGTGGTCATCAAAAATCGCCCAATGAACAATCTTATACGTTCATAATCAATGCGATACAATTGATCCGATTGTCAATTTTTAAACATGAAATACTTTCGAATGTCATCTGATTTAATAAAATGGCGATAACAAGCAGCATCCTTACTACCTTTGCTACCAATTGACAGTGCCATGTACAAAAAGAATGATCATTACGCCAGGAAGGCAAAAAAGGAAAATTATGTTGCCCGATCGGTCTATAAACTGAAGGAGATCGATGAAAAGTATAAGGTTATTCATTCCGGTGATCAGGTACTCGACTTGGGCGCATCCCCCGGTAGTTGGTCGCAATATGCCAGCGAAAAAATTGGGGATAAAGGCAAATTACTGGGAATTGATCTCAAAAAAGTTTTTCTTTCCTTACCAAATGCCGTTTTTATGAAAGGCGATATCCTAACCCTCGACATGGGTCCCGTTCTTGAGGAACACGGTTTTATTCATCCTTTTGATGTGGTAATTTCGGATATGGCTCCCGATACAACTTCAAGCCGTTTTACCGATCAGATGAAATCATTGGAACTTTGTGAAATGGCACTCGAAGCAGCTAAAAAAGTCCTTCGTCCGGGTGGACATTTTGTCTGCAAAATTTTCGATAGCGGTGATGCTATGGGCTTTCGTGATGAATTGAAAAATCACTTTAAGACGGTGCAGTTATTAAGACCGAAAAGTACCCAACAGGCAAGTAAAGAGTTTTTTATGATTGGGAAGCATAAGAAATGATTTGGTGGTTTGATAATTTGGTGGTTTGATGATGGGTGTTCCTGAGTAAAAATATGTGACTGCTATTTATTTGGTGATTTGATGATGGGTGCCCTGAGCGCAGTCGAGGGGTGCTGATGTGGTGATGTGCTGATGTGGTGATGTGCTGATTTGATGATTTGGTGATTTGATGATTTGATGATTAAAAATTCCAGCAGAAAAAAATTAATTCTTAATTCTTAATCCTTAATCCTTAATCCTATTGAGTAGCAAGAATTGAAAATTGAATAATGGCATCTTAGTCGAGGTCAACCTATTTCAGGCTAGGTCAATTTATCATCTATCATTTATAATTTATCATCATAACGAATTTCCTTATTTAGCAGAAACATATTATTCGTGCACTGTACCCAGGTCCCCGCAAGAAGCTTCAGCTTTGATGCGGGGTCATCTATAATTTATCATCCTAACGAAATTTCTTTCTGAGCAGAAACGTATAATCCTTAATTCTTAATCCTTAATTGGAATCCCTCCCTCTCCAGCCCGAAATGCACCACGGAGACAAATGTCATTGCTGGAGAGGGCTGGGGTGAGGCAGAATGTGGAGCAGAATGAGAATAGGAATGAGAATGAGAACGGGGAAATTGACTTCTGGTTCGGAGTCAATTTATCATCTATCATCACTAGCGTTGCGTTAAAATTAGTTAAAGTTCTTTGAAAGCATTGATATTACTAGGTTTTGACTGTTTAATTCTTGGCAACGATTTGAATTAATTTACAGTTTCCTTTGCATAAACTATTGATTATGAACAAAGG
>JAEUTI010000009.1 GCA_016788065.1 Bacteroidia bacterium | reverse complement strand
TGATATTAACGGTCGAAGAATATATGAAATGAACCTGCCACATTGGAGTACCATGCAGGAGGTTATTTTGCCGAAAAGTATCTCGAATGGAGTTTATAATTGTGTGATTACTAGTGGTGGTGAGAGAGGAAGCACGAAGGTGGTGGTTTATAGGGAATAACCATGCATTACTTGGGGTTTTGGAGACAGCTTAAATGGCTTTTGGCCTGTTGAAAATTCGTTGAAATGTCGAGTAGGCAAGGGGAGTTTCACCCCAAGCCTCTCACAGAACCGTACGTGAAGCTCTCACTTCATACGGCTCTTGTTACGCAATCATACGAAGTCAAAAATAGTCCAATGATAAAACAACGTTGGATAGCTTGCTTTTATAGCACTTATCCACTCATATGCCTTAACCCGACTGCCTTTGAATCCTTTGTACTTACTCAATACCCATTTAACCAATCGAAAATGAAACCGCCTAATCAAGTTTCGTAGTGTCCACATCTTAAACTTGCCATAGTAGCGTATGATTCCTCGCATTTGAGGGTTTATCGCAGCCGCAATGTCTTGTATTGTTAGTGTACTTCGCCGATGGAAATTTAGTTTCTTCCACCCTTCAACAATTCTTGTTTGGGCTTTTTGGCTAATTGCAAAATTATTAAACACTATCATTCCCACATTCTTTACGGGTATTGATTGTGGTTTAAATGTAAATCCGAGAAAGTCAAATTTCTTAACATATTTATTCTTCTTCTTTCTCCGATAATCTTTGCAATACACCAGTTTCGTCTTCTCTTCATTCAACCGCAACTTACACTCTTTAAGTCGCTCACGTATAGATTCAAGTAGCTGCTTTGCCTCTTGTTCACTGCTACAATGAACTATTACATCATCTGCGTAGCGTACAAATGCTACTGCTGGATAATGCTTGACTAGCCATTTGTCAAGTACATAATGAAGATACAAATTAGATAGCAATGGACTTATTACTCCTCCTTGGGGTGTCCCTTTTCCTTCCTTGGTAATCAATGTTCCATCCTGTGTCTGGATTGAAGCTTCAAGCCATCTTTTTATGTACATCTTTACCCATTTCTCTTCTACGTGACAATCCAGGGCTTTCATTAACAATTCATGGTCAACTTCATCGAAGAAACTCTTGATGTCCATGTCAACCACCCAAGCATATTGCTTTACGTTTGCTGCTACCGCCTCTATCGCCTGATGGGCACTCTTTAAAGGACGATAACCATAAGAATTGTGTTCAAACACTGCCTCTAATATTGGTTCTACATACGACTTGATTACTTGCTGTGCTATGCGGTCGCTAACTGTGGGAATTCCAAGTTTACGTTTGCCTCCATTGGCTTTGGGTATCGAAACCTCCCTTACTGTTTTGGGGAAATAGCTTCCTGAGCTAAGCCTATTCCATAGTTTGTATAGGTTGTTAAGCAAGTCAGCCTGAAATTCTTCCAGACTTTCCTTGTCAACACCCGCACTCCCCTGATTGGCCTTCACTTTCCGATAGGCTTCCTTAACCATTTGTTTGGTTATCGGTACTGTTTTTGATTCTGTTTCAAACATTTCAATCATCCTCTGTTTAAGTTGTTAAAATACTCTCTACTGCATAACTGTTGCCCTTTGCTCCACTCCCATTACAGAAGCCTCTTCACTACTATGGCAACATCCGACATCCCTGTTGTCTTCGCTTGTTCAGCCTTGTGGGTATTAAATCACTTGAGCCTTTCGCTTAACATACAACAAGGACTTCCCGTGTTCCAAATAAAAGCCTGAATAAGAGTCATGCCACCTATGTAACGATTGTCCTGTGGCCAGTATGCAAGTTGCCGCCATAGTTATTCACCAGTCTTTTACAGAACCAGCTTTTGACAATTTGTATTGAAATCTCATTACTTCATCAGTGGTTCATTTGCATTCATCTCTCTTATTCCTACCTGACGTTTCTTTCAACACCTTTTCCTCTTTCCGTTCAACACCTGCCTATTACTATGCAAGCACCGAGAGGTGGTTTACAGCCTTCGCTTGCACAACGACTGTGATAGACCTTCTATCATCTTTTACTCAACATTCGTTACTAATACAACTTAGTAAGCGATTCACGGCACACGTAAAAAGTTCAACTTAAAATGTAAAATGCAGAATTGAATGAGAATAAAAATGAATTTTAGTGTATAATTATCATCCTGCATCCCTCACTCCCTTCTCATAACCCAATAAATTCCCTTAACATCATGTTCCCACTTGGGAAGTAAAAAAATAAGGATTGTTTCTTCGAGAGCATCTGCGATAAGCAAACCAATGGAAATATAAAAGAGCCACTCATAAAAGCCAAAATGTAAGGTAATAAGCATAAACATGCCAATTCCCAGAGCAGCAGTTTTAGCCGTCCATGTATGAAAGCTGCTTGGCTTTTTATAGCGCCATAAACTGAGGAGCAACTGCAACAAATGCAATGCAAACACCACTGAAACGATTAACCCATATTGCTTCAGTAATTCCCATTCAAAAACCAGGAGTCCTGCTAAACCGGTAAGGATGGTGATGGAATCACCCCATGAATCGAGTTTACTTCCAAGCGCAGAGACCCTCCGCATTTTTCGCGCAATTACACCATCAATCAAGTCGGTAAAAAAGGCATAGGTGAGCAACCATGCAAATGCTTGTTTATTACCTGAATAAATCAAATACCACAATATAGGTGCGGCAATAATCCTCGATAATGTAATATAATTGGGGAAGCTCATTCTTTCATTTTTCGCCATGAATTGCCGTTGCTTCCGTGAAGGTAATAAATATTAATGAACTATCAGTAATAAAAAAGAGCCGCCTTAATGAGGCGACTCTCTATTTATCAAAGTATCTTTTTGGGATCCTTATGAATTTCTGATTTAATTTTCAATTGCTTCTTTTTGTGCATTCGCATATTGAGCGATTCCACAAGCAATGAGAATGCCATCGAGAAGTACACATAACCTTTAGGAACATGCACGTGGAATGCATCTATAATCAATATCATTCCAATCATCAGCAGGAACGCAAGTGCCAGCATTTTGATGGTAGGATTATCATTCACAAAATTCGAAACTCTTTCAGAGAAAATAAGCATGATTACCATGGCAACAATCACCGCTAAAATCATTACCAGCAAGTTATCTACCAGTCCGATTGCAGTTAAGATAGAATCAAATGAGAATACAATATCTATAAGTACAATCTGCATGATTGCAGCATTCAGAGTTACTTTCTTCAAACTCGGATCCTGAAGATCATCTTCTCCCTCAATTTTATGTCTTATTTCAACTGTAGTTTTGTACAGCAGGAATATACCTCCTGCAAGCAATATTAAATCGCGGCCGGAACAACTCCATAAAGCACTTGCTGCAAGATCATCGGTGAGATTGAATACAAACCAGGGAGCAGCACTGAGCACATGAAATATGGCTCCTTTCATACTTATTACCCAGGTTATACTGAACAAGAGCGCCACCCTCATTAAAAGCGCCAGCATAAGTCCTACTGTGCGTGCTTTTTTCTGATGCTCTTTCGGCAATTTTCCCGCAACAATGGAAATAAAAATAATATTATCGATTCCCAGTACAATCTCCAACACAGAAAGAGTAAGAAGACTTACCAAAGAGGCAATTGTAAATAAGGATTCGAAATCCTGAGCTAAATGCATGGTCTTGTATTTTAAATATGAATTATCCTAATTGAACTAAATAAACAACGTAAGCAATGTAAACTAAAATGAAAGCCACGCCCTGCCATCTTTCCAGCATGTGGCGCTTTCCAATAAAAAGAAATGCGAACAACAACACACTTGCCAGAATATTCATCGCAAAGTCGATGTTATTTCGTTGGAGGACAGGAATTGGATTTATCAAAGCACTGAATCCCAAAATCCAGAACGAGTTAAAAATATTGGACCCAACAACATTACCAATAGCTATATCAGTATTCTTTTTATAAGCAGCCACCGCAGATGTAGCAAGTTCAGGTAATGAGGTACCAATAGCCACTATGGTCAAACCAATCAGACTTTCACTCACTCCCATTCCGGATGCCATTACTACAGCACCATCTACAATCCATTTACCACCAAATATTAATCCGGTTAATCCTAATGCAATAAATAAAACAGCTTTTGGAAGCGGCATTGGAACAACATCTGAATCAGTTGACGTTTCAGCTTTAGCAATAGCGAAAATATAATAAATAAAAATAGAAAAGAAACCCAGCAATACCAATCCATCACCGGTCGATAAAACTGCTTTATCTTCATAATCGAAAAGCATATCATTACAAAGGAATAAAATTACTAATGATGCAAGCAATGCAAACGGAATTTCTTTATAAGTTGTATTTCTTTTGACTGTTAATGGAAAAATCACAGCCGAAATTCCCAGGATAAAGAAGATATTTACAATATTGCTTCCAAGAATATTCCCAACAGCGATTTCTGAATTACCATTTAATGATGCAATAACATTAACTACAAGTTCCGGTGCCGATGTCCCCATGGAAACAATGGTTAAACCGATTACGATATCAGAAATACCAAACCTTCTGGCAAGTGAGGAAGAGCCATCAACGAGCATATCTGCACCCTTGATGAGAATCACAAAACCCAGAATGAATAGTATGTAAATGATCACCGGAAATGGAATTAGGAAGTTTTCAATTCAGAATTTATAAACTGAACAGGCCATGAATTCTGTAATTCAACTTTCCATCCTGCTTTAAATTCATTTAAATTCGACACGAGCGTATTATAAAAAAGCGAATTGCTGTGAATTTTACCATTTTCAATTTCAGCATTAAGTTTATGTACATGAACCGGCAGTAATCCAGAATCAGTGATTACCACAACTTTCATTCTATCAAAGAAATCAATATTCAAATCATTTCCAAGCTGTTTTATGAAATGAACTTTTTTATCTACACTGCATCCGCTGGCATCGTTCACCGATTCATCCACAGCAATAGCAATAAAATAATTATCTATAATTGAAAACGATGCTTTCAGGTCGGCCTGATGTGCTGTCCAGCCTGCTACAAAATTTTGCAACTTATTTTCAATTGCGGATAATTCCTGCTCAGCAAATGGCCGGTTCGACTGGTAGATCCAGACTTTAGAATTTGCCGGCATTGTTTCAAATGGTGCGTACATTTTTATAAATCGTTTGCTTTAGCAATCAGTTCAGCAACATCCATGACTTTCACCTGATCTTCTTTTTCGAAATTTTTCACGCCATCAGTCATCATTGTCATGCAAAAAGGACAACCAACAGCAATTATTTCAGGATTTAGTCCAAGCGCTTCTTCTGTTCTTTCAATATTAATATCCTTATTTCCTTTTTCAGGTTCCTTGAACATTTGTGCACCACCGGCACCACAGCATAAGCCATTGGCCCGACTTCTTTTCATTTCAGAAAGCGCTGCATCAAGCTTGCTGATCACCTGACGAGGTGCTTCATAAACATCATTGGCACGACCTAAATAACAGGGATCGTGAAAAGTAATCTTCTTACCTTTAAAAACTCCTCCTTCAACTTTAAGTTTACCTTCTGCAATTAACTGTTGCAACAACTCGGTGTGGTGAAGTACTTCATAATTTCCACCCAAACCGGGATACTCATTCTTAATGATATTAAAGCAATGCGGACAACCAGTCACAATTTTTTTTACCTGATATCCATCTAAAACCTGAATATTGGTCATTGCCTGCATCTGAAACAAAAATTCGTTTCCGGCACGTTTGGCAGGATCACCAGTACAACTCTCTTCTGTACCAAGCACCGCAAAACTTACGTTTGCATGATGTAATATCTTAGCAATGGCTTTGGTTATCTTCTGAGCTCTGGAATCAAAACTTCCGGCACAGCCAACCCAAAACAACACCTCAGGAGTTTCACCTCTGGATGCCATTTCCGCCATCGTGGGCACATGAAAATTAGTTGTACTCATTTAATTTATTATTTAATCCTGATTCACCCAATTCATTCTGTCGGCAGGAGAGAATTGCCAGGGAGCACCGTTGTTCTCGATTTTTGTAAACATTCCATTTAATTCTGCCGGAGCAGCCGATTGCTCCATTACCAAATAACGGCGCATATCAACTATGATGGATAAAGGATCGATGTTAACAGGACAAGCCTGCACACATGCATTACAAGTTGTGCATGCCCATAATTCTTCCGGAGTGATGTAATCATTCAACAATGATTTTCCATCATCATGAGCAGGACCATGCATGTCAATATTTTTCCCAACCTCCTCTAAACGGTCACGGGTGTCCATCATAATTTTTCGAGGCGATAATGCTTTCCCGGTGATGTTAGCCGGACAAACGCTGGTGCATCTTCCGCATTCTGTGCATGAATATGAATCCATCAGATTCTTCCAGGTTAAATCACGCACATCTTTGGCACCAAATCTTTGTGGTGCTGCATTCGGATCTACGGGAGGAGGAACAGCTGAAGGATCCAGCATTAACTTCACTTCATTAGTTACACTTTCCAGATTGGTGAACTTACCTTTCTTCTCCAGATTACTGTACCAAACATTCGGAAATGAAAGTAATATGTGAAAGTGTTTAGAAAAAGGAACGTAATTCAGAAACAATAATATTCCGGCTATGTGTAACCACCAGCAGGAACGTTCTACTACAATGAGTGTGGCAGTCGACCATGAATCAAATAACGGGAAGAATATGGAACTCACAGGAAACGAACCTGCCACTTCATAATGCGGCACTCCCCTGCTTTGCAAAACTGCATCGGCTGCATTCATGGCTAAAAACAACGACATCAGAATTATTTCAGTAACCAGAATAATAGTTGCATCACTGCGTGGCCAGCCATTTAAATCGCGACTTATAAATCTCTTGAGCTTTAATATATTTCTTCTTGCTAAAAAAACCACACAGGCAATTAAAACTCCTGCTGCAAGTATTTCAAAACTTCCTATCAGAAAATCATAGAATGGTCCGAGTGCAGAAGCAAAAATACGATGTGTACCAAAAATTCCATCAATAATAATCTCCAATACCTCAATATTGATAATCACAAATCCCAGGTAAATGATGATATGAAAAAATCCTGCAACTGGTCTGGTAACCATCTTCGATTGCCCTAAGGCAACCATAGTCATTGTCTGCCAGCGTAGAGCCGGATTATCGCTTCGGTCAATATCACGACCAAGCCTGATATTTCTTGAAATTTTCTTAATGCTGGAAGCAAAGAAAAATATTCCGGCACCAAGAAGTATAATAAATAGTATGCTGCTGATCATAGTGTTGTTCCGTATATAACCATTAATACGTTCTTATTGTTCTGTTTTAGCAGGTTTTCCTTTCCCGCCAAAGATCGAGAAATGCACATAACGCTTTGGATTCTGCTTCATATCAATTAACAGTTTATCAAGATCACTTGCAGTTCTTTCGAGTGAGACATACAAACTATCGTCATTGATCAACATGCCCATGGTGCCTTCACCTTTATTGATTTTCGCCATGATGGAGGCTGTTTCATTTAAAACTCTGTCGGCATTCTGAATGGTGGAAGCCAGATTAGCTTTTACCAATGAATCACTAATCTGAGAAAAATTCTTCATCACATTACTCAGATTCTGATTGTTATTCTTCACATTGGTAGTAATTGACTCCAGGTTATCGATCATCTTCCTGAGTTTTCCATTTTCATTGGAAATCATAAAGTCGATGCTGTTGGATGCACTTTCAATGCTCTTTAATGATTTATTGAGATTATCGAAACTGGCATTCAGGTTTTGTTTTGTTTGAGCATTAAAGACCTGATTCATAGAACTTGCCAGAGAGTCTAGTGTTTGAATTAAGCTCTCAGCCTTATCCTTTATAGGCTTCACCTGATCTGAAAGTGTTGTTTGAACAGAGGCTACCAATGTATCACCATCAACAGCAGGTTGTGAATTGGCATCCAGTTGAATATCAACTTTTCGCCCACCCAACAAATCGGAACTTACAATCCTGGCTTCCGAATCTTTACCGATAAACACTTTTCCGCTCACCAGAAATGTAGCTAAGATTCTTCCGGTTTTATCGTTCAGAAATGTAATATGAGTTACCTGACCGATTTTTACTCCGTTAAGAATAACATCGCTGGAGGGCACCAATCCATCAACATTCTGATAGACAGCATAATAAGTATTATCGTTGGAAAATAAGTCGATACCTTTAAGGTAGTTCATTCCCCAGAATAATCCGGCTAGTGCTCCGGTAACAAGAATTCCAACCTTAACTTCTTTAGATAGCTTCACAAATTTGATTAAATGATTTACAGAACAATATTACAAAACCGGGGCAAAGTACCCAAGCTTGTGCGAAATTACTTCCTTTTCAGCAAATCATTGGCTTCTGATACAGAAATCCTTTTAGCTCCTGAAAAAGCAACGATAAAAGAATCTTTGAAACCCTTTGTTTTCAACTGTTCCTGAGATTTTCGGGCTGAATCGGCAGAATCAAAAACACCAGAATAAAAGCGGGTCATACCATCATTCCCGATTACCGGCCTGATCCCTTCAATTTTTTCAAATTTAATCGCATCAGCTTTGGAAGCATTTGCCACAGCACCTACCTGAACAGTAAAAAATACACGTGATAAGGGTGCAGTCGCAGGCAATGAATCAGATACAGGTTTCGGGTCAGAAGGTTGATTATCAGTGTTTTTGACTTCTGAAATGGGTTCATTATCCTTTTTCGGAGCGGTTTCTTCAGGCTTTGCTGCTTGATTTTTGTCATTTGATTCAGAAGGATCATCATCATTATGATTGCCTCCTGCTTTACGTTCCGTTTCAGTTTTGTACGATTGAAAAGCCTTCAGAATGGACTGAGCCATACTTTGTTGTCCTTTTTCGCTGGCGAGAAATTTCTCATCTGATTTATTGGTTAGAAAGCCTAGCTCAATCAAAACACTTGGCATGGCTGTCCGGAATAAAACCAGGAAGCCCGCTTGCTTAACTCCGCGGTTGAAGCGCCCTGAATTATGCTCAAATTGCTTCTGCAAATGGGATGCAAAAAGCAGACTTTGATTCATGAATGTGTTTTGATAAAGGGAGAATATGATATTGGCTTCCGGTGAGTTAGGATCAAAACCATCATAATTGGTTTTGTAATTTTTCTCTAACAAAATGGAAGAGTTTTCCCGTTTCGCTACCGATAAATTATCTGCTGTTTTGTGTAAACCCATCACATATGTCTCTGCCCCGAAAGCTGCAGAAGGTCCTGAATTACAATGAATACAAACAAATAAATCGGCTTTTGCCCTATTTGCAATGGCCGCCCTTTCGTGTAATTCAACAAAAACATCGGTTTCGCGGGTATAGATTACTTTCACATCGGGAAAATATTCTTCAATCAAAGCTCCCAGCTTCAACGAAACTGCCAGAGCCACATGTTTTTCATAAGATGATGATCCTAAACACCCTGAATCATGTCCACCGTGTCCGGGATCTATAACAATCGTCTTTATCCGATACTTAGGCAGTTTGTTTTCCGTTGAAAAAGAGATAAAAACAAACGATGTGAGTAATATTGCAAATAAGAGTATGCGGTTCACTTTAGACAATTTTAATTTTCTTTAGCTTTGAGTCCTCAAAATTACTCCTCTTTGGCGTCTGATGCTGTTTAGCAAGAATTCGATATCAACAAAAATATTAACCACTTTCGTGGCACTTTTAGTGTGCATTTTGATGCCGGAAGGTTCGAAAGGACAGCAATTGGCCGATTCTGCCGGAACTGTGACGGTTTCGCAAGTTGCAGCAGCCGATTCCGTGACTACAGACTCCCTGTCAATGCAGGTAAACAACGACCTCAAATCGAAAGTACATTATACAGCCAAGGATTCGATCCGCTTTGATATTGCCTCCGAAAAAGTGTACCTCTACGGAAACGCCCATGTCGATTATGAAGACATTACCATGGATGCTGCTTACATTGAAGTAGACTGGAGTACCAAAGTGTTATATGCAAAAGCTGGCACCGACAGTTTGGGAAATCCGACCGGGCTTCCTGAATTTAAGCAAAAAGATGAAAAATTCATTGCTCAGACTGTCACTTATAACTTCGATACTAAAAAAGGTAAAATTACACAGGTTAATACGCAGCAAGGAGATGGCTTTATTCTTGGGCAAACGGTAAAGCGGATTGATGAACGGAATTATTTTATCAGAAATGGTGCTTATACCACCTGTAACCTTCCGCATCCCCATTACTCCATTTCCTCCAACAAATTAAAAGTAATTCAAAACAACAAGGTTGTTACCGGTCCGGCTTATCTGGTAATTGCAGATGTACCTACTCCACTTGCAATCCCCTTCGGATATTTTCCAACACGCAAAGGCAGAGCATCCGGAATATTATTTCCATCGTATGGTGAATCGGCTCGGTTGGGATTTTATTTTAAGGAAGGCGGATATTATTTTGGGATCGGAGATGTAGTTGACTTTGCACTTACCGGTGATATTTACACACTTGGAAGTTGGGGAACCAGGTTTATTTCGAACTATGCAAGCCGATACCATTTTAACGGAAATATTGCTCTGAGTTATTCAGAAATCAAAACATCAGAAAAAGAATTACCTGATTATAATCTCTACAAAGATTTCTTCATCCGTTGGACGCACCGCCAGGATCCCAAAGCGCGACCAAACAGTGTATTCAGCGCCAATGTGAATGCAGGTAGTTCAGGATATTATCAAAATAATATTGCGTCAGCAAATAATTATCTGACTAACACTTTCCAGTCGTCAGTATCATGGTCGAAAAACTGGCCCGGAAAACCCTATGCTTTATCGGCTAGTCTTTCACATTCTCAAAATACACTCACGAAAGATGTTTCGATGAGTTTACCAAATGCCAACTTTAGTATTAACCGATTATTTCCTTTTAAAAGGGCTGTGGCTGTAGGATCACAAAAGTGGTATGAAAAAATTGGTATCAGCTATCAGTCTAATTTACAAAATACAATCCAGACAAAAGATTCTTTGCTATTCAGAAAAGAAAGCAAAGACCAATTCCGATATGGAATTTCACACAGCATACCATTGAGTACATCGATGCAGGTGCTGAAATACTTTACACTCTCACCTTCTGTTTCATACAATGAAAGATGGTATCTGCAAACCATTCGTAAAGAATTCAACACTGCAGAAAATACTGTAGTCACCGATACTGTTCAGGGCTTCCGTGCTGCACGTGATTTTATCACTTCTGCTACTCTAAACACCAGAATTTATGGAATGGTGGCCATGAAGAAAGGGAAAATTGCAGCCATCCGACATGTGATGTCTCCAACGATTTCGTATAGCTATCGTCCCGATTTCAGTGATCCTACATTCAATGCATACAAAGTTTATCAAATTGATTCTGCAGGTACACAAGGCACCTATTCCATTTTTGAGAATGGAATATTCGGTGGCCCACCTTCCGGAAAATATGGGGTGATTGGTTTTGCACTTGACAATAATCTGGAGATGAAAACCCGCACAGTGACAGACACTGCCGTAAACCTGAAAAAAATAAAAATTTTCGAAAGCCTTGCTGTCGGAATGAGTTACAATACTGCAGCCGATTCACTGAACTGGTCGAATATAAATGTGAATGGTCGTACCATTTTATTCGACAGAGTGAACATTAATTTATCGGGAAGTTTCGATCCTTACATCTCTGATTCAATTGGAAGAAAAATAAATAAGTTTGAACTGAATGAAAATAATCGGCTTGGTCGGTTAACAAATGCTGCCATGAGTATTGGTTTCAACCTGAACAATACAACAATGAAAAAAAGTGATAAAGGAACAGAGGCTGAATTAGATGCCATCAACAGAAATCCGGGTAATTATGTCGATTATAATGTTCCTTTTAACCTGGCAGTCTCCTATAATTTGTCCTATTCCAGAGCAGGGATTTTGGAAGCTCAAATTAATCAGACGCTCAACTTTAGCGGCGATTTAGCGGTAACTCCAAACTGGAAAGTTACTTTTAACTCAGGCTATGATTTTAAAGCAAAAGATCTTTCATACACCAGTCTAGGCATATACCGCGATCTCCATTGCTGGGAAATGCGTATGAACTGGGTTCCTTTCGGTCAGCAACAAAATTATTTTTTCCAGATAAATGTGAAGTCTTCCGTTTTACAAGACTTAAAGCTATCTAAGAAAAATGATATCTATGATCAATAAAAATAATTTAGTAAGCAGTTATTAATTTCAGTAAAATATGAATACTCTAAAAGCCACTTCATTTCGTTTTCCCGGACAAACAACTTTTTACAAAGGCAAAGTCCGCGATGTTTATACCATTGACAATAAATACATGGTCATGGTTGTCAGTGATCGCATTTCAGCTTTTGACGTGGTGTTGCCGGAAGCAATTCCATATAAAGGTCAGGTATTAAATCAGCTTGCTGCCTATTTTTTGGATGCTACTAAAGATATTGTTCCCAACTGGACTATTGCTGTGCCTGATCCTAATGTTACAATAGGACATATGTGTAGTCCATTTCGTGTTGAAATGGTCATTCGGGGCTATTTAGCCGGTCATGCGTGGCGAACATATCAAAGTGGGAAACGAATACTTTGCGGAGTTGTATTGCCTGAAGGATTAAAAGAAAATGACAAATTACCTTCTCCAATAATTACACCTACCACCAAAAGCGATCATGGTCATGATGAAGACATTTCAAGAGAGGAAATAATTGAGAAAGGTATTGTTGATGAAGATGATTATATCCAACTAGAAAATTATACCAGAGCACTGTTTAAGAAAGGATCAGAAATGGCTGCAGCACAAGGTCTGTTGCTGGTTGACACAAAATATGAATTTGGAAAATCGAATGGTGTGATCAGAGTGATAGATGAAATTCATACGCCTGATTCATCACGCTATTTTTATGCTGCGGGGTATGAAGAAAGACAACAAAAAGGGGAAGCTCAAAAACAACTCTCCAAGGAATTTCTGCGTCAATGGTTAATTGCGAACAACTTTCAAGGCTTGGAAGGACAAGAAGTTCCTTTCATGAGCAAAGAGATTGTTCAAATGGTTTCTGATCGTTACATTGAATTGTATGAACAGGTCAGAGGTGAGAAATTTCAAAGAGCTGCTACTGACAATATCCTTGAAAGAGTAGAAAAGAATGTATTAAGCTGTCTGGCAGATTTAAAATAAGCCTTGTTAATCTTCAGTAACCGGAACAGGAATTTCAATAGTTCCGGATGTTGATTCCGTTATAAAAGGAATTCCTCCGCGAACCACTTCACTGATTGAAGCATCATAGCCTGCGCCATAGAAGTAATAGATGCCGCAACGCATATTTTCTACTTTAACTACATCTTCACCGGGTACACCTACAAAATAGGCATCATAGTTAGAAGCATCAGCACCAGGAAATTCCTGTGCACCATATTTCATATAAATAGTATCTCTGTAAGTTGAGGTGCTTGCAATTGGATCACCATGATGTTGTGGCTTAAATATAAAAGTGAGATTACCACCTTTACCGCACACACAAACTTCTTCGTATGCTTCATCCTTACAGGAAACAAAGCTAACGGTAAACAGAACAGCAATTGCCAGAAATAATTTCATGATATTTTATTTTTATTCTATGTTTATTCTTTACTTCCTTTTTCTCCGACAAAATGATCTTTATCATCACGGAACAAAACATTGAAAGTGGTTAAACTTCCATAAATACGAGTGATATATTGTTGCATATTCACTTTCTCTTCTTCAGAAAGTTTATCATTCGAATTAATTCGTTGTTCCAGAACTCTTAAACGATCTCTCAACATGATTATTTTATTGAAAAACATATCGATTGGAATTTCTTTCGGCTTGAGAGACGCACTGGCAGGCTGCAGAATCATTTTCCCTCCTGTCCATTTAGCACCCATTGGTACCGTTTCCTGAATATCGCTGTATCTTTTGATAATGTTGGTCATAATTTTCTCCACATCTGAAAGACTTACCAGATCTGTTTCAGGTTCTACAGCATCGACGATTTCCAGATTGATATATGATTTTGCAACCTCAATTTTACCTCGCTGAATAAATACTACCAGGTATGTTTTAGGCTTTACATTAATTACCACTCCTTCACCAAACTCGGGGTGACGTACACGGGAACCAATTCCCACTTCAAGATCAGACATACTCGATTTTTTTTTACAAAGAAAACAAAATGTATTGGGAAATCATATTCTGATATTTTACTGTGCTTTTAATGGCACACTAATTTCAAAAGTATCGTTGATTTTATCGGTTATAAAACTTGCACCACCTGTGATTCGGTTACCGGTTGTGGTATCCTGACTTACAACCCAGAAATAAAACACACCACATGTTAATCTTCTCAAAGCAACATGATTCCGGTCTTCAATAGAAACAATGAATTCATCATACTTTTTAGTGTTGGTTCCCGGAAAGGTACTTGTTCCATATTTGATAAACACCGTATCTACGACATTATCGTTGGCCGAAAATGTTAATCCATTGTAAACCGGCTTAATAATAACCACATTACTGCCACCACCTCTGGCAGCAATACATGATTTGTCGTCTTTTACACATGAAGTTAAAAAGGTTGTCATGAAGATTCCTGTAAAAATCCACATGAGCCAATTTTTGTTGTTTAGGATCGGTTTCATTCGATAGTTTAACGAAGAAACCAAGCCAGGGGTTACACTACATTAAGATGCCTATAACATTGATTATCAATGTTCCTGATGAGCCATTTGATTGTATTCATCTGTCAATTTTCGCTGTAATTCGGGCGGAACTGGCAAATATTCCAGGAAGGAAGACTTTATCCGGGCCCTTCCCTGAGTGATGGAACGCAGGTTAACGGAAGATTTATCGAGTTCAGCCAATGGAGTACGTGCCTTGATTACCTGATAACCACCCCGGTTATCCATTCCGGTAATTATTGAACGCCTCGACTGCAATTCGCTCATTACTTCACCCATTACAGCTTCAGGCATTTCAATTTCAACATCGTAAATGGGTTCCAGTAATTGAGGCTCTGCCTGATGAAAAGCTTCTTTAAAGGCCATCATACCGGCAATCTTAAAAGATATATCATTTGAGTCAACCGGATGCATTTTGCCATCATAAACGCTCACTACAATGTCTCTGACATAAGAACCGGTGAGTGGTCCCTCGTTCATTTTATCCATGACTCCTTTTAATATGGATGGAATAAATCTGGAATCGATAACACCACCGGTGATACAATTATTAAATACCAGTTTACCTCCCCAGGGCAATGCAACCTCTTCCACATCTCTTATCTGATGTTCCGGTTTTCCATTTGTCTGAGATTGAATCGGCTCAATTTTGATATAGACTTCTCCAAACTGGCCAGCTCCGCCCGATTGCTTTTTATGTCGGTATGATGCATTCGCTGCACGAAGAATAGTTTCCCGATAAGGAATACGAGGCTTTAAAAACTCAACTTCCATTTTATAGACATGCTCGAGACGCCATTTTGTAACTGCCAAATGCAACTCACCTTGACCAAGCAAAAGCACCTGCTTCATTTCCCGATCATAATCCACCTGAAGCGTTGGATCTTCCATATGAATTTCCTGAAGCACCTCACTTAATTTTTCATCATCGGCTTTATTTTTTGCTATGATAGCGACTCTGATTCTGGGTACAGGAAACTCAATAGGTTGAATTTTAATACCTGCACCTTTTGAAGTTAAGGTATGATTGGTGAGTGTGCTTTTTAGTTTTAAAGTTGAACCAATATCCCCTGCCTTGAGTCTGTCAATTGGATTGCGGTTTTTACCATCCATTATGAATAGCTGCCCAATTCTTTCTGCTACTCCGGTTTCAGCATTCACCAGATCAGCTCCGGCTACTACTTCACCCGATAACACTTTGAAGAAAGTAAGTTTTCCTAAATGTGGTTCCACAAGAGTTTTGAAAACAAATAATACTGGAGGACCATCGACTTTACCATATAATTCGTTCCCTTCAATAGTTTTTTCTGCAGGCATTTCAATAGCTGAAGGTGCAACATTATCGATGAATCCCATTAATCGGCCACTTCCCATATTTTTCTTTGCCGATAAACAAAATACCGGAAATATATCATGACTCATCATGCCTTTTTTGATTCCGGCTCGCATTTCATCCTCATCCAGATTTCCCTTTTGAAAATATAAATCCATCAGTTGCTCATCATTCTCTGCCGCTTTCTCAACTAAAACTGTATGCAATTCCTGAGCGCGTGCCATTTCCTCTTCGGGAATATCCAACTTTTCAGGTTTGCCTCCGGTATCAGGAAAACGATACATTTTCATTTTAAGCAAATCAATAAAAGCATTAAACCCTGTCCCCTGATTCACAGGATACTGCATTATGGTTACCTGATTTCCAAAACTTGCTCTCGCCTGTTCAACAGCAGCATTAAAATTAGCATACTCATGATCGAGTTGGTTCACTACAAAAATAGTTGGCTTTTTATATTCATCCACATAGCTCCACACCAACTCCGCTCCAACTTCAACACCATGTTGCGCATTCAACACCATCACAGCTGTATCACACACTCGAACAGCAGCAATTACTTCACCAATAAAATCATCTAATCCGGGAGTATCTAAAATATTAATTTTGTAATCTCTCCATTCCGTATGCAATGCAGTTGCATAAACCGAATTTCCCCGGTCGTGTTCAATTTCATGATAATCTGAAACCGTATTTTTTTCTTCAACCGTTCCACGCCGGTTAATAATGCCGGCTTCAAATAACATGGTCTCAGCCAGTGTAGTTTTTCCACTCTTAGCACCTCCAACAAGAGCAATGTTTTTAATGTGCTTTTCGTCGTATGATTTCATAAGGATAGGTTTTTAAGGGTTAATACAATCCCGGGGTACCTAAAAGCAGTACCTCTTATAATGAAACCTGAAAGTAATAACTTTTTTTTGAAAAACCAAATGACTTATGTCAGGCTGATCCCGATAAATTCCTGGTGCTGCCTTTCAATGCATTTAATGCCTCCGCCACCGTTTTATAAGGAATATTACATACTTTATTCTCGCACAAATAAATAAGGGTTTCGGGCCCCTGATTTCGGTTGCCAATTATTGGAATTGAAGAAGTACCGGTTGTTCCACCAATCAGCATAGCAGGTCCAAAGAACTCCGCCGACAATTGCTCTAAAAAACCTATTGCCCCGGGACCGGCAATTATTAGTTCTTGTGAAGGAGCAACGCGCATCAAATAATAATTCAGCCAATTGCTGTATGCTGATCCATACTGAACCATTTTTGGTTCTAATCCTGCAATCATTTGAGCACTCAATTCTACCCAATCATCAATCTCAAAATAACGACCCAGCTGAAATAAATTAATAGCCATTTGAGAATTGGATGAAGCAATTACATTGTCCTGGATTTCAAATTTTCGGGCAATTAAAGGTGCATCTAAATCAGATGTAAAATAAAAATAACGGGAACGTTGATCATAAAAGTGATCAATGGTATATCTCACTAACTTATTGGCATATTCGAGATAATTATCGTTAAAAGTGGCCTCATAACACTTGACAAGAGCCTGAACTAAAAAAGCATAATCTTCCAGAAATCCTGAAATAGTGGAAACACCATTCTTGAAGCTGTGACAAACAGAACCATCAGGCATAAAAGTGTGTTTGAGTAAAAAAGTCATACACGCAATTGCATCTTCCAAATATTTTTTTGTACCAAATGCCTGATAAGCATCAATCAATGCAGTTACCATCAACGCATTCCAGGATGTCAATGTTTTATCATCCAGTCCGGGTCGAACGCGTCCCGATCTGACTAGCAAAGCCTGCTTTTTAAATCGACTAATAACTTCACTCAACTCTTCCTTTGAAATCTGGAATTGCTTCGCTATTTCATCATCGTCTTTCTTTCTTAATAAAATATAATTACCATGCTCCCAATATCCGGTTTCATTAATATTATAATAGGCTTCAATGATATTAAAATCCTCCCCGGCAATAGCCATTACTTCATCTCTCGTCCACACATAAAATTTTCCTTCTTCACCTTCAGAATCGGCATCCAATGCTGAAAAATAATTCTCATAAGTCCCCTTCAATTCACGATTCACAAAATCAATTGTCGCTTCCACTACTTCCCGATACAAAGGATCCTGAAATCGCCTGTATGCATTAGAGTAAAGGGAAATTAACTGAGCATTATCGTAAAGCATTTTCTCAAAATGAGGTACTTTCCATAAATGGTCAACTGAATAACGGGCAAAACCACCTCCGATTTGATCATAAATTCCACCATATGCCATTTTCTTTAAAGTCATTCTCAGATGTTGCTCCAAAGCAAGGTTTTTGAAATAAAAATTATAGTTTAACAGAAACTGATAATTGTTCGGCAATGGAAACTTTGGAGCCCGGCTGGGGCCACCTTCTTCCAGATCAAGTTGCTTATGCCAGTTCTGAATTGAAGCTTCAATCACCTCACTATCAAAATCAGGGTGTTCTTCAGATGCAGGAACTAAATCCTCCTGCTTAATTCCGTCAGTTAACTGAGAAGCATAATCACGAAATTTAACAGGATCATTTTTATATCCCTCGGCTAAATTCAAAAGCACATTCTTCCATTGAACTTTTGGAAAATAAGTTCCTCCATACACAGGTTTCCCATCAGGTAATGCGAAACAATTCAATGGCCAGCCTCCTCTGCCGGTCAGTAGCTGAACTGCTGACATATAAACCTGATCAATATCGGGTCGCTCTTCTCTGTCGACTTTAATACAAATAAAATGCGCATTCATTAATTCTGCTACACCATCATCTTCAAATGATTCATGCTCCATAACATGACACCAGTGACATGCGCTATAGCCGATACTAATCAGCAACAACTTATCTTCATCAATCGCTTTCTGTAAAGCTTCGGGACCCCAGGGATACCAGTTAACCGGATTATATGCATGCTGAAGCAAATAAGGACTCGATGAATTTATAAGTGCATTGGGCTTTTTCATACCCAAAGGTAACCAGTTAAAATTAATTTAGGGGCCATTAGAAGCATAAAAAAGGGTGTACTTTGCAAAGTACACCCTCAGTCTACATAAATTAGGTGCTAATCATCTTCCTCAGATTCTGAACCTGTTTCTGGTACTGTGGAGGTTTGTGCCACAGATCCATTCAATTCAGTATGCCTGATTTCGCCTCCGGTATTACCTGTCCGGGCCATGAGAAAAAATGCTACCCAACCAATGGCTAAAGCAAGGTACAGGAAAGTGGTTTTCCATTTACCCAGGGAAGCCGGGAATAATAGGGCAATTAATGCCAATAAAGCCATGCCACCTCCAATTTCCATAAATATCATTGCCAGTTCAGCAGCTTCTTCATGCGCTTCTATTGCAGATTCCAAAACTCCCGGTATATTCTCAACAGTCTCTTCAGCCGCTTCTCCGGTTTTAAAAACAGGAATTGCTATGATTGCCATTAAGACTATGATGACAAGAGCTGCCTTTGACAACTCCTGCTTTTTAAAAAATACGGCATAAGTCAATATTCCTAATGCTATTAATGTTCCTATAATAGGAAAATGATTCAATATAAGATGCAAATGGGTACTATCCATAATAATAAATTTTAAAGGTTTAAATAAATTTTGAAAATCCTGATTCAGAAAACAGAATTACAAAACAGGAGGACGCCAAAAATCAGTTTGAAATATCTGAGTGGCAGTAAACTTGTAAGGAAGGTGATGAAATTCAGAAGTAATGGTACATTTTACTCCATCAGATCCATCAGAAAGAAAGAGTGAAAAATGAGCATGCACCAATTCATCCGACTTGAAAGGTAAAGACTGATCTCTTTCGGAATCGTTATCCTGAATCTCATGCGCATCTTCAATATAATGACACGCCAGAAAATCAATTACTGAAATTTTATTCTCTTCACGTCGGTGTTCGCTATAATGAATGAAAACTACCGGCAATTTCAAAAATTCTCCAATAATAGTAGTACCCGAAATCAGGGAAAATAAAAGAAGAAGTGCAACTAACTTTCGCATACATCCGGTTAATTTGAACTTAATCCAAATCACCGCAACGAAAGTAGCACATCAACAACTGAATCTTTATGATATTTATCAGTTACACCAAAAAAAGTGCAATCTAAGCCTACAAAACAACTACCTGATCAACAATTTGCAGTTTTTAACCGAATCTTCAGAAGTTGCTCTAACAAAATACATTCCAGTAGAAATAGCCGTTCTAAAATCGATTGCATATCGCAATGTTCCCGAATCCCCTATTTTCAATGTGTTGGAATACACAATTCTTCCGCCATTGTCTGCAATTATCAGATCAATAATTTTACCTGGGCTTCCTGTTAACTGAGCCACAACATTTGAAGCTGAAGTTGGAGAAGGAATCATTTCTAAACTGAATTCATTTGACTTTAGAAACTCGACTTTCTGCCAGGAAGAATAGGTATAGCTTCCATCAAAATCAGTTTGCTTCAATCTGTAGAAACTCACGCCATTTACAGGATCTAAATCGTAACCTGTATATTTGCGTATTGAATTACTATTACCGGCACCATCCTGCTCTGCAACAATTTGAAATGTTTTTCCATCCAATGATCTCTCGATTGTGAAAAAATCATTGTTGATTTCTGTTGCTGTAGTCCATTCCAGTTTAACTCTGTCGGCTTCAGGCTTAGCAGTAAAACGAAGCAACTGAACAGGCAATGGAGTTTGTGCAAGGTTTACCGATCCTAAGGTGAAATACATTCCTCCGGTAGTCGGGAATGAAACGATGAAGTTTGGCTCAGTGTATGTTCCCATATAAACTGAAGCCCCGGCAAAAGAAGAACTAGTACTTACCAATAATCTCAAATTACTTCCATTTATCGGTGTGAAATCTGTAAGGTCGAATGTCATTGTTACCGTTGACGCTATGCCTGAACCGGTTTTCTGAGCTTTCCAGATCCTTTTCATCCTCGACTGAATTGTCAATGGCACATCTGATGTTTCATTCTCTAATACGGAAGTCCCATCGTGACCTGCAGCTAAATAACTGATGTCAGAACTGATAGCTGAAACATGATCCATAATGAGCATAGCATTACCGGTGAGGGAATTATTGTCGGCATCAGTAGAAATAGACTTTTTCTGGTTTAAGCCGGTACTATTATCTTTTCCTATAACAGTAACATTATTGTGGTAAGAACTATTTGATGAGTAACTCCAATAGGTCGTAGTACCATTTGAAGCAAGATAATTTCGTTCATCAATGGTTCCGGTGGTACTGTTATCCGTTAATGTAACACCGTATTTACTTGCCATATAGGAACGAACTCTTTGCATCTGAGTTGCTGTCAATGTTGTATTGAAAGTAATTACTTCGCCCAAAGCACCACTGAAGTGTTGCCCATATGAACCTGATGTACTTAATCGAACTCCTAATGTAAGATAATCAGAACTGGATGTAGCGTTGCTAGTCGACAAATTTGAACCGTTTTTATCTTTCACAGTTAACCCATTACTCTTTCCTGAAATTGACAACAAATTAACTCTGGAAGAATTTGTCGGAGTAACTCTGTTATTGGTTCCGGTAGAAGTACTTTGTGCAAAAACAACAGCTGTAGTTTGGCCTTGTATCCTGCTGTTTCCGCTGCTTTGCTGACTAAAAAATGTTTGTGAATTGGAACCTCCCTGGTGCATCGAAAAAAATGTTCCACCTGTTCCACCTGTACTGGCATCAATTAAGCTTACTTTAGACAACAGGTATTGCAGATATTGTGTTGAACCATTAAAAGTGATGTAAGGATTAAAATTAGAATTCATGTAGTCAGTTCCTGATGTCCCGGTTTTATAAACAGGAGGCGCGCTACAGGAAGGAATTAATGCAACCACATTTGTGCCCGCTGATATTAACCCATAAACATTGGCATTATTCGAAAGCCCTGTATTGGAAGGTCTGATCCACATAGACAGATTGGCAGTCCCAATACCTCCGGGAGATGATTCTCTTACAATAGAAATGTCATCGATAATCACACCGCAGGTATTCGAATTCCCCGGGTTCGTAAATTTCAAGACATGTGAAGTAGCACTGTTATTAGTGAAAACATAGCTGTAAGCCGTAAGCGTAGTGACTGTATTTGCAACTGAAATTGTTTGCGATAAAACCGAAGTTGCATCTGTAAATTCAATTTTTAAACTTGTTGGATTGACAGATGAATTACATCCCGTGTTCCTCCAACCATATCTGAAACTAATGCGGTATTGTGCACCGTTTTCAAAGCCAGTCACTGTTTGTGTTGGTTGCGATTCAAAATCGGCTTCCATTACGTAATTCGAATTACATCCGGTTGAAAGGTAGGTGCTTTCAAAAGTTCCGGAATTATAAGGAGACTCCGAAGTACCTCCCCCCCAATTTGCATTGGAACTTGAAATGGTACCATCCACAACTAAATTCTGCGACCTGACAATTCCGGTGGTCAGAAATAGTAAAGAAATTAAAATTATAGAAAATTGCCCTTTTCTCATAGTTTTACCCTAATATGAAAGATACCCCATTTTGCAGTAAAAGGTTTGACACCTTTAGCTTTTAAATTACAGTCTAAAAATTTTGTAAGGTTTTGAATGAAAAATACCTGTTTTGAAATCAATTACCTCATTTCAGGGATATGTTGCGGCCTGCAAAAGCTTTTAAACAATTAAGAATGTATGAAATACTGACCCATGATAATTGTCATACTCAAAATATTACTGAGTAAGAATTTCAATAATTTGTGCATTTTCCAAAGGTATAGCTGAAGTTCTCCAATGCCGTTTAGCTGACTTATTACACACAGGATAAAAGGTTTGAATTGAAAATTCACTACTAAACCAACCCTAAGCAATATACAAGGGCGTTATCATTGTGATGAGTTCAATCAAAATAAATCGGGAATACTATAACTGCCAAACTCAATGGCAGTAACAATATTCCCGACGTTAATATTTGATGACCAGATAAGTTATCCGATCACATTAGTGTTGATTTGGGATGTCATCTGCATGAATTTCAAATTTATCCTCTTCTTCTTTATATTTCATAATCTGATCCAGTGCATCCGGAACTACATCACTACAGATGGTAATGAAGGCACCTTTCTTCGAATTTTTCATCACAAATTCAATAGCTTCCTTCTCTGTTGGAATTACTTTCACTTGTTTATCCGGATTAACCTGATGAATTCCTTTTAACATCAAATCAATAATTTCCTGTTCAGATCGTCCTCGAAGGTTTCGATCTTGTCGCACAACAATTTCGTCGAACATTTGTGCTGCCAGCGTTCCCAACAAAATAATGTCTTCATCGCGTCGGTCACCAACTCCGGCAATAACCCCTACCTTAGGTTTAGAATCGATTTTCTCAAGGAATTTCGCTACTGCCTGGAAACCTGCCGGGTTATGAGCATAATCTACCATTACCTGATACTTCTTGAACTGGAATAAGTTCATCCTTCCCGGAGTTTGAACCGGTGATGGAATAAATGTTTCCAATGCAAGTCTGATATCTTCCATTTTAAAATTCCGGATAAATCCGGCTAATACAGCAGGAAGAATATTCTGAATCATAAAAATTGCCTTGCCGGAAAAAGTAAGCGGAATGTTTACAATTTTATCAACCCTGATTTTCCAATTTCCTTTTGAGATCGTTACAAATCCATTTTCAGCAATAGCGGCTAGACCTCCTGCCTCACAATGTTTCTTGATTAAAGGATTATTCTCATTCAAACTGAAATAGGCAACTTTACATTTTAAATTAGAAGCCATATTAGCAACCAAATCATCATCTGCATTCAGAATTGCATAACCATTTGGGAAAACACTTTCCGGAATAACACCTTTTACCCTGGCCATATCTTCCAATGAATTAATATCACGCAATCCCAGGTGATCGGCTGCAACGTTAGTAACAATACCAACATCACAATTATGAAAACCCAGTCCCGCACGTAAAATACCTCCCCGGGCACATTCCAAAACTGCAAAATCAACTGTTGGATCTTTCAATACAAACTCTGCACTTACAGGCCCTGTACAATCACCTTTCTGCACCATTTGGTTCTGTATGTAAACCCCATCAGTGGTAGTGAATCCTACTTTATGACCGGCAGTCTTTGCCATGTGGGCAATCAGACGTGTTGTTGTTGTTTTTCCGTTGGTTCCTGAAACTGCAATAATCGGAATTCGCGCATTAGAGCCCGCAGGATACAACATATCTACAACAGGTTCAGCCACATTTCGTGGAAGTCCTTCTGTTGGAGCAATGTGCATACGGAATCCCGGTGCAGCATTTACTTCAAGAACTGCTCCACCATCCTCTTCAAGTGGCCTGCTGATATCATTTGTCATAATATCAATACCACAAATATCCAGACCAATTATTCGTGCGATGCGTTCACAGGTAAACACATTGTTGGGATGTACCAGATCAGTGACATCAGTTGATGTACCGCCTGTACTTAAATTCGCTGTAGCCTTCAGATGCAATTCTTTACCTACCGGTAAAACGGAAGTAAGCTCTAGCTCTTTTTCTTTCAGGATATTCAAAGTCATCTCATCAACTTTGATTGCAGTCAGCACTTTTTCGTGACCATAACCGCGGCGAGGATCACTGTTAACTACATCAATTAATTGTTGTATCGTTGACTTTCCATCTCCAACTACCATCGCAGGTGTTCGTTTTGCCGCTGCTACAAATTTGTAATTGATTAAAAGAATGCGATGATCGAATCCGGTAATATATTTTTCAACTATAACGGCCCTGGATATACGTTTTGCAGCGGCAAGTGCTTCAACAGCTTCGTCCCACGTTTTTACGTTTATGGTAGCACCTCGTCCGTGATTTCCGTTTATGGGTTTTAAAACTACCGGATATCCAATTGAATCCAGAGCATACTTCAAATCATCTTCATCATATATGATTCTTCCTTTGGGAACAGGAATATTGGACGCCTCCAGTAAATTTTTAGTATCTTCCTTATCACAGGCAATTTCAACGGCAATGCTACTGGTCTGACTCGTTACTGTCGCCTGAATTCGCTTCTGGTTAACACCATATCCCAGCATAACGAGTGAGTGTCTGTTTAATCGAATCCAGGGTATTCCGCGACCTTGCGCTTCCTCAACGATAGAACCTGTTGAAGGCCCTAGTCGTTCGTCTTCTCTGATTTCCCGCATTTGCTGAATATCATCCGACAAATCGTAATCAGTTCCTGCAACAAGTGCTTCAGCAATTCTCACAGCAGATTTAGCTGCGAAAATTCCAACCTTTTCTTCCATATAAGAAAACACCACATGGTATACTCCCTTTTCGCCAGTTCCTCGCGTACGACCAAACCCGCAGTCCATTCCTGCCAGTGTTTGAATTTCCAAAGCTATATGTTCAATGACATGCCCCATCCATGTTCCTTCTTTTACCCGATTGAAAAAACCGCCGGGCTGATCCTCCGAACACCGATGTTCATACATGCTGGGAAACATTTTCTCCAGCCTGTCACTAAATCCGTCTATTTTGTTTGTTGGTAATTCTTCTAACACCTCCAAATCAAGCTTCATCACTATAAGCTTATGGCGACGAATCGACCAATAATTCGGACCACGCATTGCACGGATATCAATTATCTTCATATAAAATATTTTTAGGTTGGAAAGTTGGCTGAAAATAGGAATAGTTTCTGAATCCTGCAACTTCACAGTATTTTATTCGAGGATTATTCCGGATTTAATCCCGAGATCACTTTGTTCCACGGCCGGCCCATCTCAATTTTTCCGCCTTTAGTTCTTTGGAATTAAAACCTTATAAAATTCTATCAGTTTCTTTCTTCCGTATACTGGCTTAATATTCAGACACTTGAGATATTTTAGAAATCAATGACCATGAAACTTTATCGAGAAAATAAGTATAATTTTCATTGGAAACCTGCTTGAACCAGCAAAATATAACGTACCGTGTATGTCCCGAAAATGAATGTCACCCTGATAATTTCCACCAGCAAGAAAGTACGCTTCGAATATGATATTATTCCATCATCTGCAATAACAAAACAGGGCTTTTTTTTGTTAAACGATCATGGGCAAAGGGCGTGTACTTGTATGGTTCAGGAATGATCTTAGGTTGCATGATCACGTGCTTTTACATGAAGCTGCAAAAAAGAACAAAGAAATCTTACCTGTTTTCTGTTTCAACCCGCTTTTTTATGGAAAATCTCCTATCAATACCAACCGAACAGGCCCTTTCAGAGCCAAATTTATTATTGAAAGTGTCAAAGATCTGAGAGAAGGTTTTAAAAAATTGGGGGGAACACTGATTGTGTGTCATGGCAATCCTGAAAAAATTTTGCCGGAACTGGTACAAACTTATGCTATTGATGAAGTAATTGTTCATCAGGAAGTAGCATATGATGAAAATCGTGAAATGGATCTGGTAGAGAGGGAACTCTGGAAGAAAAAAATTCCTTTGACTTCCTATATCGGACATACCCTGTATCATAAACAGGACCTCCCCTTTCCTATCAAAGATATCCCTGATACTTTTACTATTTTCAGAAAAAAAATTGAAAAAGAATCAGCTATCCGTGCCGAGTACCCCATGCCTGAAAACTTTGCTTTCATTCCTGTAATTGATGAAGGTAAAATTCCGGGCTTGAAAGAATTAGGAATTTCGAACATTCGCAAAAATCCGGCATCATGTATGCCATTTGAAGGTGGTGAAAAAGTAGCCCTCTCCAGATTGAATCATTACATTTGGGAAACGGAAAGTATTTTAAGTTATAAAGATACCAGAAACGCGCTCACAGGAGTTAACTTTTCTTCAGGGTTATCTCCTTACCTTTCATTGGGATGTATCTCACCACGACGGGTATACCATGAGATAAAAAAATTTGAAAATGAAAATTACAGCAATGATTCTACCTATTGGCTGATATTTGAATTGCTTTGGCGCGACTTTTTCCGTTTTATGTTTAAAAAACATGGCAATCGCTATTTCGTGAAATCCGGAATCCGAAATGCTGCTCCAATCTATTTTGAAGGAGAAGAACAGAGATTTGAATCATGGAAAAATGCAACTACTCCAAACAGGTTGATAAATGCTTTTATGAAAGAACTCAAAACAACAGGCTATCTTAGCAACAGAGGAAGGCAAATTGTTGCGAGCTATTTGATTCATGACCTGAAAGTAAACTGGACCTGGGGAGCATGGTACTTTGAAGAATTTTTAGTTGATTATTCACCGGCCAGCAATTGGGGAAACTGGGCATACCTTGCAGGAGTTGGTAACGACCCGAAGGAAATCAGAATTTTCAATCCTGAAATTCAGGCACGCAAATTTGATCCACAAAACAAATATTCTGATTTTTGGAATAATCTTGTTTAATTCAATCGAAAAGTTTTACTATCTTTTTTATCTATGCAATTCCAAAAATCCAATATTACTCTTAGACTCATTCTGGGAGATCAGCTCAATAGTAATCATAGTTGGTTCAAAAAGGTAGATCCAAATGTCTTGTATGTGATGATGGAAGTGATGCCCGAACAGGAATATGTTGCGCATCGCATTCAAAAAACTGTTGCCTTCTTTAATGCTATGAGACACTTCTCAAAATCATTAAGTGATGCCGGACATCAAATAAAATATTTTAAGATTAACGACATTGAAAACCGTCAATCGTTTTTTGAAAACTTAAAATTGTTATGTGATTCAAATGTAGTTTCAAAATTTGAATATCAACTTCCTGATGAATACAGGCTTGATGAAGAGCTAAAGAAAACGGCCACTTTGCTTGATTTAAAATATGAAGTATTCGACACAGAACATTTTCTGACCACACGAAATGAACTGGAGATTTTTTTTAAAGGTAAGAAGCAATTATTAATGGAATCGTTTTACCGGTATATGAGAAAAAAAACCAATATTCTCATGAATGGTAATGATCCCGAAGGAGGACAGTGGAATTTCGATCATGAAAACCGTAAAAGTTATGATGGGAAAGTACCACTTCGTCCACCAATAAAATTTTTACATGAAATTGATGAGATTGTATCTGCAATAAAAGAAATGCAGATTAAAACCATTGGAAAAATTAATACATCAGACTTTTCATGGCCTGCAAACAGAAAAGAAGCATTAATGCAGCTTGAATGGTTTTTGAAAGAATTGCTTCCTGCTTTCGGAACGTATGAAGATGCGATGCTGACAGAACATTCCACACTTTTTCATTCCAGGCTTTCTTTTGCACTCAACACAAAAATGCTTCACCCGGAAGAAGTAATCCAAAAAGTTATTACTCAAAAAAATAAAAATCCTGAAACTATTTCTATTTCCCAGGTAGAGGGATTTATTAGACAAATTATAGGATGGCGTGAATATATGAGAGGGATTTACTGGATGAAAATGCCAAATTATGCTAAAACAAATTTTTTTGATCATCATCAAAATATTCCAGATTGGTATTGGACCGGCAACACATCCATGAACTGCCTCAAGCAATGCATTTCAAATTCTTTAGACAATGCCTACGCACATCACATTCAACGGCTGATGGTGATTGGCAATTTTTCACTATTGGCAGGGATACATCCCGATCAGGTTGATCAATGGTATCTGGGTGTTTATGCCGATGCAATTGAATGGGTGGAAATTACCAACACGAGGGGAATGAGTCAATATGCCGATGGAGGATTGGTGGCTTCAAAACCATATGTTGCTTCAGCAAATTACATAGGTAAAATGAGCAATTATTGCAAAACATGCATGTATGACAAAACCTCCCGAACAGCCTCAAACTCCTGCCCTTTCAATGCACTTTACTGGAACTTTTTTATCAAAAATCAAAACAAATTGCAATCAAATCCCAGAATTGGAATGGTATACATGAATATTAAAAAAATGACTGTACCCGAAACAGAAGCCATTAAAAAACGTGCACTCTGGCTTACAAATAACCTGGAAACACTGTGAAAGGTGCTTTTGAACCAAAATTTACACCTGAATCAAAATAAACTTATTACTATTACAATATACTGATAGTCATCATTTTACAATATTTTCAACATCAGTTAAAGTGCATTTAGCAGTTAAATTGACTGGCATAATAAAGGATTTAACCTAAATTTGCCCACTTACTGAAATCTTAACTATGGATATCCCTAAAGGAAAGCTGATACCAATTGGAGGTAACGAAGACAAAGGAACTGAGCCGGAACCGAACCACGAACAGAAAAATAATATCAACTTTTTCGAATTACAGATCTTAAGCCGGATTCTTCATGAAATAAAAGGACATAAAGATTCCAATGTTGAAGTTATAACCAGTGCATCATCGATTCCTGAAGAAGTTGGAGAAGCTTACATCAATGCTTTTGGCAAACTGGGTAATCAGCATGTGAAACTCATGCACATCAAAACACGGGAGGACGCGAAAAATCCGGAATACATTGAAAGAATTCGTAATTGTGATGGGGTGATGTTCACCGGAGGTAACCAACTCCGTTTGAGTACCATTTTTGGCGGTACCGAAATTCTGAATATTCTTCATCAGAGATATCACCATGAAGACTTTATCATTGCAGGCACAAGTGCAGGAGCAATGGCAATGTCGAATACTATGATTTATCAGGGAAGTAGTTCTCAGGCTCTTCTTAAAGGTGAAGTGAAAATTACTACCGGACTGGCATTTATTAAAAATGTAATCATCGATTCTCATTTCGATAAACGCGGTCGGTTTGGACGTCTTGCTACGGCAGTTGCAAGCAACCCCGGTTGCATAGGAATTGGTTTAGGAGAAGATACAGGCGTACTGATTGCTGAAGGACGATACCTTGAAATTATAGGCTCTACCCATGTGACTATTGTCGATGGACATGAAATAAGACACTCTAATATTGCTGATTTGCAGGACGGTTCACCAATTTCTATTGAAAACCTGAAAGTGCACTTCATGACTAAAGGAAACCGATACGATTTACTGACCAGAGAATTTCATAAAGAAACCAGTATGGCTAAATCTTAGTTGGAATCAATATTTCATCCTTAATCCCGTTTTACATCTATAAAACGGGATTTTTTTATACTTTTATTAAACGAAACTAATTAAGGTTGGTCTTATAAACGATGATTGATAACAAGTTAAAAATTAAACATTTATATTGGAGAGCCAACTTTGGTCCATCTCTGGACACCGATTATTCTAAGTCGTACGAATATCATCTGAAAACTATCTTCGATGGTATTAAGCCACACCAACCTGTTGTACTCGACTATTGGAATCAGGTTAAATCAGATTACCTGAAAGACATGTCAGCGGAAGCCAAAGTACAATATCGCAAAAATGAAAGACGTGCGCGATACGATATTGGAGATGCTATTTTAGACCGATATGCCGGTGATAAAAATTTGCTGAGAGAAAAAATGACCCTGTTCTGGATGGGCCATTTCGCATGTCGTGTTGGCAATCCTGCATTTATGAGTCAATACTACAATGCAATTGCAGAAAATGCATTAGGAAAGTTTGAACTTCTTCTAACCGCAATGACCAAAAATGCAGCGCTGTTGCAATATTTAAATAACAATCAGAACAGAAAAGCACATCCAAATGAAAATTTTGCCAGAGAACTTATGGAACTTTTCACTCTTGATCGTGGCAATTACACCGAAACTGATGTTTTGGAATCTGCAAGAGCGTTAACCGGATGGACATTTACTCCAGATGGTGACTTCCATTTTCGTAAAGAACATCATGACGATGGATCTAAAACTATTTTTGGGAAAACCGGGAATTTTAATGGAGATGATTTAATCAAACTTATTCTGAATAAAAGTGAATGTCCCACCTACCTTGTTACCAGGATTTACAAGTTTTTTGTGAATGAAAATGTTGACCCCATAAGAGTAAAAGAACTTGAAGCAGGTTTTATTAAATCGGGTCTTCACATTGGTGAATTGATGAAATCAATTTTTAGCAGTACCTGGTTTATCGACAGTCAAAATGTTGGCAGTAAAATTAAATCACCTGTTGAATTAATTTCAGGAATGTCGCGCTACTTCAAGATTCAGTTTGTTGAGCCCACTTTCCGGCTAAACCTGTACAGTGTATTGGGGCAGGTTCTTTTTAATCCCCCAAATGTAGCAGGATGGCCGGGAGGTAAATCATGGATAGACAGTTCCACATTGATTTTCAGAAACCGTCTTCCCAAAGTATTGCTGAGTGATGCATCAGTTTCAATAGAACCTAAAAAATCATTTGATGCCCTGGAAAGCACACCGACAGTAGCAAAAGGCAACAAAGCAAAAAAAACTAATTCCATTTGCGATTTCGACTCATTCCTTCAACTGACTGCAAAACTAAAGGATGATCAATTTTGTGAACAACTATCTGAAATACTGAATCAAAAACAACCATCTGCCGAAGTCTTCGAAACAATTCGGAGTTTTACATGGAAATTCGAAGGCAATGAAAAGAAAATTAAAACCGCCATTTATCTGATGGGACTTCCGGAATATCAACTTAGCTAAAATAAAATGAACAGAAAAAAATTCCTTCAGATTTCATCTTTGGCTACTGCATCTTTGCTGGTTCCAAAATTTTTACATAGCTTAAATAATAAACAGATTTTCTCTGAATCAACAGGCAACAAAAAACTGGTAATAATCCAATTGTCAGGAGGAAATGATGGACTGAATACTTTTATCCCATATACCAACGATTTATATTATCAAAGCCGAATGGGTCTTAGTTACCCAAAATCTGATTTGATTACCTTGAATGATTCGATGGGATTAAACCCGAACATGAAAGCTTTTGAAAGTATTTTTAAAGAAGGAGAATGTTGTATCATCAATCAGGTTGGCTACCCAAACCCCGACCGTTCACACTTCAGGTCAATGGATATCTGGAACACGGCCAGCGGAAGTGACCAATATCTGAATACCGGCTGGCTTGGCCGATATCTGGATGCTTATTGTGTAAATAATGACAAGGCACATGTTGCAGTTGAAATGGATGATTTGTTAAGTCTGGCTTTGAAAGGCGAAAAAGTAAAAGGACTTGCTATGCGAAATCCTGAAAGGCTGTTCAATGCGATTAAGGATCCCTACTTAAATGCGTTAATTAATGTTGCAAGCGTTGAATCTGATGATGCTGCTGATTACATGTACAAAACACTGAGGGAAACATCACAGTCTGCCGGATATATTCACAACTATTCGAAAATTTACAAATCAAATGAATCCTACCCTGACCATGAAATGGGTAAAAAACTTCAGATAATAGCTGAACTTTTGTGTTCCGGATGTGAATCTCAAATTTATTATGTTTCCATCACAGGATTCGATACACATGCAAATCAGAAACCTGCCCAGGGGCGTTTGCTCGGCGTACTTAGTGATTGCCTGAAATCGTTTTCAAATGATCTTAAAAGAAATAATAAATTCGACGAAACTCTTGTTCTGTGCTTTTCTGAATTCGGCAGGCGTGTCGATCAAAATGCAAGTCAGGGAACCGATCATGGGGCAGCAAATAATGTGATTCTCGTTGGCGGTAACCTGAAAAAGAAAGGATTTTATAATGATCCGCCAAAACTGAATAATTTATTACGCGGTGACCTAAGTTACGAACTCGATTTCAGAAGTATTTATGCAACCATTCTCGATAAATGGCTTGGCGCTGATGCAGACAAAGTTATTGGTAAAAAATTTCAGCAACTGAATTTTATTTAATTCACCAATTTTTTGTTCAGCTATTTACTTAAAACAAATTTTAAGGAAGAAATGCGATTATTATCTTTGAATAACACAGCATTGTAGATTCCCGATGTTTTATTTCCCAGCTGCACCACCCACTCTTCGTTGCTTCTTAAATTAGAATTACGAAGCACTTCCCTGCCACCGGAATCATAAATTATAATTTCGTGTATTCCATCATGTGCCAAGCTACTGGACAAATGAAACTCTCCTGTTCCCGGGTTTGGAGTGACTGTTAAATATACCGGAGATTTCTCTTCAGTTTCTGAAATTCCAACTGTATAATCATAGTAACCCAAAGTATATTCTCCAATCATTAAGGTATCAACTGTAAAGCTGCCTCTTTTGTCGGTAGCAGATGGTCCAATATTATGTAATATGGAACCAATTTGTTCCCAGTTATGGCCAGCACCTGGTCTGTATAATAACATTAAACTATCTTCGGTTCCGGTAATGAAGGTATTATCCAGATAACCGGTTGTTGCGTTTGTACTCCCATCATATACAAATAACCCTTTGGTCAAAAATCCATTTGGAAAATTCCCATTAACCGACCAGTAATGGTAGTCAGAAAGTCTGATACCGGGATTGGATTGTATAAATGGATCAGGTGGAACAAAATGATGCTCAATTCGCACCAATGCCTGAGCTGAACCTGTAGCCTGTACATTTAATGTAACATTTGTTTCAGGCACAATTACTGTTCCAATGTTTGTTACAATCTTTTCGTTAGAAGAAATTGCATCACTGATTTTTTCATTTCTGTCGAGTGCCATCCAGGTAGGCAACATCAGCAATGGTATATGGTATGAATTTGTTAAGGAATCGATAATAATGGTAACAGTGGTGTCTTGTGTACCATTTGAAAATGTAATTTCAACAGGCATGTTGTAAATGTGATTATTGCCTTTGCTTCGCTGTCTTGTAAAAAGATAAACATGATCCAATCCACCTGAAATAACATATGCAGAATCAATCGAGAAATGAGGAAACCCCGGAGTAAATATCCAATCATCAAAAAAACGATTCATATTTATTCCCGATCCTGCTGTTAATTCATCACGTAAATCGGCACTTGTTGCCGCTGAAAATGCTTTATTGTTCATGTACTGTTGGGTTCCTGCAAAAAATGCACTGTCACCCATATAATTTCTTAAGGTGTGCACAACATCGGCACCTTTCTGATAGACATGAAAACCATAAGTGTTAGCATGTGGAATGTTGTTCATGGTTAAATAAGAACCATCCTGTGCCGGAGTATGTGCAAATTGTAATACCTTCCGGTGATTCGAACGAATCCAATCTCTGTAGGCTGCAATGCCAGATACTTTCTCTGTATAAAATGCTTCATTATAAGTGGCAAATCCTTCGTTAAGCCACATGTCTTCTGCTGTAGCACAAGTTACCTTATCTCCCCACCACATATGTGACAACTCATGTGCCCACAAAGTTGCATAGGTTTGTGAACCATTCACAAAAGCTCTTCCAATATGAATACTGGAAGCATGCTCCATGGCACCGGAATTAAAAGGTATTAAACAATATCCAACCTTGTCGAATGGATAGGGACCATACGCCGTTATGTAGCTCGATAATGCAGTATCAAGATTTGAAAATGTTCCTAAAACTAAAGGCGTATCCACAGGTAATGCAGCCCATTCTACTGGTATACCATTTGATGTTCTTTGCAAGGTATAATAAGGGGCAACGGCCATGCTTACCAGATAACTTGGAATAGTTTGATTCATTTTCCAGTGCCATTGAATTCTGCCATCAGGAAGTACTGTGCTTTGCTGCAAAATTCCATTACAAAATGCTTTCGATGTTGCCGGTGTGGAAATATAGAAATCGTATAAACTCCGCGATGTAAAATTATCCACACAAGGATACCATGCCCTTCCATAATTATGCGGATCAGCATCAAATCCAACTCCCAAATTGAAAGCATAAGTTCCGCTAAAGTAAAATCCTCCCCACCCAGATTGATCCTGTGCCGGAGAACCGTGATAATAGATTTTAACGACAGCACTATCACCTATAGCAAGCACAGGGTTAATATTTATAGCTATTACAGTGTCATTGTAAGTGTAGGTATTGCTATAGCCTGAAATAGAAATCGAATCAATACTGAATCCTAATAAATCGAAATTTACCTGACTAACCGGCGCTGAAACAGCTTTTACAGTCAGGGAGGCCATTGCTTGTAATTGCTGTCCACTGAAATTGATGGAGTCAATATAAATTCCTATGTGAGGAACTTCATAATCAATGGCCTGGACGGATGCACCCATTCTTGATGATTTCCGGTGAGAACAGGTTCCAAATTCCTGGGCATCCGCAACAGCGGACAACAACAGGAGCAAAGTGATAAACAGATTCAATTTCATGAAACGAAGGGGGATTTAAAAAATTAAAGTTAATAATTCTTGATTAAGATTTATAAAAATTTTAATATACTACTGTATATCAATATATTATGAGTCCCTTCAACCTATCTTACCTGTTCAAAAAGCTTAATTAAAATGGTAAAAAATCATTAAAAATTGGTTAGCAGAGCCTAAAAATCCCTAATTTCGCACCCTGTTTTAACTAAACTTAATTCTGTGAATAAAACGACCAAGAAAGGGAATCCTGCTACTGACAGCACGAACCCGTTTGAAGAAATGATTGCCCGTCTCAATATGGCGGCTTCAATTGTCAAGTTAGATAAAGATGTTTATGAAATTATCAAAAGTCCCGAAAAGCAAATTCATGTTAGTTTGCCAATCAAAATGGACAACGGATCTACAGTTGTTTTTGAAGGTCACCGGGTAATTCACAGTACTGCCCTTGGTCCTTCAAAAGGTGGAATTCGTTACTCTATGGATGTTAACACGGATGAGGTAAAAGCTCTTGCTGCCTGGATGGCATTCAAGTGTGCAATCGCCGATATCCCTTATGGAGGTGCTAAAGGTGGAATCAAATGCGACCCTCGTTCTATGTCAAAAGGCGAATTAGAGCGTCTGACTCGTACTTACACTGCTGCAATGGCAGACATTTTTGGTGTTGATAAAGACATCCCTGCACCCGATATGAATACCGGTCAGCAGGAAATGGCCTGGATTGTTGATGAGTTTTCTAAAATATCAGGTGCTTTCACTCCGGGTATTGTAACCGGAAAACCACTGCACCTTGGTGGATCACTGGGTCGTGTTGAAGCTACCGGACGTGGTGTTGTTGTTTCTGCTTTGCAGGCAATGGAAAAACTTGGAATGGATCCAACAAAATGCACCGCTGCTGTTCAGGGATTTGGTAATGTTGGTTCTATTACTGCTATGCATTTTGTAAAGCATGGTGTAAAAGTTGTCGGAATTTCTGACCATACAGCTGCATTCTACAATGAAAAAGGAATCGATATCCAGAAAGCAATTGCTTATCGCGATAAAAACAAAGGTGTACTCAAAGGATTTAAAGGAGGCACACTAATTAAGAATGAAGAGGTACTTACCTTGAAGGTTGATGTAATTGCACCTTGTGCAATGGAAGATCAGATCACTGCACGTACCAATGCTCATAAAATCAAAGCAAAACTGATTGTTGAAGGTGCCAATGGCCCAACTACAGCCAATGCCGATAAAATTCTGAATGATAAAGGTGTAACAATCGTTCCTGATATTCTTGCCAATGGCGGTGGTGTTACTGTCTCCTATTTCGAGTGGGTTCAAAACCGTACCGGCTATTATTACTCTGAAGATGAAATTAATAAACGTGCCGACAACTGGATGAAGAAAGCATTTGAAAATGTTTGGCAAACATCTGTGAAATACAAAGTATCTATGAGGATCGCTGCTTATATATTCGCACTCGAAAAAATTGAAAAAGGAATCAAATCGAGAGGCAGCTATTAATTCTATAAAAAAGCCGGAAATACCGGCTTTTTTTATTTGAAGTAAAATAAAAGCAATATGAAAATTCACAAAGAAGGTTATGGAATCCTTAGTGGCACTGCAGCGGCCCTGATTCTTGTCAATGTTTTGGTCCTGGTATTTATGCCCGGACAAAGTATGATCATGGGATTAACACTGTTTGTGTCATTGGTATTTTTTCTTCTCATACTTCAGTTTTTCAGAATGCCAAAAAGAGAAATTTCAAGAAATGATGCCTATGTTATCTGCCCTGCAGACGGCAAAGTTGTTGTTATTGAAAAAACTTTTGAAAGCGAATATTTTAAAGACGAGAGATTGCAGGTTTCTATTTTCATGTCACCGATTAACGTTCACGCAAACTGGTATCCCGTAAGCGGAAGCATTAAGTTTCTAAGATATCATAAAGGTAAAAAACTGGTCGCCTGGCATCCAAAAGCTTCAACTGAAAATGAAAGAACAACAGTTGTAATTCAGAAGGATAATAAAACTGAAATTTTGGTGAGACAAATTGCAGGAGCCCTAGCAAATCGTATTGTTTATTATCCTCATGAGGGAGATATGATCCGTCAGGGTGCTGAACTTGGTTTTATCAAATTTGGATCCAGAGTCGATGTTTACCTTCCCCTGAATGCTATGGTGAATGTCAGGCTAAATCAAAAAGTTACCGGAAGTGTTGATGTATTAGCAGAATTAGCTTAACCATTTTTGGGTGTCAATTAATAATTGACTTTCCTCCAAATAAAAAAGGGCTGATAAAATGAATATCATTTTATCAGCCCTTTAACTTTCAAATCATAATCAATTTTTAACCAACTTTATTACTTCTGAGGATGTAACATTTGATATTGTCAGGAAGTAAATTCCTGCAGGAACCTCACTAATATCCAATTTCGAATTTGAACCACTTAATTTACCGGATTGGATAAGTTTGCCGGTTACTTCATGAATCATGTAAGTGTTTCCAATTGCATTTTCAGTAAACGTTACAACATACACACCATTTGAAGGATTTGGGAATACATTGAAACTACCTGTTGAAATCTGACCTATCCCGACTGTTGTAAATATGTAAGGTAATGATGCGCTTTCACAGCCATTTACATCGGTTACCATAACTGAATAATTTCCATTTGCAGTTACCACATAATAAGCACCGGTTGCTCCTGAAATTGCATTTCCATTCAGGTACCACTGAAACGGTCCGGAACCGGAAGCAAATAAAGTATCAACAACTGCAGTGATTACCGGAACTGCTGGTAACGGATTTACAACTACCTGATAAGATATAGATGCAATCGCTGAACAACCATCAGCATTGGTAACTTCAACTGAATAGAAACCGGAAGAGTCAGCAACAGTATATTGATTTGAAGTAGCTCCACTGATTAATACTCCATTAACTGTCCATTGATAGGTGTAACCTGTTACAAGTGGTGTTTCAAGTACAACACTTCCTCCGGCGCAGAAAACAGTACTTCCTAAAGGTGTTATGACAGGATTAGCTGGCAATGCATTCACTACAACTGTTGTTGCAGCCGATGTTGAAGTACATCCAGC
The DNA here is from genome assembly GCA_016788065.1 of Bacteroidia bacterium. Lineage (GTDB taxonomy): Bacteria > Bacteroidota > Bacteroidia > AKYH767-A > OLB10 > JADKJB01. Next base: position 60,103 of record JAEUTI010000009.1, on the reverse strand, counting down.
AGCATTCGTTGCAACAACGGTATACTGTCCGGCATCAATTACATTATAAGTGTTTCCTGAAGCAGAAGCAAGTAAAACTCCATTCTGGTACCAACCGTAGGTTACACCGGGATCAGCAACGAAATCTAAAGTAACCGAACCACCCTGGCAAAAAGTAAGCGCTCCGGATGCATTCAGTGTTACTGCTGTTGGCAAAGGTTCAACTGTCACTGCAATACCGGTTGAAGTTGCAGTACATCCATTGGAAGTAGTAACTTCAACTGTATAATTTCCAGAAGCTGTAGCAGTAAGATCAGATGTTGTAGCTCCGCTGATTGCAGTACCATCAAGGTACCACTGGTAAGTTAATCCGGATACAATAGTTGCTTCCAGGTTTACCGAAGCTCCGTCACAGAAAGTGGTATTTCCGGCTGCAGTAAGCGAAATTGCCGGAATAGCATCAATAGTAACACTCACCGGTGAAGAAGTAAATGCACATCCTGTCACAGAATTAATCACCTCAACACTATAATTTCCTGATAAAGTTGTTGTTAATGTTGCGTTGGTTTCGCCTGTGATTGCAACGCCACTTTCAAACCATTGATAGGTTAATGATGATTGACCCGTAACATTGAGCGGCGCCAGAGTAACAGGTGTTCCGTCGCAAATTAAATAAGCCGATTGGCTAAATGTATGCTCAGGTAATTCATTTACGGTTACACTGATTGCAGCTGTTGTAACGGAACCACATGCATTGGTAACAATCGCAGTGTAATTTCCACCAACTGTAGCAATGTAATCAGACCCGTTTGCCCCTACTACATCGACCCCATCCAGTTGCCATTGATAAGTATAAGCAGGATCAACAGTTGCCGATAACATCACTGAACCGCCTTCACAAAAAGTAGTTACGCCCATTGCAGTAGCAGTAGCAACCGGAGTGGTTCCGATAGCCAGATCATAACCGTTATCGTTTCCGGTATATGCCGGATTTGTTGAAATAACTCTGATTCTGTATCCGGTACCAGGAGGGGTATTCGCAGGTATAGTGGCATTAATAGTTCCTGAAGTTGTTGCTGTTACCTGACCTATGTTTACAGGAGCACTGAAATCACCAACTGCATCAGACAGCTGTGCACAGAAAATGTTTGCAGGATTGAAAATTCCTCCACTGTTATAAACTCCGGTAGCAACATAAGAAACCGGAATAGTGCTTCCGGGACAAATTACATTTGCCAATGGTGGTGCAACATTCAACGTGCGAGGTTCATCGTAGAAGAATATATCCGTGATAATCTCTACACCAAATAATTCAGTAGTATTGATCTGTAAAACAGGAACACGGTAACCGGGCGACAACCATTTGTATTCTGTAATCAATGGTCTGTCAATAGTAAATCCTAAACTTAAAGTATCTAAATTAATGGAATCTCTTCCATACAATTCTGTTTTCACACGGAGTGCATTGTAGGTTCCTGAAGGGGTGTTTATTACTCCCCAGCCATCTACCTCATTAATCCGGCTTTGCTCATAACCATAATATGCTAATGTTGGAATGCTCAGGTTATATGAGGAAAAAGTGGAATCAGTATCATTATAATTTATTGGCAAACTGTAAATTTCATCATGGTTAGAATAAATAATTGGAACAGGGATTCCGGCAAGTCCTACACCATATCCAACTTTCTTATACACCGATGAACTTCTGTAATAAAAAGTGTACGGATCATCGATCGGCAACAAGTTATTGAAAGGAATATCTACTCCCTGCCTTGCATGATTAGCTCTGTTAGGATTCAGAAAAAAATCTACATAGGCAATCGCATACACGAAGTTGGTAGATGAAACCGATTGATAAATTGCTGAATCCTGATTGGAAGCAGTGAGGTTGGTGAAATTCCAAACATGATTTGGACCTGTAGCACCATAATTCAAAAATGGATTTACATTCGCCCGCGTTCGGTAAAGTTCATCACCTGATTGTGGCATGTCGTTTTGTGTGATTGTTACCTGGGCAACTCCGAATTGCCATCCCATAACGATCAATAGTAGGGTAAATAATTTTTTCATAGCGTTGAATTGAGGTTTAATTGACCACTATAAGGCAGATCAATAACCACAATTTTAACTACAAAGCACTGATTCGATTGCTGTTTTACGTAAACAACTCAAAATTTGGGGTGAATCCGTATTATTTGATGTGTTGAAATATAAAACATCATTGTTTGGTACATTCCGCTGAAACCGATTCGGTGTCGGAAGTATAACTCAAATTAATCTTTGAATTACTGAAAATACCTGTTCCGGAAATATCTACCTGGGTAACTGTCTGGGCCGGAATTGTAACGCTGTTTCCGGAAACTATCCAATACACAGAATATGGAGCGCCAAGGTTATTAAAATTAAATACTTTTAAGGAATCAAATGAACCATACTTTTGAATGGTGATGGTAAAGGTAGTTGGTGTAGCACCTGTAACTGTTTCGCGACAAAGCCAACTGCCTACAAACTTATCACGATCAGCACCCGGCAGATCAGGTTCCGCATTGTCATCATCAACACAGGAATGTAAAGTTGTAACCATAACTATGGATAACAACATCATCAGTATCCGGGAATTTCTCATAGAATTCGTTTAAACCGATCTTTCAAATACCATTCCAAAAAATCTGAATAGCCATTACTTCAATCTTTCTCTTATATCCAAACGGTGCTTTCTTGCTGTATCCAATGCAATATCATAACCGGCATCCATGTGACGAATTACGCCCATGGCAGGATCATTATGTAAAACTCTTTTTATCCTTGCTGCCGCATCCGATGTTCCATCTGCAACTATCACCATGCCGGCATGAATTGAATATCCGATACCAACACCACCACCGTGATGCAGCGAAACCCAACTGGCTCCACCTGCAGTATTTATCAAAGCATTTAAAACAGGCCAGTCAGCAATAGCATCCGAACCATCTTTCATAGCTTCTGTTTCCCTATTGGGAGAAGCCACTGAGCCTGTATCCAAATGATCCCGTCCTATTACAATTGGAGCTTTTACCTTCCCTTGAGCCACTAATTCATTGAAAGCTAAGCCGGCCTTCTCTCTTTCGCCTTGTCCAAGCCAGCAAATTCTTGCCGGAAGTCCTTGAAAAGCAATACGCTCCTGAGCCATTTTAATCCATCGAGCCAACCCTTTGTTTTCAGGAAATAATTCCAGAATCAAGTCATCTGTTACTTTAATATCGGCAGGATCACCCGATAAAGCGGCCCATCTGAAAGGACCTTTTCCTTCACAAAACAACGGGCGAATATATGCAGGCACAAATCCCGGAAAATCAAATGCATTTTTCAATCCCATGGCATAAGCCTGCCCTCTTAAATTATTTCCATAATCAAAAGTAACAGCTCCCCGTTTTTGCATTTCCAACATCAGTGAAGTGTGCTTAACCATGCTTTCTTTGCTCAACTGAATATACTTTTCAGGATCTGACTCACGCAAAACTTTTGCCTGTTCAACATTCAAACCCTGCGGAAAATATCCAACAAGTGCATCATGTGCCGATGTTTGATCCGTTAATGAATCCGGAATAATTCCTCTTTCAAGCATCCGCTCCAGCAAATCAATAATATTACAAACAACACCAATTGAAATGGCTTCACCTTTTGACTTTGCCTCTAAAGCCCTGTCAATTCCTTTGTCTATGTTATCCGTCATTTCATCAATGTAACGGGTATCCAATCGCTTTTGAATTCTCCACGCTTCTACATCAGCAGCCAGACAAACTCCTTCATTCATAGTGATTGCAAGGGGCTGAGCTCCACCCATTCCACCTAATCCACCGGTTACAGAAAGTGTATTTCTGAGTGAACCACCAAAATGTTGACGGGCAACCTCACCAAAAGTCTCGTAAGTACCTTGTACAATCCCCTGTGATCCAATATAAATCCATGAACCGGCCGTCATTTGACCATACATTGTTAACCCTTTGGCTTCCAGGGCTCTGAAATGCTCCCAATTAGCCCAATGGGGTACTAACATAGAGTTACTGATCAATACACGGGGAGCATCTTTATGAGTTGGCAGGATTCCGACAGGTTTTCCTGACTGAATCAAAAGTGTTTCATTTTCCTCAAGATCACGCAAAGCTTTTACGATTAGTTCAAATGACTCCAGATTTCTTGCTGCCTTTCCGGTACCGCCATAAACAATCAGATCTTCCGGTCTTTCTGCAACTTCCGGATCAAGGTTATTATGAAGCATTCTAAGTGCCGCTTCCTGAACCCATCCTTTACAGCTTATCTGATTACCGGTGGGAGTCTTGAGTTTTGAAAGATCGAGTTTACCTGAAATTGTGCTCATTGGTTAAGTGCTTTACCTGATTTATTTTATTTATCAGTTTTGTTACTTTTAATGTTTGTTTTATTTTGGTTTTTATAGGGACAATGCCGGCAGTTATTGTGACAACAATACCCTCTTTTTAAATGATATGCCTCTGTGAATATAAGGTATCCTTCAGGTGAAAGATAATAATCTTCTTTATCGAACTTATCAGTAAACGACATAGTGCAAATTTAAGCTAATTTCGGGGTTTAACATTTGAAAAGCACCTTATGTTTTCGACACTGCCATCATTTATTATTGACCAGGGACCTTTTGAAATCCCAGGCACCGGGGTGCAATTAACTGTTAGAAGAATCGATTTGATAGATGAAATTACCGGCGGCAACAAATGGTACAAATTGAAATACAATATCTTAGAAGCAAAAAGACTTCATAAAAACCATATTATTACATTTGGCGGAGCATTTTCCAATCACATAGCAGCCACTGCCGCCGTTTGTGAAAAAGCGGGTCTGCACTGTACAGGTATCATAAGGGGCGAAGCAGATTCCATCAAAAATATCACCCTTAGCCGTGCTGTTGCCAGTGGCATGAAACTTTGTTTTGTATCACGCGAATTGTATCGCAAAAGAAATGAGCCTGAATTTATTGATTCTATTCTGAAAACCGATGGCAATGAATTCATTATTCCGGAAGGTGGTTCAAATAATTTTGGAATGATAGGCTGTAAAGAAATTCTTGAAAAGAAGCATGACCACTTTAATGTAATTGCGGTTGCAGCTGGAACCGGAACTACTGCTGCAGGATTACTCCATGCACTGGGGAAAGATCAAACATTACAGGTTATAAATGTATTAAGGGATCAGGATTCGATTTTAAATTTTATCAAAAGCCATACTCCCGAGGAAAAATGGAGCCAATTAAAAGTGTTTAGTGATTATCATTTCGGTGGTTATGCGAAATCCGATGCCGTTTTGGATGCATTCTGCAAGTCCTTTTTCCAACAAACAGCAATACCTGTCGAACCAATTTATACCGGTAAATTATTTTATGGAATATACGATTTAGCCCAAAAAGGAATTATACCTGCAGGGACTAAAATTCTGGCAATTCATACCGGTGGTTTGCAATACTTGTCCCGATCAGAAGCGGATGGCAGCACTGGCACCCAAATCCCAGCCGGAAAATCTTAATCTGTAATTAATGTCAGTACCCAGATTATCCGTGAGTTGTCCATCTTCAAAGTTCATGATAGGTAATCCAAAGTGTAAACCGAGTGCGAATGCATCTGCCAGATAAAGGCGTGCATTCAATACGCTGATTCTGATATATGGTCCTGTGGCTTTGTAACTGCTATTCAGGTTATCGTTACTTTTGTACTTAAAGGATGAAAAACCAAGTCCAAGTCCACTATAAAGATCGGCCTTTCCTTTTCGCACCCAATGAAAATTTCCTTTCAGTAAAACATCGAAACTATTTGCCTTAGCAATTGCTCTGGTAATTGTATCCTCCTCGGTAAAATAATTACAAATACCCAGTTCAATTCCTGCTCCTATCCTGTCTGAAATAGCATATTCAAAGCCAATCGGAATGGTATAGCTGGCAGCACCATCATCTTCCCCATCCTCATCATTATCATCAGGATCATCGACTTTGTAAATGGAGATCTTTATTCCTGCATCAATAATCTTGTTGCCTTTTTCAAAGCTTTGTCCACTGACGTTATTTGTTAATGAGGTAATAATTGCAATTAGCAATAATAAAGCAGGGTATTTTTTCATTTGGATATTTTTGGTTCAGACGTATATAATGTCAAATCTATGCATTTTATTGTTATCCAAAGAACCAAAAAAAATGAAGGATCCGAACCATTCTTAGTTAACCTCTATCAACACTGAAATGTTAATTAATAAGGTATTTCTAATCCCACATGCGTCTAAAAATTAACTTTTATTGCACTTTGCAGGAGTTCCGTAATATCTGATATAATGGAATGACTAAACTTAACGTTACAACCGAAAGCCATTGTATTTAAACACATCAATTTCTAAACCCTACCTCCCATTGTTACGGATACTGTTACTGCTCCTCATTCCAATATCTGTTTTTAGTCAGTCAGCTAAAAAGTATACTCCGGCCGATTACATTTCTATGTATAAGGAGGATGCTATTAAGGATATGATGAAGATGGGGGTTCCTGCAAGTATTACACTTGCTCAAGGAATACTTGAATCGGAAAGTGGCAACAGTGATCTTGCCAGAGAAGCTAAAAACCATTTTGGGATTAAATGCCATAGTGACTGGACAGGGCCTGGATTTCATAAAGATGATGATGCAAAAGATGAATGTTTCAGGAAATACCAAACGGCATTGGAGTCATTTGATGATCACAGTAAATTTTTAAGAGAACGCCCCAGGTATGCCTTTTTATTCGACTATGAAATAACCGATTATAAAAGCTGGGCGCATGGTTTAAAGAAAGCCGGCTATGCCACCAACCCCCGTTATGCCGATTTGCTAATCAAGTTGATTGAAGAATACCGGCTGTATGATTTTGATAAAGGTGGAAAGAAAATGCCTGTGACTAATTCTATTCCTGCACCGGTAGCCGCTCATCCGCAAACAAAAAAACCAAAGCATTCCGTCTCTCCAAAAACACCAAAGCAAACGGCTAAGTATGTGCGGGCTCCTAAACCTGCTACCAATAAAAATGAAGTGCCTTTTGTAAATGCCAAAGATGGCGATACGTGGTTTTCTATTGCTGTTGCCAATGATATGAGATTATGGCAGATTCTGAAGTATAATGATGCCAGTCAGAATGATGAATTAAATCCAGGTGATATAGTGTACCTGAAACCAAAGCGAGGTCGTCCGGCAGCTGCCTTTCACACGGTGGCAGCAGGAGAAAATCTTTGGATGATATCTCAAAAACATGGAGTGAAACTCAGCAAGCTGATTAAGCTGAATAATTTTGATGAAAGTATTGCTGTTAAAGAAGGACAGCAAATTCAACTCCGGTAAAGCACATCTGCTATGGCTTTTTAAGCAAAAAAATTAATTGGCATTATTGGGGATGAAAAGCACTTATTCCAGTGAGTAAACATAAATGTGACCATCCGAGCTTCCAACAATCAGGTTCTGCTTTCCATCTGTATTTAATTGACCAATAGTTGCAGCGCCATCTCCTTTAACAGGAAACCCTTCGGCGATGCTACCATCCTGGTACACCATCCAGGTTTTATTACTTTTTATGGATGAAACAAGAAATACTTTTCGGCCATCTGTCAGTACAGCAGAGGTTATGGGACCCTTCAATTCATCATCAAATTCTTTTCTGAATATAACTGCCAGATTTCTACTGTAAGCAATTAATTCATTGCTATCGGTAAAAATATAATCACTCGAATTATCATCATTAACATCAGAAAAATAAAATCCATAATCTTCTTCCAACTGACCAATTTCACTAAGTGTGACATGACCATCAGCTGACATGGAAACAATACTACCTTTTTTATCAGTTGTGATAATTGTTCCTGATGAATCCTGGAATACTTTGCTGTTTTTCCCAATGGTAAATCCTTTCGATACCAAAACTCCACCTTCACCATAACGGTTTACCATTGAAACGCCACCCTCTTCATCCGTTATCAGCAAATAATCCTTGCCATTAAGTCTGGCCGCTCTAACCGGTCCGTTAACAGTTCCGGTTGTTATATTAAAATTCCAGCCACTCATAGGTTTCCCCGACGATTGAAAAGCATACACTCTCTTGTTTGAACAAGCTACATAAATTCTTGGATCACGGTTGCCATCAAAATCAAACACAGCAATTCCGTTTGTTGCAGGCGAAGGTAAACGAATCGGATAATTGCCTACAGGCTTTCCTTCCATGTCAAGTAAATACAGATAATCTGCAGTATTAAATAACAATTGTTTTGTGTTGTTACGAAATAAATCAATCTGAAAAATTTCGCTTTTTATTTCTCCCTGAATATCTTTCTTCCAAATTTCATTTCCCGCATCATCGGTAAGGTACAAGGTATTTGCATCATCATAGAATAACAATTTACCACTTCCTGTTTCGGGATCATTTATGACGAAAACCTTTTTGCTGACTGCTGAATCTGTTTCAAAAGAAAACAATCTGTTTACCCCTTCTTCTTTACCCCCGGAGGCAAATCCTAATGATCCCTCAATGGATACTTTAGCACCGGCATTTAACTGCAAGGTGAAGTTCTGCATCCCACCAATGAGATCTTTGTAATTTTCTAATTTAATTCCTGCAGGCTCAGCTAAAGAACGCAAAAGGTACAAAGAAGCGGCAGGGTTAACATGCACAAAACAGGAACCCTTACCGGAAATACCTTCTGTGGCATTATTAAAATCAGAATCTTTGGTTAATACCGCACCATTTTCATAATCATCAATAAACGACCTCAATGAAGAAGCCTGATTGGCAAAAACAATATAATTTCCTATTGAAGTGTAATACATCCGGGTCATCATCCTGAACTGATTTCCGAACATTGCAGGTAAAAGATTGGATATTTTTATTAAGCCAATAGTATGATCATTGTAGCCTTCTTCCTTAGTGATTGAATTGTCTTTTTTATCTATGATTCTGCTGATGGTTTTTAACTGGGTAATTGCCTCCTGCGGTTTTTTAGCTTTGAAAATTGCAAAAGAATTATTGTCATAATTTTCACCTGAAGGCTCTGTGATCACTAATGCATACTCACCACCCATCCATTCTAGCATTTTTTCTTCTGCCTTCAGCTTATATTCTTCAGCAAGAAACTGAAACACCCGATCCCGGTTGACTGACTCTGCTTCTGTAAAGTAATTTGCATGCAATCTGGAATAATATTTATTGAAATCCGACAAACCATAATAGGAAATGAATGCAGCCTTGCGGGGTAATATTTTTAACATGTGCTTTTCAACTGAAGTTTGTCCTTCAAAACAATTAATGAATGCTGCTGAATCCGGCTGATCAAAGTTGCCTGCAAATGTCAGCTTGTTACTGCTAACACCGATCGAAGATTGCATCCAGCCAGAAATTCTGCTGACTTGAGCAATCTTAGCGGATACAGATTGCCTGGTAAACACAGAAAGAAATGCAGGTAATGCACGCACATTTGCAAACAATGTTATTCCAGCCACTTCAGTGCCGGCTTCAATTGTCTTAAAATCTTTTGCGATTGATTTACCAAGCTTCAACTGTCTCAAAGCATCTTCAACCAGAAAAGGTGTGAAACTACTAATGAAAACTCCTTTGGATATAGCAAAAGAATAAGTCCGGTTACCGGCTATCCCACATTCATATATTTGAGTTCCATCGTAATTTCTGGAGGACAAACTTTGATCACCCTGCCCGGCAAGTTCTACAACCAGTTCCTTTATAGCAGCTTCAGACATTGCGCCCGGAAGACTTTTCAGAATAATAAAATCAAACTCCCTGGCTCCTGTAACGTGACCGGAGACATAAACACTACCTTCCGAAATAAAAGAAGCCAAAGTGCTGTTTTTACGGGATGCCGAATCGAGAAATTGAAGTTGGGAGTATAATTTACTAAAAACCGGGGCTTGCTTGATGGTATTCCAGAAGGAAGGCTTCGTTAGCTGATGAATGCCTTCGTTGGGGTTGTTGTAGATAAAATAAAAGGATGCATCTGCAGGAATTGCCTTTACAGGATCACCACCTCCTGAACGAAAATTTTTAAGGTAAATGTATGTTGCTGCACCGGCAACTATGATTAAGAGTGTAATAATGGAGGAACTAACAACTCTTTTCATTTATACACTGGCAGCATTTGGTGAATTTTTGGGATTCAACAAAACTACTACTATGCACTGCACTCCCTGTTGCTCCTTACTTGTATTTATCTACACTACAGTGTTAATAAGCAATTTAAAAATCAAGACTGGTTTGGTAGTCTAGTCGAAAAGATTTACGGTGGTATGGCGACTGACCATGAACATGCAACGCCTCCCTATGTGCAGCAGTAGCATAAGCCTTATTTTTATCCCATCCATATTGAGGAAACTGCTGATGTAACTCAAGCATATAGGTATCTCGTGCTGTTTTTGCCAATACGGAAGCTGCAGCTATTGCCTTGAATTTCGCGTCTCCCCCTATAATGCAAGTATGTGAAATCCCATTAAAAGGAGTAAACCTGTTTCCATCAATTAATAAATGTTCAGGCTTAACGGTCAGTTGTAGAATTGCCCGGTGCATGGCTAAAAAGGATGCTTTTAAGATATTGATTTTGTCAATTTCTTCATGATCAACCATTCCAATCGCCCAGCAAATAGCTTTTTCTTTGATAAAATCACGAACTTCTTCCCGATCAGCCTCTTTCATTTTCTTGGAATCATCAAGTAATGGATGCCTGAATCGGGGCGGCAATATCACAGCAGCCGCAAATACCGGCCCTGCTAAACAACCTCTTCCGGCTTCATCACAACCAGCTGTTTTTAAAACATCCGCAGGTGCATCTTTAAGCATATTCATGTGAATGATAGTATCCCAAATTAATTCGGTTAAATTTGCACCAACTTTTTCGAAATGCAAAAAAAATTTATCACCAATCTTGCTTTTCTGCTGTTTCTCAACCTCCTGATCAAACCGTTCTGGCTGTTGGGAATCGACCGTTCTGTGCAAAATGCAGCAGGAACCGAAGCCTATGGTGCCTATTATGCACTTTTTAACTTCTCCTTTTTATTCAATATCCTGCTGGATCTGGGAATTACAAATTTTAACAACCGCAATATTTCTCAAAACAGGCAATTACTCGATAAACACCTGTCAGGAATAATTATGCTCCGAATGGCGCTGGCTGTTGTGTATATTCTGGTTTCTCTTATTGGTTCGCTTATCCTGGGGTATGAAGTGGTGCAATTAAAAATGTTGGCCATCCTGCTATTAAATCAGGTGCTTATATCCTTTATTCTTTACCTGAGATCCAATCTTGCAGGTTTACATATGTTCAAAACTGATAGTGTAATATCGGTTCTCGATAGAACTATCATGATCGCCATTTGCTCACTTTTACTTTGGGGAAATGTTACCGATACCCCCTTTCAAATCGAATGGTTTGTTTGGGCCCAAACCAGTGCATATATTATAACCGCTATTTTTACTATGGTGGTACTCTCCAGAAAAGCCGTTTACAACAGATTGAAATGGGACCGCTTGTTTTTCCTGATGATCCTGAAAAAATCTTATCCGTTTGCAATTCTGATTCTTTTAATGACCTTCTATAATCGTATCGACTCCGTCATGATTGAGAGGTTACTGGATAATGGTTCTCTTCAGGCCGGAATTTATGCTCAAGCCTACCGGTTGCTTGATGCATCAAACATGATTGCTTTCCTTTTCGCGGGTCTACTGCTTCCAATGTTTGCACACATGCTTAAATTAAAACAAAGCATTACTGAACTTTTAAGGCTTTCATATACTTTACTTGCAGTACCTGCCGTGATAATTGCATCCATCGCTATTTCTTTCAGGAAGGAAATAATGGAACTCCTTTATCATGAGCATGTTGCAGAATCATCCCCGATTTTTGCAATCTTAATGACCTGCTTTTTTGCCATTTCAACGACATACATTTATGGGACCTTGCTGACTGCAAATGGAAATCTTAAACAGCTGAATACCATGGCCTTGTTTGGAATGTTGCTGAATATTTTGCTGAATCTATGGTTGATACCCAAATATCAGGCAAAAGGAGCGGCTATCTCAAGCATGATCACCCAATTCATGACCGCTTTAATTCAGGTTATACTTTGTTATCGGATATTTAAACTTGAACCTAATATTAATCTGATTTTGAGATTTTTAATCTTCTCTATTAGTACACTTGCACTCACTTTCATGATTGGTACATCCGGAATGGAATGGAAATCGGGCATCATGCTTTCCCTCGCAGTTGGAATATCTATTTCATTTATTCTCAAGCTTATAAGCATCAAATCGATGATTACCATTTTAAAACAGGGCGATCGGTAACGAAACAGGATTTATTTTATTGTGCAGGAACTAATTATCTGATTTTAAAGGAACTAATCGGTAGGGCGGATGCATTTTTTTTATACTTTTGCCCGCCAATACTTAATTGATATAAAAATATGATGATGGAGTCGACGAGCAAGAAAAGTGGCTTTGATGTACTTTTTGTAGTGAATATAGTCCTGAAGTATAAAATTCCGCTCATTGTGATAGCGGTGCTTTCAATTATACTTTCAGTGGTCTTTTCTTCGGAATATTTCATCAAGCCCAAATTCAAATCTACAGCAATTGTATATCCATCGAATTTAGTTCCCTACTCGACTGAAAGCCCAACAGAGCAAATGCTGCAGCTTTTTGAATCAGACGATATCAGAGATGAGCTGATTCGCGACTTTGACCTGTTTAATCATTATGAAATTGATACAACTCAAAAATATCCATTGACCCTTCTTTATGGTCAGATGAGTGAAAACATTAAAATCGACAAGACTAAATTTGAATCTGTTGAAATAGAAGTTTATGATACAGATCCGTTTGTTGCTTGCCGGTTGGTTGATTCTCTCTTGGTGAAAATGCATAAAAAAGCACGGATGATTCAAAGGGAAAAATCTGCTGAAGTAGTGGTGATTATTAAGAATCAGTATGATCTTAAAAAGGCAGAAATGGATTCCATGGAGAACTTACTTAAAGATATTCGAACAACATACAACCTTCTTGATTTTAATTCACAGGTTAAGTCTTTTACCCGTGCATACTATGAAAGCATGGCTAAAGGAGGTTCAAATTCTAAACTCGACAAAGTTATGACCGACCTTGCAGAGAATGGTGGTCGTTATGTTTCCCTGAATGAGCACTTATGGAGAGTCCGTGGCACTTACAACGATTTAAAGCTTCAATATGAAAATGCCTTGAAGGATTTAAGTAAGGAATTAACATACACCAACGTGGTAACTAAACCGGTACCTGCCGAGAAAAAGTCTTCTCCGGTCAGAAGTTTAATTGTGCTGATGTTTACCGCTTCCATGCTGTTGCTTTCTTTTATCATTATTGTGGTATTCGAAAACTCAAAAAGAATAACAGCCAACCGTTCACTTTGAGTGTGCCATTAATTTGCACACTCATCAGATGGTGTCTCAATAATTCTTCAACTGGTTTACATTTCTAATCATATTTAAATGCAACTAATTTCCCGGGAGAACAACGGCTTAAAATGGCTCTACGGAAGCGTTGCTGTCTTTGCATTAATTGCACTGACTGCAATTGTGAATGAATTTTATTGGTTGTTGCTTTTCCCTGTTGCCTTGCTGGTTGTAGTAACCGGTATTTTCAGAGTCGATTACCTGATGTTTTTTGCAGTAATACTAACTCCACTCTCCATCAATCTTGCAAAGACTGGTTTGGGTATTGGAATCAGTCTCCCTTCTGAACCAATTATTTTTGGTACAATGTTGCTATTTATTACCCGGCAATTTTATGATAGCACTTTAACAGCAAAAATTATAACTCACCCTATCAGTCTGGCCATTCTTTTTCACTTGCTTTGGATGATGGTGACTACACTCACCAGTTCCATGCCGATGGTTTCATTTAAGGCAACTCTGGCTCGTTTTTGGTTTGTAGCTGTATATTATTTCCTTGCTATTCTGGTTTTCAGAAATGTAAAAAATATAAAAGTCTTTGTGTGGTGTTATGTGATACCATTACTGGTGGTTATTGCTTATACAACTATTAACCATGCAATGGCCGGATTTACTGAAAAAGCAGCACACACTTCTATGGTTCCTTTTTATAACGACCATACAGCTTATGCTGCTCTCATTGCAATGTTTATTCCACTCATGTTTGGATTTATTGCAGATAAGACATCCTCGAAAAGCGTCAGATTTTGGTCTTTTATAGTATTGCTTGTTTTTATAACTGCAATCGTTCTTTCTTATACAAGGGCTTCCTGGATTAGTCTTGTTGCAGCACTTCTTTGTTATCTGGTTTTTCTCCTTAGAATTAAAACCTACGTAGTAGTTAGTGGTATTGTAATGGTTGTTGGTTTGTTTCTGGTTTTCCAGACTGAAATTATTATGTCTCTTGAACAAAACGAAAAAGAATCTTCAACCGACTATGCATCACATGTGCAATCCATGTCGAATATTTCAACCGATGCTTCCAACGTAGAACGTATCAACAGATGGCATAGTGCATTCAGGATGTTTGATGAACGTCCCTGGTTCGGATGGGGTCCCGGAACCTATATGTTCGAATATGCACCATTCCAAAAATGGAGTGAAAAAACTATTATCTCAACCAATTTTGGAGAAGGTGGAAATGCTCATAGTGAATATATAGGACCGCTGGCTGAACAAGGTATCGTTGGACCTTTTGCATTTATTTTGATAGGTGCTTTGGTGATATTCCGTGCTTCTCGAATGATTATTTATTCTGATGACAAACATCTGAAAATACTTGTAAAGGGTCTTATTCTCGGACTCATTACTTACTGGGTGCATGGAATGTTAAACAATTTTTTAGATACCGAAAAAGCATCCGTTCCATTCTGGGGTTTTATTGGTGCCATAGTTGCTTTGGAAATTTATCACTACACCAAATCGGAGCAACCAAAGGAGCAAAAAAATTCGCTTAATCCGTAATCCGGATACTAAGGAATGTCACATCATCATTAAAAGCTATCTCTTCCCTGAACTCATTTAAAGAGTAAACCATTCGCTCGTGCAGTTGCGCCATATCAGAGGCATTCACATGGTTCTTCAATAAATCATGCAACATTTCTGCCCCGAATACATGGCCATGTCTGTTTTCCATTTCAGTTATTCCGTCTGTATAACAAAATAACATGGCCCCTTCCGGAAATCCGGCTACTCCTTTATTGATAAATGGTAGTTCTTCAAACATACCTAATCCGGTACTGCCCTGATCAAGTATAGTCAATTGATCATTGACTAATATTACCGGCGGATTATGACCAGCATTGATGTACTCAATCTGCTTTTTCTGTTTGTTTATTTTCGCTATGAAAAACGTGATGAATTTCTCTCCTTGTGCCGATTGATTTACACAACGATTTAACTCTATCACCAATTGAACAGGATCAGTTGTTGAATGTTTCACCAATGCATGCAAATTTGCCTGAAAATTCGACATCAGCAAAGCTGCAGATATCCCTTTCCCTGAGACATCAGCCATGCAAACCAGAGCTTCATCATCATTCAGAGGAATGAAGTCATAATAATCGCCACCAACTGATTGGTGTGGAATGTATGTGGCAGCAATATCCAGAAAAGAATGTCGTACCAGATTAGCAGGAAATAACATCGACTGCATTTGCGCAGCAAGTTCTAACTCGCGCTGTACTGCGGCTTGACGAATTGATTCTTTTGCAAGTCTTTTATTTTCAATTGCAACAACAATGAGATTGGTAATTGTATGTATATAAGAAATGATTTCTCGTCTGGAATGAAACACCTGCTCATCGATACCATCAATCAAAGCATAAGCCAATGGTTTATCCTGATGAATTACCGGAACAACAGTGTCAAACTTGCTTACCCAGTTATCATTCTTACCTGCCGATTCTGTGAAAGAAGCGATGGTTGCAACCGCAGCATCCACATCTTCAGGAAAACTTGCAGATGACTCTCCGTATGATACCGGAATGTGCCAGTGTCCTTCATTTACAACCAAAACAAGTTCACCAACTTTCAGATGTTCCTTTAATACAGTTTGGTATATTTCAAAAAGCGTTGCCGATGGCAAATTGTAATTGATGGCTTTGGTAATTTGTAATAACCAATGTAACTGAAGTTTTTTAGCCTCCAGTTCATGCGCAGCGTTATTACCAATGGAATTCTCCACTATCAGGAATTTGTTTCGTCAAGGATTTTAATTAGCTCAGGCAGTCTTTTAACCATAGCCAGTTCTTTCATTTTCTCACGTGCCTCACGAACGGGACTTCCAAAATAAGTAATGCCTCCTTCGATTGACTTGGCAATACCGGATTGCCCCAACACTACGGCTCCTTTTCCAATTACCAGATCTTTCTGCACTCCCACTTGCCCCCATAAAATCACATCATCTTCAACTACCACAACACCGGCAATTCCTACCTGTGCAGCAAATAAACAATTACGTCCTATTACGGTATCATGTCCAACATGAATGTGATTATCAAGTTTGGTACCTGCCCCAATTTGAGTATCACCTGATACTCCCTTGTCAATGGTACAGGATGCTCCTATTTCCACTCTGTCGTGAATAATAACCCTGCCACAGGACACCATTTTATCGTAACCTTCCGGCCGACGTTTAAAATAAAATGCATCAGCACCAATTACGGTATTGGAATGAATGATTACATCATCTCCAATCACACAATGGTCGTAAATGGAAACACCTGCATGAATGATGCAATTTTTACCTATGGTAACATGGTTTCCAACAAAAACATTAGGCTGAATAATAGTACCTTCTCCAATTTGAGCACTTTTCGAAACAGGAATCTGAGAAGGTTCAAAAGGTCTGAATTTCTTAACTATGGCCACATAGTCGCGGAATGGATCATCTGAAAATAATAATCCTTTACCCTCTGGTGCCGGAACTTCTTTATTTATAATTACGAAAGTTGCTGCCGAGTTAAGTGCCTTGTCATAATACTTTGGGTGATCAACGAAAGTAATATCGTTTTTTTCAACCATATGTATTTCATTGATTCCTCCAACCATGGCTGCAGGATTACCTATTACCCTGGTGTTGGTGATTGAAGCCAATTCACCTAATGAAACGGGATTCTTGAATTTCATAACTTCTTAAATGAACCACAAATGTACACATTATTGCTCCATTGTTATGACCAATTTGAGATTACAAAAGGTGAATTTTGTCAATTTAATAGCTTAGGCGTATAGTGTAACTTTAAACAAAAAAAGGGCTCTGCAAACATGCAGAACCCTTTAATTTAACCACGAAACTATTAATTATTGGTGATAATTTCTGCACCAAGAGCAGCATTTCCTGTTCCTGTCAAAAATCCTTTAGCAAAAACTGTATAAATCTTTCCTGCAACTAATGTTATTGGGGCTAAGTCCAGTGCAACGGTTGTTGTTCCTGCTACACGTACTTCCAGATCATAAGACCCTGCATCCAAAGGTGTGAATTGAGATGCTTCTTTGAATTCATAGTCACCAAATACTACTGCCCCTCCGTCCAATGCAACATCAACTGCCGGTGCATTTGGAGAAAGGTGGATAAATCTGATGTGCGCTTTTCCTGAAGCAGGAGTAGCCAGATTATCTGGTAACTACATACAAAAGTAGAGTAAAACGCTTGTAATAA
This sequence comes from Bacteroidia bacterium, assembly GCA_016788065.1. Taxonomy (GTDB): domain Bacteria; phylum Bacteroidota; class Bacteroidia; order AKYH767-A; family OLB10; genus JADKJB01. The sequence continues at coordinate 42,428 of JAEUTI010000009.1, read as the reverse complement.
GCTAACCCACAGCAAGATACAAGCCAAATCAAGCCCCAATCATTTTGCAAGTTATTGATTGAGAGCGGAATAAAATTTGCCAGTAATGATTAATCAACTAAAAATTACTATCAATGAAATCATATAAAACAAAAAATATAAATAATACTAAGGTCAATTTTGCGCAGCGATGGAATCAATTTTGGTATGCGTGGAAGAATTATGAGGAAATATATAATAATGAATTTCAGAATTTTGTTTCGGGTTGGTCATTCTACTTTCATTATTTTTGGCTCTCTCTACTTCTAAAGTTTGTCGGTTTAATTCTTTTCTTATTTCTTTTATTTCAAGTTGTGAAGATTCTAATTTTGATTCATAGCCAATAAGCGTATATACTGAAAATAATATAGTTGCTGCCGATATAAAAACATTGAACCCAGTCAGTAAATCCTTTTTCATAGGATTTACTTTTTCTTTTATGTACTGCTTTTCATAACCACCTGAAAGCAAAAATACTTTCCCTTGAATGGATATAGATATTTTTATTTTTTCGTTTTGCTCCTCATAAATTATCATGCCCTCTTTAAGTAAAAATACTGCGGTTGCATCTGTCCCGCCCTCAATTTTTTGCACACCTGATTCATCAAGTGCTTTTTTAAAAAGTTCCGGCGCAACGTAAGTATCAATATTGCTAACATGGCGTAAAAAATTGTCTACTTCCCTGTATTTTTTAATTACATCTTTATGATAAGGATAAAGTATTGATTTTAAATTAAATAATATTTTCATTTTAGGTAGATAAATAGAGTAACTTAGTATATATTTGTACCAATAATAACAAATAAAAACATGGTCACCAAATTCAACAACCTGCACAGTTTATCAAAGTACTTCAATACGGAATTGAAATGTATTAAGCACCTTGAAAAAATGGTATGGAATCACGAGCCTGCTTGTGTGCATTGTGGTAGCACGAAAGTGTACAGATTAAAAGGAGACATTAACCTGCGTTGTGGTGAAAAGGGTTGCTTAAAGATTTTCAACGTTAAGCACAACACTATTTTCATGGATACAAAAATACCTCTTACAAAGTGGTTTCAGGCTCTTTACTTGGCTACAAGTCATAAAAAAGGAATTAGTTCTATTCAACTGGGTAAAGATTTAGGAATTACTCAGAAAAGTGCGTGGTTCATGCTTGGCAGAATCAGAGAGTTATTTTTAGAGAAAGCACCGTTATTGCTCGATGGAGAAATTGAAGCAGATGAGGCGTTTATTGGAGGAAGTATATCCAATATGCACGAGCGCAGAAAAAATAAATTAAGAGAAGGTAAGGGAGATAACAAAACAAAAGTAATTGGACTACTCGACAGGGATGGTAAAGTAACTACGCACGTTCCATTAAAATCCGAATCAATGGAGGATATTAGAGAGAAGGTAAAAGGGATAGTTAAAGAAGGTAGCACCATTTACACAGACGAGGCAGGAATCTACAATAAGTTAGCACCAAAATATTCTATTCAGAGCGTTAATCACAGCATAGGAGAGTATGTTAGAGGAAACGTACATACAAACGGTATTGAAGGGTTTTGGAGTCAGCTAAAACGTGGAATCGTTGGGATATATCACCAAGTAAGTTCTAAGCACCTGCATAGGTATTGTAATGAGTTTAGTTTCCGGTACAACACCCGTAAAGTTACAGAGGCGGAACGCTTTGACTTTGCACTCGGTTTAATCGAAAATACTAAACTGACTTATCCGGTTTTAATTGAGTCGGTAGAAGATAAAAAGGGCGACAGGCGAATGAACAAACAAACCCTTAAAAGTGTAATGAGGCAGAATAGAAACAACAATACAAGCGGGAATTTAATTTGATTTTTTACCCATTACTATTTTCAATGCCTCGTCAAACGAAGTATTGATTTTCAACTTCTTATCGTACTTATTAGCCCGTTCTTTTTTTGGAGCGGGTTTTTTCTTATCGGTCATATAGCAAAGGTAAGGAATAATTATATATTTACCGGACACTAAAAACAAACGACCAATGGAAAATATAAATATTGACGACCTATTTAAAGAAGGTGGAGAACTAGCATCTTTTAATATGCCAATAGATGAAAAAATAAATCTAATCCTAAAGCGGGTTGACCACTGTCATTCTATATTAAAAATCATGTTCCACATGCAATGCATTTCGACTAGTCTTTCAATTCGACCTTTGAGCGACGGAGACGAGCTTTTAGACGCTGACGAAATGCATAAACAGAGAACGGAGGAGTTTGTTCAAGATATTTCGAAAAAAGTTCAGGAGTATATTCTGAAATATCCGAAATCTTAGTTAGTTTTTTACTCATTTTTATAGTTATTTATACTATAAAAGTATAGAGAATTGTACAATTCAAAGAAAAACGCCTCAAATTTTACTCAACAATTGTATATAATCGCCGATTATCTTCAATAACTACTGCACTGATCTTAGAAACTGAATCAACTGCAAAAACAGAGTAGTTCTTGTTAGTTACCAATGCCAGTGTAGCATCAATTACAGTGGTAGTGGTTCCTGTTACATTTACTTTTACATTTCTGCTTCCTGAATTAACTGTTAAATAGCCGGTATTGTTTGGATATTCCAAAGCAGCACTGTTTACTTTAACATTGTCGAGAAGTAAGTCAACTCCTGGTGCATCTGGAGAAGCATGGGTTACCAACAAACGAGCTGTCGTTGGAGTTGGTGTTGGCTCCTCATCATCATCGTCTTTACAGCTGGTGAAAGCAACCGATAAAGGAATTGCGATTAATACTAACGATCGGAAACCGAATCGGGAAATAGAATTTTGAAACATTTTCATGATAATTCGTTTAGGGTTTTAAATTGTTTAACTTTTGTTTATAAGGGTTAAACAAGGGCGCAAGATATAAGTTTAGGCCACTCCATAAAATCCATCTATTTATTAAATTTGTACAAATTGGTTCTTTCCAAAATAGTTTTCCACTGGCTTCAGCTAATCTCTTGAATATCGGCTTTTTTAGACTACCTTTGCACCCTCAAAAAAGAGGAGTCTATAAATTACTATCATACTTTCCAACATGCAGAAAATCAGGAATATTGCCATTATTGCCCACGTTGACCACGGTAAAACGACACTGGTTGATAAAATTCTTCACCAATCAAAGTTGTTCCGTGACAATCAATTTATGGGGGAACTAATCCTCGATAACAATGATTTGGAACGCGAACGTGGTATCACTATCGTAGCTAAGAACGTATCTGTCCAATATAAAGGTATAAAAATCAACATCATCGACACCCCTGGTCACGCCGATTTTGGAGGTGAAGTTGAGCGGGTATTAACTATGGCTGATGGTGTTTTGCTATTGGTTGATGCTTTTGAAGGTCCTATGCCACAAACAAGATTTGTATTGCAAAAAGCTTTGAATGCCGGATTAAAACCAATTTTGGTTATCAATAAAGTAGATAAAGAAAATTGCCGTCCTGATGAAGTGCATGAGAAAGTTTTTGATCTTTTCTTCAATTTGGATGCCACTGAAGAACAATTGAATTTCCCAACTGTATACGGTTCATCAAAACATGGTTGGATGTCGTATGACTGGAAACAACCAACCGACAACATTACTGCATTACTCGATACCATCATTGACTATGTACCACCGGCACCTCAGCATGAAGGAACTCCTCAAATGTTGATTACAAGTCTTGATTATTCTTCTTTTGTAGGCCGTATTGCAATTGGTCGTGTTTACAGAGGAACTTTCCGTGAAAACATGCCAGTTTCCATGGTGAAAAAGGATGGTAAAATTCAGAAAACCCGAATTAAAGAATTAATGACTTTTGAAGGTCTTGGAAGAACAAAGGTTAGTGAAGTTCCTTCAGGAGATATTTGTGCAATTGTAGGTCTGGAAGATTTTGAAATTGGTGATACCGTTGCCGATTGGGAAAATCCGGAGGCTTTGCAACCTGTTGCTGTTGATGAACCAACCATGAATATGCTTTTCACTATTAATAATTCACCATTCTTTGGTAAAGAAGGAAAATTTGTAACATCGCGACATCTGCGCGACCGTTTATATAAAGAGCTTGAAAAAAATCTTGCCCTGAAAGTTGAAGAAACCGGTTCTCCCGATTCTTATCTGGTTTACGGAAGAGGTATTCTTCACTTGTCAATTCTTATTGAAACAATGCGACGTGAAGGTTATGAACTTCAGGTTGGACAGCCACAGGTAATCATCAAAGAAATTGATGGTCAGAAATGTGAGCCAATTGAAGCATTAACTATCGATACTCCGGCAGAAGTTGCAGGAAAAGTAATTGAATTAGTAACACAACGTAAAGGTGAGTTGCTGATCATGGAACCTAAAGGTGATTTACAACATCTTGAATTTGATATTCCTGCCCGTGGATTAATTGGATTGAGAAACCAGGTACTTACTACTACTGCAGGTGAAGCAATAATGGCACACCGTTTCAAAGCTTATGAGCCTTGGAAAGGAAATATTCCAGGTAGAATCAATGGTGTTCTTATTAGTATGGACAAGGGACTTTCTACAGCTTATTCTATAGACAAAATGCAGGATCGGGGCTCATTCTTTGTCAGCCCGGGTGAAGAAGTTTATGCAGGACAAGTTATTGGTGAACACATCCGTCCGGGTGATCTGGTTATCAATGTTACACGTGCAAAACAGCTTACCAACTTCAGAGCTGCAGGTAGTGATGATAACGTAAGAATTACTCCTAAAATAAACTTTTCTTTAGAAGAGGCAATGGAGTATATTGAGTGGGATGAATATGTTGAGCTTACACCGAAATCAATTCGTGTCAGAAAGATTTATCTTGATGAAAATGAACGTAAGAGACAACAGAAAAAAGTAATGGCGTAATTGCCTTTACGGGGTCAATTTTTTTAGATAGAATTATTCTTCTTCCGGCTTAAATAGTGCATACGTGCTCCTGTCAGTAATGAACCCCTGATATGAAATGGTATAACTAATAGTTTCCGTCTTGTTGCTATCAATTAAGCTTATTAACCTTTCATTATTTACGAGATAATCATCTACCTGGCACTGTGCAGTGAAGTCTATTTTACCGTTATGAGTTAGTGTTATATGCAAGGAATCATCAAAAGTTAGCTGACTCATTTTATATCTGAATGTTTTTCCTTTTAAATAAGCAACTACAGAATCCGGAATAGCAACATCAACCAGGCTGTCACCAACATTATTAAAACTCTTTAAACCATTTTCTGCAGCGTGATAATACTGGTCCTTTTTCTTTGTTGGCGATTTACACGAAAGTAAAAAAAAGAAAAAAAAGGCTGATAAAATGCCAACAAGGGTGGTATTGTGAAGGTTTGAAAACATCTCTGCAAAATTGAGTTTTTGTTTCTATGGATTTCTTGCTGCAAATATCATAAAATCCCGCATATGATAAGTTATTTTCCGCCATCTTGTCTTAAACATAGGTGAGCACCTGTAATGGTAAGGTGAATCTAAATTAAAAAAGCCAAATCAGATAAATCTACTGATTTGGCTTTGATAAGTATTGAAGGAGAGTATTATTTCACCCTTTCAACGTAGGTCATTGTTCGAGTATCAACTTTAATTTTTTCACCCTGATCAACAAACAGAGGCACATTGATAATAGCTCCGGTTTCCAAAGTAGCCTGCTTCAGGGTATTTGTTGCAGTGTCACCCTTGATACCTGGTTCTGTATAGGTAATTTCAAGTTCAACAAAAGTTGGTGCCTCTGCGAGAATCGGAGTGTCTTGCTCGAAAGCAATTTTAACAGTCATTCCTTCTTTCAGAAATTGAGATCCGGATCCAAATAAATCTTCCGGAATGTGTACTTGCTCATAAGAATCGTTATCCATACAAACAAAATGCTCACCTTCCTTATAGATATACTGTAATTCGCGATACTCCACTCTTGCCAATTCAACATCTTCACCTGCTCTGAAACGGTATTCTGCGAGCTTACCGGATTTCAAATTGCGCATTTTTGCCTGAAAGAATGCACGTAAGTTTCCAGGAGTACGGTGTTGATACTCTATGATCTGAACTAATTCACCATTAAATCTGATTACCGACCCAACATGGATATCACCTGTATTTGCCATGAGTTTAATTAACTAATTTGTGTTCGACTGATTTTTGATCTGATTATTTTAAAAACAAAAGGCAACGCATAAATGCGCTGCCTTTTGTTCCAGGAACCGGAGATTAACCGGCTACCACTTCAAAGGTAACCGGAACGGTTACTTCACGATGAAGCTGAACTTCGGCAGTATAGGTTCCTACTGATTTAATATGTTCTTCCTTCATTGAAATCTGACGCTTTTCAATGGTATGACCCATTTTCTTCAAAACATCAGCTAATTGCTGGGTAGTAACAGAGCCAAACAGCTTGCCATTCTCCCCTACTTTAGCAGGAATCGTAAGTACTACATTTTCAATTGCAGTTTTTACTTTTTCTGCTTCCGTTTTCAACTTCTCTAACTTGTGAGAACGCTGACGCAATACTTCCGCATTGATTTTAATATTGGATTCGTTTGCTATTACCGCTAATCCGTTAGGAATAAGATAATTCAAACCATAGCCGTTACGGACTTTCACCACATCGTGTGCATAGCCCAGATTTTTCACATCTTGTTTTAATATAATTTCCATTGACCTTGCCTCCTTATTTTAAAAGATCTGTTACATAAGGCATGAGCGCCAAATGACGTGCACGCTTGATCGCTGTAGAAACTTTACGTTGAAATTTCAACGAGGTTCCTGTTAAACGACGTGGTAACACTTTACCTTGTTCATTTACAAATTTGGTCAGGAATGTCGCATCTTTATAATCAACATACTTTATTCCTAACTTCTTAAATCTGCAGTATTTCTTCTTGTTAACCTCAACTGCCGGAGGATTCAGATATCTTACTTCGTTGTTTGCCATGGTGCGATCAGTTTTGAGATACAGATTCAGATTCTTCTTTCTTCTTCAGAGCAGCGTTCTTACGCTTTTTCTCATTGTAGATAACAGCATGCTTATCGAGTGATACAGTTAAAAACCGCATCAAACGCTCATCACGCTTGTACTCTAACTCAAGTTTACCGATGTTTGCTCCATCAGATTTAAACTCAATGAGATAGTAGAATCCCGTGTTCTTCTTCTGGATCGGGTATGCCAGCTTTCTTAATCCCCAATTGTTTTCGAAAACAATTACGGAACCGGTGTCGGTGAGGATTTTTTTGAATTTTTCTACCGTTTCAGTTACCTGATCCTGAGAAAGCACAGGATTCAGAATGATAACGGTTTCATACTGCTTTAACATGCTGTATTTGATTAGATTAGTTTAAGCCCTTTCTAAGGGACGGCAAATGTACAAAAAGTTCCTGATTGAAACAACTACGACCGAAAAACTTTAATAACGGGTATTATTTAATAATTAATGGTATTAAAAAGTGTTTAAATTATTAAATATCAGTCATTTGAATTACTCATATCGGAGCGCTTCTATCGGATCTAATTTAGCTGCTTTCACGGCTGGATAAAATCCGGAGGCAATTCCAACCACAAAGCAGAGACCAATACCCGAGAAAATCCACTTCCAGGGAACTATAAACCCTGCACTGAAAGCCATCCCCATTAAATTGCCAACGGTAACCCCTAATATTATACCTGCAAGTCCGCCTATCTGACAAATGAACACGGCTTCTACCAAAAACTGCCGTCTGATATCGGACTGTGTCGCACCTAACGATTTCCTGATCCCAATCTCCCGCGTGCGTTCCGTGACTGAAACTAACATAATGTTCATCAAACCAATGGCAGCTCCAAATAATGTTATGATTCCAACAATCGTTGCCACTACAGTAACGTACTCTAATTGGTCAATTAATAAATTCGCCAAACTGTCACTTTTAACTATTTCAAATGAGTTTTCCTCACCTGTCTTGTCACCACGAATAACGCGAAGAATACCTATGCTTTCGCCCTGAGCCGTTTCCAGTTGAGCAACATTATTGGCCATCACTGAAATGGTGTAACTGCGATCGTCATCGCCATATCTTTGCTTAACATGCAATAAGGGCAAAATGCACATTTTATCACCTCCAAAACCCATACTGGAGCCCTTTTCCTTCAGAATACCAATGACCCGATATCTGGCGTTGCCTACATTGATGACCTGCTCCAAAGGATTTTCTCCGGACTTAAATAATGTGCTAACTAATTCACTTCCAATAATAACCACATTCATCCCGATTTCCAGTTCCTGAGGCGAAAAATTTCTTCCCCGATCCAGGCTATATCCTCCTGTTGCCAGGTAACCGGCATCAGCTCCCATAACTAAAATATTAGGATTGGTTTCCTTTCCTTTAAATTTAGCAACGGCTACCTGTGTTGCAACCGTCGAAATGGTAGTAGTGCCCGGGAACTGGAAAGCTTTGGTAAATGCCAGTGCTTCCTGATAAGTAATGCGTTCAAATCGCTTTGGTCGCTTCCCTCCTTTTCCTAACCTGATTCCCAGACCTGAATTGCGGATTGTAAAGGTATTAGCTCCCATACTCGAAAAATTGGAGTTAATCGATGACTTAATTGCATCAATAGCAGTCAATATTCCTACCAAAGCCATAATACCAATAGCAATGATAAGTGAGGTTAGTACAGTCCTCAGCAACTGGCCTTTTACGCTACTTAATGCAACCCGAATATTTTCCTGAATGGTCAATCTGCTAAAGTTTACCTGCAAATGTAACATTCATTAGCGCAATTACCTGATTTGGCATGATTTTTCGTAAGGAACTTGACAATATCAACTCATATTCACTAAATTCGCATAAACAAATCAAGAAATGAAAAAAGCTCTCGTATTAGTCGCCTTCGCATTTGGGTTTTCAACTCTGGCATTGGCTCAATCAGCAACCACCACTTCAGGCGGAACAACCACTGCTCAGGAAGAACAAATTGCTACCCCGGCACAAGTTGCTATTGATAGTGCCACCGATGTTACTCCAGCCGATAATGGTAAAAAATGCACACCAGGTGAAGCTAAAGCATGTTGCTCTAATAAAGAAAAAGCTACTGCTAGTGCAAATGGCAAATCTTGCTGTGCAGATAAAAAAGGATCCGACAAATCTCATTGCTCCGATAAAGCAAAAGCCACAGGAAAAGAGAATGAAGCTGCTCCTCAAAAAGAAAATCAACAGTAATTCAATTTAATATTCACCCTTAATCACCGCTTGCAAAAATGAAAATCCCGGCCTTTAGCCGGGATTTTTTGTTACTGCGAATGACAGAGCTGGAAAACTGCTGTCACTTTAAAAACACAGGAAGCAATTCTTCCAGATGTGAAATTTCTATATCCACATTCGCATTGTGTTCAATTTTATCAGGATTAAAAAATATATGATCCACATTTGCATTGCGCGCTCCTGCAATATCTGTTTCCAGATTATCTCCAACCATGATACATTCTTCAGCCACAGCCCGAGCTTGTTTACAGGCATAGTTAAATATTTCAGGTTCCGGCTTCTTAAATCCAATTTCTTCAGAAATATGAATGTGATCGAAATAAGGCATCAAACCTGAATTTTTGACTTTCAAATACTGGACTTCTTTAAACCCATTCGTAATAATGTGCAGCGAGTGCTGTTGCTTTAATTTCTCCAATACACTCAACGCTCCTGGGAAAAGCAATGTTTTTACCGGACATATCTGAAGATATTCTACCGACAGCAATTCGGCAAGTTCCCTTTTGTGAACGCCAAAATGTGCTAAAGCCCTTTCAAATCTCCCAAAACGAAGATGTTCCTTACTGATTAGATTTCGATGGTATTCATCCCACATAATTGCATTTACCACCTTGTAAATTTTGATAAATTCCTGTGATGAGGGTATTCCTGCATGTTGAAGGTTGTGGGTGGTATATAATTCTGAAATGGCAATTTTGGAATTAGCCTCAAAATCCCACAAGGTATGGTCGAGGTCGAAAAAAATAGCTTTGTATTGTTTCATCCTACTACTTTTTCTTTGAGCTCATTCATATCAACAACATGATACAACTCAAACATGGATGTAAAAAAAACTGACCAGAACACAATAGAAATAAACATATATAAAAATATTTTCTTCTTGTTATCTTCAAATGCATTTGCAATTATAGTTCCAATAGGTATAGAGATAAAAACAGGAGTCAGAAATGCTACTCCAATCAAACCATATTTTCTCCAAATCCTGACAAATTTCCGGTTTCGTGGAGTAAATAATTTTTTATGATCACTTTGATTTGAAAATTCAACTGTTTCGGCTCTATTGCCTCTTTGTAATGTTGCTCTGCTCTTAGCTACAACTTTTTTATATTTATTTTTAAACCAACTGGCAATTAATTGTAATTCGATACTAAAAAAAGTGAACACGGAAACGCCGAGCATACCACCAAGTACACAATAAATAACAGTTTCAAAAAAACTAAAATCATACCGCTCATCATAATATGCAAAAGGAGGTCCGGCAACAAATTTAACGCTGCTTAACAATATAATTAATAGAATTTTAACAATCTCGCTCACAATAGGAATATCAGTATGTATAACGTTTGCAAGCCCTATAGGTTCTGAAAATAAATCAAATATGTATAAAAATTAACTTTTCTCACCAAAAGCCAAATCACCGGCATCACCCAATCCGGGAACGATGTATGATTGGGCGGTAAGTTCTTCATCAACTGCACCAATCCACAGGGTTATTCCCAAAGGAAGATGCTTTTTCACATACTCAACACCCTGTGTGCTCGCAAGCGCTGCAACAATATGGGTATGTTGTGGCTTCCCTTTTTCAAGGATGGCTTTATAGGTCATTACCATGGATTGTCCCGTAGCCAGCATTGGATCTGACAAGATCACCAGGCGGTTTTGCAGGGATGGTGACGAAACATATTCCAGACTAATATCGAAACTTCCATCCTTATGGTGTTTCCGGTAAGCAGAAATAAAAGCATTATCGGCATGGTCAAAATAATTGAGAAGTCCCTGATGCAAAGGCAGACCTGCACGTAAAATGGTTGCCAGCACCGGCTCCTCTTTAGGAAGGTTTACATTCGCTATTCCAAGAGGTGTTACCACTTCCCGGGATTCGTAAGCCATTTTCTTGCTGATTTCATAGGCAGCAACCTCACCTATGCGTTCCAGATTTCTGCGGAAACGCATTCTGTCTTTTTGCACAGATGCATCACGTATTTCAGCTATGAATCTGCTTATGATTGAATTTTGCTGATTTAGTATCTGGACCATAGGATTGAATAGGTGCTAAGTGAAATAATTTATGGATATTTTTAATTTTTGAACCACTTCCACGGAGGCGGCAACTGATTTTTTTTGATCTGTAAATATACACATTCTGTTGAACCAAAACTCTTATAAAAACGGGCTAATTCCTGATCATTGGATCCCTCAAAATCAAGTATTTTAATTTTCCCGGCAACATCTTTTATGTAGGTGTCAATTAAATATGGCATCGCGGATAGATTTTTTCCGGCTGATGACAACCCGGAGAATATGAAAATACCGGTTTCCATAAACTCGAAGAAAACCGCCCCCGCAACAGTCTCCCCTGATGAACTATTCACAGAATAGACTTTTAAGGATGCATTTTTTTCAACCGTGCTGCATAATTGGCCAAAATCCTCGTAATTGCTATCTTTAAGATTTTCTACAAAACGTCCCCGGTTATTTCTGAATAAAGAAATAATATCAGTTACCGATCCATTTCGATTTAATTGCAAATCATTTTTAGATGCTTTTTTTAGATTTCTGGTAAGATTTTCACTGTATCCTGTATGCATCACGGAATATTCCGGATTTAGATTTAAAACATAATTCCGGTTGCTTTTTACAGAGAATGATTCCGGAATATTTTGATTATAAATATTTAAATTTAATTCTATGAAGGAATAAACTTTAGGAATAGCATTCAAAAAGCGAACACAAACCTGATCATCTGCAGATGAATGATGGAAAATCCCGAGTTGCTGTGCGAAAAATGGCGGGTAAATATAATTCATCAGGTATTTACTTTTTTTGGTAACAGGCATCACCGATTGGTAATCATCCTCTACCAATGCATCCCAATCGTTGCAGATCACATCGAGATACCAGGAACAACCATACACCGATTTTTGAACTGATGACTGTATACAACTGTCCCATTTGCCCCTGTCTATTTGATGGTTTTTGAGATAGCGTATCATTCTTCAACAAATTTTCAGGAGGCAGCTTCAACTAACTGTTCATACACCTTGCGCCAACCTGCCCATATTTTATTTTCAGAAAGCGATTCATTATGCCACAAACTTACAAAGTCGCCATTTACATTTTTTACCTCTTGTATTAATGGAAGTATATGACTCATGGCATCCTGTGGTTCAACTTTCATATAGTACTTTAAAGTTGCATCCATCACTGCAAAAGGATGAACCTTCAGATTGGTAATTTGCTCATTATCGAGATCGTAAAAGAAGAAAGGTGAACAAATGCTTGCTCTGAAACCAACTTGCAACGCATATCCCATTGTATAATCATCTGTGATATCGAGTTCAATCAGTTTTCGGTAAGTTTCAGGAAGCTTAAGAACCAGAAAATGCTGGCGGCTTTTGGTAACTTCTCTTTTTAGAATCTTACTCAGTTCATTTAGTTCTTTTTTGAGGCGACCGGGATTCTTATTGGAACCATATGAAGGATGAATTCCACTTTCAGCATAATCGGCAATCGATTTAATCAATGAACGGAACTTTCGTGAATCAACAGGAACGTTTTTATCGTTTACACCATACTCACCGAGAAGGAAAAAATAGATGGATTTGAATTTATATTTTCGCTGAAGCTCTAACTGCAATTCATAAGTATCATAAGGGTCTTTCAAAGTTCCAGCCAGAACCTTTGCGCGTTGAATCAGTTCCTCAAAATCAAATTGAACAATGGACCGGGCAAATGCACCCGCCGTCCGCATGAATCCCTTTTCAAGATATGCCCACGCATTATCAATATCAATGGTAGATATAAAACGGTATTTCTTTTCAGGAAAAACCATATCCGGATATCGTGATTTGAATAATTCCTTCAATTTCAAAGCGTAGATATTCACTAACGGCTTTTGAAGAAAATTCTTTTGATATGCCAGACTTTCGGTAGTCTCATACCTATCGTGATTGTCGCGCAAATGCGGAAGGTATTCTTCATACCTGCTCACCAGATAAAAAGATGCAGCAAACGGATCAAATGGAAAAGCATACTTGGGATGGGTTGCAAAAAATGCTTTGATTCCATTCCAATCAAAAACAGATATCTGCTGATCCTCTATACCCTTTTCAAATAATAACCTGGAAGAATAAATAAAAATTTCATCTCCAACCGCCTGGTCCGCATAGGTCATTCGAGGTCCCGACATAGCTGCAAATTGCATGGAGGATGTCACAAACTGATAATCGACACCTAGAAGATCTTTAAAAATCAGATCAAAGGTATATTTTAGTCGTGTTGTGACTGTGGGTGTGTAAACTACTATAGGAGGACCAACCATGCAGAAATAATGGTGCTAAGTTATAAAATACTCCTTAGTACTGCTTCATTCGCAATGCGATTTTCTACATTTTGCCCTCATCAGCAAAACTGTAATAAAGTTCACCGGCTATTATCAGGTGGTCAAGAACAGATATATCCAGCACTTTTCCGGCTTCCACAATTCGTTTGGTGAGCGATAAATCGGCATCACTTGGTTTGTGATTTCCACTGGGATGATTGTGGCACATGATAATGCTTGATGCTGAGGCATCCAAAGCCAATTTAAAAATCACTTTCGAATCGACCACCGTGCCAGCCAGTCCACCTTTGCTGATTTGATGTTTGCCAATAATGTTATTGGCCCGATTGAGTAAGAGAACCCAAAACTCTTCGTGATTAAGGTCTGAAAGTAATGGAGTAAAAACTTCAGCTACTGTTTTACTGGAAGTCACCTTGACTAATTGCACTGCCTCAGCAGATCTTCGTCGACGTCCCAGTTCAAGTGCTGCCATTACTGTGAGAGCCTTAACTTCACCCATACCTTTGAATTTCATAAGATCACCGATTGATAACCGTGATAATTGCATCAAATCGTTGGATACTGAATTTAGAATCCGACGGGATAATTCAACCGCAGTTTCTTTTTTAGTTCCGCTTCTGATTAAAATTGCGAGTAATTCCGAATCAGATAGTGCATTTCGTCCCTGATTCATCAGTTTTTCACGAGGGCGATCGGCTTCAGCCCAGGCTTTTAAGTTGGAATCTTCCATAAAAAGAGGTTTTTAAAAAATACCTGAAAATGAAAAAACCTTCCCCACCCGGGGAAGGCCAATAAGTTTAAACGACTAAGCTAAAAACTATTAAGCAAGTTTGTTTACCATTACGGTAAGACTTGACTTCAAATTAGCAGCTTTGCTTTTGTGAATCACGTTCTTTTTAGCCAGTTTATCGAGCATAGATGCAACACCGGGCAACATTGCTGTAGCAGCTTTTTTGTCGGTAGTAGCACGCAGGTTCTTCAATGCATTACGCATAGTTTTAGCCTGATACTTGTTTCTGTCTTGTTTTGCTTCGTTAGACCTGATTCGCTTTTCAGCGGATTTGTGATTAGCCATTGTATTGGTATTAACCGTTAAATTTTAAGTACAAACAATTACAATTTTGTTACAACTGCCTGATTTTGTAGCCCGTACGGGAATCGAACCCGTGTTTCCTCCGTGAAAGGGAGATGTCCTAGACCCCTAGACGAACGGGCCAAATTATGCCTCCTTTTGTAAAAGAGGTTGCAAAAGTATAAAAAATGTAAATAATTACCAACAATTAGCAAAAAAATTAACTGACCCCATCAGATTCTGATTGAAACTTGAAGCCCAGACGCTTGCCAGTGCTCACAACGGTAGCTAACTCCTTCTCCATCACCTCTTGAACGGTTATTGCACCCACTTTATCAAATGGAGGCGTCTGAATGTCGAAATTAAGACAATGCAAAATAGCTGCTTCAACAATAGCTGTGAGTCTCGGAGAATCAATCAAATCGTTATCGAAATCATTAAAATCTATGCCCAGATGCCGTTTCCCTTCGACAAAAAAATGATTTTCCTGATTTATGAAAATCCGAGCAATGAGCAACCCCAAATCATTCCCACGCTTATATTGAAATGAATCGGTAAGGAAGTTGTAAATCGAAATCATCCCGCAATAGGCATTGAACGGCTGTTGTTTGACATATGAGCTTTTGTTGATATGGTGACTATCATCAAACGTGTATACATTGGAATGCATCGAAAAAATGAGAATGTCATCATATATCCGAAATTCAATATCAAACGGTCCTCTTTCGTGGTAACTGACCGCAATGCGTTTGTCAACCTGTGAAAGCGATTTATTTATATCTGCTTCGAGTTTTCTTAAAACCAATTTAAGTTCTTTGAAAGCAGCCTCAGTTTTTTGAATAGCATTCATTTTCACTGGTGCTTTCTCAGCAAGCGATTGCAAAATCAACGAATAGGTATGTGAATCGCTACTCATGGTTCAATGGTTTGTTTATCAGTACGCTCTGGCAAATACAACTCTTTGGGTGGATGGTTTACCGGTTAAAATGCAGCTCCCTGACTCAGGCTTATTATCCAATGGGATACATCTGATAGTTGCCTTGGTCAGCTCTTTAATCTTAAGTTCGGTTTCCGTAGTACCATCCCAATGTGCATGCACAAATCCACCCTTATTGTCGAGAATATCTGTAAACTCAGCCATGGTATCCGCTTTCCAGGTTGCAGTTTCGCGGAATGACAATGCTTTATTGTAAATGTTCTCTTGAATCTGATTGAGCAAATGTTCAATCTTGACATCAAGGTCCACCACCTGATAAACTGCTTTTTCTTTGGTATCTCTTCGGGCTACTTCCACACTGTGATTTTCCATATCGCGCGGTCCGATGGCAATTCTAACCGGAACTCCT
Organism: Bacteroidia bacterium; assembly: GCA_016788065.1. Taxonomy (GTDB): domain Bacteria; phylum Bacteroidota; class Bacteroidia; order AKYH767-A; family OLB10; genus JADKJB01. The sequence goes on along the minus strand of JAEUTI010000009.1, from coordinate 26,434 downwards.
TTCAATTCGTATTCGGCAAATTTCCAACCTGGTTTATGAGTATCCCTGTTATCGTATTTCACTGAAATGCCCCTGGCTTCAAGGGATTTTTTAATTTTTTGAGAATATTCGTTCAATTGCGCCAGTTGCTCTTCGTTTTTATAGATAGGGACTATCACCACCTGAATTGGAGCCAGTTTAGGAGGTAATACCAAACCGTCATCATCAGAGTGAGCCATCACAAGCGCACCCATCAATCGTGTTGATACTCCCCAGGATGTTGCCCAAACATAATCCTGAACACCAGCTTTATTGGTGAATTTCACATCAAATGCCCTGGCAAAATTCTGACCTAAAAAATGAGAAGTCCCGGCCTGCAAAGCTTTTCCATCCTGCATCAATGCCTCAATGCAAAAAGTCTCGACTGCACCGGCGAACCTTTCATTTGCAGTTTTTACCCCTTTTATTACAGGCATAGCCATCCAGTTCTCTGCAAAATCGGCATAAACACCCAACATTTTAGTGGTTTCTTCCATTGCTTCCTCTGCTGAGGCATGCGCAGTATGTCCTTCCTGCCATAAAAATTCAGCTGTCCGGAGAAAAAGCCGTGTTCGCATTTCCCAACGAACCACATTCGCCCATTGATTGACTAATATTGGAAGGTCGCGATAAGATTGAATCCAGTTTCTGTAGGTATTCCAGATTATGGTTTCAGACGTTGGCCTCACAATAAGTTCTTCTTCTAACTTAGCATCAGGATCTACTTCAATTCCTTTTCCATCAGCCGTATTGCGCAAACGGTAATGTGTAACAACCGCACACTCCTTCGCAAATCCCTCAATATGAGCAGCTTCCTTTGCAAAAAAGGATTTTGGAATAAATAATGGGAAGTAGGCATTGGAATGACCGGTGTCTTTAAACATCTGATCAAGAGCCCGCTGCATTTTTTCCCAAATGGCATAGCCATAAGGTTTAATAACCATGCATCCTCTTACGGCTGAGTTTTCTGCCAGATCGGCCTTTATGACCAGATCCTGGTACCATTCGGAGTAGTTTTCGCTTCTGCTTGTAATTTCTTTTCCCATTGGGTAACTTTGAAAAATAAATTGGTATGGATTTTGTTTTAATGAATAGCGTGACAAAATTGCGTAACAATTAGCACAATTGCAATTCAGAGTTAAACCTGATCCCAATTAACCAGTCAAACCATTCAAAATCAACAATCATGAAATCAATGCTTCTTCCGGTAATTGCAGCTGCCCTGCTACTAGGGTCCTGCTCTTCGCAAAATATGTCGAGGTCCGGTTCTGGTAGCTACGACGATGTTTACTATTCTGCAAATGATCAACGTCAGGAATCATCAACATCTGATGCTTCTTCACAAACTCCGGCTGCTGATCCTGCACAATATACACAGGAAGAGTCAAATTCACGATTTGATTACAATGGTGAAAATGAAACACAGCCTTCTTCCTCTTCAACTTCAACATCTGAAGATGGAACAACTTACATTACCAACAATTATTACGACGAAGATGATTATTATGATTATGCTTATTCATCACGTTTAAGAAGATTCCATACCAATGTTGGTTTTGGATATGGTTATTATGACAATTACTTTACCAATTCTTACTGGTATGATTACAACCCATATTCATATGGTGTAAGTATTTATTTAGGTTATAACTGGTGGACTCCACATTACAATACCTACTACAATTATTGCTATACTCCATACAGCTATTACGGTTATAATCCCTGGTATTCTCCATGGTACAACCCATATGCCTATTCACCTTACTATTCTTACATGAATGGTTACAATCAAGGGTACATGAATGGCTTTTATGATGGGTACTACAGCAACTATTACAATAACCCATACTACTATAACAGTTACGATTATACCAGTCAGTATTATGGCCCACGCAGAAGAAGCGGTTCAAATCTTATGGCTTCAGGCACTTCAACCAGTGTTGGTCAACTTTACGAATCGAACCGTCCTGAAAGAGCAAACACTCCTACTGTTAAGCCTGCAAATCCTGATCCACGTCCTATGAATCCGGCAACTGCTACTCCTGGCAGAACACCATCTAAAGCTAATACTGTTTCTGATCCACGACCTGCGAATCCTTCAGGTGCAGTAAAAGGTGGAACCAAACCATCTGACTACAGTTCTGATCCAAGGCCAATGAGTCCGTCCAATTCAGGTAAAGGTGATACTACTCCTGCAAACTACTCATCTGACCCAAGACCTAAAAATCCAAATGGTTCAGGTAAAGGTGAAACTACTCCTAAATCAGATAATGTTAATCCGTCGAATTATAGCAGTGATCCCCGTTACAACCCTGCTCCTGTAAAAGGAAATACTAATTCCGGAGCTACCAACCCGGTAAAAGGATCAACAAATCCTGATCCTAAACCTTCAAATCCTGCTTATTCAACACCAGGGAAAAACAATTCTGCCCCTGCATATGAATCACCAAGAAACACTCCTAAGCCTGCTTATGAAACTCCACGTAACAATCCTAAACCAAGTTACGAAGCTCCTAGAAGCAATCCTAAGCCATCTTATGAAGCACCTAAAAGTAATCAGCCTTCATCGCCTGCACCACGACCACGTACTCAGGACTCAAACAGCAGACCCAGAGTACAGGAGCAACCAAAGAGAGACAATAGCTACTCAGCACCTGCTAATAACAACTATCAGGCACCTGCAAGTCAACCTCGTCAATCTACCGGAAATTCAGGTAGCAGTGGTTCCAGAAGTGAAGATGGTGGAGGAAGAAGACCACGTTAAAAGTTATAAATTTTAATCGAACCAAATTATGAGATATTTAATCAAAGGCATGTTAACAGCATGCCTTTTTTATCCCCTTTCACTGGTAGCGCAAAATGAAATTGATGCACTTCGCTACAGTCAGACTGGTTTTGGATCTACTGCCCGTTCGCTAGCCATGGGTGGTGCCTTCGGTGCTCCCGGAGCAGATTTCTCATCGTTGATGATCAATCCGGCCGGAATAGGAGTTTATAAGAAATCGGAGTTTACTTTTTCATTAGGTTTCAATAACAGAATCACAGAAAATGATTTTCTTGAAAATAAAAATTCTGATAGCAAATTCAGAGTTGATATTCCGGATCTCGGACTTGTTTTTGCCATTCCTAAGAAGAGTGAAAACGGAATAAAGCAACTAAGTTTTGCCCTGGGTTATAACCGTACGGCTAATTTTAACAGTGAAAGCAGTTTTGAAGGTAAAAACTCCAACAATTCTATCCTGGATTCTTTTATTGATCAGATTGCAAATGATGGTGGCGCAACCGAAGATGACCTTTATGATTATTATGCTTTCGATGCAGATCTTGCATACCAGACTTATCTGCTGGACCCAGATCCGAATAACATCAATCAATATATTTCAGTAATTCCTGATGGTGGTGCATATCAATCGAAAGTTACTACTACCAGAGGAGGAATGGGGGAATTCACACTTGGTTTTGGTGGTAATTACAATGAAAAGATTTTCTTTGGTGTAACACTTGGTTTCCCTAGTGTTCGTTATGAAGAAGAATCTACTTATGAAGAAAACGACAAGGACAACGAAATCATCAATGCCGATTCAACAATCGATTTCAAAGCTTTAGTATACGACACTTATCTGAACACTAGCGGAAATGGTGTAAACGCTCGTTTTGGAATAATCTTCAAACCTGTTGAATGGGTTAGAGTTGGAGCTTCTATTCACACTCCTACTTATTATTATCTGAACGATCAGTACAGAGCATCTATGAGATCAGCTTTTGGTGATGGCACCAATTATAGTCTCGATTCGCCCGAGGGAACTTATTCTTACAACTTGACCACTCCTTTCAAAGCAGTTGGAAGTGTAGCCTTTTTATTTGGACAAAATGGAATGGTGAGTTTCGATTATGAATTTACTGATTATTCGGCAGCAAAACTTGATGCAAGTGATTATAATTTCAGCAATGAAAATAAGCTGATCAATAAATTTTATAACGATGTGGCTTCTAATTTCAGAGGTGGATTGGAATGGAAATATCAAAACTTTGCATTTCGTGCCGGGGCTGCCTATTACTCCACGCCATTTAAATCACAATACACCACCGATGAAACCGACCAGCATGTTATTAGTTATACCGGAGGAATTGGATTCCGCGAGAAAAGATATTATTTCGATTTAGGTTACGGGTATTCATCCAGAAATGAATACTTTGCTCCTTATACATTATCCAATGAATCAGTTCCCGGAAGTACTATCAAAAGAACAGATCACAGGATAATAGCAACCATGGGCTTCCGGTTCTAATCTGTTTCTTCGGGATTATATAGCAAACTGCTTATCTTTTTTGAATCCAGTATCTCATTCGCTACTTCCAGAATATCAGATGGTGTTATAGCATCAAGTTGTTTAAAAACAGCATCAATGTCGACGGGTTTGTTGTAATTCAACAAGCTCTTCGCATTATTTAGCATAACACCGGCTTTATTTTCTAGTGAGATTGCAATTTGACCTTTTAACTGATATTTAAAACGAGAGAGTTGAGCCGCAGGGATTTTATCATTTCTTAATTTCTTAAGTTCTGCTTCTATGAGCTTCACTGATTTATCAAGAAATTTCTTTTCTGTTGCCAGATATATATTGAAAAGACCTGAATCGCGAAAAGGCACATAAGCTGACTCTATGTGATAAGTGAATCCATACTTTTCACGAATATTCATATTCAGCCTTGAATTCATTCCGGGGCCTCCTAAAATATTATTCATCAGAAATAAAGGAAATCGTTTGGAGGAATGACAGGAATATGCTTTGCAGCCGGCAATATAATGTGCCTGAATAGTCTTCCGCGTTTCAGTTACGTGTGTAATTTTCGACTTCGACTTAACAGCTACCGATAGATTCTTTTTATTTCTTCCTTCTTTACCGAAGAAAGTTTCTGCTGCTTCTTTTACTTTTTCAAATGAGATATTTCCTGTATAGGAAAATACAATGCGGTCGTTGGTATAATTTTGATTGATAAAATGCAGTATGTCCTTTCGTGTAAAAGATCTGACAGAATCGTGTGTACCAAGAATAGGATTACCTAAAGGCTGATTCTTGAAAACCTGACATTCAAAGTCATCATAAATCTGCTCCATTGGATTATCCATATAAGAGTTAATTTCATCGATTACGACTTCTTTCTCTTTCTCAATTTCTTTTTCCGGAAATTGTGAATGAAAAAATATATCAGCAATGAGCTCGACTGCTCTTTCAAAATGCGGGTTCATAAAAGAGGCATGTACACAGGTTTCTTCTTTTGTAGTGTAAGCATTTAGCTCACCCCCCACAATTTCTAATCTGTTTAATACCTGGTATGCTTTACGCTTTTCAGTTCCTTTAAACAAAACATGTTCGATAAAATGCGCCAGGCCTTCTTTACCTCGCTTTTCATCCCGGCTGCCTGCGCCCACCATTAAGCCACAATGCGAAACATGGCTTGGATTCTCTGAATAAACAAGTCTGATTCCCGATGATAAACGGCAGGTAAGTGATTTCATTTTTACGTTTGGAACTGCAAAATTAGTGAAAATCAAGGTGAACCATACAAAAGCAGACTTTCTCTTTCGATAAAATTTAATTATTGAAACCCGGAACCATAAAATTCTTGATGAATAATTAACTCCATCCTAAAATTAACTAACTTAGCAATTGCAAATTAGGATTCAAAATCATGAAACTCCCCTACCACTTTCTATTGGTAATCACATTACTTACAGTTTTTTTTACTTCCTGCAGCTCTGATGACAAAGGTGTTACCAATCCCAGGGCTAGTTGCAGCGATAACATTCAAAATCAGGGGGAATTGGGAATTGATTGTGGCGGACCTTGCAATGATTGCACTCCGGAACTTTCTGCAAATGTTGATGGAGCCTTTTGGGAAGCTGATGGGAACATCAACACATCTATAAATGGCAACTCGATTATTTTTCTTTCAGGCAATGGAACCTCCACATTATCAATGATATACACTGGCCCATTTACAGTTGGAACTTACAATTTGGCTGCAGCTACTTATGGTATTACAGCAACCGGACAAAACTTTATTGGAAATACCGGAACCATCACCTTCAGCAGTTGGAATTCATCGGAAGGTGTCGTTTCAGGTTCTTTTAGCTTCGAAGCTTTTGATCTTTCAGGAGTTGGAGACACGGTAACTGTCACCCAGGGCCAGTTTAATCTGGTACCTTATCAGCCCTAAAAAGGCACTTAAAGCCCAATTTTCTTACACATGTAATCATCCTGCATTTCGGTGCGGAGCATTGTGCATTTTCTTCCGTTTAATGTTTCATGGCAACTTCAAATTCAGTGAAACAGTTTATTTCGGTCAAAAGGTATTTCCCGCCCTTTTTGAAATCAGCCTCCATACTCCTGGCTGCAATAATTGCAATTTTGGGAACAGGATGCAACAAGGATGATTTTAACGCCTCGCTGCTTGAACAAACAGTGTGGACACCTGAAGTGGCCTTTCCTTTAGTTCATACAGAAATGGGAATTGCAGACCTTGCTCAGGTGAACGATAGCAATACAACACTCATTATAGATGAAAATCAATTCTGCACTTTATTATATAACAGCAGAGCTTTTGAAGTAACCGCGCAACAATTATTGGTTATTCCCGATCAAAACTTCTCGAAAGGATACGGATTAAACGCAAATCAAATATCCACATTAGGAAACACAGGAACTGTATCAATTTCTAAAAGTCATACCATTGATTTCAGCCTGAGCCAGGGTGCAGAAATCGATTCGATGTTCTTTAAAGCGGGTGATCTAGAACTTTCTTTTAGTTCAGATTTCCCTTTGAATGGAAGCATTCAGTTAATTATACCCGGATTAATAAAAAATGGGCTTCCACTGTCAACCACCTTACCGGTAAATTACAATGGATCACTGCCTGTTACAGTAGCAACCACATTACCTTTAGCGGGATATAAAGGAGATTTTACAGAAGGAGGAACAGCTCACAATCGTTTAAGAGTCGAGTATACTATCGTCCTGAGCGGTTCAGCATCTTCCATAACTACAGGAAACAGAATATCCTGTAATCCGGTATTCAAAGGCATTCAGTTTTCCTCATTATTTGGGTATGCCGGACAACAAAACCTAACCAATTTCAAAGATTCGGTCGAGATATCTATTTTTAATAACTCTATTGGTTCGGGAAGTTTTTCAATTGCAGAGCCTAAAATTCGCTTCGATATCACGAACTCACTTGGATTACCAATAAATGCACGGGTAACACAATTGCTCGCATTAAATGGAAACCTTACCAGTTTTGTGGTAGCAACAGGTGTCCCTGATCCGTTACCGGTTAATAGTCCGGGCATTAATCAAATTGGACAATCAGCATTTAGTTCAATTGAACTGGATCATAATAACAGTAACATAACTGCAATGATTGATCAGCAACCAAAGTATTTGATTTCTCAAACTCAGGCAACAACAAATCCTGCAGGCCATACGCTCAATTTTCTACTCGACAGCAGTAAAATCGCAGTTGATGTGCATGTGGAACTTCCATTTTATGGCACAGCGGATAATTTCAAAGTTAAAGATACTGTTCCATTTAGTTACAATGACCTGGCGAATGTTTCGGAACTCATGTTGCGAATGGATTTGGAGAATGGGTTTCCATTGGAATCGTCTGTACAGTTAATCTTTACAGATGAACAAAATCAACCATTGGATACACTGTTCAATATAAATGAAGTTGTTATTCCTTCAGGAACAATTGGGGCAGGAAGTGAAAGAGTTTCAATTCCTGGCAAGAAAACACATGATCAGTTTTTTGATGTATCAAGAATTGCAAAAATTCTAAATGCAAAAAAAATCATTGTAGTAGCAACAGCAACAAGTGCTAACAATGGAAATACGAATGTGAAAATATTTGCGGATTATCAACTCAAAATAAAAATTGGTGCTATTGCAAAAATGAAAATACAATGATGACAAATATAAATATGAAATTCCTTTTGATGGTTGTTGTCATTTGCTTTGCAGGAAACATCAAAATATCAGCCCAGCAGCTTACTGCTGCCAATTTGCAGCATTTGCCACAACGCGGGAATTTCAATCCCGCCTTTGTACCTCACGGGACAGTTAATGTTGGGATTCCATTTTTTTCCGGATTTGGCTTCAACTTCTCAAATAATGGATTTCGATACAATGATTTAATTAAACGCAGGTCAAACGATTCACTCTATCTTGATGCAACAAGTGCAATAAACCAGATGCAGACAAGAAACCGAATACTATTTGATCTTGAAATGGATTGGTTTTCATTTGGAGTGAGAGCCGGAAGTAATTACTTCAATTTGAGTATCAGAGAACGGGCAAATGTAAATTTTGAATATTCAAAAGCGCTGATCGAATTCCTGTATTATGGGAATGCGGGAACTTTAGGAACACTTCAACATCTGAATCCGGAAATTGAAAGCAGCCACTATAGAGAATATGCTTTAAACTGGGCACGACCTATTGCACGAAACCTCAGGGGTGGTATTAAACTAAAATATTTGTATGGGATGGAGAACATCCATAGCAGAGGAACAGGTGTGACTATATATACCGATCCACAAGACTTTACCATTACTGCAAATTCAGATCTCGCGGTATATACATCTGGTATAGATACAACAGCATTTAAGGATTTTTCTTTTGCTAATTATGCATTGGGAAAAAGTAACAATGGATTTGGTGCCGATATAGGTTTAATTTACCGTCCTCTTAACAATTTGGAAATCGGACTTTCAGTACTTGATTTAGGAAGTATAAAATGGCGATCAAATATAACCAATTACAGTACGAACACTGCGAATGGGGAATTTATTTATCAGGGAATAGATATCGACGAATTCATCAATAATGATTCAACTACCGCACAGGAATACCTGGAAAATCTTGCAGATTCGATTTACACTACTTTTGATGTTCAAACCAGTCATGAATCCTACAAAACCGTCCTTCCTCGCCAGATACTTTTAAATGCCAGTTACTATGTAGCTTCTAACTATAAGATTGGTGTAATGATCAGAAACAAAAAGCAATCATCGGGAAGTTACACTGACTATCAGTTGAGTTTCACGGGTGCTACTAAAAGCTGGCTGAATTATACCATAGCGTTGAATAAAATAAATCAGACACCTGCAACTATGGGTGCGGGTATAGTACTTAATTTTAAAAACGATCAGGTTTACTTTGTGAGTGATAATGTTCCCGGATTGTTCAACTGGAAGAACTCCTTTAATACAGGATTCCGAGCAGGAATTAACTTTGTTTTTGGAAGAAATCCAAAACCGGTAACTCCGCCACAGCCTACGATTCCGGGAACCTGATATTCTGTTTGAATCACATTTTATGTCCGTCCTTTGTACAACAAGGACTTAATCTTTTAACCGCTTCCGGATCAGCAGGAATTTCGTCGGCATCATATCCAACTTTAGAAATAACTACGCGTAATTGTTCCGGTGTAGTTTTCTTTGGATTGTAAATTACCTTTGCTTTTTTGGTTTTAATATCCAATTCAGCAAAACGAACACCTTTTTCGTTGATGAGTGCTTTCTCGATAATATCTTTACATTCCTGACATTGAGCTGTTGTTTGAATATAAATTTCTTCAGATTGAGCAGCTGCTTTTTGAGGTGTTACAACTGCAAAAATTAATGCAGTAATAAGTATGGATAAATATTTCATTTTAGTGTTGTTTAAATTTTTATTGATCAATTAGGCTTTGATTAGACGTTATTTATTTGTTTGTTTTGTGTTGAATTCATCAACACAGTTAACAAATTTAGGATTTCTTTTGTTTAATACTATACCTGAAGCCCAAATATATTTTTCTTCCCATAATTGGCCCCCAAATGTTAGTAGCATCAAATTCACTTCCGAAGGGATTTTCAGCTCCGATCACAGGCATTTCCTGTCTGAAATCTGAAACATTTTCACAGCCGGCATATACCTCCCAGTTTTTAAAGTTACGGGTAATTTGAGTGTTGAAAGTGACGAACTCGGGTGATTTGCTTCCCTTTACTTGTGAATCAGAATGTCCCTGATGCGATGAACCATGCAATTCGGAGGCATTATTTAATTGTGATTCGCCGGTATAATGCATGGTTAAATCAAATTTCCAAAGGGCATTTTTTGTTTCATAAGCTACATTTGCAAGTGCTTTATTTGCTGCAACGAGAGGTTTTTGTGTGGCAATACCATTAAAATCAGCTACAACATCGTCATTTTTGAATGCAAGTCTCAGGTCGAATCTTTTAAACAGTTCGTAATTTAAAGCTACCTGAAAACTCCGCGACGTTGATTCACCCTTAAGATTATAGAAGTAAATAAAATCTTCTGAAGAATATGTATCAACAATAACCTGATTCTGGAAATCGGTAATATAGTAATCGGCACTCAGGGAACCTGACCGGTAGAACAATTGAAATTTAGCAGTTACATTGGTACCATAGTTCCAGGCAATTTCGGGTTCTAATTGCTCCATTACAAACCAGTCGCGGGCTGTAGCCATTAAAGCGATATTATCGGAAAAAATATTTGCTGTCCGGAAATTCCTGCCTGCAGATGCTCTCCAGATTATATTCTGTGTAAAGTTATATTTGACATGCAGGCGTGGTGTATAAAACCAACCATGGTCACTGTGATAATCGATTCTTGAGCCGGCAACCACCCCCAACTTATCTTTTCTATTCCAGGTATACTCAAAATATGCTCCCGGCACTGTTTCTGAATGATTGTAGGGGAAATCCAAAAAAGTTTCTTCATAATCATCGAATCTAAGATCAAGTCCGGCTTTCCATTTGTGGTCGGTAGTGCCGAAAATCGACATATAAATCAGGGATCCATAAAATCCCAGCTGTTGTGCATCGTACGATTTGAGACCAAAATAAGATTGCTGATCATGAAATGTACCGGAAAGAATCAGTCCTGCCGATTTCCAGGGAGTAGCAGGAAAAACCAATCCGTTTTTTGAGAAAACCTCAATTCTTTTGGTCTCAATCTGGACCCCATAACCGGAGGTGGTATCAGCGAAATCTTTAAAATCATAATTCAGCTGCCCTCCTCTTCTTTTTTCAATGATTCCTTTTACCCCAAATTGCGCTTCATATTTTTTACCATCATAATAGGACCATCTGTTTAATATATTCCCCTGGGAAACCAGTGGCATATCCAAAAACCCATCATCCTGATGATCCCATTTGGTTTGCATATTTTCACCATGCAACATAATCATGGTATTCAGGTTGTCGTTAACCTTCATTGTTTGATAAGCATTCAATTCTATGTTACCAGAACTGGCACCATACAGATTCAGATAAAATTTATCGGCTTTGTCGGGTTTTAGAAATTCCACATTGATTAGACCTGTTGCCGATTCATATCCATTTGCCACAGAGCCGCTGCCTTTGGTAATTTGAATTGATTCCATCCATGGTCCTGGAATATATCCTAAACCATAGGCTGCAGAAAGCCCTCTGACAGCGGGAATATTTTCTGTCATTATCTGGGAATAAATCCCTGAAAGTCCTAACATTTGAATTTCCTTTGCACCTGTCACAGCATCCGAATATGCAACATTGACAGAAGCATTGGTTTCAAATGATTCTGAGAGATTGCAGCAGGCAGCTTTCAGGAGCTCTTTTTGAGTCACCTGCTCCACATTTAAAGGCATAATAGTGGAAATCATGGTTGCATCCTGTCGCCCTTCAATAGTTACCTCATTAAGTTCAACCGATCTTGCCAAAAATATTTTGACCGGATTCGAGTTTTCAATAACGATCGTATCCGTTTTGTATCCGATGTAACTGACAATTATATTTACAGGGTAACTTTGAGAAACCGTTAATTCAAAATTCCCTTCGGCACCCGTAACTGTACCGGTTCCTGAACCACTTATTACAATGGTGGCTCCAGGGAGTGGGATCCTGTCACTTTTTGCATCGGCCTGTTCAAATACAGAACCTTTTATTGTTGTGGTTTGGGCAAGAACCGTATTAAAGATTCCTGGAAAGAAACCACACAGTAAGTATAAAAATAATCTTATTTTTTTCATGAACTCTTAGTTTTAAACGTAAAAAAATCACACCAGGTTGTACACCGGCAGAGAATTGGTTTAAAACAAGCTCAAATCAACAAACTTCGAAATTCAATAAAAATGGGTTGGGAATATGACCCGAAAGCGTAGATATCAGGAACACGATTGCATTCAAACGAAATACTGGTTTCAGGATAGAACTGAAAAAGTTCAAGTAAAGCCAAAATTGCCGGTATAGGTGCGGTCAAAACCGGTTGTGTTGTAGAAGTAATTTCAGACTTAAAAACAGCGATTTTATTGCTGCAACATGATTCATCCGCAGCTTGGTCAGTTGAACAGCAAGAATGCAGGTCTGATGATTCGTCCTCACATGGCGCTTTTTCCATTCCGGCAAGAGCCATATTGCAAATGTGAGTAACCTGAGCAACTCCAACGGATGAAACCAGAATTACCAAAACAAGCAATGCCGAAAGAAATCGTCGGGACATATTTGGAAGTTTCAATGAATTAATAGGGTTGATTTTTCAGGATTTACGCAAAATTAGAAATTTCAGGTGAAGAAAACATGAATGCTAGTATGCTATTAGCCCTCAATGTTATAAATTTGTTGCCTACAATCCAGTTGAATTTATAAAACGTTAATTTTCAATACAATAAGAACTTATGAGCACAATTGCAGCAATACGGGCAAGAGAAATTCTTGATTCGAGAGGTAATCCAACAGTTGAAGTAGAAGTAATCACCAGCAATGGTATCTTAGGTCGGGCTGCCGTTCCATCGGGAGCATCAACCGGGGCACATGAAGCGGTAGAATTGCGGGATAATGATAAAAAGAGATATCTCGGCAAAGGGGTTTTAAAAGCTGTAAATAACATAAATACCTCAATTGCAGAAGAATTGCAGGGGGTCAACATATTTGCCCAAACGGCTATCGACAAAATAATGATCGAACTGGATGGGACAGAAAACAAATCGAAATTAGGCGCAAATGCTATTTTAGGTGTTTCACTGGCGGCTGCCAAGGCTGCGGCTGATGAGATCGGGTTGCCTTTGTTTCGTTACATCGGGGGAGTAAATGCCAATGTATTACCGGTGCCCTTGATGAACATTTTAAATGGCGGAGCACATGCCGACAATAGTATCGATTTTCAGGAATTCATGATTGTACCTTCAGGTGCATCCACTTTTTCCGAGTCATTGCGCATGGGAACAGAGGTATTTCATGCATTAAAAAAAGTTTTGAAAGACAAAGGTTATTCTACTAATGTTGGAGATGAAGGTGGGTTTGCACCAAATATTAAATCTAATCCCGAAGCCATTGAAATTGTGCTGAAGGCAATTGAGAGTGCAGGCTATAAACCGGGGCATGATGTATTTATCGCCATGGATGCGGCAACAACTGAAATGTATGATGAAAAAACCGGAATGTATACTTTCCACAAATCCAGTGGTGAAAAACTTAGCAGTTCCGATATGGTTGGGTTTTGGAAAGAATGGGTTAACAAATACCCTATTGTTTCCATCGAAGATGGCTTGGCTGAAGATGACTGGGCAGGTTGGCAAGCATTGACTGCTGCAATTGGAAATACTACCCAATTAGTAGGAGATGACTTATTTGTAACCAATGTAAAACGTTTACAGCGAGGCATTCATGAAAAATCTGCTAATTCAATCTTGGTTAAAGTGAACCAGATCGGATCATTAACTGAAACAATTAACTCAGTTGACATGGCCAAAATGAATTCTTTCACGACCATTATGAGCCATCGTTCAGGAGAAACTGAAGACAGCACAATTGCAGATTTGGCAGTGGCTTTAAATACCGGACAAATCAAAACCGGTTCTGCTTCCCGATCAGACAGGATTGCAAAATACAATCAATTACTGCGAATTGAAGAGTCGTTAGGTGATATGGCTGTATTTCCGGGTAAATCGGGTAAATTCATGAACAGGTAAGCCATGTCCTCAGATAAAAACAATCCTGATATTCCGGAAGAAGAATCCGGTAAAAACCAGGAACCGGAAATTATTGATGAATCATCCGGTAATGTGCCAGGGCGAAAGCGGCGGCGCATCAAAATCAGAAAGCGGATTCGAATCAAGAAAAAGCCGAGTGCCAAAAAGAAATTCAGCAAGGTAGCTGAGCGGGTTTTCTGGACTTTAATCATTATTGGCTTTGTTGTGAGTTTGATAGTAATGATAGTTCAACTCGACATTAAAGACGAAAAATTCAAACAAAAGCGGTCGAAACCAGCTCCGATTAAAGGGTATTAACAATTCGAAAAGTGCAAAAGTTTAATTGATATTCATTTGCATTTTGCCTTCATGGATTGTAATTTCGCAAGCTAATAAGTGACAGCATAAAGAAAATCAATTTTCAGTGCCGATTAGTATAAAATGGACAAATTAAAAGACAAATTTGCTTCGAAAGCCATGCCGATGGCCGAGCAAACCAGAAAACTGGTGAAGGAACACGGGGAAATCGTACTTGGTCAATATACCATTGAACAGGTTTATTCCGGTATGAAAGGTATGATCGGAATGATCACGGAAACATCCAAACTGGATGCTGAAGAAGGTATCCGTTTTCGCGGTTACTCAATTCCGGAATTAAGAGAGAAACTTCCTGTATCAAAAGAGGGACCAGAACCATTACCTGAAGGAATATTCTATTTACTGCTCACCGGAGAAATACCGACTCTTGAAGAGGTCATCAATGTAAATAACGAATGGATGAAACGTGCGAACGTACCCAAGCACGTTTTCGATATGTTGGATATGCTTCCAGCAAAAACACATCCAATGACTCAGTTCAGCATGGCTATAATGGCATTGCAAACCGAATCAGTTTTTGCTCAGAAGTATCGTGAGGGTATGAATAAAAAAGAATACTGGGACCCAATGTACGAGGACATCATGAACCTGATTGCCCGACTGCCCAGAATTGCTGCATACATCTACAGAAAAACCTACAAAGACGGAATTCATATTGAACCTAATCCGAAATTAGATTGGGCAGGCAACTTTGCACATATGCTTGGCTATGATGCACTCGATTTCCGTAAACTGATGCGATTATATCTCACCATACATGTCGACCATGAAGGTGGAAACGTTTCAGCGCACACAACACATCTGGTTGGTTCAGCATTAAGCGATGCTTATCTTTCACTTGCTGCGGGAATGAACGGTCTTGCCGGTCCACTTCATGGATTGGCAGCACAGGAAGTTGCCAGATGGATTCTCGATTTACGTGAAGAATTTAATGGGGTACCAACTAAAGACCAAATTGCAGAATTCATTAAGAAAACTTTAGCTGAAGGACGGGTGATTCCCGGATATGGTCATGCTGTTCTAAGAAAAACAGATCCACGATATACGGCCCAACAAGAGTTTGCAAAAGCAAATATGGCTGATGACGAACTTTTCAAAATAGTACAACTGTTGTACGAAGTGACTCCGGAGATTCTGAAAAGTACCGGCAAGATTAAAAACCCATGGCCTAATGTGGATGCACATTCAGGGATTTTGCTGATCCATTATGGTTTGACAGAATATGACTTTTATACTGTTCTGTTTGGGGTGTCACGTGCAATCGGAGTATTAACTTCCTTGCTGTGGGATCGTGCACTAGGTGTTCCAATCGAACGACCCGGATCGGTGACTACTGAATGGATTCTGAATAAGATTAAAAAAGAGACATCTGAAACAAAAGCATAAAACGAAAGGCAGGAAATTCCTGCCTTTTTTGTTACCTGGTTTATTCTAACCGGTTTACTTAATTGATTTTTCCATGACATGCTCAACATTCAATTATTTCCTTCAGAGTTCTGGCATTAAAATAAACCAATAGTGATTCTTCTTTGTTAGATAGAAACAAATAAATAAAACGTGGCATATAAAAATTTAAAGCATTTCATAGACACTCTTGAGTCGGCGGGTGAACTCGTACGCATTCAGGAATATGTTAATCCACATCTGGAAATAACCGAAATCACTGATCGCATCTCCAAACAATACGGACCAGCATTACTCTTTGAAAATACAGGATATAAATTCCCGTTGCTTATTAATTCAATGGGAACCGAAAAACGAATGGCAATGGCTCTTGGAGTAGAAAAACTTGATGATATTTCTGCTCAGATCGAATCCCTTTTCAAAACATTTACTTCTCCTAAAAATAATTTCCTTGATAAATTAAAATTGCTTCCACAATTGGGAGAAGTTGCATCGTGGATGCCTAAACAAATTAATGGAAAGGGAGCTTGTCAGGAAGTAATTATGAGTGATCCTGATATCACAAAATTTCCTGTTCTTACCTGCTGGCCGGAGGATGGAGGGCCTTTCATAACGCTACCGGTGATTCAAACTAAGGATCCAATAACCGGTATTCGCAATGTAGGGCTTTACCGTATGCAGGTATTCGATAAAGTCACAACCGGAATGCACTGGCACAGGCATAAAGTTTCGGCACGTCATTTTAACGAATACAAGAAGCTGAAACAAAGAATGCCGGTTGTTATTTCATTGGGAGGTGATCCTGCATATACTTATTGTGGCACAGCTCCGTTGCCGGATGGCGTTGATGAGTTTATGCTCGCCGGCTTTATCCGTAAAAAGCGGGTGGAACTTGTAAAATGCATAACACAGGATATGTATGTGCCTGCCGATGCTGACATTATTATAGAAGGTTATGTTGATCCTGAGGAAGATTTTATTCTGGAAGGTCCGTTTGGAGATCATACCGGTTATTATTCACTTGCCGATTACTATCCCAAATTTCACATTACGGCAATCACACACCGTAAAGATGCAGTGTATCCCGCAACCATTGTAGGAATACCACCACAGGAAGATGCCTGGATAGGTAAAGCTACTGAACGGATTTTTTTGGCTCCGATCAAAATGACAATGGTTCCCGAAATTATTGACATGATACTTCCCGTTGAAGGAGTATTTCACAATCTGGTGATTGTAAAAATCAGAAAGGAATATCCGGGGCAGGCATTGAAAGTAATGAATTCGCTTTGGGGTGCCGGACAAATGATGTTCACTAAAATGATGATTGTGGTTGATGAACATGTTAACATTCATAATCAACTGGAAGTAGCTAAATATATTTCAGAAAACACGGATCCATTCAGTGATTTTACATTCTCTCAGGGTCCAACAGATGTATTAGATCATTCGTGTTCTAGAATGGCCTTTGGAGGAAAAATGGGCCTCGATGCTACAAAAAAATTACCTGAAGAAATTCAGTCAGCAGCAAATTACCTTGCTGTTTCATCTTCCGGAATTGATAAGACCCAAATTCAATCTTCTTTTCCGGAGATAAAAGCTATCAATGACAGTTTACTTTCATTAGGAATTTCGATGGTATTTATTGCTGTAGAGAAGAATAAACGAAATCATATTCGCGACTTAAGCGCACAAATTTTTCAAAACCCCAATTTTAATAAAGTAAAAGTGGCAATTTTCCTGGAACACACTCTGGAAGTGGATGACATTGCAGATGCCGTATGGCGTTTTGCTAATAATGTGGATCCCAGACGTGATCATTTTGTTTATAAAGATGAAACCGGAACCGGGGTCAACCACATTGCATTTGATGGTACTCGCAAAACAAAAGAGCATGATGGATTTGAAAGGGACTGGCCTAATATTCTTGCTTCCGATGAAAAGACAATATCAAGAATAGATGAAATTTGGGATAAACTTGGTTTAGGGCCTTTTGTGATTTCACCATCCTTGAAATATCGTAAACAACTCTACAAAGGTGGTGCTGTCGTTTCGGAATAAATTAAATTTTAAAAATACTGAGGAAAGTCGCCTTTAAAGGTAACCAAGCTATTTTACTTAATTTATATTGCTGATTTGCAGCTTTTTAGTCAATTTTATCGAAACTGACTCAGGTCATACTTCATCATTTATTGCCAAGGTAGTTTTGCAATACATCAAACTACCAGGAGATGCAGATTTCAGAACCTACCCGAATCATTGACAAAGATTCGTTGACATGTTACCATTGTGGTGAACCATGTAAAGAAGAGACCATAGCCGCACATGAAAAATCTTTTTGCTGTGCAGGATGTAAATTGGTCTATGAAATTCTTGAAGAAAACAACCTTTGCAATTATTATCAGCTGAATGAAACTCCGGGAAGCACTTTAACAAAAAAAGCATCCACGGCCAGGTATGATTTTCTGGATGATGAAAAAGTCAGGCAGCAATTAATATCGTTCACTGATGGTACCACCACGAATATCACACTTTTCATACCACAGATTCACTGCAGTTCCTGTTTATGGCTACTGGAACATTTTTATAAACTGGATTCCGGAGTAAAACGAAGTACCGTAAATTTCCTGAAGCGGGAAGTTAACTTCATTTTTAATGAACAAGAAACCAGTTTAAGAAAAATAGCTACCCTATTAAATCAGATTGGATATGCACCGCATTTCAGTCTTGATAATCTTGAAAACAAAAAAAAGCCACTATCCAATCGCAAAGTTTACTATAAATTAGGTGTTGCATTTTTCTGTTTTGGAAACATCATGTTATTGAGTTTTCCTGAGTACTTTGGATTAAGTGATGTATTTGAAAAAGAATTCCGGGATCTTTTTGCCTATCTAAATCTGCTATTATCACTTCCTGTATTACTTTATGCTGATACCGACTTCTTCAAATCAGCCTGGGCAGGAATTCGACAAGGCCGCTTGAATATGGATTTTCCGATTTCACTGGGAATTATAGTGATGTACGGCAGAAGTTTGTATGAAATATTATCAGGAACCGGCGCCGGTTACATGGACACTTTTGCAGGATTAATTTTCTTCATGCTAACAGGAAGACTATTTCAAAATAAGAGTTACGAAAAATTATCCTTTGAACGAGATTACAAATCCTATTTTCCGGTATCCATCACAGTTATCGAAAACGGAAATGAAACCACACGTGCTGTATCTGATATAAAGCCGGGTGCAAGAATATTGGTAAGAAATGAGGAATTGATTCCTGCAGATGCAGTGCTTTTAAAAGGAGAAGGTAATATTGATTATAGCTTTGTGACAGGTGAAAATGTTCCGGTTGCAAAAAAATCGGGAGACCGTATTTATGCAGGGGGTAAACAAATTGGAGCGACTATAGAGCTGGAAGTCTTGCATGAGGTATCGCAAAGCAGATTAACACAATTATGGAATGAGAGTACATTAAAAAAACAGGAAAGCAGTGAAATCAATTCAGTTGTCGACAAGGTTAGTAAAGTTTTCACAATAGCAGTAATATTGATAGCAATTGGGGCAGGCATATGGCATTCAATGGCTGATGATTTACCAAAAGCATTAAATGCATTTACTGCAGTTCTTATTATTACCTGTCCATGTGCTTTAGCCCTCTCCTACCCTTTCACATTGGGCAATGCGATCAGAATACTGGGAAATCAGAAATTCTATTTAAAAAATACTCAAGTCATTGAGAAGTTATCTGCAATTGATACTATTGTATTTGACAAAACAGGAACTATTACAGTAGCTGGAGCAGCAGATGTAAATTACATAGGCAATCCTCTTTCACAGAACCAAATCAATTCCATCTTTTCATTAGCAACCAATTCAACTCATCCCCTGTCGCGAGTTCTTGCCGATCATTTGAAAACTGCTGAAAGAATAAAGATAAATAATTTTGAAGAAATTCCAGGTAAGGGTCTCGGAGCTACCATTGATGGAATAAAGATCAAATTAGGTTCGGCAAATTATACCGGTTACGAAAATACTGTCAATGCAGGAATTGAAGACAATGCAACAAAGGTTTACCTATCTGCCGGTGACGAAAAACCAGGACACTTCATTATCAGAAACAATTACAGGCCTGGTCTGGCGGAAACAATTTCAATACTGGGAGCTGAAAAGCAACTTCATTTACTTTCGGGGGACAACGACTCTGAAAGGAATAATCTGGAACAATTTTTCGGAAAGAATGGAAACATGCATTTCCGACAAACACCTGCTGACAAGCTCAATTTTATTGCAGATCTTCAAAATCGAAAACAACATGTAATGATGTTGGGCGATGGGTTAAATGACGCCGGAGCATTAAGGCAAAGTAATGCCGGAATAGCAGTATCAGATAACATTAACAACTTTTCACCGGCCTGTGATGGCATTTTGGATGCCAATGCTTTTAAGAAAATTCCATCTTTTCTAAAATTTTCATCTACGTCAATGAAGATAATATATGTGAGCTATGCCATTTCGTTGCTTTATAATTGCGTTGGTGTCTGGTTTGCAATTCATGGAAATTTATCGCCCTTATTCGCGGCAATCATAATGCCATTAAGCACTGTAACAATTATTCTTTTTACCACATTAAGTAGTACAATTGCAGCCCGCTATCACAATCTTACGGCCTGATAACCAATAATATATCGTCGGCTTACAATTTCATGACAAAAGTCACTTTTCATATTGACAAGCATCATATCCTTCACGAACGTGTAAAAGTAATTTTGAGCCACTTACCAAATCAGGAAATAAAATGAGTGCACTTTTTTTACTAATCGGAATCAGTTTAATTGTGGCAACAGGATTTCTAATAGCTTTTATATGGTCGGTCCGAAAGGGTCAATATGAAGATGAATACACGCCATCGGTACGCATGTTACTTGATGATGAAATAAGCAAAAAAGAAGAACAAAAACCCTGACACATAACTTTATGGAATTACAAAAGTTTTATTACGACAACAAGATCGTCAGAAATTTCGCCTATGCGACAATCATCTGGGGATTTGTAGGAATGTTAGTTGGACTCATAGCAGCAATCCAGCTCATTTGGCCGTTCTTTAATTTTGAACTGCCTTATACCACATTCGGACGAATTCGTCCTCTGCATACAAATGCGGTAATTTTTGCATTTGTAGGGAACGGAATTTTCATGGGATTGTATTACTCGTTACAACGATTATGCAAGGCCAGGATGTTCAGTGATTTGTTAAGCAACATAAATTTCTGGGGTTGGCAATTAATCATTGTTGCAGCAGCAGTTACACTTCCCTTAGGAATTACAACGGGTAAAGAATATGCTGAGCTTGAATGGTTCATTGATATTGCTATCACTTTACTGTGGGTGGTATTCGGTATCAACATGATGGGAACCATTATAAAAAGAAGAGAGAAGCATTTGTATGTTGCAATTTGGTTTTACATCGCAACATTTGTTACAGTTGCTGTTCTTCACATTGTAAACTCATTTGAAATTCCGGTTACTCTTTTCAAAAGCTACTCTATGTATGCCGGGGTTCAGGATGCCTTAGTACAATGGTGGTACGGTCATAATGCGGTTGCATTTTTCCTCACCACTCCTTATTTAGGTTTGATGTATTACTTTGTACCCAAGGCAGCAAATCGTCCGGTATACTCTTATCGGTTATCAATTATACACTTCTGGGCACTCATCTTTTTATATATCTGGGCAGGTCCACACCACTTATTATACACCGCATTACCTGATTGGGCACAATCACTTGGAACAGTTTTCTCTGTAATGCTTATTGCTCCATCCTGGGGAGGTATGATAAACGGATTGTTGACTTTGCGTGGTGCATGGGATAAGGTTCGCGAAAGCATCGTTCTTAAATTTATGGTAGTTGCAGTTACAGCTTATGGTATGTCGACTTTCGAAGGTCCGATGTTATCATTAAAAAATGTAAATGCAATCAGTCACTTCACTGATTGGACCATTGCTCACGTTCACATTGGAGCATTAGGATGGAATGGCTTCCTTACATTTGGTATGCTGTACTGGTTACTTCCAAAAATTTTCCGTACAGAGCTTTATTCTAAAAAACTTGCAGGCTTCCATTTCTGGATTGGAACCATTGGAATTTTATTTTATGCTATTCCACTATACTGGGCAGGTTTCACCCAAAGTTTAATGTGGAATGAATTTACAGATGATGGATTCCTGAAATATCCTAACTTCCTGGAAACAGTAACACAAATTGTTCCTATGTACCAGTTGCGTGTTGTGGGAGGATCACTATACCTTATCGGAGTGATAGTGATGATGTATAACCTGTTCAAGACCGCTGCATCAGGAAACTTACTTGCTAATGAAGAAGCGGAAGCACCTGCACTGGTTAGTCAGAAAGCAATTCACAATCCAGGTGAACACTGGCACCGTAAATTAGAAAGAAAACCAATGATGATGTTAGTCATCAGTTTGATTGTGATTTTAATTGGAGGAATAATTGAAATGGTTCCAACCTTCATGATAAAATCAAATATACCTACCATAAGCAGTGTAAAACCATATACCCCACTTGAACTTGAAGGTCGTGATATTTATATCCGTGAGGGATGTTACAACTGTCACTCACAGATGGTTCGTCCATTCCGTTCCGAGACAGAAAGATACGGTGAGTATTCTAAAGCAGGTGAATTCGTTTACGATCATCCATTCCAATGGGGATCAAAACGTACAGGACCGGATTTGCACCGTGTTGGACAGAAATATCCTGATTCATGGCATTTCAACCACATGGAAGATCCAACAAGTATGTCACCAGGTTCATTGATGCCATCATATCCATGGTTAATTGAAGACGAGCTGAATATTACAAATACTCCGGCTAAAATTCGAGCCATGCAAACATTGGGTGTACCTTATAATGAAGGTTATGACCAACAAGCAGTAGCTGATCTGAAAAAACAAGCTGAAGCAATAACTTCTAATCTGGCTAAAGAAGGAATTGAAATCATGAGTGATCGTGAGATAGTAGCACTGATTGCATACTTACAGAGACTTGGAACAGATATCAAAGCACAACCTAAAACTGCCGAGAAATGAAATTTATAAACTACCTGGAATCAATCTCCGGAATTGGAGTATTTCCAATGATATCGCTCTTACTGTTCTTTGTTTTCTTCACATTACTTGGACTCAAAGTATATATGATGGACAAAAACACATTAGACACAATGAATCATCTTCCATTAGATGATGATGGAACAACACAACAAAAATAAAGCAAGCCGTAACACTTATAAAAACAGATTATGAAAAATAAATTCTTCACCACCATACTGTTTCTGGTTTCCAGCACTGCTGTTATGGCACAGGAAACTGGTCCTGTTGCTCAGAAAGCCTCAGAAACGCTTCCTAAATTAATGACCGATCCTTTGAACTTCATCATTGCATTTTCATTTTTGGTGATGATTGGAGCAATACTTGTGTTGATGCGGGTAATAAGAATTCTCACAGATGAGTTAGCTCCTAAGAAAATCGTTGCACCAGAGCCTGGACAAGTAACAGAAGCTGCTGTTAAAAAACCTTCCTTCTGGTCAAAATTAGGACAGAGTTTTAACGATGCTGTTCCTGTAGAAAAAGAAGCAGATGTATTGCTTGACCATAACTATGATGGAATTAAAGAATTGGATAACAACCTGCCACCCTGGTGGAAATATGGATTCTATCTTACCATCATATTTGCTGTGATTTACATGGTAGATTATCATGTTGTAGGAGCCGGTAATGTTCAGTTGGATGAATATAACGCACAATTAGCAGAAGCTGAACTACAGAAAGCAGAGCGATTAAAACTTGTTGCCAATAATGTTGATGAATCAACTGTGACATACCTGACTGAAGAAACAGCTATTGCCAACGGAAATAAAATTTATGTTGACAAATGTTTAGTTTGTCATGGAAAGGCAGGAGAAGGAATTGTTGGTCCTAACTTAACAGATGAATACTGGATTCATGGTGGTGCTGCCGGAGACATCTTCAAAACAATTAAATATGGTGTTCCAAGTAAAGGGATGCTGGCATGGCAGGGTCAACTAACGCCTGTACAAATACAGGAAGTTACCAGCTTCATTCATACTTTAAAAGGTACCAAGCCAGCAAATGCAAAAGCGCCTCAGGGTGATTTGTATACAGAAGTAAGTACAACTGCTGCACCAACTGATAGTGTATCAACAAGCGTAACAGACAGTACTGCAACAGCAGTAAACTAAGAGAGAACCATAAGACATAAATAACATCAGGATGAGTGATAACCGGATTGTGGAGAAGATGGAAAAAGAGAAGTCGTTTAGAGATTCCGTTTCAACAATAGATGAAAAAGGGAAAAGAGTATGGATCACGCCGCAAAAACCTGCGGGAAGGTATTACGAAGCCCGCAAATGGGTTAGTTATTGCTGCCTGGCCATACTCTTTTTAATCCCTTTTATAAAAGTAAATGGAAACCCCTTACTTCTGTTAAATGTTCTGGAGCGAAAATTCATAATTTTCGGACTTATTTTCTGGCCTCAGGACTTTTTCCTTTTCGGTTTGACTATGCTGACCTTTGTAGTCTTTATTGTTTTATTCACATCTATTTTTGGTCGTTTGTGGTGTGGATGGACTTGTCCGCAAACTGTTTTCATGGAAATGGTATTTCGCAGAATCGAATATCTGATTGAAGGTGATGCCAATCAGCAAAAAGCGCTAAACAAATCGGAATGGACATCAGAAAAAATAACTAAAAAGACCGTTAAACATGTAATTTTCTATGTCATTTCATTTATTATTGCGAATACTTTTCTTGCATATATAATTGGAATTGATGAATTATATAAAATAGCTACTGAACCAATCGGTCAACACACTAGTGGCTTTTTGGCAATTCTGATATTTTCAGGAGTATTCTATGGTGTTTTTGCTCACTTCAGAGAACAGGTTTGTCTGGTAGTATGTCCTTACGGTCGTCTACAGGGAGTATTACTTGACAAAAACTCAATTGTAGTTGCTTATGACTATGTTAGAGGAGAGCCAAGAAAGCACCTCAAGAAAAATGAAGAACGCAGGGCTGGTGATTGTATTGATTGCCATCAGTGCGTTAAAGTATGTCCAACCGGCATCGATATCAGAAATGGTACCCAACTTGAATGTATAAACTGCACTGCCTGTATTGATGCCTGTGATCATATTATGGACAGTGTAAATTTACCAAAAGGACTCATCAGATATGCCAGTGAAGATGGCATAGCCACAAAAAAGCCATTAAGGTTTACAACCAGAATTGCCCTTTATACAGGACTGCTTACAATACTGTTAATAGGTTTGGGAACAGGTATTGCATTACGTTCCGATACTGAAACCACCATCTTAAGAACTCCCGGCATGTTATTTCAAAAACAACCCGATGGCACTATCAGTAATTTATATAACTTTAAAATTGTAAACAAAACTACAGAAGACTTCCCACTTGAATTTAAACTGGAAGGATTGAACGGGAATATAAAAATAGTCGGCGATAGTGACCTGAAGGCAAACAATCAGGCTATTACAGAAGGAGAGTTTTTCATCATTGTTGATCCATCTGAAATAAAGCAACGGAAAACAAAAATTAAAGTAGTTGTTTACAGTGGTGAAAAGAAAATTGAAACAGTAAAAACCAGTTTTATGGGTCCGGGTGGGAAACATCAGACAGAAGAACCGGTTAAACCGTAATTATCAATTAAAATAAATAAATCTGACAAAATGAAAATAAGCTGGGGATATCGAGTAATGTTTTTGTATGTAGGATTTGCAGGATTAATAATATACTTCGTAACAAGAAGCATGAATGAAAAAGTAGATCTGGTAACACCTGACTACTATGCTCAGGAATTAAAGTTCCAGGACAAAATTGAGAGTATAAATCGCAATAATGATTTGAATCAGGCTCTGGGAATTGAATATTCAGATGCAGGAATCATCATTACCTACCCTACTGATCTTCAAAACAAAACAATTACCGGTGCAATTAACATATTCCGTCCTTCAGATAAATCTAAAGACCAGACTATAGAAATTACTCCTGATAAAGAAATGAAACAGACTATAAACACAGCTTCCTTATCAAAAGGAATGTACCGTATTAAAGTTGATTACGAAGTTGATGGCTCCGGATATTACTCAGAAAAACAAATAGTAATCCGATAGTTATGTTCAGTTTAACCTCTCTGGCAATTGGCTTCTTAGGCAGCTTTCATTGTGTCACCATGTGTGGACCAATAGCTTTGGCTTTATCGGGCGGAGGTGAAAATAATTTAAAATTTCTAGCCGGAAGATCGATCTACAATTTAGGAAGAATAGTTACTTACGGCATTTTGGGTTTATTGGCTGGACTAGCAGGCCATACATTACTCATGGCAGGATTTCAAAAGAGTTTTTCTATTACTATTGGGATATTGATGGTACTTGGTGTGATTCTTATAAATTACATTCCGATGCGAAGCGGAGCCCCTAAAATCACTTTGGTAATCAACAAATTCATCAAATCCATTTTCAGTAAAATTGTAAAGCAAAAAAGTTATGCAGGACTATTT
>JAEUTI010000092.1 GCA_016788065.1 Bacteroidia bacterium | reverse complement strand
TCTAATACGACTTAAAGTCCTTTAAAGACTAGAAGGGTGCCAAGTTCACCCTGCTGTTTAATTTCAAATTTATTAACAACTTAAGAAGTTATCAACCCCCCTAGAACCCCCATTTCAAAAACAATATTTTTTTGTTTAAATATTCCTTTGAAGGTCCAAAGGAGGGGTGCTGATTGTTTGTTTCTGAATAAAAAGGTGTGACTGCACTTATAAGTGAGCAGTGAACAGTGATCAGTAGCAGTAGGCAGTTGGCAGTAGGCAGTAGGCAGTGGGCAGTGGGCAGTGGGCAGTAATAAAGGAATTAATTTTTAATTAAGAGTTTAGCGTTTTTCACTTTTGATTTTGAAGATATATATTTTAACTATAAATATGGTTGCTCAGGAAAATCACTTTTCTTCCTCAAAATGGCCTCAGGTGAGTCTTAAAATGAATGACTCTGCTGAGCAATGGGAATTATTCTTAAAAAATGTTTGTTGTGAAATTAAAAGCGAATAACACAAAATTAATAGTTAAGTAAGGAATTATTTTTTATTAAGAGTTTAGCGTTTTTCACTTTTGATTTTGACAAGGTATATTTTAACTATAATTATGGTTGCTCAGGAAAATCATTTTTCGTCCTCAAGATAACACATATCGAATAGTAAATCATGACACCTTTGGACTGGAAAATAAAAATTTTTAATACATAATCCGCTTCTCTCCCTCTCCAGCCCCAAATATTCCACGGAGGAGGATGATTATGCTGGAGAGGGCCGGGGTGAGGAAAAATGAAAACTGGAATTGATGTGCTGATGTGCCGATTTGCTAATGTGCTGATGTGCTTATGTGCTGATTGTTTGTTTCTGAGTAAAAAGGTGTGACTGCAAATTAGTGACAAGTGACAAGTGACAAGTGACAAGTGGCAAGCGCTGTCTTGAGCGTAGTCCAAGTGTGAATATGTGCTTATGTGCTTATGCTTGCCCAGAGCGAAGTCGAGGGGTGCTGATTGTTTGTTTCTGAGTAAAAAGGTGTGACTGCAAATTAGTGACAAGTGACAAGTGGCAAGGGACAAATTGCAAGCGCTGCCCTGAGCGTAGTTGAAGGGTGACAAGCGTTGCCCTGAGCGTAGCCGAAGGGGTGGCAAGGGAATAGTACTCAACGACAATTATCATCAGTTTATTCTTAAAATGAATGATTCTGCTGAGCAATTGGAATTATCCTTAAAAAATGTTTGTTGTGAAATTAATAGTGAATAACACAAAATTAATAGTTAAGAAAGGAAGTATTTTTTTATTAAGAGTTTAGCGTTTTTCACTTTTGATTTTGACGAGGTATATTTTAACTATAATTATGGTTGCTCAGGAAAATCACTTTTCGTCCTCAAAATGACCTCAGGTGATTCTTAAAATGAATGACTCTGCTGAGCAATGGGAATTATTCTTAAAAAATGTATGTTGTGAAATTAAAAGCGAATAACACAAAATTAATAGTTAAGAAAGGAATTAATTTTTTATTAAGAGTTTAGCGTTTTTCACTTTTGATTTTGACGAGGTATATTTTAACTATAATTATGGTTGCTCAGGAAAATCACTTTTCTTCCTCAAAATGGCCTCGCGATAGCGAATTTCTCTGCGTCTCCCAAACTCTGCGTTCAAAAAGGAGGTCATTTGTCATATGCAATAAGGGCTATTCATCTAGAGAAATGTGTTCAGTATGCTCCAATATGTTTTTATTGAATAGTGAGTAACAAGAATTGAATAGTGAAGAATGACATCATAGTCACGTCAACCTATTTAAGATTAAGTCAAATCCTCATTTATCATCTATCATTTATCATCTATCATTTGAAATTAATTTCCGGACTTCGGGTACTCAACCCTGACATGATAAATACTCATGAGCATTTTTTTGAAGATTTTTTTGATAGAAGAAATATCCTTAAAAGTGATATCGCAATTTACGAATTGCTGCTGTTCAATCTGGCGGTCAATTACAGAATCAACTAGTTTATTGATAGAATCGGCATCCGGTTTCGCGAGGCTTCGGGATGATGCTTCCACGGAGTCGGCCATCATAAGCACAGCCGTTTCTTTAGAAAAGGGCAATGGTCCGGGATATCTGAAATCATCTTCATCGACAATTTGCTCGGGATAGTTTTTTAAAAACGACTGATAAAAATACTGCACCATAGAAGTACCATGGTGAGTTCTGATAAAATCAATAATCAGATCGGGCAATTTATTTTTGCGTGCTTTTTCAATACCTCTAATTACATGGCTGATAATAATGGAAGCACTTTCTTCGAATGAAAGTTCGTCGTGGGGATTAACTCCGGTACTCTGATTTTCGATGAAATACATAGGCATTTCCATTTTACCAATATCATGGTACAAGGCACCAACCCGAATGAGCAGCGTATTCCCTCCTATTTTGAATGCGGCTGCTTCCGCCAGATTAGCAACCTGCATGGAGTGCTGAAATGTACCGGGTGCTTTAATAGATAATTCCCGGAGTAAGGCAGAGTTTGTATCGGCCAACTCCATGAGTGTGATATCGGAAGTAAGACCAAATAATTTTTCAAAAATATAAATCAAAGGATAGGCAAACAAGGTCAGCAATACGTTACCTACCAGCCAGGTCATATTGGTTACATTCACCTGATTCAATGAACCTTCATGTATTACAGAAAGTGCAACGTAACAAATCATGTAAGAAATAAAAATCATACCTGCAGAAATGAAAAGCTGTGCTCTTTTTCTGAGATGCGTCACACTAAAAATGGTTACCATACCGGCAATGGTTTGCATAAAAACAAACTCATAGCCGTTTGGTGCTACTGAACCAAGAATCAATACTGTAATCACATGCGTAAACAATGCCAGACGGGTATCAAAAAACACTCTGATAACAATAGGCAATACACAAAGAGGGACTACATAAGTGCTGAGTGTCGAAAATTTCATGATGGCAGTATAAGCACCGATCATGAGCATCATAAGCACAAAAATCAACATCACCTTCCGATTGTCGGCGAAAATATCTTTACGTAAAACTGCGAGAAACAAGAGCAAAACCGTTAGTCCGATAGCGATAATCAGCAATTGACCAATAAAAATTTCGCGCGTAGTTTTTAAATCAGGAATTTCGCTCTCTGTAGCACTTTTGAGTGATTCCAGAATCATGAATTTTTCTGCCGAAACCAATTCACCGCGGGAAATAATGAGTTCCCCTTTTTGAACCATTCCACGAGTCGGGAAAATCTCATTTACTTTTTCAGCTTTTACTTTCTCCGTAAGAACCTTATCATAAAAAACATTGGCGGTAACGGCATTATTCAGAACTTTCACCAATACATCGGGATCCATATTGGTGAAACTGGCAGCACGTGTTTCCAGATAGGCTGCTGCTGCTCTAGGCTCATAAAAATCACCTGTGGTTTTAGTAACAGAAAATTTCCCGATTACTAAAGTAAGGCGACCATTCTCACCGGGTTGCTCATTGGTCGTAATTCTGATAATGCCTCTTGAGTATAGCTCTTCCAGAATAGTCTTGCCTGCAGTCAGGTATTTGGAACGCTGGAATGTATCGGTAACCTGTTCTGATACTTTCGCAGAAAGATCTTTCACAGCATTGAACAACACCAGAGTATCCATTTGAAAATGTGGCAGCACCGATTTCAAGATCTCCTGACGTTCTGCTTTCAAAGAATCGGGATCTTTTTTGACCGCAAAATCGAATGGAGCAGTCAGGTCGTTGTTATTCCAGGCTTTGCCTCTTTGGAAATCGAACTTATAACGGACTTTATGTGGCAACAGCATAGCAATTACACCTACGGTAATCAGAATGATGATACCTTTCAGAATTGCTTCGTGACTGTTTGAAATATAAATGAGGAATTTTCGCATGAATGACAGCGACCCCTTTGGGTCGGGCTCTAAGTTACAGAGAGTGAATGAAAACACAAAAAATAAAAGCAGGTCTGTAAGCCGGATTCTGTCGATAAACCCGGAATAAACCGAAGTTTAAAGTTCTATCATTTATCTGGGATGAACATCACTGCCCACCTCTATCGGCCTACCCGCGGTACCAGGCGAGCCGCCTGTCTGCTGGTTTCCCAACAGCCCGTTTACATGGCCTTTCAACCCACAAGGTTTACCCGTAACACCGGTCACCCGACATTACCGTGAGCTCTTACCTCACATTTTCACCCTTACCCCGAACGAATCGGGGCGGTTCATTTTCTGTGGCACTTGCTGTCTTCAGTCAATTTCTTAACTAAAGCCTTCCCGTTAGGAAGTGTGGCGCTCTGTGTTGTCCGGACTTTCCTCCCCTCATTTTCATGAGAAGCGATAGAACGACCTGCTTTTATTTGATGCAAAGATAAGCAACTGGTATTGATTTATCTTTGAAACACTTGCCGGAATCCCGTCAGTCGAATCCAACAGGCTATCCAAAAAAATGAATTGATTTTCAAGTTAAAAAAAATAACAAATACCAATCCTGTTAGCTTATATTTGCGGCTCTTAAAACACACACTTTTATGAAAACAATAATTAAAACATTTGCAGCGCCAGCTCCCATCGGACCATACTCACAGGCTGTTTTAGCAGGAAACATCCTTTTTGTTTCAGGTCAGATTGCTATAAATCCCGCGACAGGAAAAATGGTTCAGACTTCCATTTCCGATGAAGCTCGTCAGGTTATGGAAAATCTGAAAGCAATTTTGGAAGAAGCAGGTCTCGGTTTTGAAAATGTGGTTAAAACATCCATTTTCTTAATGAATATAGCAGATTTCAATGCTGTGAATGAAGTTTATGGCTCTTTCTTTACCGGAGATTTTCCGGCCAGAGAAACTGTGCAGGTTGCCAAACTTCCTAAAGATGCAAATGTCGAGATTTCGATTGTTGCGGTTAAAGGCTGATAAATTATTTCTTCGATTTCATTAAAGCTATCAGCTTTTCAGGATAATCGGTAATAATACCATCGACACCCAGTTCCATGAGTGCAGTCATATCATGTGGCTCATTTACGGTCCATGGTAAGATGCCTATGTGCTTACTATGCAACCATTTTACCTCTGCTGCTGTGAGCAGATGAAAATCGGGGCTGTAATAGTCAGGTGAAAAACCCAATTCTGATATATTCTCGACTGCTCCCTGAGTGTTTTCTACCAACAAAGCCAGTTTTACCGGAATAGCCTGCTTTTTCAGATATTGTAAAGGGCGGACATCAAAACTTTGGATGGTGGTTCTTTCGGAAATCTTAGCTGCCAGTATTTCGTTCACCAGCAAATCGGCATAAACGGTATGGTGTGGATGAAACTCTTGTTCCCATTCGACTGTACTCTTGATTTCGATATTGTAAAAAGGTAATGCGCTGTTATTTCGTACAGCATATGCTTCTGCAATATGAATCACTTCTGATAATAAGGGTTTGAAAACCTTCCTCTTTTGCTGAAGCGGAAACCGTGGATGTGATTTGGAACCACAATCGTATTTACCGACTTCTTCCAGGGTCATCTTAAAAATATTATGCTGCAGCTCTTTATTTTCGGGGATTTCGTTGCCGGAAGGGTCCAGACAAATTTCGTGCGACATAAAAGGTTCATGACTCACCAATACCTTATTGTCACCGGTTATCACCACATCCATTTCAAGCGTAGTTACGCCTAGCTTGAGTGCTGCTTCAAAGGCAGGAATTGTATTCTCAGGATACAAGCCCCTGTATCCTCTATGCCCCTGGATGTCGAATTGATTCATTCAGCTATTTTTTGTAGTTACAAATGTACAAATGCCATGCAAATAAACTAAAAATGCATTCTTAACTTTGCTTGACGAAACTAAATCAATATTAAGTTTCGGTTAAACCAGTTCAAATTATATTAAAGTCATGAAATCAATCAAATTCGTTTTCACCTTAGCATTGCTAATAACTGTGACGCAGGTATGTTTTGCTCAAAATGCAGGAGATCTGGATACCACTTTCAATTCAACCGGAAAGTACACCTATGACTACGGATTTGTGGATAATGCAACCAATGTGGCTGTTCAACCGGCCGATCAAAAAATAGTGGTATCAGGTACGGCATTAACGCCCGCATTTTCGGGCAACTTAATGGTTACCCGGTTACTTCCAAATGGCACAATCGACAATGGTTTCGGCGTGAATGGCTCTCTTGGTATTCACCAATTTCAATGAATCATATGCCTATGCTACAATGATCCGCAATGATGGCAAAATTCTGCTGGCAGGTGCCAAAGCTGATCCTTCATTCCAGTTTTCTAATCTCGTGATTCGCCTGAATGTAGATGGTACAATTGACTCCACATTTGGCATCAATGGATTTGCCACTCCTGAAATAAGTACCGGCGACGATTTTGCTTATGCTGCAGTGGAACAACCAGATCATAAAATACTGCTGGCAGGCACAGCTTTGGATGCGGGATTTAATAACCAGCCATGCGTTGTAAGACTGCTTGAAAATGGCACTATTGACTCCACATTCGGTGTTAATGGAGTTTACCGTATGACAGTAACAAATAATGATAATGAATTAACAAGTATAGCATTGCAATCTGATGGTAAAATAGTGGTCAGCGGGCATATCGATAACGGACTCACTTCAGGTGGTCAATTTGACTTCGACATTCTGGTGATCAGACTGAATAGTGATGGAACACCTGATGCTACATTCGGAACCAATGGCATCACCATCACCTCAAATGGAATTGAAAATGTAGATGATGCATTTGGAACCATAGTTTCGTCCACTGGTGACATTCTTGTTTCCGGGTTTTCCACGCAGCCCAATTTCAGTTATGATGCGATACTTCTGAAATACGATACAACCGGTGTACTTGATCCGGCCTTTGGTACCGGTGGAATAGTTGTGTTCAATGAAAATGATTTTGAAGTCGGATTCGACCTGGCTGAACAAGCTGATGGGAAGATTTTATTTGCCGGAAATTCCGGAAACTTCCCACCTTCGAGTAACGATTTTCTGCTTGCCCGATATCTTGCGAATGGAAGTCCTGATCCAACTTTTGGTTTAAATGGCAGAGTTATTACTTCTATTTTCCCTGACTATGATGAAGCTGAAGGAATAGCCTTGCAGGCAGATGGAAAGGCAATACTTGTAGGGAAATCATACAATGGAACACAAAACGATATAGCTGTTGCCAGATTTTTAACTGATGCACCTTCTCTTCTTCAGGATATGAATTTTGCAGGATCTCCGTTAATTTCTCCCAATCCTGTTGGCGCAAACAAAGTCATTCGTATCAGCAATTTACCAGCAGGTTTTGATAATTTGGAACTGAAACTGCTTTCAATTGATGGAAAACATATAGCAGCAGAAAACTTCCAAACAACCTATGGAGTTGATTTCGAATTTTCACTTCCAAAAACGATGGCAAAAGGAATTTATGTTATTGAAATTACCAATGGCAATTCTTTAAGCTTCAGAAAAAAACTAGTCATTTCCGAATAACAGGTGCCTATTATTTCTGCAACCAGTTATTTCTGAATTTAAGCTGAGTATCTGAGGGATTATCCACTGATTTCAGAACGAATTTCGACCAATAATTTTTAGCATCCTTTATTACCATTTGTTCCCTGATTTTTCTGGAGGAAGCGATTAACAATTTCAATTCTGCGCCTTCAAAAGAATCGAACAAATCTCCCACAGAACCATCGGTTCTGATTCCATTTACTCCAATTAATTCATCATCTTTAAGTAAACCTGCTTTCGCTGCCGGAGATCCGGGTGCAATGTTAGCAATAAAAATTGCCCCTCCCCGATTTTCAAGCTTCATACCCAGCTTCCTTTCATGCATTAAGCCTGCGGCGATTTCAACCAGTTGAATTCCTGCCAAAGCAACAATTTCATTCAACAGCGAATCGAGTGATGAAGCTTTAAATACCCGATTCCTGAAAAAATCATCAAACCCGGTTCCCGCAACTTGCTCAGCAATTTTCTGAAAATCATCACCGGAATATCCTTTATTTTTCAGTGCATAATCCTGATACAAAATACGCATAACATCGTCGAGTGATTTCTCCGAATTTGTGGCATTTCTGATCATAAAATCGAGCATCCAGGCAAGTAAACATCCTTCATCATAAATAGATGTTTTACGTCCCGGCACACCGGGAACATAGCCATCAAGCCAGGTGTCGAAGGATGATTCTGCAACAGCATAATTGAACCTCCCTGAATTATCCATGTGTTTCTGCACTCGGACACTATATTCACTCATCAAATCATCAAAACTAAAAAATCCGGAACGGCCCAGAAATAAGTCGCCATAATAGGTGGTGACTCCTTCATAAACATAGCCTGATGACGAGTAGTTTTCCTTCTTAAAATTGTAAGGAAGCATCTCAACTGGACGGATTGTTTTCACATTCCAGCAATGAAATAATTCATGTGATGCAACACCTAAAAAATCACTGTACAATGCCGGTTTCATCAGATTATGTCCGGGACCCAGAGCCAACACCGTTGAATTCAAGTGTTCAACACCATGGTAGAAAGGTGTTGGAAGTAACTGAACCAGAAAATGAAAATCATTGGCCGGAAAAGAGCCCATCATCTTCAACTGTACCTCTGTAAATTTCCTGAAATCTGAAATAATCTGATCCCATCCCGGATTACAATTTCCCTGAAGCCAAATATGGAATTCAACCCCATTCACTTCATAACTTTTGTGTTGTAACGAAGGAGAAGCAATAAACGGAGAATCGGCAAGCTGGTCGAAATTCTCACACTCAAAAACAAAATTCCCTGCTGCTTTCATTCCTGTGGCTACCTGCCAGTCAGCAGGTACATCTAAAATAATTTCGCAGCGTTCATCCATCCGATCATCACAGTACATACAGCAATGAACGGGGTTTATGTACAATTGATCGTGGTCGAGATAACAGGCGCCGGCATCGGGTTGTGCAGCGTAATACAAATACGATGCTTTAATAATTTTACACTTCGCATCAATCACCCAGGTATCTTTATCAGATTTATGAAATGCTAAAGGTTTTCCGTTCTCATCCGATACCTCAAAACCCTTCAAATTTTTGGCAAAATTTCCCAATTCATACCTTCCCGGTCTCCAGGACGGCAAATGCAGTTCCATTTTATCACTATTAAACGGACCTTTTAATTCGATATCAACTTTTACAAATCGTTGATGTTCAGCCGGAACAGAGAAAGTGTACTTCATATTTATTTGTTTTTCAAAACTTTACAGATCATCTTCGGATGAAGCTGAAACCGGAAGATTCTTTATCTTCGCAGGGCGAAAATAAAGATAAAGAATATGAATTACGATCTCATAGTTATAGGAAGTGGTCCCGGAGGATATGTTGGTGCAATCCGCGCATCTCAGCTGGGTTTGAAAGTTGCTATTGTTGAAAAAGAAAGTCTGGGTGGCGTATGCTTAAATTGGGGATGCATCCCTACCAAAGCCCTTTTAAAAAGTGCCCAGGTATTTGAATACATACACCATGCAGCTGACTATGGGATAACTGTTAGTGATGCAAAAGCCGATTTTGGAGCTGTGGTTACCCGCAGCCGTGGTGTTGCCGATGGAATGAGCAAAGGTGTTCAGTTCCTGATGAAAAAGAACAAAATTGATGTCATCATGGGAACCGGGAAATTGAAACCTGGAAAGAAGGTGGAAGTCACGGCTGCAGATGGCACTAAATCTACTTATGAAGCTTCCCATGTTATCCTGGCAACAGGTGCACGTTCACGTGAACTTCCGAACTTAAAACAGGATGGTAAAAAAGTATTCGGTTACCGTGAAGCAATGAATTTACCTAAGCAACCTGCTTCTTTGGTTGTGGTTGGATCAGGCGCCATTGGTGTTGAATTTGCTTATTTCTATAATGCGATGGGAACCAAAGTTACCATTGTTGAATTTATGCCAAATATAGTTCCAGTTGAGGATGAAGAAGTGTCTAAACAATTACTGAAATCATTTAAGAAATCAGGAATTGAAATCATGACCGAATCTACAGTTGAAGGTGTAGATACATCGGGAGCATTGTGCAAAGTTAGTATCAAGAATAAAAAAGGAGAGTTGGTAACTGTCGAGGCAGAAGCAGTTTTATCCGCAGTTGGTATTACTCCGAATATTGAAAATATCGGACTCGAAGATGTAGGTATCATCACTGATAAAGGACGTGTTGTAGTCAATGATTTTTACCAGACAAACATGCCCGGAATTTATGCAATTGGTGATATTGTTAAAGGTCAGGCATTGGCTCATGTTGCATCTGCAGAAGCCATTATTTGTGTTGAAAAAATCGCAGGACACCATCCGGAACCACTCGACTACAACAACATTCCCGGATGTACCTATTGTTCCCCTGAAATTGCCTCTGTAGGATATACTGAAAAGGCAGCTAAGGAAGCCGGTTATGAAATCAAAGTTGGTAAATTTCCATTTTCAGCTTCCGGAAAAGCAAGTGCTGCAGGTGCTAAAGATGGTTTTGTAAAACTTATTTTCGATGCTAAATACGGTGAGTTTTTAGGTGCTCATATGATAGGAATGAACGTTACCGAAATGATTGCTGAAGTAGTAGTTGCCAGAAAACTGGAAACAACAGGACATGAGATCATCAAATCGGTTCATCCCCACCCTACCATGTCAGAAGCTATTATGGAAGCCGCTGCAGCTGCCTATGGCGAAGTAATCCACTTGTAAAATAGTGGTTGAGCAGGCAAGATAAGATTAGCAGAATGACTGGTGACCGGTATTAGTTTACCAGTGACTTTACGAAATCATCAAACAGGTATCTGGAATCATCAGGACCCGGAGCAGATTCGGGATGATATTGCACGGAAAATGCCTTTTTGTTTTTGACTTTGATCCCTTCTACCGAGTTATCATTTAAGTTTACGTGAGTGATTTCCAAAATTGGAGATTTCTCAACCGCCTCCCTGCTGATAGCGAAACCATGATTCTGTGAGGTAACTTCAGAGTGTCCCGAGTTCATGTTTTTCACCGGGTGATTAATTCCGCGGTGACCGTTGAACATTTTAAAGGTAGGGATACCACATGCTTCAGCAAGCAACTGATGGCCGAGGCAAATTCCAAATACCGGAAGTTCTGCTGCCAAAATATCCTTCACTGTTTGCACCACCTGAGGCATAACAGCAGGATCACCGGGACCATTTGAAACTAACACTCCATTTGGATTCCAGGCTTTAATATCGTTGTAAGAGGCATTAAATGGAAAAACCTGCACATAACAACCGCGGTCGGCCAGACATCTCAGTGTATTTGTCTTCACTCCTTCGTCAAGTACCGCTACTTTCAGTTTAGCCTCGGGATTTCCGAAAAAATAAGGCTTTTCTGTAGATACGGTCGAAGAAAGCTCCAGTCCGGCCATAGAAGGCACCTTAGAGAGCATTTCCTTCAATTTAGCGACGTCTGCTATATCAGATGAGATAATAGCGTTCATAGCTCCTTTATCGCGTATATGGCGCACTAATGCTCTGGTATCGACATCACAAATTACAACCATGTTTTGCTCCACAAAATAATCGTTCAGCGAAGTGTCGGCTTGCTTGCGTGAATACTGCAAACTAAAATTTCTGCAAATGAGTCCGGCGATCTTCAACGAATCAGATTCTGACTCATCGTATTTGATGCCATAATTGCCGATGTGGACATTTGTAGCAAGCAAGAGCTGTCCTTTGTAGGAAGGATCAGTAAATACTTCCTGATAGCCGGTCATTCCGGTATTAAAGCATACTTCTCCGGTAGCGGTACCGACTTTGCCGGCAGATTTGCCATGAAAAACGGTGCCATCTTCCAGGACCAGGATTGCGGGTGATTTGGGTGCGTATTTCATTGTTGATAGTGCGTTTGAAAGTGCAAAATAAATCAAAAAAAAAGGATAATGCCGTGGCATCATCCTTTTTATAAGTTATTGTTTCGTTTTCATTAATTACTCAGCAGCGTCTCCTTCAGAATCAGACTTTTTTGCTTTTGCCTTTTTAGCTTTCGGAGCTTCTCCTTCAGCAGCCGGTGCATCAGCTTTCTTAGTTCTTCCGCGACGAGTGGTCTTAGCTTTCTTAGTACCTTCAGCAGATGTTTCTTTCACCATTAGAGCGTTGAAATCAACCAGCTCCATCATACACATTTCAGCTGCATCACCTAAACGATTTCCGGTTTTGATGATACGGGTATATCCACCCGGACGTTCTCCGATTTTGCCTGCTACTTCGCGGAACAATTCGGTAACTGCATCTTTATCCTGCAGGTAACTGAAAACTGTTCTTCTGGAGTGTGTAGAATCACTTTTCGATTTGGTGATAAGTGGTTCAACATATTTCCGGAGTGCTTTAGCTTTAGCAACAGTGGTATTAATTCTTTTATGCAGGATCAATGATGCAGCCATATTGGAGAGCATCGCATCTCTGTGACTGTTCGTTCTTCCTAAGTGATTTACTTTTTTACCGTGACGCATGTTTGTTCGATCTTTTCAATCCTGTTATTAGCAGGGATATTCTTCTTTGATAAAATTAGTCTTTCTCTAGTTTATACTTGGAAACATTCATTCCAAAGTTCAGGTTTTTGCTTCTAACCAGTTCTTCCAGTTCGGTTAATGATTTCTTACCAAAATTTCTGAATTTCAGCAGGTCATTTTTAGAATAGGAAACCAGGTCACCCAAAGTTTCTACATCAGCAGCTTTAAGGCAGTTAAGAGCGCGGACAGAAAGGTCCATATCCACTAACTTCGTTTTCAGCAACTGGCGCATGTGCAATGAAGATTCATCGAACTCTTCAGTTGGAGTTTTTGGTTTGCTTTCCAGAGTGATTTTCTCATCTGAGAACAGCATGAAGTGATGAATCAGGATTTCAGCTGCTTCTTTGAGGGCATCTTTCGGATGGATTGAACCATCGGTAGAGATTTCAAGAACCAGTTTTTCATAATCTGTTTTCTGCTCCACACGATAGTTTTCTACATTGTAGCGAACGTTACGGATTGGAGTGAAAATAGAGTCGATTGCGATAGTACCTACAGGGTAGCTGTTAGATTTATTTTCTTCAGCAGGAACATATCCTCTTCCTTTATCGATAGTGATATCAAGTTGAATTTTCACACTTGATTCCATGTTACAGATAACGAGATCAGGATTCAGGACCTGGAATGCAGAGGTATGCTTAGCAATATCTCCGGCAGTAAATTGATTCTTACCATTGATGGTTACCTGAACTTTTTCAGAGTCGGTAGATTCAATTTGTTTTTTGAAACGAACCTGTTTCAGGTTCAGAATCATTTCAGTTACATCTTCAACCACACCCTTGATTGTAGAAAACTCATGATCAACACCGGAAATTTTCACAGTGGTGATAGCATGACCTTCGAGGGATGAGAGAAGAATTCTTCTCAGCGCATTTCCGATGGTAATTCCATAACCGGGTTCAAGTGGGCGGAACTCGAAAGAACCAACATGCTCATTGGATTGAAGCATGATTACCTTATCCGGTCTTTGAAACGCTAATATTGCCATGTTTATATCCTTCTTTTTTTAGTTATTTCTGAATCATTAATACTTCTCAAGCAGTGGAAGCCACTGTCACTGATTACTTAGAGTATAACTCGACAATCAGTTGTTCCTTGATATTCTCGGTAATATCGGCACGTGCAGGAGCACTTACGAATTTACCTTCCATTTTGCTTTCATCCCACTCAAGCCATGAGTAACGGTTGCTTCTTGAGCGAAGGCTGTCGGTAATTACTTCAAAAGATTTAGATCTTTCACGAACACCGATCTGATCACCAGCTTTCAGGGTATAAGAAGGAATATTCACCACTTTACCATTCACCACAATGTGGCGGTGCGAAACCAGCTGACGGGCAGCTGAACGGGTTGGAGCGATTCCAAGGCGGTAAACCACGTTATCTAAACGAGCTTCGATTAACTGAAGCAAGTTTTCACCGGTAATACCTTCTTTACGGGAAGCACGGTCGAAAGTCTTTGCAAACTGACGCTCGAGGATTCCGTAGGTGTATTTCACCTTTTGTTTTTCTTTCAGCTGGGTAGCATATTCAGAAAGCTTTGAACGCTTTTTGGATTGCCCATGCTGTCCCGGAGGATAATTTCTTTTCTCGTAATTCTTATCAGGTCCGTAAATCGGCTCTCTGAACTTCCTTGCAATCTTGGTCTTTGGTCCTATATACCTGGCCATGAATAGTGTATTATATGCTTAAATAAATGCTTTGACTATAAATTAAATTCTTCTGCGTTTCGGAGGGCGGCAACCGTTATGAGGAATCGGAGTGATATCCATAATTTCGGTAACTTCAAGACCTGCATTGTGCAGTGTTCTGATTGCAGATTCGCGACCTGCGCCGGGTCCTTTTACAAACACCTTTACTTTTCTCATACCTGCATCGAATGCTACTTTAGAGCAATCCTGTGCAGCCATTTGAGCAGCATAAGGGGTGTTTTTCTTAGATCCTTTGAATCCCATCTTTCCGGCAGAAGCCCATGATACCACCTGACCGGTAGTATTGGTAATGCTGATGATGATGTTATTAAACGTAGCGTTGATGTGAGCTTCACCCACTGACTCTACTTTAACCACTCTTTTCTTAGCGGTAACTTTTGCTGTTTTTGCCAT
Organism: Bacteroidia bacterium; assembly: GCA_016788065.1. GTDB lineage: Bacteria > Bacteroidota > Bacteroidia > AKYH767-A > OLB10 > JADKJB01. The sequence continues at coordinate 83,829 of JAEUTI010000092.1, read as the reverse complement.
TCTTATAGTTGTTACTGACGGTCTTTCATTCCGCCAGCTGATTCATTACTTAGTTACTTTCTTTTTGTTGGCAACTGTTTTACGTTTACCTTTTCTGGTACGGCAGTTATTTTTCGTACGTTGTCCGCGAACAGGTAATCCTACACGGTGACGAACTCCGCGGTAGCAGCCGATATCCATCAAACGCTTGATGTTAAGCTGAACTTCAGAACGAAGTCCACCTTCCACTTTGATGTTATCATTGATGTATGTTCTGATCTTGGTCAGTTCATCATCATTCCACTCCTGTACCTTCTTACTAAGATCGATACCACTAACGGTAAGAATCTGTTGAGCGGTAGAACGCCCTATTCCGAAGATATAGGTGAGGCCGATTTCTCCTCTTTTGTTTTTTGGTAAATCAATACCAGCAATACGAGCCATTTATATTCCTTTTGTTTTAAAATTCGATAGTTAATTACCCTTGACGCATCTTAAAGCGTGGGTTCTTTTTGTTGATTACATATAAACGTCCTTTACGTCTAACGATCTTACAATCAACGCTTCTCTTTTTCAAAGAGGGTCTTACTTTCATGGTAATAGTTATTTATATCTGTATGTAATTCTACCTTTTGTTAAATCATACGGTGACATTTCCACCTTTACTTTATCGCCGGGAAGAATTTTAATGTAATTCATCCTCATCTTACCGGAGATATGGGCTATGATTTCGTGCCCGTTTTCCAGTTCAACACGAAACATTGCATTCGACAATGCTTCTACAATTGATCCGTCTTGTTCGATGACTCCCTGTTTGGCCATTCTTACGTTACCGATTCCTGCTTGCTTAGGTTTATATTTTGGTTTTCCGATAATTCAATTTTTTCAAATGATGAGAGTACATCTGCTTTTGTATTACCGATAGCTACGGTGTGTTCGAAATGTGCTGAGGGCAACCGGTCGGCTGTAACTATTGTCCAGCCATCATCCAATTGTATTACCCCTCTTTTCCCGGCATTGATCATAGGTTCAATGGCTATTACCATTCCTGTTTTCAATACCATTCCACTGCCGCGCTTTCCGTAATTAGGAACTTCCGGTTTTTCATGAAGCTTAACACCTACTCCATGTCCTACCAATTCCCTGACTACTCCGAATCCATTTGATTCTGCATGGTCTTGTACAGCTGCACTGATATCGCCGATGCGAAATCCTGCCACTGCTTTATCGATACCTAGGTAAAGTGATTCTTTGGTTACCTGAATTAGTTTTCTGACTTTATCTGAAACTTCTCCAATGGTAAACGTATAAGCTGAATCACCGAAGTAAGTGTCTTTTATAACTCCGCAATCAATTGAAACCACATCTCCTTCTTTGAGCTCACGATTTCCCGGTATCCCATGTACTACTTCGGAATTAACCGAAATACAGAGAGAGGCAGGAAAGCCATGATACCCTTTAAAGGCGGGAACTGCTTTATTATCGCGGATAAATGTCTCCGCAATTTTGTCCAGTTCAATGGTTTTGATTCCGGGCTTTATAGCAGCACCGACTTCAGCCAATGTATCTCCAACAAGTAAAGAACTAACTCTTATTAATGCTATCTGCTCTGAAGTCTTGTAGATAACCTGCAATGTTTATTTCCTCCAGATCATTAAATATTAATACAAATAATTATTGCCGACCCCGCGTTAAACTGCGGCACCGACAGCACTGCTACTTCTGCCCTTGATACGTCCTGATTTCATCAATCCATCATAGTGACGCATTAACAAGTGACTTTCAATTTGTTGTAAAGTATCCAATACAACACCTACAAGAATCAGCAACGATGTTCCACCATAAAACTGGGCGAAATTGCTGTTAATTCCGGCAAGGCTGGCAAAGGTAGGTAAAATTGCGACAAATGCGAGAAAAAATGATCCCGGAAGGGTAATTTTTGACATCACATCGTCGATAAACTCAGCTGTCTTCTTTCCTGGCTTAACACCGGGAATAAAACCGCCATTCTTTTTCATGTCTTCTGCCATCTGATTTGGATTCACAGAAATGGCTGTATAGAAGTAAGTAAACAGAATAATCAGGGTTGCAAAGGTAATATTGTAGCCAAAGCTGGTGAAATCGGTGAATGTACCGGCAAAACCTTGCCATGACGCAGACTCCGGAAAGAACTGAGCGATAGTTGCCGGAATAAACATGATTGCCTGAGCAAAGATGATTGGCATTACACCGGCAGCATTGACTTTCAATGGAATATACTGACGTACACCACCATATTGTTTATTACCAACGATTTTTTTCGCAAACTGTACAGGAATTCTCCGGGTACCCTGCACGAGCAGAATCACCGAAGCCACAACAGCAAAGAGAGCGACAATTTCAACCAGGAATATTACCAATCCACCACCTTGTTCATTCAGGCGTGACATAAACTCATCACGTAATGATTGTGGTAGTCTGGCGATGATACCGATCATGATAATCAATGAAATACCATTACCGATACCTTTTTCAGTGATACGCTCACCCAGCCACATTACGAACAATGTTCCAGCTGTAAGGATGAGGATTGAAGTAAACCAGAAACCGGTACCATCCATCAGGATTGCGCCCGGAGACTGCGCTTTAAGGTTAACAATATAACCGGGGGCCTGACCAAGAGTAACCAAAACGGTCAACCAACGGGTAATTTGATTCATTTTCTTTCTGCCACTTTCTCCTTCTTTCTGAAGTTTCTGGAAATAAGGAACGGCAATACCTAATAACTGCACAACGATAGAAGCCGAAATGTAGGGCATGATACCGAGAGCGAAGATAGAAGCCTGTGAGAAGGCTCCTCCTGCAAACATATCAATGAGGCCTAAAATTCCGCCTTCAGACTGAGCCTGTAAATTGGCCAAACCCGCAGGATCAACTCCGGGAAGGACAATGTGAGCTCCTAACCTGTAGATGACCAAAAATCCTAAAGTATTCAGGATTCTGGACCTAAGGTCTTCAATTTTAAAAATATTGCGAAGTGTAGTTATCAGATTCTTCATTTACCAGTAGCTGTAGTAGTTCCACCAAGGGCTTCAATAGCTGCTTTAGCTGTTTCAGAGAACGCGTGAGCAGTGATATTTACTTTAGATTTTATTTCTCCTCTTCCAAGAATTTTAACGCGGTCGCGTTTAGATGCCAGTCCGTGGCTTACAAACACTTCCATAGTAATATCAGAAATATTGTGTTTGTCTACCAGACCTTGAATAACATCCAGATTTACGCCGTTATATTCAACTCTGTTGAGGCTTTTGAAACCAAATTTTGGAAGTCTTCTTTGAAGTGGCATCTGCCCTCCTTCAAATCCGATCTTCTCACTGTAACCTGACCTCGACTGGGCACCTTTGTGACCTTTTGTAGAGGTACCACCACGTCCGGAACCTTGTCCGCGTCCAATACGCTTTCTATTCTTAACGGAGCCTTTGGCAGGTCTTAAATTGCTGAGATTCATCTTTTCAGAATATCTTAATGTGTTGTAAAATTCGAATTAATTACCCTTTGTGTTCTACCGAAACGAGGTGTTTCACCTTTTCAATCATACCCATGATTTGCGGGGTAGCTTCTTTCTCGATAGTTTGTTGCATTTTGCGGAATCCCAGAGCCACAAGAGTACGTTTTTGACGTGCGGGGCGGTCGATACCACTTTTAATCTGCTTGATTATTACTTTTCCCATTTTGTTCTCCGGTTGATACCGGCATTTATTAAAATAATATTCTTAATGACTGGCTTATTGAGAGGTCTTATCCTTCAAATATTTTCTCCATGGCAACGCCTCTTTGCTGAGATACTCCAATAGCATCACGCATTTGAACGAGCGCATCGATAGTTGCTTTCACAACGTTGTGAGGGTTAGAAGAACCTTTAGATTTTGCAAGAACGTCGGTAATTCCAACACTTTCAAGCACGGCACGCATTGCACCACCTGCAATTACACCGGTTCCGGGAGCGGCTGGTTTCAGCAGTACCAAAGCACCACCAAATTTTCCGATTTGCTCATGCGGAACAGTTCCTTTTGCAACTGATACTTTAACCAGGTTTTTCTTAGCATCATCAACGCCTTTGCTTACCGCATCGGTCACCTCTTTTGCTTTTCCAAGACCATAGCCAACCACACCTTTTTCATCACCTACCACAACAATTGCGGAGAATGTAAATGCGCGACCACCTTTGGTTACTTTGGTTACCCTGTTAATTGCAACGAGTCTGTCCTTTAACTCGATATCACTGGTTTTTACCCTTTTTAGATTAGATGCCAACATAATTTCTTAAAATTTTAATCCTCCGTTTCTTGCGCCTTCAGCAAGTGATTTAACTCTTCCGTGGTACAGGTAACCACCGCGATCGAAGACCACTTCAGAAATCCCTGCTGCTACCGCTCTTTCGGCGAGTACTTTTCCAACAATAGAAGCTTCTTCTACTTTTGTTTTGTTACCATCTCCTAAAATCTCTTCTCTGGAGGATGCTGCGATCATGGTTACTCCGCTGATATCATCTATCAACTGGGCATAGATCTGTTTATTACTTCTGAAAACGGACAAGCGTGGACGCTCGGCAGTTCCGCTGATGGTTCTGCGAACCCTCTTGCGTATACTTGTTCTCCTGGTTACTTTTCTGGATTCCATTGAATCAATTATTTTTTAGCAGCTGATTTTCCAGCTTTACGTCTTAATGTTTCTCCTACGAATTTAATACCTTTTCCTTTGTATGGCTCAGGAACTCTGAGTGAACGGATTTTTGCCGCTACCTGACCCAATAATTGCTTATCGTGACTTTCAAGGGTAATGATCGGATTCGCTCCTCTGTCCTGGCGGGTAGCTACTTTAATTTCTCCCGGTAATTCAAACACCACGTGGTGAGAATATCCCAGTACCAGATCAAGTAACTGACCCTGATTTGAGGCACGGTAACCAACCCCAACCAGTTCCTGTTCTATTTTGTAGCCTTCAGTAACACCTTTGATCATATTGGCAATTAACGAGCGGTATAAACCGTGTAATGCCTTATGACGTTTTTGTTCGGTTGCACGCTCTACCAAAAGTGTAGCGCCATCCATCTGCACAGAAATTCCATCCTGAAGTTTTTGGCTCAGTGTGCCTTTCGGTCCCTTTACAGATACCTCCATCGATTTCACATCGATGGTCACACCAGCTGGTACGGTGATGGGTAATTTTCCTATTCGTGACATATTGAAATACTGATTGAATTAATTAATAAACTAAACATAAAACTTCGCCACCGATATTACCTCTGCGGGCTTCTTTATCGGTCATCATTCCCTGCGATGTTGAAATGATAGCGATTCCCAATCCGTTCAGAATTCTTGGAAGATCTTCAGAACCGGAATACTTTCTTAGACCGGGACGGCTGATTCTTTCAATTTTCTTGATTGCCGGAAGCTTTGTTACCGGATTATATTTCAAGGCAATTTTGATGTTGCCCTGGTGGTTTTCAGTCTCCTCAAACTTATAGTTCAGGATATAACCTTTATCGAAAAGGATCTTAGTGATCTCTTTCTTTACATTGGATGCAGGCACCTCTACTATTCGGTGATTAGCCTTCATTGCATTACGCAATCTGGTAAGGTAATCTGCTATCGGATCAGTCATTGTATTTTGATTTTCTTTTAAACGCTATTGTTTTATTACCAACTGGCTTTAGTTACACCAGCAATTTTGCCTTCGAGTGCCATTTTGCGGAACAGAACGCGGGATATTCCGAATTGTCTCATGTATCCTCTTGGTCTTCCGGTCAGATTACAACGATTATGCAGACGAACAGGAGATGCATTTTTGGGTAGTTTGCTCAGGCCGGCATAGTCACCTGCTGCTTTCATTGCAGCACGTCTTTCGGCATACTTTGCTACTGCTTTAGCGCGTTTGCGCTCTCTGGCTTTTACTGATTCTTTTGCCATTTATATTAGTTTGTTTTAAACGGAATACCAAATTCTTTCAATAGGTGGAATGCTTCATCATCGGTTTCAGCGGTTGTCACAAACGTGATGTCCATACCGGTAATTTTATTCACCTTGTCGATATCAATCTCCGGGAAGATGATTTGTTCAGTTACACCAAGAGTGTAATTTCCTTTACCATCAAATCCTTTGTTATTAACTCCTTTGAAATCGCGGATCCTTGGCAATGCCACAGAGATCAAACGATCGAGGAATTCGTACATAACTTCATCGCGAAGCGTTACTCTGGCACCGATATTCACACCGATACGCAGTTTGAAGTTAGAGATATCTTTTTTAGATTTTGTCGGTACTGCTTTCTGACCTGAAATATTTGACATTTCATTCAGTGCGTATTCAATAAGTTTCTTATCGGATACAGCATCACCAACACCCTGGTTTAAGCAGATTTTAACCAATTTTGGTACCTGCATAGGGCTTTTGTAGGAGAACCTCTCTTTGAGGTTGCTTACGATTTCCTTACGGTATTTTTCCTTAAGTCTGGGTGTGTAAGACATTACTTGATTACCTCCCCTGATTTTTTAGCGTAACGAACTAATTTTCCATCGACCGACTTTCGGCCAACACGTGTAGCTTTTCCTGAAGAAGGATCCACTAACATCACATTTGAAATATGAATTGGTGCTTCCTGCTTTACGATACCACCCTGGGTATTTTTAGCATTTGGCTTAGTGTGTTTAGAAACCAGATTCACCCTTTCAACGATCACTTTACGTGAATCAAGGATTACTTCCAGGACTTTGCCCTGCTGACCTTTATTCTCACCAGAGATTACCTTTACGGTATCGCCTTTTCTTACTTTCAGCTTCGGCTGAACATTATTTTTCCTTTCCATTATATTACCTCCGGAGCTAAGGATACAATTTTCATATACTGCTTCTCACGCAATTCACGTGCTACAGGTCCGAAAATACGGGTACCTCTTAACTCGTCATTGGCATTGAGTAACACTACTGCGTTATCATCGAAACGGATATAAGATCCGTCACTTCTTCTTACTTCTTTACTGACCCTTACCACAACGGCTTTGGAGACAGTACCTTTTTTAATGTTGCCTGCCGGGATAGCGTGCTTTACAGTCACTACTATTTTGTCCCCGAGGGTGGCATACCTTTTTCTGGTACCTCCCAGCACACGGATACAGAGTACTTCTTTGGCACCACTGTTGTCCGCTACGGTCAGTCTGGATTCCTGCTGGATCATCGCTTTTTCAGTTCTTTATTACTACTCGGTTATTTTGCTTTTTCTAATATCTCTACCAGTCTCCAACGCTTGTTTTTGCTGATAGGACGGGTTTCCATGATGCGTACTTTGTCGCCAATACCACAAGTATTGTTTTCGTCATGGGCCATGAATTTTACTGTCTGGCTGATGAATTTTCCGTAAATCGGGTGTTTCACTTTACGCTCAACAGATACTACAATTGAATGCTGCATCTTATTGCTGGTAACTATCCCTGTTTTTTCCTTGCGGAGGGCTCTTTCTACTGACATGGTCAATTATTTCTTTGTTTCAGATGATGAAGCCATTGCGCGCTTCTTAAATTCCGTTTCCAGGCGGGCAATCAGCCTGCGAGATGATCTGATTTTGAGCGGGTTCTCAATTGGAGACACTGCATGGCTCATCTTCAGTTTCGTGTAGTTCGCACGTTCCTCAGCAATCCTGTCGCGGATTTCATCGGTAGTGAGGTCGTTTACTATATTTTGTTTCATGTTCTTAAGTTCAGTTTACAGGTGAAGACCGTTTATTGTCCTTCGTAATCTCTTCTTACGATAAACCTGGTAATTACAGGTAATTTTTGAGCTGCCAGACGGAGCGCTTCTTTTGCTGTTGCCATTGGAACACCATCGGCTTCAAACAAAATACGACCCGGCTTAACCACAGCTACCCAATACTCAGGAGCTCCTTTACCCTTACCCATCCTTACTTCGGCTGGCTTTCTGGTAATTGGTTTATCAGGAAATACTCGGATCCAGATTTGTCCTTCACGCTTCATATAACGGGTTACTGCAACACGGGCTGCTTCTAACTGACGTGAAGTCACCCATGCGGTATCCAGTGATTTCAATCCGAATGATCCGAATGCCACTTCTGCTCCACGGGTAGCATTACCCTTGGCTTTCATCTTGTGTTGTTTCCGGAATTTCGTCTTCTTCGGCTGTAACATTTTATTTCAGGTATTTATAAATGCTTATTCTTAAAAATCTAATTATTGCTTGTTTCTTGGTTTTTTGTCACGGCGGTCATTTCTGTCACCACGATCACCTTTACGGTCAGATGGTCCACCACCCTGCGGTCCGCCTTTGGTTTTAGTTTGGCTGGTCATTCCCACATTCGGAGAAAGATCACGTTTTCCAAAAACTTCACCTTTGCAGATCCATACTTTCACACCAATTTTACCATAGGTAGTTTGTGCTTCAGCGATTGCAAAATCGATATCAGCGCGGAAAGTATGCAAAGGAGTACGTCCTTCTTTATATTGTTCAGTTCTTGCCATTTCAGCACCACCTAAACGACCGGCAACCATTGCCTTGATTCCTTCTGCTCCCATTCTCATGGTAGATGCCACAGCAGTTTTTACTGCGCGACGGAAAGAAATCCTTGCTTCGAGCTGACGTGCAATTGACTCAGCTACTAACTGAGCATCCAGTTCAGGTCTCTTTATTTCGAAGATGTTGATCTGAACATCTTTTTTGGTCAGTTTTTTTAATTCTTCCTTGATACGGTCAACTTCAGTTCCGCCTTTTCCGATTACGATACCGGGACGCGCTGTATTGATGGTAACTGTAATCAACTTCAGAGTACGCTCAATGATGATTTTAGAAACACCGCCTTTTGCAAGACGTGCCATGAGGTAAGTTCTGATTTTTTCGTCTTCAGCAAGTTTATCAGCATAGTTTTTTCCACCATACCAGTTAGAATCCCATCCTCTGATGATTCCTAAACGATTGCCTATCGGATGCGCCTTTTGTCCCATTATTTATTGTTGACTTCTGTGTTTAATTTTAGTTTACTGATTCAGTTTTAGCAACTGCTTTGCTGTCGAGGATCAAAGTGATGTGATTCGAACGCTTTTTGATACGGTGTCCACGTCCCTGAGGAGCTGTGCGTAATCTTTTAAGCTGACGAGCACTGTCGACAAACACTTCTTTAACATAAAGATTGTGGTCTTCAATACGTTCACCTTCATTCTTTGCCTGCCAGTTAGAGATTGCAGAAAGTAATACTTTCTCAAGTCTTCCGGCTGCTTCTTTGGTGCTGAATCTCAATGAATTGAGAGCATTTTCAACTTTCTTACCACGAATCATGTCGGCTACCAGGCGCATTTTCATTGGCGAGGTAGGACAGTTATTTAATTTCGCCAGTGAAGTTACCTTCATCAGCTCTTTTCTGGCATTTGCTGCGTTACGTTTTCTTGCTCCCATGATTATTTGCTTCCTTTATCTTTTCCACCTGAATGTCCTCTGAACGAACGGGTAGGTGCAAACTCACCTAATTTATGACCAACCATGTTTTCGGTTACATACACCGGAATGAATTTATTTCCGTTGTGTACCGCTAGTGTATGTCCAACAAATTCCGGAGCGATCATTGATCTTCTTGACCAGGTCTTGATCACGGTTTTCTTTTTGGAATCATTCATGGTATTCACCTTCTTCTCGAGTTTGAAGTCGATAAATGGACCTTTTTTAAGTGAGCGACTCATTATAAATCAGTAATTTATATCAATTAATTAAAGTAATAGTTGAATTATTTCTTTCTACGATCGATGATGTAACGATCAGAAGGATGATTTTTAACACGGGTCTTCATGCCTTTAGCCAGGAGACCTTTTCTAGATCTTGGGTGACCTCCGGAAGCTCTACCTTCACCTCCACCCATTGGGTGATCAACCGGGTTCATCGCAACACCTCTAACTCTTGGACGACGGCCCATCCAACGGGTACGACCGGCTTTACCGTAAGATTCTTTGTTGTGATCTGAATTGGAACAGGTACCGATAGTTGCCATACATGCAACAAGAATCATTCTTGTCTCACCTGATGGCATTTTAATGGTTGCATATTTACCGTCACGGGCAGCAAGCTGCGCGTAAGAACCGGCACTGCGAGCCATTTTACCACCCTGACCTGGTCTTAATTCCAGGTTGTGGATCAATGTTCCCAATGGAATATCTTTCAGGAACATAGCATTTCCTACATCCGGAGTAGCACCTTCACCTGACATGATTTTCATGCCGGTTTTCAGTCCGTTCGGAGCCAGGATATATCTCTTTTCACCATCAGCATAATTGATCAATGCAATATTTGCTGTACGGTTTGGATCATATTCAATGGTTGCCACAACACCTGGGATACCTTGTTTGTCTCTTTTAAAATCGATGAGACGCAATTTCATACGGTGACCACCACCGATGTAACGCATGGTCATTTTACCTGAGTGGTTACGACCACCGGTACGATTTTTAGAAACAACCAATGATTTCTCTGGTCTGGAAGTGGTGATTTCATTAGAATCAATCACAACTTTATGTCGCTGACCTGGGGTTGTTGGGCGTAACTTCTTAATAGCCATTTGCTTACTCTTTCTTTACAAAATTAGATATTGCTGTAAAAATCAATTGAATCACCTGTTTTCAAGGTAACAATTGCTTTCTTAAACTTAGTTGTTTTACCTTTAGTGAAACCGGTTTTGGTTCCTCTGGTCTTTGTTTTGCCAATGTAATTCATGGTATTTACTTCCACTACTTTCACATTATACATTTCCTGAACCGCCTTTTGGATCTGGATCTTGTTGGCTTTAGGATTTACAATAAATCCATAACGACCCGTTTTTTCCGTCAAGCGGGTCATTTTTTCTGTTATTATTGGCCTTTGCAGGATGTTCATTTCGCTAATGTTTTTTCAATTACTGGCAATGCACCTTCAATCAGAATTAGAGATTGAGCGTTGAGAATATCGTAAGTGTTTAAATCCGAAGCAGTTACGACTTTGCTCCCCGCCAAATTTCGGGACGACAAATATACGTTTTTATTTGAATCTGCCAGCACTACAAGAGTTTTTTTCTTGTTTAGCTCTAATCCGGTTAAAACCTTTAAATAATCCTGAGTTTTAACAGAAGCCATATTCAGATCTTCCAGAATGGTGATGTTATTCTGTTTCGCTTTGTGGCTAAGAGCAGAAATACGAGCAAGACGTTTTACTTTCTTATTCAATTTGAAAGAATAGTCTCTTGGTTCCGGACCGAAAACACGACCTCCACCAACAAACAATGGTGATTTCATGGAACCGGCACGGGCACCACCGGTACCTTTCTGACGCTTCAGTTTTTTGGTAGTTCCGGAAACTTCATTTCTTTCTTTCGACTTATGAGTTCCCTGACGTTTATTGGCAAGAATCTGTTTTACATCCAGGTAGATTGCGTGATCGTTAGGCTCGGCACCGAAAATTTCGCTGCTAAGGGTAACTTTACGTCCTGTATCTTTACCGGAAGATTGTTTTACTGTAAGTTCCATCTTAAATCTCTATTGTAATGTAAGAACCTTTTGCTCCGGGGATAGCACCTTTAACAAGTACCAGGTTTTGTTCCGGAATAACTTTAACTATTTGAAGGTTAACCATCTTCACATTTTCACCTCCCATACGGCCTGCCATGCGCATTCCTTTGAATACACGTGATGGCCAGGAAGAAGCTCCCATTGAACCGGGTGCACGTAATCTGTTGTGCTGACCGTGAGTCTGTCCACCTACTCCGGAAAATCCGTGACGCTTTACAACGCCCTGGAATCCTTTTCCTTTCGATTCACCTACTACATCGCAGTACATTCCTTCTTCAAGGATTGAAACAGTTACCTGATCTCCGATATTCAAATCTTGTTCGAATCCTTTGAATTCGATCAATCTTCTTTTGGGAGTAGTCTTTGCCTTAGCAAAATGACCTTTTAAAGCAGCGGGAGTATTTTTCTCCTTGCGTTCACCATAAGCCAGCTGAACAGCTGAATAGCCATCCTTTTCTTTAGTCTTCACATGTGTCACTACACATGGTCCGGCCTGGATTACGGTGCATGGGATGTTTTTTCCATCAGCATCAAAGAAGCTGGTCATCCCTATTTTGGTTCCGATTAAACCTGACATTTTAATCTATTTTATACTTTGTTGAATTTTAATTAATTGCAAAAGCTACCTAAACCTTTATTTCAACCTCAACGCCACTTGGCAATTCCAGTTTCATCAAAGCATCTACTGTTTTAGCTGTTGAGCTGTAGATGTCGAGTAACCGCTTATAAGAGCAAAGCTGGAACTGTTCACGTGCCTTTTTGTTAACGTGGGGCGAACGGAGAACCGTGTAAATCTTTTTCTCAGTAGGCAATGGAATGGGTCCATTTACAACAGCACCTGTTGTTTTAACCGTTTTAACGATCTTTTCGGCTGATTTATCAACCAGGTTAAAATCGTACGATTTCAATTTAATTCTGATTCTCTGACTCATTTTATATAAAGAACGATGGTTGGTTTATTATTAAACTGCTGCTGCTTTACCTTTAGCTTTAGCGATAACTTCTTCTGCAATATTTCTTGGAACTTCACTGTAGTGAGAGAACTCCATTGTTGAAGATGCACGACCTGAAGTGATGGTACGTAACTGCGTTACATAACCGAACATCTCAGACAATGGAACTTTAGCTTTAACAACCTGAGCACCATTTTTAGAATCCATACCTTCAACCTGACCACGGCGACGGTTAAGATCACCTACTACATCACCCATGTTTTGATCGGGAGTGATTACTTCCAGTTTCATGATTGGCTCCAGTAATACAGGCTTACAGCTTGGAAGAGCTTCACGGAAGGCGGTACGGGCACAAATCTCGAACGATAAAGAATCGGAGTCAACGTTGTGGTAAGAACCGTCAATAAGTCTGATTTTAAGTGATTGCAACTGGTATCCGGCTAATACACCATTCACCATTGCTGCTTTGAATCCTTTTTCAACTGAAGGGATAAATTCACGTGGGATATTACCACCGGTGATTTCATTCACGAACTGAAGTCCGCCATTTTTATCATTTGGTTCAAAATCGGCATCTACCGGAGAAGCAACAAATTTGATATCGGCAAACTTACCGCGACCACCTGTTTGTTTCTTATAAACCTCACGGTGTTCGAAAGTACCGTTGATAGCTTCTTTGTAATTTACCTGTGGTGCACCCTGGTTAACTTCCACTTTGAATTCGCGTTTCATACGATCCACGATAATTTCAAGGTGAAGCTCGCCCATTCCGCTGATGATAGTTTGTCCGCTATCTTCATCTGTACGCACACGGAAAGTAGGATCCTCTTCAGAAAGTTTTCCTAAAGCAACACCCATTTTATCCATGTCGGCCTGAGTTTTTGCTTCAATTGCCAAACCGATAACTGGTTCAGGGAAGTTCATTGCTTCGAGAACGATTGGTGCATTTTCAGCACACATGGTATCTCCGGTTTTGATATCTTTAAAACCTACAGCAGCACCAATATCACCAGCCTCGATAAAAGGAATCTGATTTTGTTTATTGGCATGCATCTGGAAGATACGGGAAATACGCTCTTTGTTACCGGAACGGGTATTCAGGATATAAGAACCTGACTCCAGTTTACCACTGTAGCAACGGAAATAAGCCAAACGACCTACATAAGGATCTGTTGCGATCTTAAATGCAAGTGCTGTGAAAGGCTCATTAACATCAGGCTTACGGGTAACTTCTTCTCCGGTATCAGGGTTAGTTCCAACGATGTTGTTTTTGTCCATTGGTGAAGGCATTAATTCCATCACCATGTCAAGCATTGTCTGAACACCTTTGTTCTTAAAGGCAGATCCACATAACATAGGAACTACTTTATTGGCAACACATGCTTTACGCAATGCATCCAGAATCTCTCTTTCTGTAATTGATTCAGAATCGGCGAAATACTTCTCCATCAACTGATCGTCAAATTCAGCGATAGCTTCAAGCAATTTCTCTCTCCACTCTTTCACTTCTTCCTTCATATCATCAGGAATCGGAACAACGGTAAAAGTCATTCCCTGATCAGCATCATTCCAAACGATACCACGGTTGTTGATCAAATCAACAACACCTTTAAAGTTTTCTTCAGCACCGATTGGGAGCTGAAGCGGTAATGGATTACCACCAAGAACTTCACTTACCTGTTTTACAACATTTAAGAAATCGGCTCCGGCACGGTCCATTTTATTCACGAAACCCAAACGGGTAACATTGTAATTGTTTGCAAGACGCCAGTTGGTCTCAGACTGTGGTTCAACACCATCTACAGAAGAGAAAAGGAATACCAGTCCATCCAATACACGTAAAGAACGATTCACCTCAACGGTAAAATCCACGTGACCCGGAGTATCAATGATATTAATTTTGTACTTATTATCACGATAATTCCAGAAACAGGTAGTTGCTGCAGAAGTAATGGTAATTCCACGCTCTTGCTCCTGAACCATCCAGTCCATAGTAGCTGCTCCGTCGTGTACCTCACCTATTTTGTGATTTACTCCGGTATAATAAAGAATACGCTCAGTGGTAGTGGTTTTACCTGCATCGATGTGAGCGGCAATACCTATATTCCTTACGAATCTTAAATCTTTAACGTCTTGTGCCATTTTGTTTGCTATGCGCTGCTTATACTATTTTATATACTAAACTCTGAAGTGAGAGAATGCTTTGTTAGCTTCTGCCATTCTGTGAGTATCATCTTTTTTCTTAACCGCTGCACCTTCACCTTTGGAAGCTGAAATAATTTCACCGGCTAATTTATCTTTCATTGACTTCTCATTTCTCTTACGGGAATACATGATAAGCCATTTCATTCCAAGAGCTGTCTTACGATCAGATCTGATTTCACTTGGAATCTGGAATGTTGCTCCCCCTACCCTGCGGCTTTTAACCTCAACTGTAGGACAAACATTTCCCAATGCCTTCTTAAATGTTTCCAATCCGTTCTCTTTGGTACGGTTTTCCACTAATTCAATAGCGTCATAAAACGTTTTGAATGCAGTACTCTTCTTACCATCGTACATCAGACTATTCACAAAACGTGTTACTGTTGTATCGTTGAACTTCGGATCAGGAAGCAGAATTCGTTTTTTGGGTTTTGACTTTCTCATTTACTTAATGAACTATCAATGTTTATTGAAATGCTTTATTAATGGCTATTATTTCTTGCCTTTTGCTGCCGGAGCTGCACCTGCTTTTGGTTTCTTGGTTCCGTATTTTGAACGACGTTGGTTACGACCTTCAACACCAGAAGTATCCAGTGATCCACGAATGATGTGGTAACGTACTCCCGGAAGATCTTTAACCCTTCCGCCACGGATTAACACGATTGAGTGCTCCTGAAGATTATGTCCCTCACCAGGAATATAAGCCGTTACCTCAAATTTGTTGGTAAGACGAACCCTCGCAACTTTACGCATTGCTGAGTTTGGCTTCTTTGGTGTAGTTGTATAAACACGTGTACAAACACCTCTGCGCTGTGGGCAGGATGTCAGTGCAGGTGACTTACTTTTATCTTCGAGCTTGGAGCGCCCTTTACGAACCAATTGCTGAATTGTAGGCATGATATGGTTTTAAATAATTTTTCGAATTGCGAAACCCCCATTTTTTGGGAAGGGCAAAGGTACATTATCTTTTTCAATTTACAATCAGCACTATAAAAAAAATATTGTGGACTTTTAAACAAAAAATGAAGGAATGTTAATTTATTGATTATCAAATTTATAAGTATAACTCATGGATGCTTTCAACAGCCCCGTTTTTTTGAACTAATTCAAACAGTCCAATAATTTCTTCCTGAAATTAGTTTTTCCTTAGCCCAACCTGAAGTACATTTGGTGGCTCTATTATTAATTTCCGATCCACCATAAAATGAACCTGAATACGCCCACTCCTTCCGTTAGAACTGTATTGGTTGTCGATGACGAACCCGATATGGAATTGCTCATCAGACAGAAATTCAGGAAACTGATTTCATCGAAAGAATTCCTCTTTTATTTTGCAAATAATGGTGAACAGGCATTGGAACAACTTCAAAATCATCCTGAAATTGAATTAGTTATGACCGATATTAATATGCCTGTCATGAACGGATTGCAGTTTTTGGAGAAAATTCCGGAAACACCATTTAAAGGAAAGGCATTAGTAATTTCGGCATATACCGATATTGGAAATATCCGTAGTGCCATGAACCGGGGCGCTTTCGACTTTGTTACAAAACCAATTGATTTTCAGGACCTGGAAACGACAATTCAAAAAACCATCAAGGCTATTGATGAATCCCGCAATGCGGCACTGGCATTCGTGGAACGGGATGAAGCACTCCGTGAAAAAGAACAGGCAAGGACTTCGGAAAGGTTTAAACAGCAATTTCTGGCTAATATGAGTCATGAAATAAGGACTCCTATGAACTCTGTAATTGGAATCACCAATTTATTATTGCGATCGAAACTCGATGACCAGCAAACCAAATACGTTTCGATGATTCAGGCTGCTTCCGAGCAATTGATGTCTATTATTAATGATATCCTCGATATCTCTAAAATTGAAGCAGGGAAGATGCAATTTGAGTCAATTGCATTTAGTCCAGAACAAGTGATTGGCAATGTCAGGAATATTCTCAGCATGAAAGCTGAAGAAAAGAAGCTTGACCTTAAAATAAAGATCGACCCTACTTTACCTGCTCATGTCACCGGAGATCCGTCGAGACTAGCCCAGGTGCTTATCAATTTGGTCGGAAATGCCATCAAGTTTACCGAAACGGGATTTGTTGAGATTTCTGCCAAGCCTTTGTCCATAAATTCAACGACTTGTCTGGTTGAATTCAGTGTATCCGATACAGGAATCGGAATTGCTGCCGATAAATTGAGTGCCATTTTCGAAAGCTTTACCCAGGCAAATTCCGATACGAGCCGCAAATACGGCGGTACGGGACTTGGACTATCCATATCGCGCCAGTTGGTGGAATTACAGGATGGCAAAATAGGTCTTGAGAGTAAACCAGGCGTTGGCACCCGATTCTACTTTCAAATACCCTATTCAGTAGCTGATCATTCACACCAATCTGAAGTTGCCTCCGATTCGGGTCATGTTTCTGACGGATTAAAAGGAATAAGTATATTGTTGGTTGAAGATAACGACTTCAATAAAATTGTTGCAGAAGATACCTTGCAGGAGTATATAGGTGATATTAAAATCGACCATGCCTACAATGGAGTTATTGCTATAGAAAAGGTTCGCGATAACACCTATGATCTGGTATTAATGGATATTCAGATGCCGGAAATGGATGGATATGAAGCTACAGGTTTGATAAGACAGATGGAAGGTTCTAAAGGAAATATTCCAATTATTGCTATGACAGCGAATGCTACCCCTGAGGAAATAAAGAAGTGTTTTGAATCAGGTGTCAATGCCTATGTCTCGAAGCCTTTTGTACCCGAAGATTTGCTTTCTGAAATGACCCGCGTAATAAAAGGCAGGAAGATTACATAAGCATCCCAACAATTACGGCTGTCAGCAAGGAAGCTACGGTACCACCTAAAAGAGCCCGGAAACCAAGTTCTGAAAGTGTGGTTCTTTTATCGGGCGCCAATGAACCAATACCTCCTATTTGGATTCCAATGGAAGCAAAATTCGCAAATCCACATAATATGTAAGTTGCGATTATAATGGACTTTTGCTCTGTAAATGCTCCGGCATTTTGAAGATTACCAAGGGTAGTATAGGCAACAAACTCATTCAAAATAGTCTTTTCCCCGAGGAGTTGTCCTACCAGCACCATGTCTTCCGTACACACACCCATCAACCAGGATAAAGGAGCACAGATATAACCTAAAAGGAACTGCATGGTTAGGCCATTGTACTTCCCTCCTGTTGCAGCTGCAATTTTTTCATTTAATCCGGTCACACTTCCAATTCCATCCTGAAGGATAAAATTTACCATTGCTATCATGGCAATAAATACCAAAAGCATGGCGGCGACATTGACTGCAAGTTTGAGTCCGTCGGTAGTACCATTAGAAATAGCTTCCAGTACATTTTTCCCTATTCTTTCTTTCGACACTACCAGTTTCTCATCAAACTTCTGATCCTGTGGCATCAAAATTTTTGCTGCAATAACTGCAGCCGGTGCCGACATTACAGAAGCTGCCAGCAAGTGTTTCGCAAAAAACAATCGCATTTCCGGATCATCACCACCCAGGAAACCGATATAAGCTGCCATAACACCTCCGGCAATTGTTGCCATACCTCCGGTCATCAAACATAATAACTCACTTCTGGTCATGTTGCCGATGTACGGCTTTACCAATAAGGGTGCTTCAGTCTGGCCAAGAAAAATATTTGCTGCCGCAGCGAGTGATTCTGCACCGGAAAGCTTCATTGTTTTACTCATTACCCAGGCTAGACCGTAAACGATTTTCTGCAATATTCCCATATAGAATAACAGACTGGTAAGTGCGGAAAAGAAAATGATTGTAGGAAGAATCTGGAATGCAAAAACAAAACCAATAGATCCTCCGGGGTTAACCATATCACCGAATACAAACCGGGACCCTTCCATCGTAAAACCAAGAATAACGACGAACACATTTCCCATAGCTTCAAAAATGTTCTTGATAAAATCTACCTTAAGAACACCTAGTGCAAATAAAATCTGGAGAAACAGACCCGTTGCAACCAGTTTCCAGGGAATAATTTTTCGATTGCTGGAGAAAGCATATAAAATGAGAATGAGTGATATCAATCCTATGATACCACGTCCAATAGAATTCAGACTGATAGCTCCTTCGAGCGGTGGCGGGGTGTATTGTAAATGAAAATAAACGCCATTTTCCTGAAACACCAGGGTTGTTGGAGATATCGAAACTATGTTAAATGACCGGGTATTTTTCTCGGATATAATTCCGTTCTCCGTAAGGGTAGTAACCTTTTTACCATCTGAAAGCAAAACCACTGAAGGCCTGCCATTTTCAACACGATAAAAGCTGGAATCGAGTCCGCGTACCACCGGTTTAAGATCATAAGTCAGCAGCAGATTGCTGTCTGATACAGCCCAGGAACCGGATGCTTTTAATCCTTCTTTGTGAAGCTCGTAATCAAATGTAGTAGTTCCATTTTTCTGTGAAATCAACAGATAGTCATCCTCAGCAATTTGTTTTACTGATTTACCCGATTCATCAACTACTTTAACATACTTCCATTTTCTGGAAAGTGTACTTTCAAGTGATTCCTTTTTGGGAGATGAGCAGGCCGAGAATATAAAAACAGAGAGGCACAGCAAAAACAGAACTCGGGATAACTTTACCATAGGAGAAATCTTAGGGCGGAAAATTAAGATTTTTTTCTCTTATTCAACTCATCTCTGATTTTAGAAGCAAGTTCATAAGCTTCATCATCAATTGCCCTCATGAGTGACTCCTTCAATTCTTCTTCAGATTGGGTACTGAATTCATACAATTGTTTGCTTCGCTCTTTAGGTTTTTCTTTGGGCTTTTCTTTGGGTTCTTCAATAGGCAGTGAATCGTCGTCAATAGCTACGCCGGCTTGAGAAAGAATCCATTCATAGGTATAGATGGGGCAATTAAAACGAACGGCCATTGCGATCCCGTCGGAAGTACGGGCATCAATTTCCTGAAGGTTGTTATGTTCATCGGAACAAATCAATCGGGAATAAAAAACACCTTCTTTAAGGTTATAAATGATTACTTCGAGGATATTTATTTTGAAGCTAAGTGCAAAATTCTTGAAAAGGTCGTGAGTCAGCGGTCTTGTGGGAGTCATATTTTCGAGCTCAACGGCAATGGCCTGAGCCTCGAATCCTCCGATTATAATTGGTAATCTTCTGTTACCACCATCTTCACCAAGAACCATGGCATAAGCACCAGATTGGGTTTGACTTAAGTGAAGACCTACGATTTCAAGCTTAATTTTTTTCATACCTGAAGGGCAACATCGGAACCCCGGAACCTTAATTATTTCTTATAAAAGTACAATTTCAACCTTAAACTTCCAAAAATTCAAAATAATTTAATCACAAAATTATTAACCGTGGGTATTTTTGAATTTTTTGATCGCCTCAATCAGTTTTGGGACAACTTCAAAAGCATCGCCTACGATACCATAATCGGCAGCCTTAAAGAAAGGTGCTTCAGGATCTTTATTAATAACGACAATGGTTTTAGAGGAACTTACACCGGCAAGATGTTGGATGGCTCCTGAAATACCTATAGCTATATAAAGGTTCGGACTAATTGAAATTCCGGTTTGTCCCACGTGTTCAGAATGTGGTCTCCAATGCGAGTCGGATACAGGTTTGCTGCATGCAGTAGCAGCTCCCAGCAATCCGGCCAGCTCTTCTACCATTCCCCAGTTTTCAGGTCCTTTCAGACCTCTTCCGGCTGAGACAACCAATTCTGCTTCCGGCAAAGAAATCTTATCAGAAGCTTGAACGATTTCCTTCACCATGGCGGCAAAGCTTTTCTCGTCAATTGCAGGATTGAAAGCTTCAATAGTTGCGCTTTGAGGTTTTTCAACAACTTTATAAGAATTCGGGATTAAGGCAATCACTTTAACAGCAGAGGTAACTTCCACATCTGCGAAAGCTTTGCCTGAAAATGCTGTCTTACGCACTTTAAAACCTGCGGACAAATCAGGCAGTGCAATTGCACCATCTACCAGTCCGGCTTCCAGTTTCACGGCAACTCTTGGAGCAAGACCTTTTCCTGAAAAAGAAGAGGATAAAACAACCACATTTGCCTGTACCGATTTGGCAGCATCGGCAATAACAGCACCATAGGCCATATTCACAAATTGTTTCAGACGGTCATTAGATACGGTTAAAACCTTAGAAGCACCGTATTTTCCTAAAATGGCCAGTTCATCATTACTCACATCGCCAATTGAAAGGGCTGTAAGAGAAGTTCCTTGCATTGCAGCAATTTCTGCAGCATAGGAAACGACTTCGAATGTGGATTTCTTGAATTTACCTCCGGCGTGTTCGCAATAGACTAAAACTGACATAAGCTATTATAAATATTGATGATGTTTAAAATCGTAGATTGAATTATATAACCGATCTGAAGCCTGAAACGTTTTAATGTTAAATGTAAATCAGATAACTTTTGCTTTGGTGTGAAGCAGATTAACCAGGTCGTCAACTTTATCGGCATCAACCAAATTCACCTGACTTCTCGATTGTGGTTTATCGTATCCTGCAATGGCAGTCAGCTGAGGCACAGCAACAGGTTCGATAACATTTAAAGGCTTTGTACGAGCAGACATGATACCTCGCATATTCGGAATTCTGGGTTCTGCCATTCCTTCAGTAGCACTAACTACTAATGGCAATGGAGCAGTAATAACTTCCTTACCGCCTTCAATTTCTCTTTCCAAAGTAGCATTAGTTCCATCAACTGTAAGTGATTTACAAATTGAAACGGAAGGAATATTCAGCAATTCTCCAACCATAGCAGCAACCTGGCTACCGTTGTAATCTATCGATTCTCTACCGGTGAGGATGAGGTCGTAATTTCCGGTTGCGGCATGACTTGCTATTTGTTTAGCCACAAAATAGGCATCGCGGGGAGCGGCATTAATACGAACTGCATCGGTGGCACCAATTGCCAGTGCTTTCCGGATAGTTGGATCTGTGGATGGATCACCGACATTTAGAACCGTTACAGTCCCTCCGGAAGCCTCCGTAAGTTCCAGCGCTCTGGTCAGGGCGATTTCATCGTATGGATTAATAATATATTGAATTCCAGCTGTTACCAAGTCTTTATTATCTGCCGAAAAGTTAATTTTCGTGGTGGTATCAGGAACATTGCTGATGCAAACTAAAATTTTCATTGTTTAAATTTTGGGATTGCAAAGGTACATTTTTTGGGTAAAAAAAACACATCAAATGTGGCATTTCTTACATCAATCAAAATCCTATTTTTGTGAACTTATGAATCAACAAACCCGCATTGAAATGCTTCAAAGCTATTTGGCTGAAGACCCATCTGACTCATTCAGCAGATATGCACTTGCTTTGGAGCTCATCAAACTATCTAATTTAGAGGGGGCGCTGGATCATATGTCATTCATAAATCAAAACGACCCCTCCTATCTCCCCAATTATTACCATTACGGCAAGCTACTTGAGGAATTAGGAAGAAAATCTGATGCCCTGGCTATTTACCAAAACGGGGAAACTTTGGCCAAAATTCAGAAAAATGCTCATACTTTAAATGAGCTTAGGGGTGCCCGTGAAGCTTTGGAAGATCTTTAATCAGCTAACTCCCCGTCTATTAACGGCATTGTGAATCTTTGAATCAAAGTTTTGCTATTTTTGAGGCCCCGAAACAAACCGGTTTGAAAAACAGGATATGAGAGAAATACAATTCCGAGAAGCACTGAGAGAAGCAATGGCTGAAGAAATGCGTTTAGATAAAAACGTTTTTCTGATGGGTGAAGAAGTTGCACAGTACAATGGCGCCTACAAAGTTAGTCAGGGAATGCTTGATGAGTTTGGAGCTGCCCGTGTGATAGACACACCAATTGCTGAGCTGGGTTTTGCAGGTATTGGAGTTGGTGCAGCAATGAATGGACTTCGACCTATCATTGAGTTCATGACTTTCAACTTTTCCCTGGTGGCAATCGATCAGGTTATAAACTCCGCAGCCAAAATGAAATCGATGTCAGGCGGCCACTTCAATGTCCCGATCGTTTTCCGCGGCCCAACGGCTTCTGCCGGAATGCTGAGTTCACAACACTCACAGGCTTTTGAAAGCTGGTATGCAAACTGTCCCGGTTTGAAAGTAATAGTTCCTTCCAATCCTGCAGATGCAAAAGGATTATTGAAGTCTGCCATCAGAGATAATGATCCGGTAATTTTTATGGAATCGGAGCAAATGTATGGTGACAAAGGAATGGTACCTGAAGGCGAATATCTGATGCCCATAGGAGTTGCAGATATTAAGAAATCGGGGAAAGATGTAACCATTGTTTCATTCGGAAAAATGATGAAAGTGGCCTTAAAAGCTGCGGAAGAGCTTCAGAATGAACAAATTGATGCGGAAGTAATTGATCTAAGAACTGTTCGTCCAATTGACTATGCTACTGTAATTGAATCAGTTAAAAAAACAAACAGGTTAGTCATAGTAGAAGAATCATGGCCATTGGCAGCAATTGCCACAGAGGTAGCATTTAAAGTTCAGCGTGAGGCATTTGATTATCTCGATGCACCTGTTTTAAGGGTAATGGGTGGCGATGTGCCACTTCCTTATGCTCCTACACTCATTGATGCTTACTTACCAAATCCGGCTCGTGTCATTGAAGCGGTAAAGGAAGTGATGTACATTAATAAGTAGTTAACATTCCATTTTCATTCAGGTTTTGTGCTAAAGGATTTGGTGATTAAACCAAATTGGTTTACCTTTGCGCGCTCTTAAAACGAATCTTACAACTCAAAATAACTTAAAAATCAATCACTTATGGGTAATTCAATTCTTTACCTGATCCCGGCTTTCGGTGTACTGGCTTTGCTGTACACGGTATGGAAGTCGGCCTGGATCAACAAACAGGATGCCGGCACCGACAAAATGAAAAAAATCGCCGGACACATTGCAGAGGGCGCTATGGCTTTCCTTAAAGCTGAATATCGTGTACTTGCAATTTTCGTAGTATGTGTAGCCATTTTATTAGGAGTTACAGCAAACACTGAAACTTCATCACCGATGGTTGCAGTTTCCTTTATCTGTGGAGCATTTTGTTCTGCTTTGGCAGGATACATTGGAATGCGTATCGCAACTAAAGCAAACGTAAGAACAACCAATGCTGCCCGTACAGGAATGGGAAAAGCACTTGAAATTGCTTTTGCTGGTGGTTCCATTATGGGAATGGGTGTTGTTGGTTTAGGTGTATTAGGTTTGAGTTTATTGTTCATTCTTTACAGTGCTGAATTCGGCATTGATACTGTGGATAATTTGAACCGTGTTATTACCGTATTAACCGGATTTTCTTTCGGTGCATCTTCTATCGCTCTTTTTGCACGTGTTGGAGGTGGTATATATACAAAAGCTGCCGATGTTGGAGCTGACTTAGTTGGTAAAGTTGAAGCAGGTATTCCTGAAGATCACCCATTGAATCCTGCAACTATTGCAGATAACGTTGGTGATAACGTAGGTGATGTTGCCGGTATGGGAGCCGATCTTTTTGAATCATATGTTGGTTCTATCGTAGGTACCATGGTTTTAGGAGCAGCATTCATGAATGCTGATTTTGTTGCATCTGACACTCAATTTGGTGGACTTGCCCCAGTGTTCCTTCCTTTGGTACTT
This sequence comes from Bacteroidia bacterium, assembly GCA_016788065.1. Classification (GTDB taxonomy): domain Bacteria; phylum Bacteroidota; class Bacteroidia; order AKYH767-A; family OLB10; genus JADKJB01. The sequence goes on along the minus strand of JAEUTI010000092.1, from coordinate 59,473 downwards.
GCAGCCGTAGGTATTGTAATGTCTATCATAGGTACTTTCTTTGTTCGTGTTAAAGAAGGTGGTGATCCGCAAAAGGCTTTAAATATCGGAGAATTTGGTTCTTCTATTTTAATGGTAATTGCTTCTTGGTTCATTATTAAGTGGATGCTTCCTGAATCATGGTGGTTCCAGGATCCATTGTATGCCTGGGCTGATCCTGTTAAAGGAAATGAATATACATCAACAGGAGTTTTCATCGCAACCATTATTGGTCTTGTAGGTGGTCTTTTAGTTGGTCTGGTAACTGAATATTACACTGGAACCGGAAAAAAACCGGTTATGTCAATTGTACGTCAATCCTCAACCGGAGCAGCAACAAACATCATTGCAGGTTTAGGTGTGGGTATGATGTCGACTGCAATTCCTATTCTGATTATCGCATTCTCAATTATTGGAGCTTTCCATTTTGGTGGTTTATATGGTATCGCTATTGCGGCTGTTGGTATGCTTTCAAATCTGGGTATCCAGTTAGCTGTAGATGCATATGGTCCAATCTCAGATAATGCCGGTGGTATTGCTGAAATGTCAGAGTTACCAAAAGACGTTCGTAAGATTACAGATAAACTGGATGCTGTTGGTAACACTACTGCTGCTATAGGTAAAGGATTCGCTATTGCTTCTGCAGCATTAACAGCATTGGCATTGTTCGGAGCATATATGACTGCTGCTCACATTCGTTCAATTGATATTTCAAAGGCAAATGTAATTGCAGGATTATTCATCGGTGGTATGTTGCCATTTGTATTCTCAGCTCTTGCAATGGGTGCTGTTGGTCGTGCGGCAATGGCTATGATTGAAGAAGTTCGTCGCCAGTTTAATTCAATTCCTGCCTTAAAGGCAGCCCTTGAAGTAATGCGCCGTAATGGTGATAAAGAAATGGATACCTGGTCTGATGCCGACAAAAAGACATTTGAAGCTGCTGACGGTGTTGCTGAATACGGTAAATGTGTTGAGATTTCAACCAAAGCTGCGATTCGTGAAATGGTATTACCAGGCTTAATGGCAGTAGCTGTTCCGGTTGCTATTGGATTTTTGCCAATGTTTGGTGCTGAAGCGCTTGGTGGTCTACTTGCCGGTGTAACTGTGTCTGGTGTACTTATGGCTATTTTCCAATCGAATGCCGGTGGTGCCTGGGATAATGCTAAAAAGATGTTTGAAGAAGGTGTAGATATTAACGGTACTAAATACTTCAAGAAATCTGATCCACACAAAGCTGCTGTTGTTGGTGATACTGTTGGTGATCCGTTTAAAGATACTTCAGGCCCTTCATTAAACATCCTGTTGAAATTGATGTCAGTAGTTGCCCTTGTTATAGCACCGTTAATTTCTTTGAAAGATGAACCTACCACAGCTGCTGCTCCTGCAACTGAAGAAGTAGTTGCTTCTGTAAGTACCAGCCAGGATATCAAAACACTGAATGGAACATACGTATTTGATGCTTCTCACTCATTTGTTGACTTCAAAATTGGTCACTTACTTTCTACAGCTAAAGGTTCTATAATGGTTGATACTGGTAGTGTAGTGATGACAGGTGATCTTGCTACTTCTTCTATCATGCTTCAACTTGATGCTGCATCTATCAATACACAGCAATCGAAACGTGATGAGCACTTGCGTTCCAATGAAATCTTCGATATTGCAAAATATCCTTCTATGACGTTTAAATCGACCAGCATTCGTGAAAATGAATCAGGTGAATATAAATACACTGCTACCGGAGATCTTACTATCAGAGATGTAACTAAACAAATTGAAGTTCCATTTAACTATGATGGTGAAATTGATTCTCCATTTGGATTTAAAGTATACACATTCTCAGGTGCATTAAACCTGAAGAGAAGTGAATACAATGTTGCTCCTTCTTTAGGTGCTCCATTAGTTGCTGATGAAGTAAAAATTAACTTCTCAGTTGAAACTGCACAACCACAGGCGGCTCAATAATCAGAGTCACCAAATGAAAAAATCCCGGCTGATTGCCGGGATTTTTTTTTGCTATAATTTTCCGTGAGAAGTTGCAGTGAATGCAAAAAAGTCAGCGTTCGTTACTTACTTCCGAACTTCTCCTGAAGTTTGCTTACCTGATAACGATCCCAGATACTTTTCATTACGGCTTTTGTCTGACGAGGAAAATCACCTTTCATGAGCCAATCATAATAAGAAGGCTCTGAAGAAAAAACAGAAACAACCGTTTTTCCTTTATGCTTTCCAAAATTAATGATCTCCTCCCCTTTTTCGTTGTACACCATTCTTCCGGCAAGATCTACCGTATTAAACATATTGGTGAATTTGTGAAGGGAATCAACATCCTTTTCAATTTTGCCAGTGTATCTTTCCAGTTGAGCTTCCAGAATCTCAAAAGTAGCTATGATATCGGCTTCCGCTGAATGAGCATTTATGAGGTCTTTTTCGCAATAAAATTTATAAGCGGCAGAAAGAGTCCGTTGTTCCATCTTATGAAAAATATTTTGCACATCGATCAGCTTCCGGTTCGCTATATCAAAGTTGAATCCGGTTCTTAAAAATTCATCGACCAGCATGGGTACATCAAACTTATTGGAATTGTATCCTGCGAAATCACAATTATCAAGGAATTCCAGCAATTCCTGCCCCAGCTGCGCAAATGTAGGAGCATCCTTCACATCGGCATCACTAATGCCTGTGAGGTTTGTTATAAGCTCCGGAATAGGCATTTCTGGATTCACTTTCCTGGTGAACATTTCCCTGGAATTATCAGGAAATAATTTCAAAACAGATATTTCAATTATCCGATCCAGCCCAATTGTTAATCCGGTTGATTCGAGATCAAAAAACGCCAGTGGCCGTTTCAGAATAATTTGCATGATGTTATGGTTTAGAAGATGGATTCGGTTGTAGTTTCAGAGTCTGACGGATTCCTTTTTCACCTTCCTCACCTGTTATTACAATGTCTTGTTCAATTCGTCCCATTTTTGGGGAACGGGCTTTTAATTTATATTTTCCTGCGGGGAGCAACATGAAAACTTCAGCTGCCGGTCCATTTGCTTCCATAATTGCAAGCACTTGTCCGGTAGCTTCTTTTACAATACTGACCATGGCATCTTTTGCCGGAAGTCCCTGAGGAGAAAGAATAGATGCCCGATAAAGAGATCCAGCATTACGCACCAGTGGATCCTTCAAGTTAAAATACCAGACATCAAGATCACCAACTCCTCCGGGTTTCAACCCAGAAACATATCCTGTTCGGGCATTTGCAGAGAGTGTGAAATACAGGTCATCATCGGTTGTATTAAGTGGATATCCGACATTCACCGGCTTACTCCATGCTTGTGCCGGATCAGGTTGTGAAGTCATGAAAATATCGTAACCACCAATACTATTATGTCCCTGAGATGCAAAAAACAAAGTGGTTCCATCATGCCAGAGGAAAGGACTGTCTTCATCAAATTTTGTATTCACTTCAGAACCCAGATTTACCGGCACTCCCCATTTTTTAGTGGAGTCTTGTTCTATCATAAAAATATCTTTACCGCCCAGAGTTCCTTTCATGTTTGCAGCAAAGTAAATACGCTTTCCATCTTGTGAAATACAAGCACCGGTCTCGAATTGCTTTGTAGCCAATGATTCGTCAAGAAGTTCAGCCTTCTGCCATGCTTTACCTTGAAGCTTTGATAAAAAGATATCTCCGGATGCATCTCCACCTTCTTTGTAGATCAGTAATTTATCGCCGTTACTATTCATTCCGGTACAAATATCATAAGCTTCTGAATTCAGATTGATACCTGGATTTTTAGCTTTCGACCAGGATGTATCTCCTTTGGAAGAAGTATAAATATCAGCTATTATTTCGCCGAACCCATCTACGATTCCACCCATGTTACCTTTGCGGTTGGATGTAAAATAGAGTACGGTATCTAAAGCCATTGAAACCGGAGAATAATCTGCAGAAACAGAATTAACTTGTTTGCCCGGATTTTTAAAGCTCACTTCTAGAGGCTTTTTAATTGCTTCTTTAGCATTGTAACAATATTCAACATGCTGATCCAGATTAAATTTGGGATTTACCTGTCCTTTGTTTACCTCCTTATATTTTTCGAAAGCTTCAATGGCTTCATCGAACAAGTTGGCAATCAGCAATGCTTTTCCCATCTGATAATATACATCTTTAGGTACATCTTTTTTGTCAGCGGCTTTTACGAAATATTGAATTGCTTTGGACTTGTCAACATTACTATACAGGTAACACATACCTGTTTTGTAATTGTAATCCATGTCCTCGGAATCATAATTCACTAATTTCAGATATTGCTCCAAAGCGCTTTTGTAATTGGCATCTTTATACATAGCAGCAGCTTGCTTTTTCACATCACCAACCTGATCTTTGGTGATAGTTACCACTGGTGCCGGCTTTTTTGACTCAGCGAAACACATAGTTGTAAATGCAACAAAAACAAGGAGCAAAACGGATGATGAAAGAGATATTTTCATAGCTGATAAAAGTTTAAGTTTAGATTTCACGATTAATATCAAATTGTTCCAGATAATCGGCTACACGACGCACAAAACTTCCTCCCAATGCGCCATCCACAACTCGGTGATCGTATGAATGAGACAAGAACATCATGTGACGAATACCAATTGTGTCGCCATAAGGAGTTTCGATTACTGCCGGCTTTTTACGAATGGCACCTACGGCCATGATGGCAACCTGAGGTTGATTGATAATAGGAGTACCCATCACATTTCCGAAGCTACCCACATTGGTGAGTGTGTAGGTACCACCTTGAATTTCATCAGGTGATAACTTACCTGCTCTGGCACGGTTAGCCAAATCATTCACCGATTTGGTAAGACCTAATAAATTCATGCGATCAGCATTTTTGATGACCGGAACAATCAAATTTCCGGAAGGCAATGCAGCAGCCATTCCAATATTTATATTTTTCTTGACAATTAGATTTGTACCATCAACAGAAATGTTGATCATTGGGAAATCTTTAATTGCCCTTGCAATTGCTTCAATGAATATCGGTGTGAATGTGATTTTCTCTTTTTCACGTTTTTCAAACTGACCTTTAACCTTATTGCGCCACATCACCAAATTGGTAACATCAGCTTCAACATAGGATGTAACATGAGGTGAAGTGCGCTTCGACATCACCATATGTTCAGAAATCAACTTACGCATGCGATCCATTTCCACGATCTCAGAATCGCCGGAGACAGAAATTGCTGGTGCTACTTTAGCAGGTTCGGCAGTGGCAGGTTTCGATGGTTCAGATGCCGGTTGTGGTGCTGGTGCAGGAGAAGTGGTCTGCTGTGGAGCCGATTTTCTGCGCTCCAGATAAAGCATTACATCTTTTTTGGTAACCCGGCCTTCCGCACCGGTTCCGGGAATACTATCGAGTTCTGCTTGTGAAATCTTTTCTTCAGAAGCAATGGTTCTGACTAATGGAGAATAAAAACGACCTTCTCCGGACACTACAGGTGCCGTAGCAGTTGCAGCTACTGGTGTTGCGGCTACAGGAGCAGGTGTTGAAGGGGCGCTGACTACAGTCGCTGCTGCAGGAGCCGGAGTTGAGGTTACCGGTGCATCACCGCTTCCATCACTGATGATAGCGATTACACTTCCCACCTGAACAACATCACCTTCATTAAAAAGCCTTTTAACCAATATTCCGGCAGCTGTTGAAGGTACTTCTGAATCAACCTTATCGGTAGCAATTTCAAGAACCGACTCATCTGCTTCAACCCGATCACCTTCATTTTTAAGCCATTTAATAATGGTTGCTTCGGCAACACTTTCACCCATTTTGGGCATTTTCATTTCCACCTGTGCCATAAAATATTGAAATTGAATGAATTAATATCAGTTTAGGTTCTTTTCAAGGGTTCAAAGTTAATCAAAAATAGCCAGTTGCACATAGGTATAAAGCGGCGAAAGCCCTTGTTTTTTCAACAAGGGCTTTCGCAGTTATGATTCAAGTAATATTACTTCACCACCATGCGAACATGACTGGTAGTATCTCCAGTAATTCGAATTAAATAAAAGCCGGGTGCAAGCAGGTTTCCAGGAATCTGTAAACTGCCGGAAGTCATCAGCATCTTTACAGAAACAATTCTTCCGGTTGCATCTAGTATTTCTACTTGCATGTTATTTGTTTCATCCCCAAGATATTTTAAAAGTGCTCCTTTGCTGGAAGGATTTGGATAAAGTGTGAACGAACTATTTTCATGATCAGCATCTGTCAGACCTAAAAAATTATCACTTAGTGTGGTCAATGTGGTATTAGTTACTATCGGAGAATTCAAATCAAAATAAATATAAGCCGTATTATTCACTTCTGTTGGATCGGGATTAGTTGAAAGCCCTTTGATCCTGTAGGAGACAAAACCATGACTTCCGGGTTCATTGACATTGCTATCGGGCAATAAAATATTGTTGAACCGGAAAGTCACTTCACCAGTAGGAGTATAAGTTACATCCACAGGGTGAGAATGACCTGTGATACTAAGAGAATTTCTGTCCAGTGCTGCATCCAGTGTATCCACAATCACAACAGTAAAAGCTGTGTCGGTGCCTGTATTTTGAAAACGAATCTGATAGTTGAGCCAGGAATCCATTTCAACAAAATGAGGAGCTCCAACACCTGCAGGATCCACGTTTTTGTCGTTGGGGTCATAGGAGCAAGTAACCACCTGTGGGAAGTTATGTGAGTAATTGCCCAGGAAACCATAAGCATCCGAAACCGTTGCAGTAGTTGTGCAGTTGATAGCTGTTCCTGCAGCGGGTTGAGTTACTGTAATAATCGGACTAAATTGAGCACCAGGAAGAAGATTTGTTATATTAAAAGTATAAGAATTTCCGGAAATCAAATCAGGTATGATGGAAGAACTTACGAATGTCTGCGAAGGATCGTGTGTGAAAGTAAGAGATCCGTTCAAAATGGTAAAACCATCATTTTTGAAAGTTGGATAGTAAGGAATATTCCAAAAGCATCGTGGAATCCAACTACTGGCGATCACATGTCCGGAACCTGCGGTGTTTGTAGGGAATAATCCGAAATCAAGATTAGTTATTGAAGCACCGGTAAGATTCACCGAATATGAAGTTGGCAAGGAAGTGACATTCCAATTTGGATTTGTCTGGTAAGTGATATCCCAGGTTCCGGGGTAAGCAACAAAGACATACTCGCCATTCATATTTGTGATGGCATTTACTCCACCAGGAGTTAAACCAACAGTTTGACCGGATAGCCCGGGCTCACCACTGTCTTTTATTCCATTCTGGTTTTGATCTAGATAGCAAACACCACTTAAAGCATAAAATCCGGTTGCACCTATACCAACCAACACCGTATCTATATCAGTACATCCATTGGCATCGGTAGTATAAAGATAATATATGCCGGGAGTTAAATTTTGGATATTAGAAGTGTTGGCTCCTGTTGACCATTGGTAAGTAAACGGTGCTGTCCCTGATACAGTGGTAGCTATGGCGGCACCGTCATTACAAGTTTGACAGGAAGGATTAAGCACTGAAACAATTGAATTAGGCTTCTGACTGACAGGAATGATCAACGTAGTTAAACCACTGCATGTATCACCATTGGCATCTGTGATTAAAAAATCATAAGTTCCGGGACACATATTTCCCATTTGAAAAAATGTTGTAAACTGCCCAAGTGGCATACCATTCATAGTAATTGAAAGAGGGAGTGCTCCTCCTCCGGCAGTGAGTGAAAATCCTCCCGTACAGGAAGAATCGCAGGGAGCAGATTGGATAGTTGCAGCAACAAAACATTGACTGAAAACAGATGCATAAGTTAACAACCAGCAAACCAGTACGAGTATTAGTTTCTTCATTTTGGACGAATTTAGATATGGTTAGTAAAAGTAGGTAAATAGAACGATAAAACCAAAAGACGTTACAGATGAGCAATAAGATGCATCCCACACCTTGATTGTGCACCAGAACAGCAACTTAACCGTTTTCCTTCAGGAAAATCCGACTTTCAGCTTTTTGCTTTCTTTATCCAATTCCAGGATCTTCAGCTCGTATGTTTCATCAACATGGTAATGGTCAAGTGCATTTGGAGACTGATTGTACTCGGGCAATTCGCTGACATGAAGCAGTGCCTCAATGCCGGAAACTATCTGAATAATCAAACCAAAAGGCTTTTTAAAAAGGACAGTTCCCGAGATGATATCACCTGAATTATGCCTGAGACTAAATTTCTCCCAGGGATCTTCATGCAACTGTTTCAAACCAAAAGAAACCCGGTGATTTTGTTTATCGACTTCCAGAATAATGACTTCAATTTTCTGACCTAATCTCAAATGATGTTCGGGATGCTCTACCCTACCCCATCTTATATTTTTATTGCGAAGCAAACCTGAAATTAGTCCGATAGACACAAAAGCTCCGAAATCCTGAAACGATTTCACAACTCCGGTTGCACGTTGTCCGGGTTGCAGTTTTTCTATGTACCGCTTTTGAGCGTCTGTAAGTTTTGACAAATCCTGAATAATTAGCTTAAGAAAAATTGGAGCATGTTAATTTAGTTGGTGATATTAAATAATACCTTTCTCATCTTTGAGCATTCTATATATTGTTGACTTGCCAATATTCAGCTTTTGAGCCACTACTACAACATTTTGATCATTATGCTCGAGGTAATGACGAATGATCATTCTGCTATAATCATCGAGGGAATAAGAGTCATTGTAAAATCCGGGACTGAGATTATTGGGTTCCAGATGAAAATCATTTGCAACTATTTCGTTACCTGATGAGAGAACACAAGCAAGTTCTGTAAGTGATTTCAGTTCACGAACATTCCCGGGAAAAGCATACGACAACAATTTTTGCTGTGCATCATCCGACAGTGTTTTAGCAGGCAATGCATTGTCTTTACAGAATCGATTCATAAAATAAACAGCCAGCAATAACACATCCCTTCCACGTTCCCTCAAAGGAGGTAATTGAATTGTTAATCCAAAAATTCTGTAGTACAAATCTTCCCTGAAGCGCCCTGCTTTCACTTCTTCCCGGAGATCCTTATGAGTTGCAACGATCACTCTGTTATTTACTTTAACTACATTTGAACTCCCAACTCTGGTTACGTTTTTCTCCTGAAGTACGCGCAATAATTTCACTTGTAAAGATGGGTCAAGGTCACCAATTTCATCAAGGAAAATGGTTCCATTGTTTGCTTCTTCAAACTTTCCGGGACGGGCAGCTACTGCACCTGTAAAGGCACCTTTTTCATGTCCGAACAATTCACTTTCCGCTAATTCTTTCGGGATAGCTGCCATGTTAATAGCGACAAACGGACCTTTACTGAATGTTGAATTGTAATGAATTGCTTTGGCTACTTCTTCTTTACCGGTTCCTGTTTCACCGGTTATGGTCACAGTCAGATTATTGGCAAGTGTTTTCTCAATTAATTCAAAAACCTTCAACATGGATGGTGAATTCCCAATTATATTTTTGCGAAAATCATGTTTATTTTGAAGTTCTTTTTCGAGGGAATGTAGTCTGTCTTTAAGTTGCAATTGTTTCCTAACATGACTAACCGTATTAAGTAACCGGTCGCGGATATCTTTACTTTTTACAAAATAATCATATGCTCCGGCTTTCAATAATTGAAGGGCCGTATCAATTTTGTCCTGTTCAGAAATGATTATTGCTTCTGCATCTGGAATTCGTTTTTTAATTTCCTGCAAAAGCATTGCACCAGTCATATCAGGCAAAGAATAATCGAGTGTTACTATATCAGGCTGTTCATTTACAGCAGCGAGAAACTCAGCTCCGGAAGCAAAGCTTCTCACACTGTTTTCAGGATCAAGAGAAAGTGTATAGGAAAGATATTCGCGATACCATTCATCATCTTCCACCACAAATATTTTTGTAACAATTTTATTTTCCATACTCAAAAATTCAATTACAAATCAGGATAACTGTTCGAGTTCATTTTTCAACAACCGAAATACTTCTGTTGAATTTTGATCAATTTGCTGAACAAGCCAGGCTGCTTTCCCCAGCTCTTTTTGTTCAGCTGCTACACTTTCCAACTCTTTAAGCATTGCCGCGATATAAGGCATTCCCATTTGCTTGTAAGAACCAATCATCCGATGAGCAGTTTTACCCAGCTGTTCCCAATTCTTTTGTTTTAAATGAAATTTCAGATTGTTAACAGAAGCAAAAGAACTTGTAAGGAAAAGATTAATCATTTTACTCACGAAGCCTATATTCCCCTGTGATGTAGCTTTAAGTTCCGCCAGGTCATAAAGGACCGGAGGTTTCTCCATAGAAAAGGAATAAGTCTCCTCAACAATTACAGGTTCGACAGGTTTCGGCCTGACATTACTTCGATTTAACAAAACATTGATCTTATCAACCAATTCCTGTTCTTTGAATGGTTTGGTAACAAAATCAGACATACCTTCCTCCATCCATCTTTTCAAATCGTGTTGCAATACATTTGCAGTCATTGCAATCACAGGCACATTTTTTCTGGATGCAGGAAAATTGGTTCGTATAATTTTCACAGCCTCAGGCCCGGTCATTTCAGGCATCTGAATATCCATGATTATGATATCAACCGGATTCACTTTAAACAATTCCAATGCCTGCAAACCATCTTCAGCAACAACCACTTTTGCGCCTAACCCTTCCAGACTATGTGTTTGCAGTTCCCGGATCATTGGATCATCTTCAGCAAGCAAGATGTATAATCCTTTCAGAGGATACTCGGGAACATCTTCTGTAAAAGATGTTTCTCTGGATTCCAGTTCACCAAATGTGAATGGTATTCTTACCGAAAAAACACTTCCTAACCCATTACTGCTCTCAACTGAAACATTTCCACCTTGCTGTTCAACTACTCTTTTAGTAATTGCTAATCCCAAACCACTGCCACCATATTTTTTCTCGGTATTACTCTCAGCTTGTTCAAATTCACCAAAAATAGCTTCCAGTTTATCTGCGGGAATACCTATTCCGGTATCACTGATTTTAAAAAGCAGCACGGCACTTCCCTTTTCATTCAGGAAAGTTGCAGTAATATCGACACTACCTTTGTGAGTAAATTTAATAGCATTTCCTACAAGATTGAAAAGCACTTGTCTCAGCCTTACAGGATCACCGTGCAACAATAATGTTTCAACGGGCTTAATAAACAAGTTGAGTTTAATACTTTTTTCTTCCGCTTTCCAAACCAACGCATCATACACATCTACAAAAATATCTGCTACTTTAAACGGAACAGATTCAAACTTTAGTTTTCCTGAATCGACCCGTGTAAAATCGAGCACATCATTTACAATTGACAGCAAATGCTCTGAACTCCCTGCAATTGCTTTCATGAATCGTTGCTGAACCGGATCTAAGGTAGTCTCACCTAACTTAGCAGCAAACCCAATAACTGAAGTTAATGGGGTCCTGATTTCGTGACTCATGGTTGCCATGAACTCCTCTTTCGCTCTGGCTAATTTTTCAGCTTTCAATCGAGCTTCAACGAGTTCCTTTCTTCGCTTACCAGCCAATTCCAGATCGCGTAAAACAAGTATTACCAGTAAGAAAATAACAACAAGTCCGGCAATCATAATCTGGCGAATAGCAATTGCTGCCTCACCTGCAGTTTTTACCGACGCTGCAGCTTTCTCTTTAATTCTTGCCTGTTCATCAGACTCCAGTTTTTTTATGAGTCGCTCAATTTCACCGGTTACTTTTTTATCATCGGCAAGAAGAGCTAATTCCTTTTGAGATTGTTCAGCCAATAATCTTTCCTCTTCTTCTCTGATTTTACTGAGGTTTTGTTTAAAGCTGCTGATGCGCTCTGAACGTGCCAGTATCATACTATCAACCTTGGCCTGCAAAGCTTTCCGACTATACTTTCGGGTAAATGAACGCTGAAAAAAATTACCTTCATTGAGCACAACCGATGCAGTATCAACTTCCAGATCTTCGGGTTTCATTTTTTCGATAGCTGAAATCATTACTCTATTGTAATTAATTTCGAGAAGGCTATCGTAAATAGATACTTTTTTATCCAATGCTGATTCGAGTTCCAACAAATCATCAATTGGTCTACTTGAAGTTACAGCTTTTGCCTTAAGGCTATCGATACCGGCTATAAGTGTATCTTTCATTTCCAGAAACCCGGATAAATAATTATCGTCGCGGGTAACAGCAAATGACCTGATATCGGTTGATGTTCGGTTAAATGAAATCCATAATTCCTTGATTCGAAGTAAATCCTCGGCAGGACGGGCATTTTCATCTACCGTTTGAAGCAAACTGCGGGTATTTTCCTGCATCCGGTTATAGCCAATGTAAAGCACCCCTGCTATAAGGATGAAAGCAATGATGGTAAAAATCCTGATCCGGGTATGACTATTCATTTGTTGTCGTTGTTTGGAGCCCTGGAGACTGCTAAAGTAACTAAAACGGTCTCATTTTGGGAAAATTGTTCAATATTCTGTTTCAAAATAGGAAAATCGAGGGTTTTGGCACGGTTCCAAAAACATTTCATTACAGGCCAAAAATTGATATATCTTACTAATTATCAATAATTTAAAGCATTACAAAAAACCACTTACTCCAAAAATTTAAAAGCTGGCACAAAACTTATAAGAAGGTTGCCAACAAACCCTCTAAAAAAATAAAACTATGAAAAAGATAATTCTTGGCAGCTTCGTTGTGATTGCTGCATTATTAACCGGATGTGAAAATTATAAGGATGAGTTAGCGCAAATGACTGTTACCAAGGATTCCCTCCTGGCGGTATCGAGTGCTAAAGACAAATCAATTGAAGAATTCATGACTTCATTTGAAGAAATTGAATCAAATCTGGCTGAAATTACTACCAAAGAAAATAATATAAAGGTAGAATCTGCAGAAGCAGAAATGAGCAAAAGCAGCCGCGAAAGAATTACCAGCGAAATTGCATCTATCAAACAATTGATGGAAGACAGCAAAGCTAAAGTTGAAGAACTTAACAAAAAAGTAAAACAATCGAATTTTAAAGTTGGAAAATTTGAAAAGATGATTGCAGCTTTAAATGAGCAAATTGCATCTAAAGATTCTCAACTGGTAACCTTGAACACACAGTTGCTTGCTCTGAATACTCAGGTTGAAGGATTGAATGGAACTGTTGCTGCTTTATCAACTAAAGATTCCGTAAACACCAGTGTAATTCAGTCACAGGTAAACAAAATGAATACTGCTTATATCGCGATTGGAAACTACAAAAAACTTCGTGACACTCAGGTGGTAACTAAAGAAGGTGGATTCTTAGGACTTGGTAAAGAAGAAAAACTAAATCCAGCTTTGAATGCAGAATCGTTCACTACTGTTGATATCTCCAGAATAAACAATATCCCTCTGGATACTAAAGAAGCTAAATTGGTGACTACTCACCCTGCCGGTTCTTATACAATTGAGAAACAAAACGACAAAGTGAGTGAAATCAAAATCACAGATGCTGAAAAATTCTGGAGTGCAAGTAAGTATCTGGTAGTAATGACCAAATAAAGAAAGTGTAGTTCCCTATTTATTAAAACAAGTGTTTTCAGGTTGTGTAAAGGGGGTGAGATGCAAATCTCGCCCCTTTTTTATTTTGGTATAACAACCAATTTTTCAGTCAGGAAATGTTCATTCGTTCGTAAAATTACGTGGTAAATTCCTGCGGCAAGAGAAGTACAATCAACAGAAAAATCATGAGTTCCTGAAGTAATTCTTCCCTGGTGTAATTGCATCACTAACTTTTTGTTGCTGTCATACACTTCAAGAATTGCATAGGTATTAAATCCTGTGATCAGTTTAATCCCGGTTATAGCATTTGAAGGATTTGGACTCACAAAAAGTTGGTGAGCATTTTTATGTGGTTCTGTTGAAGTTGGAAGCCCGGTCGTTCCGGGTTGATATTTCCACACTGTACTGCCGGAAGCATAGGCTATTCCGGAAGGCAAGACAAAGAATCTGTTAGTTCGGTTATTGGGCTGCATGACAGTCCAGCTGTTTCCACCATCAACTGTTTTATACATAGCAATGCCATATCCATCAATGAATCCGATGGTATCGTTTACAAAACCTATTCCTTCAGCATCAATGTTTACGGTAAGACTAACCGGAAGCTTTTGAAAGTTGGCACCCCAGTCGGTTGACTTGACAAACCAGGTTGCATTACCGGTTAATGATTCTACAGAACCATACACCAGTCCATTATTTCGGGTCTGTAATTTCCATACATATTCATTTGCAATTCCGGTATTAAAGATCCTTGTCCAGGTTGCACCACCATCGGTTGAACGCAAAATACAACCACCTGTTGCCTGGGGCAAAGCAACCAGTCCACTGATTAAAATTTCATTTGCATTAATAAAAAGGCACTCAACTAAATTTTCAGCTAAAGAATTCAGACTTTGATGTGACCAGGTAACTCCTCCGTCAAAGGATTTGTACAAATCGGCATTCTGACTCCAGTTACCAACCATGAATACGGTATTTCCAAAGTGTGAAATGCCACAAATTCCATACGGAGGAACAGGTAATGTTGCTGTGAAGTCGGTCCATGTTGAACCACCATTTACTGTTTTAAAAACTTTCCCGTCAAGGGTTCCTGCAAAACCTGTTGTAGGATTGATAAACTCAATACTCCTGAAATATTCTGCTGAAGCAAACTGGAGGAACCAATTGGTTCCTCCGTTTACTGTTTTATAAATGTATCCATCGCCGCTACAGGTCCATCCGGTATTATCATCCACAAAGTAAATATCATCTAAACGAGATGATGTAAATGGCGATGCAGGCAGCTGAACCCATTGACTGACTGCAGTAGTGGCAAAAAGTAATCCGCATAAGCAACTGGATAGAATTTTCAGCATGACTATATTTTTTACATAAATGAATGCATTAGAATCTACTATTCAACCATCAACTTTCCTGAACTTGATTTACCTGCTTCATTTCGGAGCGTATAGATATACAATCCTGCAGCAAACCCGGATATATCAACCTTTTGTCGAACTGCACTTAAAGTTTCCGATAAAACTATTCTGCCGGTAATATCGATAAGTTCAAGGACATTAGTCGTTTTGTAAAACTCAGAACCTTCTTTAATTACCACTTCGAAAGAACCGGATGCCGGATTAGGTGCAATGAAAACCCCATTGAGATAGCTGACTTCGCCAATTCCAACAGGTCCGATAGCAAAATTTTTATCGTTGATATCGAAGAAAATATTTCCATTTCCTTCAACCATCACTCTGGCGGTGGTTGTAGAAACGTTTGGAACATTAACATTATAGCTTCCATTATTTGGAACTGCCGTTGCCAGGACCGTAGGGAAAGTATTTCCACCATCAGTTGATAACAGAATATTTACCAATGGCGTATTAATTGGAGCTAAATCAGAACCACCAACATCCCAAGTTACTGTTTCAACGCCACCGGCAGCCCAAGTGATACCGGTTACGTTTGGTGAAGTAACAGCGAATGGTTGTCCTGTATTAATTACTTCTACCTGAACGGTGGTGTCATTATTGGTGACTCCTCCTCCATTTAATCTGTTATCACGAGCCGTTAATTTAAAATTCAGAATTCTGGCATAAGAAGGTTTCACTTCTCCTATGGTTTGATTATTATTCAGAATATTGGTGAGTTTAGGGAAAAGACGCACCGGATTAGGTGTAGGATCAAATGACCGGAAAATAGGTGCATTTCCACTGGGAGCACTCCAGGTTCCTGCAGGCCCCAGATTATATTGTTCCCAGCAATAAGTTACAGGATCGCCATCGGGATCTGTTGCATTACCAGTTAAACGAAATGGTGTTAGATAAGGAATGATATAATTTCCACCGGGATTAATAACCGGAGGTTGGTTACCTGTTGGTGTAACTACCGGACACATATTTCCTACTCCGGTAGTTGTGTAAGTAATAATTTCATCGAAGCTTTTCGTATGGAAATAATCATCACTGTTAGGCTGAAGGTTATTATTGCCACAAATTCCGGCATAAGCCATAATGGTACTACCACTGCCTGGTTCATAAGCCGTAGTGAACGATCTATTTCCTGCACACGCACCTACTTCACAATTGAACGTATGATTTCCACCAAACTGGTGACCCATTTCATGAGCCACATAATCGATATCAAAAGGATCACCAAAAGGAGAAGGTGAACCTGTTACACCGCGTGCTTTATTCGAAAAATTACAAATAACGCCTAATCCTGCAATACCACCACCACCGGTACTGAACACATGGCCGATATCATAATTCGGACCACCTATGCGTGCAGTGACAGTAGTTTGATTTTGAGCAAGCATTGCTCCACCATCGTTGTTGGTATATGGGTCTGTATTTGCATTGGTAAAAATCAGGGTATCTGTATTTGGAATTAATACCATTCTGATTGCAAATTCTCTTTCATAAACCCCGGTAACTCTGTTCACGGAAGTCACAATTGCTGCAAGCGCACCGGCAACAGTTCCTCCAAATACAGAGGCATATTCTCCTGTTGTTGCCATTGCCAGTCGGTAAGTTTTTAAATCGGTTCCAATGGAACGCTGTACGGATGAATTTCCATTCCGCTGCTGTTCTTCGAATAAAGAAACACCATCTGGAGTATGGCATATAAATTCTTTAGTGGTGATAAAATGACGTGTATAATAAACCATCAGCATATCAGGATCTTCGAGAGTTAGTGGATCAATGAATACTGTTTGACCTGCAGTAAGGATCATGGCATGAAATCCGAATTGTGTAAAATCGAATTTCGCCGTAGCATGTGGATCTGTGATCCCCTGACCACTGTATGTTGTTATATCAGGATAACGAGCAGCAAGATCAGGATGCATCACATCTGATTTTAAAATTCGAAACTCCTGAAATGAACCGTCCGGCATTGGAATTTCGATAATTGCCGATGAGTTCCTGGCAGATACTTCAGATTCATGTGGTGCACTTTCAAAAAGATTCTGCAAGGCCTGGCTGTTCAGTTGAAAACTAAGAAATTCAGAAGCCTGAATGATTCTTTCTCCTTTCAGAGCTACTTTTTGCAATTCAATCCGCTGCCATGCGCTTCTACCCTTTTCAGAGGCAAATGCAGTCAACTGAAGCGTCAACAACAATGACAGAGTTAATAATAATGATTTAGGTCTCAGATTCATCATAAGAAGTATTTAAGTTGGTAGTTTACGTATGGATATTTTATCTTTCGAAATCTTGTTTAGAATTTTCGGGCAGAAACTTTCTGTAATAACTTATTGCATGAATGGAATCATTTTTACAATAAGGATCTATAACAAATGCACCACGGGTACTTTGAATCATGGCACGAAAGCCTTGAGGTGAAATATCAGCTCTTATCTTGTCCGTTGCATAAACCTTACTGGTGCCGGAATATGTTTTTATGTTTGGGTATTTCGCCGCCAGTTCGGGGGCCATCACTTTCACCTGGGTCATTATAAAATCTTCGGTTCCGCCTTCAGGCAATGGTATAGAAAGTACAATGGTATCCTTTGCAAGTGCACCGGCAGTTTCGCCCTGAATTACCATTAGCTTCCACAATGCAGGATAATCGACTTTTAGCAACCGGTAACTGGTAGGGAAAATTTTATCAGGACATGATAAATCAGCTGGTGCATTAACCACATCCTCAAACAAAACGGGATTGGAAACCTGAGCTGGTGCAACATTTGCAGGTAAAGATCCTTCCCTGTTTTTGCAGGAAACAACTACTGAAACAGTGATAATGGCACAGACTAAAAAGCTAATTTTCATGGCAAATTCGGATGAATCTCAAAGATAGCCACAATAGCCATTCATTCAAAGCAGAACCTCAATTTTTACAATTTTACTACTTTCACCGAAGCCTTTTCGTTGGGTGCTGAGATGCTCACCAAATAGATTCCGGAAGACCAGCTGGAAGTATTAATTTTCAACTGGTTACCTTGAATTGAACTACCAGAAAAAACCTGCTGTCCGGAAGCAGATAACACTTCAATAGAGGGCGAAAACACCGATTCAGACCAAACAATATCCATCTCATCCAAAACCGGGTTTGGATATGCTTTTAACCCGAAATCCATAATCTTTCCCGAAGCAATTGCGCCCTGACAAGTATTTGCGAGAATAGCATTGCAAAGCGGAGTCCCGGCAATTTTACCGGAACCGGGTTTAGTTTCGATATAGTCGCCGGAAATATCCCAAATCACTACTCCGGCCATATTTTTTTGAACAGCAAATGCTGTTTTCTGACCAATTGAATTTTCATCATCAAAACTCACAAAAGCCTTGCTCCCGTTTTTACCGGTCAGGTAAGGCACTTTAGCAACTTCATCAAATTCTTTATCAAACAGGTTTTGCTTTAGCATAATATTAAAGTAGGAAGGCGTACCCTTTTCATCAGGAAAAGAAAGGGCATCAATACCGGTGGAAGGCGCATGGAGGGCAACTTCATCCTGAAAGGTTGCTGTTCGTCCGTAAAAGGCTAAACCAAGAGTGATTTTGGAGGAAGGAATGTTAAAAGTATCGGTCAATAGCGTTACCGAATGATCGACATTATACCGGAAATTTCCGGTTGCAGGTTTGTATAAAGGAGTGTTGTGATTCGTGGTTTTATCCCATGCACCATAATAATTATACGACATCAAATGAATCAGATCCAACTGAGGCTCTACTCTGGCCCAATCGATTTGAGCCATGTGTTTTTGTGCTGGTCCGGTTGCGAAGGTCAAAAGGTAATTTTTGCCATCCGAAATTCCGGTTTTAACCAAAGCTGCTTTTAATTCAGAAATCAATGAAGTGAGATTGGCTTTATCGTCGGGTGTTCCATTATGCGGAGCATGTCCGGGATATTCCCAATCAATATCAATTCCATCGACACCATATTTGCGAACAATTCCGATACAGGAGTTTACAAAGTTTTTTCTTTTAGATGGGTCCGCAGCAATTGCCGGAAAATGCGATGACCAGGTCCAGCCACCAACCGAAACAACAACCTTCACACCATTTTGATGCGCTTTATAAACAAGGGATGTACTTTTATCGTGTTGCATTTGCTGATTCCTGGTTCCCAATAAAATCAGATTATCGGTGTGAGCATCTCCCGGAACCACCTCACCACCGGGCAATGGCTTAAAAAAAGCGTAATTAATAATTGTATAATTAGAATAGATAATAGTTGCGGGATTAACCAGTTTATTTCGTTTATGATACTTCCATCCGGCATAATAACCAACAACTTCCTTGCAAGGCTGAGCAGTAACTGTGAATGAAAAGAGGGCAATTATTAGTGAATAAGTAAGTTTTTTCATCATATTTTTTGATCCGGGGATAAAAATACTGCCCTAAGTAATTATATTTGTCCGTGAACAATTTGTGTTTTCAACATTCTTGTTAACTATTTACACTTTCACAATCACAGAAATAAATTTTCAAGTGAGATGCATTCCTTCATACAGAGAATAATTACCGAAATACGAAATACCTATCACGGCGACTATCGGAAGGTTTGTATCATTTTTCCAACCAGAAGAGCTTGTCTCATATTCAGAAAAGAGTTTGCCGCAGCACACGACAAACCTGTCTGGGCTCCGGGTGTTATGGGAATTGGAGACTTTGTGGCTAAGCACATAAAGACAGGCGTTACAGAAGATATTCCTTTGTTGCTTTCGTTGTATGAAGTCTATAAAAAGCATTGGCCGGAGCAGGATTTTGGCCGCTTTTATGGCTGGGGCCAGATGATGTTGAATGATTTCGATGAAATCGACAAACAACTTTATGAGCCTTCCCGACTTTTTGCCAATATCAGTGAGTTACGTAAAATCGAAGCGGCATTTTTACCTGAAGCCGAATCATTGCATTGGATCCAGGAGTTCGTAGCATCATTTAACGAAGAAAAATTAACGTATCTGCAAAATGAATTCATTAAGAGCTGGAACAGACTCTACGAAATTTATGAAGCATATGATAAATTGCTCACCGATAAAAATCAATCTTATGAAGGCAAAGCCTACAGGGATCTGATTGAGCAACTCAAAAAAGGCACTTTCACCAGTAACTTTGATCATTTTGTATTTGCAGGATTTTATGGTTTCTCTCGTGCTGAAGAAGAAGTCATTTCTCAACTAAGTAAGAAGTTTCAGGTTTCTCTGTATTGGGATGGTGATGAATATTATATTAACAACACCATTCATGAAGCCGGGTATTATTTCAGAAAGACACCACTGATAAATGAAACATCTAACTGGATTGAAAACCATTTTGGAAGCGGAGATAAACAACTGGAATTTGCAGGTGTTCCATTGCAGGTAGGGCAAGCCAAATATGCGGGAGAACTGATTAGTGATTTAATCAGCTCAAATGCTATCGACATAAACAGTACTGCCATAATACTGGCTGATGAAAATTTGCTATTCCCGGTTCTGTATGCGATTCCGCATCTGGTACCAACCATCAATGTGACGATGGGTTACCCATTGAAAGAAAGTCAGTTTATTGTGCTGCTGGATCAATTGAGACAGCTTCAAAAAAGCAAGCGAATCAGTAAAAACGGAGAAATCAGATATAATCACAAAGATATAAGTTCACTACTGAACCATCCATTGCTGGCATCCGTTGTTACGAAACACCCTATTGATATTGACGATACCAACTTCCAATACTATGATCTGGAAGCCATTAATCGTATGTATGCATTGAACGGTGCAGTTATTTTATGTGAAGCGATACCTGATACCAACGGTTTATTTTCTTACCTTGATAAAATATTGGAGCTTATTCATCTGAACTTATCAGAGAAGTCGGGTAACGTAGTTTATTTTGAAGATGCCGTTTTATCATTCATTGCTACAGAGGTTCGTTTACTGGCAGATATTCTTTCTTCGCATTCATCTGAAATTCCGGTTGAGACCGGATGGCAGATGGTTCGGGAATGTATTGCCGGTTTAAAAGTTCCATTTACGGGAGAGCCTGTTAAAGGATTACAGGTAATGGGTTTCCTGGAAACGCGTGCCCTGGATTTCAAAAACATAATCATCATTGGATGTAACGAAGGCATCTTACCTGCCAGCAGTGCAGGTAAATCATTTATACCTTATGCATTGAGAAAAGGATTTGGTCTTGCCACTTATGAAGATCAGGATGCCAGTTTCTCCTATCATTTTTACAGACTGTTTCACAAAGCTGAAAAAGCATTTCTGATTTATAATACGGAAGTTGGAAAAACCGGTGGTGGTGAACCAAGCCGGTATCTTTTGCAATTGGAGCAGGAGTTAAAAGAATACATGGGTAGCCGGCTCACCATATCAAAAAAAATAATCTCTACTCCTATCCTTCAGGAAACGGTCCAACCAATATCTATAATTAAGGACGAAAAAATTCTGGAGCAATTACAAAGGTTTACTGGTCAGCAGGAAAATTTCAGATCATTTTCAAGTTCAGCATTAACCACCTATATCAGTTGCAAGTTACAATTTTACTTCCGGTACATTGCTTATCTGAAGGAACACGATACTGTTGGTGAATCTATTGAAGCAGATATTTTTGGAAATATTCTGCACCGGGCACTCGAGTTGCTATATGGCTCGTGTACACCACAAATCGATGCAGCAATAATTGACGCATTATTATTACAAGCAGACGAAGCTGTTGATCGCGCCATAAGAGAAGTGTTTAAAACAGAGGCTGCGGATTTGCATGGAAATGATATTTTACTTGCCGAAGTAATCAGGGAGCTTGTGAAACGAATGCTTCAGCAAGATAAGAAAGATACTCCATTTACTATTGAACAATTGGAAGGAACCTATCGCTCCACCATTCCGGTTAACGGACTCCCAATAAATTTATATGGTAAATTCGATCGTGTTGATGAACAAAATGGCACAGTGCGAATCATCGATTACAAAACTGGAAAAGTCGTTTTAAAAACGAAGGAATTTGATTCCATTTTTACAGATCCAAAAAAGAAAACACTTTTTCAGTTAAATTTTTATTCGAAAATATATCAAGACCTGCATCCCGGCAAGGTGATCAAGGCAGGATTTTATGTTGCTTCATCGTTATGTGATGGCATAAAATGGCCAGAAAACAGTGAAATTTCGAATGAAGAAACAATGATGATGTTCACTCAATATCTAACCCAGTTGATTGCATCCATACTGGATCCTGTAAAACCATTTACTCAGACTGACGATTTAAAAACATGTTCTTTCTGCGAGTTCAGAACTATTTGTCAGAGGTAAATTACGTTGACTAATCTTCGTTATTTCCTGAAATTGATTGCTGCAAAGTTTCCAGCACAGCGGTCACGAAAGATAAAATCAGGCTAAACAGAACTGCCCACCAAAAACCATCGATTGAAAAACCGGGAACTATTTCTGCTGCGAGTAAAATAATGAGTGCATTCACTACAATCAGAAACAGGCCTAGGGTAATTAGTGTAATTGGAAGAGTGAGAAAAATAAGAATTGGTTTTACAAAAATATTCAAGATAGCCAAGACTATTGACAGAATAATAGCTGTAAGTGCATTTTCGATCTCAACACCGGGAAGAAACCATGAAACAATAATTACAGCCAGAGACGTGGTAATTAATTTGGCAAGAAAAGGCATTGCTGCTCCATTTGAACTCATAACACAGATAGTTGGTACTAATAATTCATAACAAACAACTCCAAAAATAGTTGTTTGTTATGAAATTTCAAATCCGTTAGAGCTCTGTTATTCTTCCTGATAACTACCAAAATTCTCTTTGAACCAGATACCGGCCTGCGCATATTTGAGATACATTCCGTAGGCAAGTGCTTTCACGGCACCTTCTTTTTTCTTGTAGAAGAGTACATCTCTTTCAAAGACATCCCAGTTATGTTTGGTAAGAAGATCTTGTGCAATAGAGATTGTAGGTTCTAGTGAGCGTGCGGTATGCCACCAGCCTTTAGGAACAAAAATTGTTTCTCCCGGATGTACAATATCTGTTATTGGTTTTGCATTCTTAAACAACGGATATTTTTCATAATCCGGTTTGTAATATTCGTGCACACCTGATTTCCACGGATGTTCTTTTTCTGGATAAAGAAATGCTTCCTGACCAGGTTCATAAACTATGAATTGTTTGCGACCGTAAACTTGTGTAACAATCGCATACAAACCATAAAGATCTTAGTGAATATAAGGGAACCAGCCTGATTTACCACCAAAAAATATTTCGAGTGTGGAAGCCTGCGGAATTACACGTTTAGTAATTAATTTACTCTTCAACCGGTTTTTCGCAAGTACACTGAAACCGGGAGAAATCATGGGTAAAAGTTCTCTGAAATTCTTTTCAATATCGATTTTGAAAGGATATGGAGCGGGATTTTCTTCTGTAGCGGTCAGCATCAAATCCACATAATCTTTCATAGCATATCGCTTACCTCCTATACCGGCAGTTTTTTCCGGGAAATTAGTTTTAAAATATTCGGGAGTAAAAAGCTCATGAGCTTTCCAGGTAGCTGCCGCATCAGTAATTATCACCGGCTTATTGGTAACTACATACTGTTCCACAAACTGATCCCAGTTCAGACCGGAACGTCTTTCAATTGATCCTGTTTCCATATTATTAAGCATAAGTCAAAAGTATACTTAAAATCGTGCTTTGAGGTTCACTTTTTGGCGAAATACCACAGAAATATCATGAAATCCTCCAAAATTGTTGTAAAAACTCCATCTTTCAACAATTTCTCATCTCATCAGATCCACAAATCTATAACCAATTCCTCTTACCGATTGAAAAAATTGCGGGTTTCCGGGATCTTTTTCAAAGTATTTTCGGAAGGAAACTATGAAATTATCGATAGTTCTGGTAGAAGGATAAATATCGTATCCCCACACAGTTTCCAGAATATGCTCTCTTGAAACCACTTCATTACGTCTTTCAATCAGCAATTTCAGCAATAGGGCCTCTTTGCGCGTCAGACGTATAACATCCTCACCCTGAATTATTTCCAACTGAGAAAAATTAATTTTCTTGTCGGCTATCTGATATTCCAGCAAACCATTTCCATCAGAAGCCTTGGTAGAGCGACGGAGCAGATTTTGAACCCTTAATAACAGTTCTTCCAGATTAAAAGGCTTGGTAAGATAATCGTCACCGCCTATTTTAAGGCCATTGATGCGATCGGCCGATGAATTTTTTGCCGTTAAGAACAGAATAGGTATTTCATTATTTTCGAGGCGAATTGCTTCACAAACGGTAAAGCCGTCCATTTCCGGAAGCATAACATCGAGAATAACCAGATTAAACCGCTCACCTTTAAAAATTCGTAGTGCGGATTTGCCGTCTTTTGCTGTCTGAACTGTATAACCTTCCAGCTCGAGGTTCAACTTAATGGTATCACTAAGTGACAGTTCATCTTCGACTAATAAAATGCGATGTTTCATGACCTAAATATACGACATAAAATCAGTGAATTTTCAATTCAGACTAATGCATTGTTTAATTTGACCCGAATATGACATTCAGTTGATGCAATGCCATATCTCAATTTCTCAAAATTCGAAGTACCTGATTTCAAAGATTAAAACCGGAACCTTAAATATGAAGCAGATTTTTATGAACAAATGAACTTCAAATTTATATCACTTTATTGAATATCAACACATTAAAACTGTTCGGAAATGCACAAAACTACAATTGTAAAAAAACAGAGGTGTTGCCGCAAAAAAGAATATATTCCTTAACTTTGTCTACTTATTTTTCAAAATCACCTTCTTACCTAGCATAACACAAATCAATTTATAAACTAAATCAATAAACAAACAAAAACCACTCATGAAAAAAGTATTACTACTAGTAAGTGTGCTATGGTTGTCACTGGGGTCTGTCTATGCCCAGGTTGACCGTTGCGGAACAATGGCGAATCATGCACGATTGTTACAAGAGGATCCGACTTATGGAGACCGCATGGATGCAATTGAGCAGATGATTCAAAAAAGAATGACCAATGACAAGAGTTGGAGAACATCAGGTGTTGTAACTATCCCAGTTGTATTCCACATTCTTTACAGCACTAATAACGCTACACAGAACATTTCTTTGGCTCGTATCCAGGCTCAATTGGATGTTTTGAATCAGGATTATTCAGCTACCAATGCTGATGTATCATTAGTTCCTTCCGTATTTCAGCCTTTTGTTGGAAATACAGGGATTCAATTTTGTTTAGCTGTACGTGACCCGAATGGTAACACCACTGATGGTATCATCCGTAAACAAACATCAACAACTTCTTTCTCTACAAATGATGGTATTAAATTCAATACTTCAGGTGGAGATGATGCATGGCCAAGTTCAAGCTACCTGAATATTTGGGTAGGAAACCTTGGTGGTGGACTTTTAGGATATGCTCAATTCCCAGGTGGTTCTGCTGCTACTGACGGTGTTGTATTATTAAATGGTTCAGTTGGTGGTCCAGGTGCCTTAGGTACTGCTGCTCCTTACAACAGAGGACGTACAGCGACTCACGAAATTGGTCACTGGTTAAACCTTCGTCACATCAATGGTGATTCAAACTGTGGTAACGACTTCGTTTCTGATACTCCGGTTCAATCTTCCCTTAACTTCGGATGCCCTTCATTCCCAAAAATTTCATGCAGCAATGGTCCGAATGGCGAAATGTTCATGAACTATATGGACTATACTGATGATGCTTGTATGTACATGTTCTCTGTAGGTCAAGGAACAAGAATGAATACCAGCCTTACTACAACACGTGCATCTTTACTTAATTCACAAGGTTGCGTTCCAGTAACTGTTGGTGCTCCAAATGCTGACTTCGTTGCTTCAAGCACAAGTCTTTCTGTAGGTGGAAGTACAAACTTCACCGATCTTTCTTCAGGATCACCAACTTCATGGTCATGGACTTTCACCGGTGGTACTCCCGGAACTTCAACAACTCAGAACCCTACCAACATTACTTATGCAGCTGCAGGAACTTATGCAGTAAGTTTAACAGTAACTAATGCAAGCGGTAACGATACTGAAACCAAAAATGGTTACATCGTTGTAACTTCTGGTGGTGGCGGAACTGGTTGCGATACTATCACAAACTTCCCTTCAACAGGAACTCCAACTGTATTCAGTTCAAGCGGATGGGGATATGTTTGCGGTCACAATGATTACCTGGATATTGCAAAAGCTGATCAGTTCTCTCAACCAATAACTCCAAATTATCAAATTACAGGAGCGCTTCTTGGCTTTGCGGTAGCAACTGCTTCAAACACAACCAATACTTTCTCAGTAAAAGTTTGGAACAACGGTGGTGCTGCTGGTTCTCCAGGCGCTTCATTAGGTTCTACAACGGTAACTTATAATACCGCTCAAACTGATGCTGCTGCAGGTAACCTGACTTATGCGTCATTTACTGCTCCAATCACTCCTACTTCACCTTATTATTTAGGAATTGAATTCGGATATGCTGCAGGCGACACTTTAGCATTGGTTTCAACTGCTGACGGAGAAGTTACTCCGGGAACTGCATGGGAGCAGTTCTCAAGCTTAGACTGGCATGCAATGAGTGAGACTCCAACTTCATGGGGATTAAATCTTGCTCAGGGAATCTTCCCAATCCTGTGCTCTCCAAACTCATTGAATGATCCTGCAGTTTCAGGAATCGTTGTTGCTCCAAATCCAACAAGTGGTCAATTGATCATTCATAACCTGAACAACACTACAAATGGTGCAGTTGTAAACATTCTTAATGTTATGGGACAAGTTGTAATGTCAAATACCATTACCAACTTCACAGGAACACATTATGTAGATATGTCTCAACTTTCAAATGGCCTTTATTTTGTTGAAGTTTCTACCGGTGCTACTAAAGTTAACCACCGTATTATCTTGAACAAATAAGCAGTTATTTATAAATAAAAAAAAGAGGCTGTCCCCACAAGGACAGCCTCTTTTTTTTATTTGAACTAAATTGGAATCAGATTGTTTAAACAACATAAAATGTATCAGAAAATTTAATCCTGATTCAGTCTTACACAAGCACCAAAATGATTAATTTTGCCTTTAATATTTTTCTCAATTAAGCACCCCATGAAAACAAGCCCTACACTTCCGCAAGCACTTCACACAGCTCTTTCACCTGCTCTATCTGCTATTTCAGAAAAAGTTCAAAAAGGAGATCGAATCTCCATTGATGAATGTGTCACTTTATACAAGGAAGCTGATCTGGGTTTGCTGGGCATGCTGGCCACTCTGGTAAGTGAACGTAAAAATGGAAATAAGGCTTATTTCAATCGGAATTTCCATATTGAACCTACCAATGTATGCGTTTTTGCCTGTAAATTTTGCTCTTATTCCCGACTTTACAAAAATCGTGAAGAAGGCTGGGAACTTTCCATTGAAGAAATGTTTGATCGTGTAAAAGCGTACGATAATCAACCGGTAACTGAAGTTCATATTGTTGGTGGAGTACATCCAAAAATGGATGTTCATTTTTTCGCAGAATTACTGCGTAAAATCAAAGCCCACCGTCCCGGATTGCACATCAAAGGATTTACTGCTGTTGAACTCGATTACATGTTCCACAAAGCAAAAATGTCATACCGGGAAGGACTCACCTATTTAAAAGAAGCCGGTTTGGATTCGTTACCCGGCGGAGGTGCTGAAATTTTTGATGAAAAGGTAAGAGCTGAAATTTGTGGTGATAAATGTACCTCAGAACAATGGCTTGAAATACATCAGACTGCACATGAATTGGGAATGGCATCGAATGCTACTATGTTATATGGTCACATAGAAACCTATGAGCAGCGGGCTGACCACATGAACCGCTTACGTTTAGTACAAGATAAAACACAAGGCTTTAATACATTTATTCCACTTAAGTTCCGGAATATGGACAATGAAATGGCTCATATTCCTGAAGTGTCAATGATTGAAGATCTAAAAAACTATGCAGTTTCCAGAATATTCATGGATAACTTCAATCATATAAAAGCATATTGGCCTATGATTGGCCGTAACACTGCTCAGGTGGCCTTATCTTTTGGTGTTGATGATATGGATGGAACAATTGATGATTCTACCAAAATCTATTCAATGGCGGGATCTGAAGAACAATCTCCAACATTAACCACTAATGAACTGGTTGCATTGATTGCAGGTGCTGGAAAAAGACCTGTTGAAAGAGATACACTTTACAATACCATTAACGAATTTCCCATGGAAGTTCAGCTTGCCTGATTTTACTTTTCAGGTATCGTTTCGGGAATTGATATAGTTTTTCCATTTTTCCACTAACAAGGCAAATCCATTCGGTAAAGGAGCTTCAAAATACATTTCTTTGCCAGTTGAGGGATGAATAAATCCTAATGAACGGGCGTGCAGTGCTTGACCGGGAATCATCTCAAAACAACGTTCTACAAATAATTTGTATTTGGCAAAAGTTGTTCCTTTCAAAATTCTCTTGCCACCGTAAGTTTCATCGTTGAATAGCGGATGTCCAATATACTTCATGTGCACTCTGATCTGATGCGTTCTGCCTGTCTCCAAACGACATTCAACCAACGTTAAATAACCTAAACGTTCCAAAACCTTGTAATGAGTAACTGCATGTTTTCCATGATCTCCATCGGGATAAACCTCCATCGATTTCCTGTCGGTTTGATTGCGACCAATATGACCGGTTACAGTGCCCTCTTCCGTATCAAAATCGCCCCAAACCAAAGCAACATACCTGCGTTTAATGGTTCGGTCATAAAATTGCTTGGCAAGATGTGTCAATGCCTTTTCATTTTTAGAAATCACAACCAGTCCGGATGTGTTTTTATCAATGCGGTGCACCAATCCGGGACGGGAGCTTTCGGCTTCAATAGATTTGCCCAGCATTTCAGGATGAAAATGATATGCAAGTGCATTGACTAAAGTACCTGTATAATTTCCATAACCGGGATGCACCACTAAACCGGCATGTTTATTTACAATGATAAGGTCCTGATCTTCGTAAATTATTTCGAGAGGTATATCCTCAGCAATAATTTCAATTTCTCGAGGAGGATGAGCCAGTACAATGGTGATGATGTCACCGGGCTTAACTTTGTAACTGGGTTTGGAAGGCTTGCCATTAACCAGAATACTACCGGCATCGGCAGCATTCTGAATTCTGTTTCTGGATACAGCTTCGAGCCGCATCATCAGATATTTGTCGATGCGTAACATCGACTGACCACGATCTACTACAATCCGGTGATGTTCATACAACTCTTCCTGTTCACCCGAATCCTGATCTTCAATTTCTTGTTGCATGAAAAATCAGTTACCGGAAATAACAACCTTTCTCGAATACGAATTTCCGGAAAGTGAATGAACAATTCTCACAAAATAGATTCCTGAAGAGATATCATGTGTATCAAGAACAGAATTGGCACC
The DNA here is from genome assembly GCA_016788065.1 of Bacteroidia bacterium. GTDB lineage: Bacteria > Bacteroidota > Bacteroidia > AKYH767-A > OLB10 > JADKJB01. The sequence goes on along the minus strand of JAEUTI010000092.1, from coordinate 30,033 downwards.
TTGTTGTTCAATCAAACTTCTTCCGGCTATATCCAAAAGTTCAACATAAAATTCATCTGGATTATCAAAATCAGTCTGAATATGTAATTGCGTTGATGCGGGTATTGGGAAAATGGAAATTTGAGAGCCATCTATTGGCTCAGAAATTCCTACATCAATAGGCGTACTGCTAACAATCGGTCTAATCATCCACATGCCGGGCAACTGAGAATTCACCCAGGAACCTGTTGTATTTATGAATTTTCGGGAAGGAACTGCAGGCGTATTCACATCCAGACCCAGATTCAGAATAACGCTATTATTCTGAATAAAACCGAAGAACCAGGTACCAGCACTCAATGCAATCGGATCGGTCAGATAAGTATAAAATCCATTGATGCTATCGACATTATTTGGTGTCTGGTTGAATTTTTGATACACGGGACCACCGCCAGGGCCACTTGAAGAACCAGACCAAACTGCAAGTTTGAATAATTGATTGGTAACACTCAATCCCAGCTGTGCCCAATAAAACTGAACTGCGCGCAGGGTATCTGGTTGTAAAATTTCAAACTTATAAGCTATTTGTGCTCCGATTCCAACTACGCCGTATCCGAGTTCCGCAGATCCATCGTCGAAAGCGTAATAATTATGGAAATGCTGTTTGTAAGTCAGCGTATCATTTTCAGGAAAATCATCCACAATCCCACCCGATGTTTGCCCTAATTCATAAACTTCGGTGAACGTTGCTTCATCACCCGTTGTAGGATCGGTAAAAAATGTATTCAAATTGATTGTAGCAGGAGGCGCAAGATTTGAATTTAATGGAATCTGAATACTATTCAAACCTCCACCACCTACAATCGCTGTGGCAGTACCATACTGATCATAACTGGTACCGGCAACTTTAATTGGAAATGGATTGGTTTCATTATTATTTCTTAATGTTAAATCAGCAGTGCTTTTTACAAAACCTTGTTGTTGTGCTGCCGGCAATGCAGCAAAATGTTTCCATGGAACAGATGAATAATTATTCAATAAAGAATATCCTTGATAAACGAAAGCAAAATCACGGATATTCTCATAATCCGGTGGCAAGAATTTATTCAGGAAAACATAATCAACATGCCACAGATCGAGCATACCTGTGAGTGAACCATAATTCCTGAAACGAAACTTAAAACCATTCTGACGATATGCAGGATCGTTAATTGAAACACGCACCCGCGTGAAAGAAGTATCACCAGAAGTAGCGCCAACAACTTTCCAAACCGAATTCCACGTTTGGGTTGAAGGGTCTAAAAATTGAAGGACCAATGAATCGGCAGCTTCCGGATTATCACCTAAACCTTTACGCTGGTAATAGAAAGTCATGAACAGACTGTCGGATACATTATAAGGAAGACCATTATCATCAGCAAAAAGATCGATTGCTTTTGAAGTCAGATTATCACACAAACCAATAGCATTAACATTCGAATTATTGTAAGGATTTCCTTCTTTATCGAGCCCATCGAATGTTGCCACACCAACGGTGGGTGGATTCATTGGAAAATTGAAATTCACAAATGCGGAAGAGTCACTCCACAAATTTGCATCGGGCCACACAGAATTCGTACTGAAATCGTCGAAGAAAGGCAACTTAAGCGTATCAGTTGATGCAGCTTTGAAAGAGTTTTGAGCACTATGGATAGCAGCCTGTTGCATAGCTTTATTGTGATACAATGGCAGAATTACTTCGCCATCCTGAGCAAAGGAAGCAAGTGGAAACAACAAAGGAGCTGCAAATGCAACCTGGAGTATTCGGGAAATTTTATTCATCATCATTTTCATCATCGGAAGTAATTGCAGGATCGTGTAATTTTAACACAGATTCTGATTGGGTTAGAAAGATATCTACGGATTCGCCCTGACTTATTTCAATGCCTGAATTGACGGCAGGAAACTGGCGGTAAACTTTTGCATTGGAGGAATCTTTTACATTAGCATCAAAAACCATGCTGCCAATATTCAGAGCGGAGGCATTAATAACAAACATGGCTTCATCGAGTGTGAGACCATACAACTGAGGAACCTGCACTTTGGTGTTTCCAAAGCCATCACCTAAAACAAGATCAATGACTGTTCCTTTGGAAACAGCATCGCCTTTGTGAACTGGTCTACCATTAATCTGCATTTCCAAAACTGCATTTTTTGCCAGATCAGGTTTATATATTAATTCACCCAGAACCAGACCATAAGATTTTAAAATTGCTTCAGCCTGTCTTAAAGAATTATCCAGTAAATCAGGAATTTTAACATCCGGAGCAATCGATTTTGTAATGGTGAGATAAATAGTACGATCTTCCTTCACTTTTTCATTAGGCTGCGGATCCTGTTCAATAACTGTTCCGGGCGGTTTCTCGAGATCAAAGACTGTTGAATCTGCAATTTTGTATCGCAGGTTTTTAAACTTCAAAAACTCTTCAATCTTGGCAATCTGCATTCCTCGTAAATCGGGAACACTGACACTGCTGCCATGTCGGGTATAAGAATTCAACCATTTATAAGTGAAACCAAAGGCCAGTAGCATCACTGCACCTGCAAGCAACAGATTCACTAAAAAAATACGAGATTTAATAAAATCAAAAAACTTTTTCATTTTTTATAAACGCGAATCCGCTTTTTTCAATTGTGTTCTCTTAAATCCAAAGTCTATGAGTTTATCGATAAATTCATAAGGCTTGTAGTGGTTGATTGCTGCCTGATGAAATATGCAGGTAGCGGGTGTCATCCCCGGAAGGGAATTCACTTCAATAATCAACACTTCAACACTTTTATTTTCGAATATTCTTACGAAAGCGTCAATACGTGCATATCCTTCAACTTTCAGTACACGGGCAGCTTTTTCAAGTTCTTCTTTCACAACCGATGAAATTCTTCTGTTCTCATCCTGGTCTTTTGAATAACGTGCAGGAGTGATATTTTGACCCTGTCCTGCCAGAAACTTTTCTTCCAGACTTAAAACATCGCCTTCCGAAAGTGCTTCCGAAGCTTCAAATACCTCATATTCGAGATTACCTTTCTCATCATAGTAGGTGAGCAAACCACCGGTTACTTCCAGAAAACGGGATGCACCTTTTTTGGTCACCAATTCTTCTACCAGAAAACAATTTTTATTTGGAAATTCCTCTTTGGGTTTAATCTTAAGTAAAGTTGCAGCAGCAGGAACCAACTCCTCTGTTTTCCGGAAAATCAATTCCGCAAATGCATGCAATTCATTTTCATTTCTGATAATCTTAACAGCAGAACTGCAGCCATCATCAACAGGTTTTGCAATAAACGGAAAACTAAACTCCTTTAGTAACGATTCTTCCAATGCACTTGGATCATGTCGCCATTCGGTTTCGGAGACTACGCGATGATGTGCAGCATGCAGCCCGTTTTTCATCAGCAATTCATTGGTAGCAAACTTATCGATGGTAATTTGCGAAGTTGTAACACCCGAACCATTATATGGAAGTCCAACGCGTTCAAGCTTCGACTGCACTACTCCATCCTCTCCGGGTCTGCCATGCAAGGCAATGAAGACACCATCCACCATTTTTGCCAGCTCTTCATAAGTGACAGGCAATGGTTCTGTAATAGTACCTGCTGCGGCATATCGTGAAGTAATAGCAGCACATTCATTCATTATTTGGGTGATGATGGTATGACGTTCAAAGTGCTCAACCTTTTCACGAATATCATCGGCATTATCTTTTAGCAGGACATTCACCGGTAAAACATGTAACTGATGAGCCTTGTCGTTACCGGAAAGAAAAACCGGAACAGGCTGATAGCGATCGGAAGAAGATAATTTCTCATAAATATTACGACCACTTTCAACAGAAATATGTCTCTCGGAAGAATAACCTCCCATTATAACTGCAATTTTTTTGCGGGTATTAACCGATGATTGCAGACTGGTGATATTTCTATCGAGGTGTTGCAACAACCATGGAATAACTTTGTAGGATTTAATATCACGAACACGGTTCACCAACGAAGCCCTGATAATGTAGGTGATGAATTGAGAAGGGTTCAACCCTATTTCTGCAGCCTGATGGAAGAAAAATGAAGAAGGCAGCATTCCTGAGGTAGTATTGGGATCATTCAGTAAGATGGTTCCATCAGGAGTGATAAATCCATCAATACGTGCATAAACATTAAATGCTAGTTTTGAGAAAAGCTGCTGACATGCTGTTCTTATTCGCTGAATATCTTCATCAGGCAAATTAATGGGAGTAATTTTCCTGGATAAACCAGGAAGATATTTGGAACGATAATCGAATAATTCCTTTCCTTTTCTGATCTCAGTCGGAGGAAGTGCAACCGGAATTCCATCCAAATTCTCGATAACGATACAAGAGAATTCTTTGCCGGTTATAAATTCTTCAATGATAACTTCACTTTCACTTTCGATACTTTCGATAAGTATTTCTTCTTCAGGTTCAGAAAACAGCTGATTCAGATTCGACAATAATTCTTCAGGATGGAAAATAATTTTACTGGAGATTTTTACCGGAATACCTATGCCCTCACGGATATCAGTAAGCGTTCTTACAAACTCTACTTTCTGATCGAATGAAAGCACCTGCCATTCAGTATTTGTTAGGCGGTAGGTAAAAAATGATTTCTCAACTGCTTTTTTAAATTTCAACGGATCAGCATCCTGTAAAACAGAAATTCCTATCGATGAACCTTGATTTGCAGCTTTAACTACACAAGGGAATTTTATTTTTTCAAAGAGATTTGCATAATCCTTAACAGAACCATCCTGTGTAAACCAGTCTTCTCTGCGAATAGTTTGATAAGCAGGCACGGTAAAACCGGCATTTTTCATCCATTCCTTTTGCAAGGCTTTGTTCATTCCAATGCACGATGAAAGAATACCTGAGCCTGAATACGGAATTCTGTAGTATTCTAACAATCCCTGAATACGTCCATCTTCACCATCACTTCCATGAAGGCACAAGAATGCAAAGTCGATTAATCCGGAAAGGGATGAAGGTTCGATGCGGGTACCAATTTTATGAATCAGCTTTAACTGATCCTGCAATGCCAGTTCGCCCAGACTTTCAGCATAAACCTGATATTCATTCGGAGAAGGTGGCACCTGCTCGGGGTGCGGATAAAAATCACGAATACTGCCCTTGTAAATGAACTCCCAGTTCATCAGGATAAAATTCCCGAAACTGTCAATAAATACCGGCACCGGATCAAAAAGTGCTTTGTCCAGATTATCATAAACAGTTCTTCCTCCGGCGAAAGAAATCTCTCTTTCCCGGGAAGCACCTCCGAAGATGACTCCAATTCTTGTTTTCATAGGTTACAAAATTAGCAAAACCATCCCTAAAATACCGGCTGAAAGTCCGATTTTTCAACGTTTTCGGTGTTCATAACAAAACAATGGAAAGGCATCTGGAAAAACGACAGTTCAGAAGTGTTATTGCAGCAATCTTTGATTTAGAAACGCCACCATTTTATCCAAAGCCATCCTTCGATGACTTAAACTGTTTTTGATTTCCGAAGAAAGTATCCCGAATGTTGCGGAATATCCTTCAGGAATAAAAACAGGATCATACCCAAAACCTGAATTTCCAGTTTGTTTTGGTGCAATTGTGCCGTTTACAAACCCTTCAAAAAGGTATTCATTTCCATCCAACACCAACGCCAGGACAGCCACAAAACGAGCCTTTCTATTTGTAACTCCCTCCATTTCAGCCATTAAACGATTAATATTTTGCTGATCACTGCTGCCCGGGCCTGCAAACCGTGCTGAAAATACACCCGGACGACCACCTAATGCTTCAACCTCCAGTCCGGAGTCATCGGCAAGGCAGTTGACCGCAAATTTGTTACTGATATACCGGGCTTTGATCAACGCATTTCCTGCGAATGTATCGGCAGTTTCAGGGATATCGTCTGTAAACCCCAACTCCTTCATACTCACTATTTCGAAACTTTGAGGCACCATCTGCCGTATCTCAGTTAATTTAGAAGAATTGCCTGAAGCAACAACCAATTTAAAATTCATTTGCAGATAGCATTTTACTAAATTTGTTCCTGTCAACTAACCTCCAAAACTACAAAAATGCGCCATAGCATTTTAACCTTGCTGATCTGTTTCCTAATCGTACAGATATCAAAAGCTCAATGTCCAACTACAGGATTTACCATGCCTGACAGTGTTTGTGCTGGACAATCGTTTCAAATTACGAACAGCAGCACCACCGGCTTAAGTTATCAGTGGGATTTGTGCAATGGTGATTTGAGTCGAATCCCAACTGGACAAAACCTTGGAAACATTGGGCCTCTTACTTTCCCTCAACAAACCAAAGTGGTAACTGATAATGGAAAGTACTACATTTTTATCGCTAACTATGTAAACGGCAATCTTTTACGTTACGATTTCGGAACATCCTTAGATAATACACCGGTAGTTTACAATTATGGAAATTTTACAGCTTCTTTGAATCAGCCCATAGCTTTGGATGTTATCCGGGACAATGGAATCTGGTATGCGCTGGTGGCCAATAATTCAAATAAAAAGCTTTTTCGGATAAATCTTGGAGCACTCATTGAAGCAAATATTTCCAGTGCAACCGATCTTGGTCTTTTTGGATTGAACAACCCCAAAAATCTGAGAATTGCAAAAGATGGAAACAACTTTCATGCATTTGCAACCAATGAACTTGGAAATGATCTAATCCGAATAGATTTTGGAACATCCATTGCAAATACTCCAACAGGATTCACCGCCTTAAACAATGTATTATTTGTTTCAAGCTGGGGATTTGATGTCGCCTATGATTGCACGCTTAGTAAATATGTAGGCTTTCTGTTAAGTTATACTCAAAGCAAATTACACATTCTGGATTTTGGTTCTTCACTTACCAATACCCCCACCATTGCGACAACCATCAACACCTCACAAAACCCAAGTGGAGCGCAATTGATTCGTGATGGACAAAACTGGCATTTAATGCTTGCCATTTTCGGATTAAATCAATTGCAGAATTTCAAAATCGGCAACAACCTGCTTAACACTCCGGTTTCCATATTCGCAGATACTGTTGGAGGAATAAAGAGTCCTCAATCGATGTCTGTTTTCAAAGACTCATCCCGATTTTATGCCTTCACAACGAACACTTCTCCTAGTTCCTTTACAAGAATAAAATGGCCTGAAACATGCACTTCAAATCCTATCTTCTCGACTGACCCAACAGGTATTCAAGCTGTTGCCGGTGGTGGTGGATTTCAGGAAATTACTTTAACTACTACAGCAGCAAACGGAGCCACCAATTCTTTTACTGACAGCATTTATGTTAGCCCTACTCCTACTCCATTTTTCACAGTAGCTTCGGCTTGCGAAGGATTTCCTGTTCAGTTCTTAGATTCCTCTTATATCAATCCTGGAACTATAGGTTCATGGACCTGGGATTTTGGAGACGGTTCTGCAGGAAGCTCTGTTCAAAATCCTATTCACAACTATGCATCAAACGGTAGTTTTCTGGTAACCCTCAATGCGTCAAGTACAGCCGGATGCACAGCAGTTTACAGCGATAGCATCACAATCAGTCCTGTTCCTGATGCCGACTTTTCATTTGTCAACAATCAATGTCAGGGATATCAGGTTAATTTTAATGACTTATCACAGGCATTTGGTTCCAGTACTATTATTTCCTGGAGCTGGGATTTTGGTGACGGATCACCTTTGGTAACCCTTCAAAACCCTACGCACACTTTTGATACTGTAGGTACCTTCTCCGTAAAATTATTAGTTACAACCAACAGTGGATGTATTGACAGTCTAATAAAGAACATAACAATTTTACCAACTCCTATTGCTGATTTTGCAGTCGCATCTACATGCGTTGGCGAAACTGCATCCTTTACCAATTTAACACAAATTTCAGGTGGCGGAAGCATTAATTACAACTGGAATTTTGGTGATGGTGGTACTTCACTATTAACAAATCCGATTCATCAATATACTGCCTTAGCAGGTAATTATCTCGTACAATTAATTGCCACCGCAACAAATGGATGTAGTGATACCATAATCACAGACATCCGAATAGCTAACAAACCTACACCACAATTTTCATGGACACCATTGACTATTTGTCAGGGAAATCAGGTAACCTTCGCCAACAGTTCATTTGGAACAGGAATCGACACCATTTCAAATTACATCTGGAGTTTTGGAGATCTCACTACATCGACTGATGAAAATCCATTCCATGTTTATGCCGACACCGGAAGTTTCACGGTAACATTAACTGCAATTGCACCTATTGATTGTGAGAATTCTATTTCTCAGTCTGTTTCAGTTATTCCAGGCCCTTCAGCAACATTCACTTTCAACAATGTTTGCCTCAACGGAACAACCACATTCAATCCCTCTGTAACAACACCTCCCGGAACACAAATCGATTCTATAGTTTGGGATTTTGGCGATGGTACAACATTTACAGGACTCACTTCACCCGGGCATGTTTATCTTGTGCCCGGCTCTTACTATGTTCAAATGACTGCCTATAATGACATACAATGTACGGGAAGTTTTGGCGACACAGTTGTTGTTTATCCCCTTCCACAAGCAGCATTTGTCACTACAAATTTATGCAGTGGATCAGATGTGATTTTTGATGGAACATTATCCTCCGTATCTGGCGATTCGCTTACCAGTTGGTTATGGAATTTTGATGGATTGGGAACGGCTTCTGATTCCATTGCTGCATTTACGTTTGCGCAAAGTGGAACATACGATGTTACTTTGATTACCGGTACCATTCATGGTTGCACCGATACTATAGTAAATCCTGTTACAATTTTGCAGGCACCTGATTTTGATTTCACATTTACCGACCCTTGCCTTGGAGGAACTTCCGTATTTACTTTCATTTCCAATATCACCCCCGCTCCTTCAGCAACCATGTTGTGGGACTTTGGTGATGGTAGTCTTAGTAGTTTACAGGCACCGATACACACTTATGGATCGGCAGACACATTTGATGTAAAATTACAGGTAACTTATGCCAGCAACTTATGTTCTTCACAATTGGTAAAACAATTAATTATAAAACCAATTCCGGAAGCCGGTTTTGCGGTAACCAACAACTGTGTAAACCTTCCGCTCAATCTCACTGACACGTCTTCAGTAATGAGTGGCTCCTTAGTTTCATGGAACTGGGATTTAGGAACTTTAGGAAATTCCAACTTACAAAATCCGGTGATCAGTACCTCAGTTGGAGGAACTTATCCCGTCACATTAACAGTTACTTCCAACGAAGGTTGTTCTGCTTCGGCAAACGGATCAATTATAGTTTTTGCTCAACCGGAAGCTGCATTTGTTCCTGACCCCATTTTTGGTTCACCACCACTTACTGTAAATTTCATTAACAACACCCTTGGCGGGATAAATTATGAATGGACCTTTGGTGATGGCTCCATTTCATCCATAAATGCTCCTACTCATGTATATCAGGATACCGGAAATTACAACATAACAATGATTGCAATCAGTGCAGAAGGTTGTCGCGATACAGCATATTCTTCTGTGTCTGTATTGATACCAAAGATGGATATTCAGGTGAGAAAAATTGGAGTAACCCAACAAAATGGATTAGTACGGCTGTCTGCAGAAATTGTCAATGTTGGTAATGTAGTAGTTAATGAAATTGCTATCACCGGGGTTATTGAAAATGGCTCTGTGTTGGTTGAGGAATACACCGGAACATTATCGCCTGGACAATTACTGAATTACAACTTTATTTCAAGCTATGAGATAGATGATAATTTCACACCCGGTTACTATTGTGTGGAAGCAATCAATACGACGGGTACGCAGGATGTGAATCTGGCTAACAATAAAAAGTGTGCCGTTGCAAATGCCGATTTTGAAATATTTACAGCATATCCGAATCCATTTGACAGTGAATTGCAGGTGAATTTCAATATTGGTGCTGATGGTTTATACGAAGTAAAACTATATGACCAAACAGGAAAACTCGTGGCACATACAACAGACAATAAAGGCCTGAGAGGATTTAACAGCGCAAAACTGGATACCAGAAGTGTTTCAAAAGGAACTTACAATCTGGTGATAATTTTCAGAGATGAACAAAGATCTGTTACTACACTCAAAATCAAATAACCTAGCTATTAAACTTTGGTAATTCGGGTAAATTCCGGTTCATAAATGGAAGCTTCGAAAGGAAGTATCGTGAGCCTCGTTTATGAATAAAAAGCGGAATATGCATAATAATATTCCAAAGGATGACTCCTTTGTGTTTGAATCTGGCACTTTTAAAAGACTGAAGTAAAATATCTATTTTTTGTTCAATCAGAAACTCATCAATTTCTGCTATGACTGAAGAATCCGGTTTTTCATGTTCAATAAAATCATTTCTCAGCATATCAAGTGTTTCTAATGCTTCATTTAAAAGTCGATAAGAAACATTGAAACTAATTCTGTTGATCATTACTTTATGGAGGAAAAAATCGAAGCGTTTATTGAAATAATTTTCGATATTCCTGACTGAAATTTTTGTGTGAGTTGAAATCTGAATTTTTTCGAACTTATAGGAAACACTTTCCGGATTCATTCTCAGGAAATAAAGAGGAGATGCATAGTTTTTAAAACGGTATCCGTCAGCAAGCAATCGTGAAAATATTTCATAATCTTCAGAATGTATATACTGATCATCGAATGGATTGTTTTTGAAAACAGATGCTTTAACTACAACACAAGGATGATTTACAGGAGTACAAAAGAAAGAAACAAATTGAAGCGATTTTGACTGCAATGCTTTGGGATGAGCTTGCCTTTTGACAAATCCATCATAAGAAAAATAATAAAATCCGGCAGAAATAACATCAAGTTTGGGATCTTGTTCAAATTCATTTACAAGTAATTTTATTCTGTCGGGATGAGAAATATCGTCGGCATCCATGCGGGCAATGAAATCACCTGTTGCTAATTTTACTCCTTTATTCAGCGTTTTAATAAGTCCCATATTCCTTTCATTGAATACAGGAACAATGCGTGAATCAATTGCACTATATTTACTTATAAGCTCAGCCGTATTATCTTTAGAACCATCGTCAATCAATAAAATTTCCAGATTGGTATAACTTTGATTCAACACTGAATCAACAGCTTCCTGAAAATAAGCAGCAGCATTATAGCAAGGCATTAAAACAGTAACTTTCTTTCCTCCGGTCATGCTTCAGAATAGAGTTGTTCTAACTTATGAATTTTGGTTCTCACATCAAACCGGGTTGCAATCACTTTATAACCGTTTGAGACCATGCGCTCAAGTGAAGGCCCTTTATCGAGTATAAATTGAATAGCTTCGGTAACTTTCTCTTTATTTTTGAATGGCACTACGAGACAATTTTCTTTATCTACTGCAAATTCAGGAGCAACACCAGAAAGAGAAAACACGGATGGAATTTCGGAGGCTAAAGCTTCCAGATATATCTGACCAAATGCCTCAGCAGAAGCAGTTATTGGTATATGAACAAAGCAGGAAAATAATTTGTACAGAGCAGCAATATCGTTTTCGAAAACTATTAGCCGGTATCTGGATTCATCCAAATCACTAAGCAAATTCATCACTTCCTTCTTATAAGATCCGGAAGCATTTGCAAGAATTAATACCGCATCGGGATGAGTTTTGAGAACATCCTTAAAAGCAGGTATGAGGTATTGCAATCCTTTCAATTCAATAAACCTGCTTATTACACCAACAACAGGTTGTTCAGGTAAGATACTATACTTTTCACGAAGCTTATTAACCCGATCGACATTAACGGCACCTGGCTTATAATCGTCCATGTCAATTCCATGGTGGATGAGTCTGACTTTCTCCGGATTTACATGTTCATAATTCAAGAGAATATTTTCAACATTTTTACTGATGGCTACAATTTTAGTCGTCAGCGAATTTATGAGTTTATCGTATTTAACTGCACCCGGAAACCATACATGATGAAAATCGGAATAATGACGAGTGGTGATCCTATGTTTAACACCAGCAAGTCGTGCTGCTAGCATTCCGGCAAGTGTACCTTCAAATAAATGAGCATGAACAATATCATACTTATTTCTTACCATGAGTAAAAATAACCTGTAAGTCAATGCCGGTAAATCTTTCTTACCATTGTATGTAAAATGATGACATGGCACATTATGACTTTGCAGAAACCGATGCATAAAAGAATCTTTAGCATTAATCAAAGCAAACTCAAGTTCGAAGGCCTCACGATTTATAAAACGCACGAACCATTCATGCTCCTGTGCTTTTGAAATATTAAAGAGTACGGTTAAAACTTTCTTTTTCATTTCAAAGGTGCCAGAGGTTGGTTTATTTTTTGAAAAATCACTCTTAGCAATTCATTATAGTCAATCGATTGCAAATAAGTATTTACAGCTTGTCTATCAAAGTTCAGCTGATTGGAATAACCTTTATGAATCAATTCAAAATATTCATCCTGAGTAGTGACATTATAAATTGCTTTATTTTGAAGGGAGGCTATTTCACAATCGATATTGGAGACAATACTTTTGCCGGCTGCCAGATAGCTGATAACTTTTAATGGTGAACGAAGGTTATTTCGGTCGTGCCGGGAATTGTCGTATGCAATGATCCCAATCTTGCATGCCTGCAGATGTTTCCTGAATTCTACCGGGGGCATCGGTCCAAGCCAGGTAACTCCATCAATTGAAAGCAATTTTTGAAACTGTTCTTTTTTCTGTGCATCTCTGGTAGTATCAGGCCCAATGAGTACCAATTTGTGAGGAAACTTATTTGCCAAAGCCTGCAGAAATATTAAATCTATTTCATCGGAAATGGTTCCAAGCAACAAAATGGAATCGTGTGTAACCAGTTTTTGAATCACTGATTCTGATTCCTGCACCTGAAAAAACTGCGTATCTGCTCCCTGCCCTATCTGAGCTACATTTTTATTTAATTTACGGTAGTGTTCAATAAACTTCGGACTGGTAATAATAACCAGATCAGCTGCCAATGACTGCTCCACATCCAAATGGCTGCCTGCAATAGGATCGACCACATGGTATATGTGTTTAATTTTTTTATTTTTTCGAAAAGTATGGAATGACCGGAACGGATCAAAGTGCCATAAAACGGAAATTGCACCATAACCGTTTTTCTTCAACAGGTTATTGCAAAGCGATTCGTTTACGAAGTCATTAATCTTAAGGGCAACTTTACCTAAAAATGATGGTAAAAAATTAAAGTATCGTATTACGGTTAGGGTGTCACTTACTTTATTCACTGGTTGTTTCCATGAAAACAAATTTCGAATTGTCCATGGTTCAGGTGGATCAAAATAAATAACCTGATATCTTTTCGACAATTGATAGGCATAATGTAACTGGGTATGCCAGATAGGTCCCCACGGCTCGTCGGAGGTTACAACCACTACTTCATTTGATGTGTGAGCAGTACCCATACCGTTTGCAACTTTTATGACCTGTTTGTGAGATTTAAATCGACATAAATAATTGTTGAAACACTGCCTACTATAATATTTTTTCCAAGCGCTTCATAGCCCAATTCCTGCAAAAATTTATATGTTTCAGATTTAATCACATCGGAAAGAGAGAAAACATGGTTTTGTTCAATTGCAATTATCTTAGGACGATTCAGGTGAAAATTAAGGGAATTGAGTACTTCGATTTCAAATCCTTCAGCATCAATATTTAAAAAATCAATTGATTTTCCGGAGGGTAAATGCTTGTCTATTACTGATTGTAGTGTTACTACCGGTAATTCAACAACACTGGTAACTTTTTCAAAGTACCCGTTTTCAATAAGTGTTTCTTTAGAAAACGTATTCATTTTGGGTTCATCCGCCAAAATATAATACTTAAGTGTCCCAGGCTTATTGCCAATTCCCAGTTCCAGATTTATGTCGCCGGGTCGGTACTGTTTAAATAATGCGGAAGAACCCGGACGAGGATCTATATTAATTCCTTTCCATCCATTTCTATGAAGCAAATTCGTATTGGAACCATACTGGGGATGATAGGCACCCACATCAATAAAAAAGCCATTGGTTGCCGGGATAATGGAATTGATTATTGCAAAAACATTTAAATCTTCACCACTTTGAGAGTAATGAATTCCGGGTTCAAACGGACCATAAATTAATTTCTTGACTAATTTTTTAAGAAACATAAGTCTGTTTGATTACCGGTTATTGAACATTAATTGTGACTTTACCCGGAAAAACAGTGTTGATTTTAGGATTCAAAAATTTACCGGTTCCGAATACATCTTTTGGTTCAAGTTTGAAGCTTAATGCATTTTCAATAGTGTCTTTATACTTTGCTTCATCACCAAACTGCAGGTCGATGTAGTAGGTCCCATCACCATAAACAGGGAGAACATCCATTTCGAATACTACAGTTCCTGCACCACTTTTATTTGCCTGCAATCTGAGGCCCAGATCATGATTTGTGATATTAACCATAGACTGGAAGTAACTGTCTTTAATGACCATTCTGAATCCTACTTCAGCATCGGGAGCCATTCCTGCAAAATCAAATTCACCTTTGAAAGGACCACCTGGAAAAAAGAGATAGTTTGGTTTTCCATCACGAATAAGACGAGCTTCAACTAAACCTGATTGCTTAATTTTCTTGGAAGGATGTTGTTCCAGATTGAAAACGCCGGGTTGTTCTTCAAATGAACTTGAAATACTCATATAATGATCAATACCGTGAGCAACATCGCCATGATATCGAACCTGACCTTTATCGAGCACTAATACCGAAGAACAAAGTGCTCTGATAGCAGCCATGTTGTGGCTTACAAACAAAATTGTTCTTCCGCTTTTGGTAACAGTTTCAATTTTATCCAGACATTTTTTCTGGAAGTCCATATCTCCTACTGCAAGAACTTCATCAATAACCAGAATTTCAGAATCAAGAAATGCAGCAACAGAAAAAGCAAGACGCAATTGCATACCACTGGAATAATGTTTCAACGGAGTATCCAGAAATTTTTCCACTCCGGAAAAATCTACAATTTCATCAAACTTATTTTCAATTTCTTTTTTCTTCATCCCAAGCAGAGAACCGTTAAAAAAGATATTCTCTCTTCCGGTAAGCTCCGGATGAAAACCTGTTCCTACCTCCAGCAAACTGGCCATTCGCCCTCTGGTAATAATTTTACCTTTGGTTGGTGGAGTGATTTTTGATAAGATTTTAAGTAAAGTTGATTTTCCGGATCCGTTTCGTCCAATCACTGCTTTAGATTCTCCGGGATTGACCGAAAAAGTTACGTCTTTCACTGCCCAAAAATCCTCATCGTTATTTTTGCCTAACTTATATAAGCCCGACAATCTTTCACGCAAACTGAGATACCCACCGGCATTATGGTGGATTTTGAACATTTTGGAGATATTATTTATTTCTAAAATACTTGACATTTTTTGAAGTAGTCTGCCTGTGCAATTGAGGTGGTTAGATTGGAGAATTACAAGATAATTCAGATTAAGAATTAATTTTATACAATATCAGCAAAATACGTTTCAGAACTTTTAAAATACAACACTCCACCAATAAAATAGACTAAAGCGCAACAGGCAGAAATCAACACCATATTCCAGTCAGGTGGTACATCTGAAATTGCACTTCGGAGCAAAGTTATTGCACCTGATAAAGGATTAATAGCCAGTAAATATTTTGCCCATGCCGAAGTTACAATTGATACCGGATAGATAACAGGTGAAACAAATAGCAACACCTGAATTGTATATGGAATAACATATTTAAAATCCCTGTATTTGATATTCAAAGCGGCCAGAAATGTGCCTAATCCAAACGTAGTTAATGCGGTTATAAGAAGTGCCAGAATAAGTGCTCCGGTAACCTCGAAAACATTTACATTAATTCCGTAGTAAAATAAAAGCACGAGGTAAATGGATAATGCCATCAGAAAATCAAATAGCGTTACCATCACCGACGACAATGGGATAATCAGCCGTGGGAAATATATTTTTTTGATGATATGGGCATTATTGATGATACTATTGCTGGCAGATGTTAATCCTGAAGAAAATATATTCCACATTAATAATCCTGTAAAAACAAAAATGGGATATGGAATAGAATCAGATGGTACACCCAATTTTTTCCCAAAGAAAAAAGTGAATAAAACCATCATAAGAATTGGTTGCATGACTGCCCATGCAAATCCAAAAAAAGTTTGCTTGTACCTGACTTTAATATCACGCCAGGTATAAAAATAAAATAACTCCCGGTATCTCCATAATTCGTCGACACCAAAACCGAGCTTTGCTACCGGTTTTATTTCGTATTCAACCATAATTTTTTGTTAGTTTCAAATAGAAACGGAGGCAAATTTAATTTTAAATATCTGTATTGACTAAAAATATGTACTTTGGTCACACCAAAGAACCTGTTTTTAATCTTAATTTATTGACTATCAGCATTATGAGTAAAGGAAGCTTGCTACATTCGCTAATCTTGAAACTACCTTATTTCGGGAACAAGATACGTCTTTTAGAGAGTTGTGGATATCAACCCGGTCACTATTATAGCCCAATTCCCGATTTGGAGGATATTCATAAAAGAAAATCTGTAATTTTTAAGAAGTCGGACATTGATCTAAAAGGCATTTATCTTCGTAAAGATGCTCAATTTCAATTGCTTAATGCATTTAAAGAATTCTACAAGGACATACCATACGATTTTGAGAATGCCACAAAAACGGAAACCCGTTATCAGGTAAAAGGTGCCTGGTATCGATATTCAGATGTGGTCATGCTATATGGTATGTTGCGCCATTTCAAACCGAAAAGAATTATAGAGGTGGGATCCGGATACTCATCGGCAGTGATGCTGGATGTAAATGATTTGTTTATGAATAAGGAATGTGCCATGACATTCATTGATCCGTACCCGGAACGGCTATTGGGATTATTAAATGAAAATGACAAAAAGCAGCACCGGATTCTGGCTAATATTATTCAGGATGTAAACTTAGACCTCTTCAAGACTCTGGAAGCAAATGACATATTATTTATAGATTCATCCCATGTATCGAAAACCGGTAGTGATTTAAATCACCTGCTTTTCGAAGTATTACCCTTACTTAAGCCTGGTGTAATCATTCATTTTCATGATATTTACTATCCATTTGAGCTTCCTGAACATTGGGTATTAAACAGAAAATGGTTCTGGAATGAGAATTATTTATTGCGGGCTTATTTAACCGGCAATCAATCATACCAGATCATCAATTTCAATTCATTTCTTCATGTTGAATATCGCAATTGGTTAAGCGACAATATGCCTGCCTGCTTAATTGATGATAAAGATTGTGGTAGTATTTGGTTGCAAAAAGTTTAAAGCTTCCGGATTTCTTGCTACTTTTGAAAATTATTTGAATCGCATATGTGTGGAATTGCCGGTTTTTACTCCCTGAAGAACAGTTTTTCGAAAGATGATGTTCAGGTTATGACTGACAGCATCCGTCACCGCGGACCTGATTCAGAAGGACAGTTTTTTGATGGAATATGTGGACTTGGGCATCGCCGCCTGAGTATTATCGACCTATCTGACCGTGCATCTCAGCCAATGTATTCGGCTAACGACAGGTATGTGATCGTTTATAATGGTGAAGTTTATAATTTTCAGGAAATCGGGGCAAAACTAAACAAATCGGGGCCCAACGATTCAGGTCTTAAATTTAAATCCTCAAGCGATACAGAGGTTATTCTGGAAGCATTTATCCAGTATGGAACTGATTTTGTTCAGGAATTAAATGGCATGTTTGCTTTCGCTATTTACGATAAGGAAAAGAAAGATCTTTACTTATATCGCGATCGGTTAGGAATTAAACCTGTTTATTTTTATTGGGATGGAACTGACTTTGCCTTTGCATCCGAACTTAAGGCAATCAAAAAGCTTGCTAAACTGAAGTTTGAAATTAATGAGACTGCTGTCAGAAAATTTCTGCATATGGGTTACATACCGGCGCCTCATTCAATCTATAAAAACGTTTTTAAGTTGCGAAGCGGAAGCTGGTTAAAGATTAACAGCAGCGGAATTGAGGTTAAGAAATACTGGAGTCTGAAAAATAAAATTTCAAACAATGTTATTACTGAAAAAGATCAGGCGCTGGTAAAGCTCAGCGATTTGCTGATCAGTTCCGTACAATATCAATTGAAAAGTGATGTTCCTTTTGGTGTATTTTTAAGTGGAGGAATTGATTCGAGTCTGGTAACTGCTCAGGCGGTTATGCTTTCCAGTGTTAAAGTAAATACCTTCTCCATTGGATTTGAAGAAAACAGTCACAATGAATCAGAGTATGCCAAAGCGGTTGCAAAATATTTAGGTACATCGCATCATGAATTTATAGTTTCATATAAAGATGCATTAAATCTCATAAACAGCATTACGGAAACATATGATGAACCTTTCGCAGATTCATCAGCAATCCCAACCATGCTGGTATCGAAGCTGGCAAAACAGTATGTAACGGTGACTCTTTCCGGCGAAGGTGGAGATGAATTATTTTTTGGATATGGAGCATATAAATGGGCAAGAACTTTAAATAATCCTTTTGTAAACGCTATCCGAAAACCTGCAGCTGGAATTTTTAACAATATGTCATCGCGTTATCAGCGAATCGGCAGACTGATTAATTATCAGGATGGCACCAATAAAATGAGTCATATCTTTTCCCAGGAGCAATATTTATTTGCTGAACATGAAGTAGACAATCTTTTATCACCGGAATATCTTCGTGAAAGTTCAAAAGATTCGAAGGAAATGTTTAATTCCGTCCTGCGCGTTTTGGATGAACGTAACAATTCCGGAAACATAGCAGTTACAGAACGAAAACTTTCTGCAATGGAGCAACAGGCATTGTATGATCTGGAAAATTACCTGCAGGGTGATTTGCTTACTAAGGTAGACCGTGCCAGTATGAGATACTCCATTGAAACACGTGTCCCTTACCTGGATCACAGGATGGTGGAATTTGCGTTGAACCTTTCACCTGATTTAAAATACAAACACGGCATTTTTAAATATATTCTAAAGCAAGTGCTTTATCAATATGTTCCAAAGCAGTTATTCGACCGACCCAAACAAGGATTTGCAATACCACTCAACAAATGGTTGCACACTTCTTTAAAGTATCTCATTGATGATTACTTAAATGAAGATATAATAAAAAAATATGGTGCAGTTAAATATGAAGAAGTAGCTAAACTAAAGAAGGACTTTTTTGGTGGTGCTGATTTTCTGTACAACCGAATCTGGCTCCTGATTATGCTTCAGATGTGGTTTGTAGGCAATGACAAATAATTAAATATTTCCAACAGGTTTATCATCAGATTGATCTGAATCAGGTTCCTCCGGTAATTGTCCCTGCTCTTCATCTTCAACAGGTTTTTCCTCTCTGTTTCGTAAATCAAAATAATATTGCATGATAAACAAACATGCAACAAAGAATGGTAATGCCGGAATTCTATATCGTACCAGACTACCGAAATTAGATGTTGATATTCCAACTGAAAATGCGAAGAATAAACTGAAAATTAAGGAAAATGTAAGCAGGTGATTTTTTACCAACATTGGAAAAATGCCTATCACCCGTAATTTGACTACCATTCTGATTGCTAAAAACAACAAAATTAATCCCTCTAATCCTGATAGAATCATTACAATGTTATTGGCTTCCCAAATGTATGGGCGAAAAAGTGCCACGTTAATGGCAGCAGGTGCTTTGGCAAGCATGCTGGGCACATTAGCTTCGAACTCCCCAATATCGAATGTATTACCTCCGTAGTAATCTGACTTTAAATCTTTATAGGTAATTACAGCTCTTTCCAATACCTTATCTACAGAATACAACCCTAATAAATCACCCATATTTATGAGCAACAGGTATCCTCCTGCAATTGCTATGGAAAACATAAAAGGGCCCATCAAAAATTTAATAACGCTGTTACTGATTGTTCCCAATTGCCGGTTTACAAACCAAATTAACGATCCGGGTAAAAGAGCAAAAATGATGTAAGGTTTGATCATCAGAATTAAATAGGCGGAAATAAATATCGTAATAGAGCTCGATAAAATATTTTGCCGCTTGATGAACAGCATATAAAAACTGTAAGAATAATATCCGATAGCACTGAGCGTAATCGTATCTTTCATGATTCCGGAACCCCAGAAAAAAACCGAAGGAATAAACAATATCGCAATTGCCATTTGCTTTTTCAATTCCGGAAATTCCATCACAAAAAGCTGATAAAGCTTCCAGATTCCGGCATAGGATGCATAGGCAAACAACATGGTGGATACAATAAAACTTCCGGCTCCCAGAATAACAAAAAAGGAAGCTATCCGAACAACGAAAAAGGTTTGTGCATCCCTGAAGTAAATAGGGTAACCGGTGTCCTCATTAAAATAAAAATAATTTTCAACACTTAGCCCCTCTGTCATGACCACTATAAATCCGGTTGGATCTGTCACCAGTAAGCGGGCCATACAAACAGCGTCACGGAAATAATTTACGGTATCACCCCCCCCATAGTAAACAGTGTAAATTAAACAAAGAGATAATCCTCCGATTAGTTTAACATACAACCCTTTCGTATAATACTTGTATTCTGAATTGGTCTTAATTTTTTTGTACTTCCGGATTCTGGCCGAAATTATAATCAGAAAAAGTGCAATTGGCCCGTATAAAAAGTCGACTATTGAGAAGAATTCCATCAGTAGATATTAATGTCTCAAAGATAAAAAAACATACTTCCCCATTTGAGTTTTCAAAATCGGGCCTAAATAATGGACAAACTACTATTTTATTATAGCAAACCTTTGAATATCAACAACATTGCCAATCCGCACCGAAATGGTGTAAATCCCTGAATTCAAAAACGAAACATCTAAATCAATTCCCTGCCTGCCTGTTTCAAAGATTTTTTCAATGATCTGACCTCTGTTTATCCCTGCAACGTCTGATATAGAAATCTCAATTTCCTCATTAATAATTCCATCAAATTCAACATTTAGAAAGTCTGAAGCAGGATTTGGAAACAACCGGATGTTGTTCTTTTTTGTAAATCGTTCATCGGTAATTTGTTCGGGACAAGAAACGGAGACAGTGAATTTAGGGGAAGAGTTCAAACATCCGAATGGGCTGGTTACAACTACTTTATATTGGCCATTTGTTTTAGCAACATAACTATTACTTGTCGCGCCGGAAATAACATTGGCAAATTTTTTCCATTGATAGGTATTACCAGGTTGGGTGTTCACCGTGAGTGTTACACTATCACCCGGACAAAATTGAAGAGGACCGGAAGCCGTAACATTAGCCGATGGTAATGGATTTTTAACAACAGCAAATTTCGGAGATATACCATAGCAACCATTTGCATCAATTACATTTACTTTGTAATTACCTGATTTAGTAACATTCAAAACTGGACTATTAGAGCCATTGATCGGAACTGCATTGCGTGTCCATTCCCATTGCGATACAGAACCTGAGTAAACTGCTTCTAAGGAATAAGGCGTGGCAGCACAAAATGAATTTGTACCATTAGAACTTGATACAGTCAAAACCGGATTGGGATTCACAGTAATGTATGCAGGAATAATTAAAGTATCACTTCCGCGGAAACTGGATGCAATTAGCGTTACTTTTCGTGGACCAGTGCTGTTATAAGTTACTACTGGATTCTGCAAAGTTGAACTTGAAGGATTTCCTCCTGGAAACAACCATTCCCACTGAATAGCAAAATTCGTACTCACATCTGTAAACTGAACAGACTGACCCGAGCATACATTGGTTGCTGATGCGGTAAATGCAGCATTAGGTGGATCACAAGCAGGGAAAATATTGGAACTCACTGTTGAAGAAAGTCCTTTAATATCGGTTACTGTAAGCTCAATTTCATAATAGTAGGTTTCAGTGCAGCCGGCAGGCGAGATCACAGTACTTGTTACTTTATTTGTGTCAACCGACTCGGGATGCAAATGCTGGTTATGATGAAAGATAGTACGCCACCTATAGAATAAACTATCCTGTCCATGTTCTGCATCAGTAACTGCTGCTTCTAATGGTAAATTAGTAAATCCATTCATCGAGTATAAATCACCATTACTAAAACTTGTGATTGTTATTTGCGGAGGTGTATTATTAACATAAACATGAAGTGAATCTTTAGAAATGTTGCCACCATCATCAGTAACAGTGAGTATTACAGTGTATGTGGTTGGAACACCTACTGGTGCTGAAAAGAGATGTGTCGGGTCGGCATCAGTGCTGAAATTTCCATCACCGAAATTCCAGCTATAAAGTAATGGTTGATTTTCAGGATCAGTACTGGTGCTTCCTGTAAAATCAACTGCAAGTGGTCCCGGACCAAATGTGACATTCTGAGTAGCATGAGCAGTTGGAATATTATTTACTACTCCGGTATAAATAATTTTTTTAATTTGATCGGGATAACTTACATAGTAAATACCACCGTCAGCAACATTCTCCGTTATAAAAACACAAGGTCCCACCAGAGCTGCAAAATCAATTACTTCCAAAGGTTTATCGTTGGCATCAAATTTAAAATTCTGAATCCACTGACCAACATAATCACCATGGAAATAAGTATTCTGAAATTCGAGTGGGAATTTATTTCCGGTGTACCAGAATCCTGCTGTAGAAGCATACCCTCCAAAACTGGGACCAATAACCGGGGAACCCGGAGCATTAATATTAATAGTTGCGGCTGTGTCATTCACAAAAATACCGGTACGTGACTGATTCCCGTGCTTCCAGTCGAGAACCGGCCGGCGATGCATAAAGACTGGAATTGAATCCGGAATAGTATCCGATGAACTACATGGATTTAAGAAGGTCAATGGCAATAAAGACTCTTGTTTCAGCAGATCTTTGAATCTTAAAAATTGCTGAGTACATCCACCGGTTTGATACAGCGGATTTGGCACATCCTTGTTTTCTGTAGTAAGATTCATGTAGCCGGGCTGTGGAGTCAATCCTTCAAATAATGGCCATCCAAAATTCTGTCCGGGACCGGTACATACATTCATGTCTTCCCAATTATCCCAACCCACATCCCCCAAATAAATTGTGCCGGGTTCTCCAGCTGTAGGATCGGCATTACCCGTACCCGGTTTCAATACAGCACGAAAAGGATTCCGCAATCCCAATGCCCATACTTTGGATGCCGGAGCAAAAGGATCAGATGGAATAAAAAACGGATTCGTATTCAATCCTTCTCCGGTTGCTGGATCAATTCTTAATATTTTTCCATTCAGTGAATTCACCATCTGTGAACGAAAAGAACCAACATTTTCTTCAGGTCGTATAATGCTGTCATTTAATGCCTGACTCCAGTAAGTTGCTCCACCTCCCCCATCTACAAAATTATAACTTGCTCCATCGCCTGTTGTAACAATCAAAGTACCATCGGTAGCAAAGAAAATTGCACCACCGGTATGCGATTCATGCAATACCGGAATACCGTTCTTTTTGTTATCGCCAACAAGAATAAAGCGACTGTTTGGAACTAATGAAGTAAAATTGGTCGCACTGTCTAATTGATATCTGGTAACCCTGGCAATTGTAGCCTGAAAATATTCATTGACTGCTATGTTGTAAGCAGGCGTTCCAAAATTTATAAGATGATGTCTGTCGACAGTATAATACAAGTATATAAAACCATTATTAGCAAAGTTTGGATCAAGCGCTATCATATTTAATCCATGATCACGCCAGTTTCCTACTTCATCATTAATATCGATTAATGGAACCGGTTGTTTAACTCCTGAAGAATCTACCAACCATACCCGCCCCAATTTCTCAGCAACAAACATGCGCCCCTGATTATCGAATCGAAATCCCACGACTTCACTCCATCCATTGCTTACCAAAGCATCCACAAAAAGCGGAGGTACCGAAGAGGGAGCTGCTACTGCCGAAGAAATTGAACCGTTAAAAATCAGTGCTGAAAAGAATGCATACAAACACCATTTAAATGACAAGAAACGCATATTGGATATGCGAAGAGAACTAATATTCTGATACATGAATTGAGTTGAAGAAATGGGAAACTGAAAAGTAATCAGTCCCCATTTAAGGATGTTTATTATTTGGCAAACAGTAACCTTTTAATGGTGAATAGCACATTTTCTATAGTGAACGCCATTTTGGTAAAAACTACTGCTGTAAAATTACTATTCGTTTACTCCCAAAGTTATTAACACGCAGTTGATAACTTCCGGGTGCCAGATGTTTCAGATCCAGATCTTGAGAAATGGCTTTAATCTGTTTTTCAGAATAAACCTCTTGCCCCAACAAGTTGAATACTTTTAAATCAACATAATCTTCTTCAAAGAATTGATCAAACAGGAGATGAAAAATTCCCGATGAAGGATTTGGGTAAACAGTTATTCCGGAGCCATCATATTCTGATTCAAAAATACCAGTGCAAGTTTCAATTTGCAATGTAAATTCCACCGTATCCCTGCATCCCTGTGGATGAAGATAAGTATAAGCAACATAATGAAGGCCTTGTCCTAAATTTGCCGGAGCTAATACTGTGGTAACAATGCCATTTACCAGATAAGTGCCACCTGCTGGTGATCCGCCTGTGAGAAGAAATGGAGGTTGATTGATGCAAATTGTATCATTGAAGGAAGGGTTAAAAGTTACCGCTTGCAAAACAGGAATTGTTACTTCAACAGAATCGGTGTAATCACAACCTTGCAATGAAGTTACCGTTAATGAATACCAACCTGAATTTGTTACAGCGACTGTTGAATTTGATGAACCATCGCTCCACAAGAAAGTACCCAATGTAATGCCCGGATCTAATATGTAAACTGAATCACATGATAAAACAGAGGGTCCCAATTCAAAAAATGGAATAGTACCTAATTGCACTAAAATAGAATCAGATGCCTGACATCCGGTGATGGTATCTGTAATATTCAAAACATAAATTCCGGATGAGAAAACATTCAATGATGAAGCATTACTTCCATCCTGCCAAAGATAACCGAAATCACCTGTAGGGCCATTTAAAACATAAACAGAATCACAAATCAGTGTATCTGTTCCCAAACTAAAAACTGGTGGGTTATTAAGTATTACAGTAATTGAATCAGTTGCCTGGCATCCTGATGCTGCCGAAACAGTTACCGTATACAATCCGCTTGAATTTACCTGTATGGAAGAAGTAACTTCACTGGTATTCCACAACCAGGAAGTTCCGGATAAACCGGCATCCAATATTACTGAAGTATCACAGGCTGTGATATCGGGTCCCAGGTCGACAACCGGAAAAGTAAGAATTACAATGTCAACACTATCTGTTGATGCGCACCCTTCAGGTGAAGTAACCAAAACCGAATAATTTCCGCTGCTAGTAATTGTCAACGCAGAATCAGTCGACAAATCATTCCACAAATAGGTTGCATTTGAATTGAAAGCATTCAATGTAATACCACCACAAACAGAAGTATCAGCGCCGAGATTTACAATAGGAAAAGCTCCGACTTTAATATATCCCGGAAGCACGATTGTATCTGATCCACGGAAACTGGATGCAATCAACTTTACATCGTATATGCCCGGAGCGTTATATTGAACCAAGGGTGAAGAAGAGTTTGAAAATGCCGGAGTACCACCAGGGAATTCCCATTCTAATAATACGGGAAAATTAGTACTGATATCTTCAAACTGAATCTGTTCACCAGCACAAATCACAGAATCACTTGCGGTGAATGTGGCTACCGGTGGATCGCAGGCGGCATATAAATTTGAACTGACTGTAGTAGATAAACCACCGGCATCGGTAACTACCAAATTAATTTCGAAGTAATAGGTATTCATTACTTCGCACCCAACCGGAGAAATTGTTGTTGTAGACACTTTATTCGTGTCGATGGATTCCGGATGCAAATGTGCATTGTGATGAAGAATAGTAGTCCATCTGTAAAACAATTCAGATGGGCCATGTTCTGCATCAGTAACAGCCGCTTCCAGAGGCAATTGTGTATTACCGCTCATTGAGTACAAATCGCCATCAGAAAAGCTGATGATGGAAACCTGTGGCGGAGTATTGTTTACTGATATCAAAACAGAATCGGTATCTGTTTGACCGATATCATCAGTAACTGTTAATTTGGCATAGTATGAAATCGGAGATGTAGTTCCGGGGTTGTAAATATGAACAGGATTAGGTGCTGTACTAAAATTTCCATCTCCGAAATCCCAATCATACTGCAGCGGTAAATTTTCCGGATCGGAAGAATTGCTTCCTGTAAATTGCACTTGCAGCGGACCTGCACCATACGTAGTATCGGTTTCAATTTTTGCTACAGGAAGGTTATTTACAAAACCGGTGTAACAAATTTCTTTTATTTCACCAGGGTAGTTAGCATATGCAATGCATCCATTCACCGGATTAAGTGCCATGTGAACAATAATTCCATTGTTATCCCAAAATCCATTAACCTGAGAAAGCACATCATTCGTATCAATTTCAAAATTCCGAATCCATTGACCTACATAGTCAGCATGGAAATAGGTGTTTTGCCAGATTACCGGAAAACGATTGTCTGTATACCACACACCTGCAATAGATGCATACCCTCCGAACATTGTTCCCTGCACGGGTGATGAAGGATCGTCAATATTAATTTCATCGGCAACACCATTGGTAAATATACCTGCCCGCGACTGAAAACCATGTTTCCAATCAATTATTGGTCTGCGGTGTGTAAACACTTCTATTCCCTGAGGAATCAATTGTGATGTATCGCATGGATTTTTGAACTCCGGAGAAGGATCTTCCGTATCCTGAATCAAAAGATCTTTGAATCTGAAAAAAGCATTTGTGCATCCAGAAGTACCGAAAAGAGGATTCGGAGCATCCTGGTTTTGTGTGTTCAAATTGGTATATCCTATTTGCGGAGTCAAACCTTCATACAAAGGCCATCCAAAATTTTGCTTGGGTGCGCTACAAACATTCAGATCTTCCCAGTTATCCCAACCCACATCACCGATATAAAGTGTGCCGGGGTTTCCGGCTGTAATATCTGCTTCTCCGGTTTCCGGCCGTAAGGTCATACGATATGGATTTCGGAAACCAAGTGCCCATACCCTAGACTTAGGTGCTCGTGGATTTGTATTATCGTAATATGGATTTGAATCGAGTCCATCCCCATTCAAAGGATTTATTCTCAAAATTTTTCCGTTCAAACAATCTACCATTTGTGCTCTGAATGCACCCACGTTTTCTTTGGGTCTGATAATGGAATCATTAATTGCCTGACTCCAGTATGTGCTACCTGATCCTCCATCAACAAAGGTGTAACTACCGCCATCTCCTGTTGAGACAAATAAACTTTTATCGGCACCAAAAATTAACGAACCTCCACTGTGCGATTCAAAAACAATGGGGATTCCGGTCTTTTTAGTTTCTCCAATAAGTATAAACCGGCTGCCGGGTATTGTAGTTGTGAAATTAGTTGCCGGATCTGCAGTATATCGAGTTACACGGGCTATGGTTGCCTGGAAAAATGTATTTACTGTTGGATTGTATGCCGGAGTTCCAAAATTGAGCAAATGATGCCGATCTACAGTATAGAACAGATAGAAAAAACCATTGGTCCTGAAATCCGGATCAAGTGCAAAGCCATTTAATCCATGATCTCTCCAGTTTCCAACTTCTTCTGTGATGTCTAATAAAGGAGTTGCCAGTTTATTTCCGGAAGTATCTACGACCCAAACCTTTCCTCCTTTTTCCCAAACATATTGTTGTCCCGTGCTATCCCAAACAAATCCCGTAACTTCATTCCAGCCCGTTGAAACAACAGAATTGGTGAAATTCGGAAACTGGGCAACTGATTTTGCGTGACAAAAGATGCAGATTACAAATGCGAAAAAGGCTATCTTTTTGCAAATCAATACTTTAATAAAATTCATTAGATATATTTTAGAGGGCTCATTATATATCCACCTGGCAGTTAAGTTAATATAATGATCTATTTTTCAAACAATTGACTTAGAATGCAAAGGTACGAAAATGAAAAGGATTTTGGGGAGGCTGTTCAGAACCCATTAAAAAGGTTATCTTTGCACCCGGTTTTACTAAAAAATAACTATGAAATATTCAGCAATTATTCTGTTCGCATCATTTACAGTGTTCTCCTTCACTTCCTGCGATGGTCAGAAAAAATCTAAAAGCAGTGAGGGAAAGATAGCAACAGTAGTTGATTCTGTTAGCTACGGAATTGGAAATACCATCGGAAGAAATCTTCAAAAAGATGGTCTCGATTCTATCGATGTTGATTTACTTGCAAGAGGTATCCGTGAGGTATTCGAAGGCAAACCAGCTGCTATGACTCCTGAAGCTGCACAAGCAGTAATTCAAGGTTATGTTGCCGGAATTCAACAAAAGAAACAAGCTGCTAATATTGAAAAAGGACAAAAATTCCTTGCCGACAATTCTAAAAAAGCAGGTGTTGTTACACTTCCTAGCGGATTGCAATATACTGTAATTAAAGAAGGTACCGGTCCAAAACCAACAGCAGAAGATAAAGTTACTACTCACTACCACGGAACATTGGTTGATGGAAAAGTATTCGACAGTTCTGTTGATCGTGGTCAACCAGTAACTTTCGCAGTTAATGGTGTTATTCCCGGATGGACTGAAGCATTGCAATTAATGCCTGTAGGTTCTAAGTGGAAATTATTCATCCCATCAAATCTTGCCTATGGTGAAAGAGGTGCTGGTGGTGATATCGGACCAAATGAAACTTTAATTTTTGATGTTGAATTAATTTCCATCGAAGGAAAGTAATTTCAAATTCTAAAAATATCTGAGCCGGAGTCTTCTCCGGCTTTTTCGTTTCCATTAAAAATGCAATTTATGACTATGAAAAATAAAATTATTATCAGCTGCATCTCGCTATTGCTTTGCACGGGTTCCCTTTCATTTGCACAAAATAAAATGATGACCATGGAAGATGTGGTCTTAAGTGCAAGAAAAGGATTTACTCCTTCAAAACTGGATCAACTTCAGTGGATTCCCGGAACCAGTAACTGTTCCTGGGTTGTTAAGTCGGATGGAACCGATCAGTTGATGATGACTTCAGGTTCCGGTAAAGAATCTAAAGTTATTGATTTGCAGCAACTCAATGCTGTAATGAAAAAAGAAATTGAAGATTCTCTTAAAGCATTCCCAACTATTACATGGACCAATGCGGGGCAGTTTACATTTGAAAATAAGGATTATCTGCTGGCTTACCGTTTAAAGGAAAATTCCATTGTCAGACTTTTAAATATAAAAGATGCAACTGCTGAGAATAAAGAATACAACTCCAAACTAACGGCATTAGCGTATACGAAGAAAAATAACTTATTTATTGCTACCCCATCCGGAAATTTTCAGGTAACCAATGATACCGATGCAGCTATTGTAAACGGACATATTGTGCACCGCGAAGAATTCGGAATTCATAAAGGAACATTCTGGTCTCCATCAGGTGAACAGCTTGCTTTTTACCGTATGGATCAAACCATGGTAACAGATTATCCAATCTATGAACTAGATGAGAAACCTGCAGCTGCAAAAATGGTTAAATATCCTATGGCAGGCGGAAAGAGCCATCATGTAACCATTGGAATTTACAACGTAACAACAGAAAAAACCATCTGGTTAAAGACAGGTGAACCAGCGGAACAATATCTCACCAACATAGCATGGTCACCAGATAACAAAAAGATTTACGTTGTGATACTGAACCGCGAGCAAAATCATCTGAAATTTAACCGTTATGATGCAGCAACAGGTAATTTTGAAGCTACACTCTTTGAAGAAAAGCATGATAAATATATTCAACCCCTTCACCCGGCTATCTTCTCAAAAAATGGAAGTAAATTTATCTGGCAAAGCAGAAGAGATGGCTTCAATCACCTG